>CALMSR010000001.1 GCA_937872465.1 uncultured Paracoccaceae bacterium
TCGACATCGATCCCGACATCGTCGCGATGATGGCGGCCGAGGTCGCGGCGGGCGAACGCGCCGTGACCGCCGCCATGCGCGAGGCCGGGACCGAGCTGAAGACGGCGTGGCGGCTGCAGATCACCGGCGCGGGACTCGGACGCCGGCTCGCCAATTCGATCCGCAGCCAGAACTTCCCGAGGTCGGGCGAAAGCCTCGATGCCGCGGCGCTGGTCTGGTCGAAGGCGCCGGTCATCGTCGGGGCGCACGACACCGGCCCGCTGATCCGCTCGAAGAACGGGTTCTGGCTGGCGATCCCGTTGCCCGCCGCAGGCAAGTCCCTGCGCGGCGGCCGGATCACGCCCGGCGAATGGGAACGGCGACGCGGGTTGCGCCTGCGCTTCGTCTATCGCCGCACCGGTCCGAGCCTGCTGGTGGCGGAGGGGCGGCTGAACACGAAGGGCCAGGCGGTCGTGTCGCGCTCCAAGACTGGGCGCGGCAAGGTCACCGCGCCGATCTTCCTGCTGGTGCCGCAGGTCAAGCTGCCAAAGCGGCTGGACCTCGCGCGGGACGCAGGTCGGGCGTTGGACAGCGTGCCGGGGCTGATCGTGGCGAATTGGGTGGACGGAAGGGTTAGATGATTAGGCGCGCGCCTCAACCTCTCGCTCTTCTCGCGCCGCGCGGCGCCGACGACGGGGTTCCTCAGTGTCTCCGAGCCCCTCGAGTGCGACAGGAGCCTTGCCGGGGAATTCGACCATCAGCTTGAGGTTGCCACCCATCGCGCGCACGTAGCTCGTGAGCGTCGAGAGGAGCAGATCGCTCTGACGCTCGTATTTCGCCACCGTTGCCTGCTGAATGCCGAGCGTGTCCGCAAGTTGGACCTGGGTCATCTCCTTGGCTTTCCGCAGTTCCTGCAGCGTCAGGTATTCCATATGCAGACGATCCGCCTCGGCCTCGACGCCAGCACGCCGGGCGGGATCGAGGGCAGCCAGCTTGTCCTTGAGAGTCCGTGCCATGATCGTCATCCTTTCCGTCTCTCGAGATGGCTGTCGAACCGTTCGTCGGCCCGGGCGATCAGCTGCTTGTAGAAGCGCTTCTCGCTGCCACCTGATTTGTCCCCGCCGACAAGCAGGATCGCCTGCCGGTCGGGATCGAATGCGAAGGCGATGCGCCATACGCCATCAGCGGCATTGCAGCGCAATTCCTTCATGTTCGCGTGCTTCGACCCTGTCAGGGTGTCGGCATGCGGTCGACCGAGCGATGGCCCCTCGCGTTCCAGCAGGAGCGCGCGTGCCAGGATCGCGTCCTGCACCTCTTGCGGGAGTTCGTCGAACTCCGGCTCGAACTCCTCTGCGAACGAAACGGTCCACGGCATCCGGTCCTCATGTCTTGGAGGCTATATAGCCTTGAAGCACTAATTTTGCAATAACGACTCTCAGAGGTCCGTACATGCCCACCCCACGCGAAACCATCCTCGCCGCGCTGCAGGCCCGACTCTCCGCGCTGCCCGCCACCTCTTTACGCGGCGAGGTGCTGCCCGAACGCGTGCCGGTCGAGGGCTTGCTGATCCTGCGCGACGGTGAGCCGGGAGAACCCGAGGTGACGCTTTCACCGCTCACCTACCACTACCAGCACCGAACCGAGATTGAGGCGGTCGTACAGGGTGCCGACCGTGACGCCACCTTCGACACGCTTTGCGCCAGTATCGGCGCGACGCTCACGTCTGACCGCACTTTGGGCGGGCTCTGCGACTGGGTCGAGGCGGAAGCGCCGCGGCCGGTGGACTTGGCCGTAGAGGGCGCGGCCAGCCTCAAGGCGGCCGTGATACCGGTCGTCCTTCACTACACCACAGCCGATCCCCTCGGCTGATCCAACCGACAGAAGGAAACCGACATGGCACGAGCCCAAGGGGCGCGGGCGCAGATGGCGCTTGCGTTCGAGACCGTCTATGGCACGCCGCCCGCGAGCGGCTTCACGAAATTGCCTTTCGCCAGCACCACGCTCGGCGCCGAGCAGCCGCTGCTGAACTCGGAGCTGCTCGGCTACGGCCGCGATCCGCTGGCGCCTATAAAGGACGCGGTGACCGCGGATGCGTGTCCTGCCCGGCGCGGTGATCGGGTGGGACATGTCGGCGGCGCTGGCGCTCGGTGACGCTCTCGGCGTGCCGCCGCTCGCCATGGCCGAACTGCTGCCCGTCATCGAAGTGGTGATGGTGGCCAAGCTCAACGAACAGATGGATCACTCCCATGGCGGAAAAACGGGTTAGCGTCCGCCTCGCGGCCGTGGGCGGACGGCAGGTGCGCGCCGAACTGGAAGGTGTCGGCGAGGCCGGGTCGCGCGGCTTCGGACGGCTGAGCCGCGAGATGGAGGCGGCCAACGCCCGGCTTGCAGCCTTCTCCCGCCGTGTCGCTGTGGCGGCTGCAGCCGCCGTGGCAGCAGCCGCCGCCGCTGGCGTGGCGATGATCCGCTCCGGCCTGCAGACGGTCGATGCGCAGGCGAAGCTCGCCCAGTCGCTCGGCACCACCGTCGCCTCGATCCAGACGCTGGAGCGCGCGGGCGAGTTGGCGGGCGTTTCCATGTCCGGCATCGAGCAAGCCACCAAGGATCTGACGCGCCGTCTCAGCCAGGCGGCCGCCGGGACCGGTCCTGCCGCCGATGCTCTGGATCGGCTCGGGCTCTCGGCCAACGAGCTGATCGCCCTGCCGCTCGACCAGCGGGTGGGTGCCATCAACGCAGCCATCGAGAACTTCGTGCCCGCCGCCGAACGCGCGGCTGTCGCGGGCCAGCTCTTCGGCGAGGAAGGCTCCATCGCCATGTCGCGGATCGACACCGCGACGCTGCGCCAGGCGACCGAGGACGTCCTCGCCTTCGGCGTCGTCGTCTCGGAGCAGGACGCCGACCAGATCGAGCGGACGAATGATGCCATCTCCCGCCTCGGACTGATCTGGCGCGGGCTGTCAAACCAGCTGGCGGTCGCTGCGGCTCCCGCGCTGGAGGCCGTCGCCAACGCCATGGCGGCGGTGGCCAGCCGCACCGGCCCGCTCGGTATCGCCATTCGCGAGCTCTTCGACAACATCGGCCGCCTGATGACCTATGCCGCCACCTTCGCCGCGTTCCTCGCGGGACGTTGGGTCGCCGGCATGGCCGCCGCTGCACTCTCCGTCCGGGGCCTGGCCACAGCGCTCGTGGTGCTGCGCGGCGCGCTGATCCGCACCGGCATCGGCGCGCTGATCGTCGGCGCGGGCGAGCTCGTCTACCAGTTCACACGCCTCGTCTCCGGCGCGGGCGGCTTTGGTGAGGCCATGTCGCTGCTGAAGGACCTCGCTGTCGAGGTCTGGCAGCGGATCAGGATGGGTGCCGTCGCGGCGGGTGCTGCCGCCACGGCGATGTTCTTCGACCTGAAGGCGGACGCCGCATCAGGGATGCAGAGCGCCATCGAGAGCGTGGTGGGCTTCGGCAACACGGCCGCGAACACCTTTGAGGGCGCCTACGAGGCGATCAAGGCGATCTGGGGCCTGCTGCCCGCCGCCATCGGCGATCTGGCGTTCCAGGCGGCCAACAGCCTGGTCGACGGCGTCGAGGCGATGCTGAACGGCGTGGTCTCGCGCATCAACGGCTTCATCGGCGGCATCAACCAGGGGCTGGAAGCGCTCGGGTCGGAGCGGCGCATCTCGCTGGTGCCCGACCTCGACCTCGGCGAGATCGAGAACCGCTTCGAGGGTGCGGCCAGTGCCGCCACGACGGCGGCGCAGGCGGCGTTCGACCGGGCGTTCGAGAACAACCCGCTCACCGCGCCCGATCTCGGCCTGACCGACGCTGCGAACCGCGCACTTGAGTCCGCGAACGTCTACCGGGGTGTCGCGCGCAATCTCGTGGAAGGGGCGCGCGCCCCGCTGGAAACCTGGCAGGCGCTGCGGGATGCGGCGCGCGGCACCGACGAGGACGGCGCCGATGCGCTCGCCGACGCCACGGCTGGCCGCGGACATCGCCCGTGCGGTCTCGCTCGGGCGCAGGGGGATGTGACCATGCCATGCCTGATCATCAAGAAATGGCCCGACGACCAGAGCTTCCGGCAGTCGCGGACGCAGGGTGAGGCCGAAGAGCGGAACGTCCAGTGGACGTTCCGCCGGCCGAACGCCGACATTGCCCGCGCCGTGTCGCTCGGGCGGAGGGGCATGTGATGGCGTTTCACGAGGTCCGGTTTCCGGACGACATCAGCCGCGGCGCGCGGGGCGGACCGGAAAGGCGCACGCAGATCGTCGAGCTCGCCTCGGGCGACGAAGAGCGCAACGCCAGCTGGGCCAATTCGCGCCGCCGCTACGACGTCGCCTACGGCATCCGCCGCGCCGACGACCTGGCGGCGGTGGTGGCCTTCTTCGAGGCGCGGAACGGTCGGCTCCACGGCTTCCGGTTCAAGGACTGGGGTGACCACAAGTCCTGCCTGCCTTCGGGAACACCAGCGCCAACCGATCAGGCCATCGGCACCGGCGACGGCACGACGACGGCGTTCCAGCTGGTAAAGCGCTATGCCTCCGGGGCGCAATCCTGGTCGCGCGCCATCGCTAAACCAGTGACCGGAACCGTGCGCATCGCGCTTGGCGGGGTCGAGCAGCCCTCCGGCTGGTCCGTCGACACCGCCACCGGCGTCGTCACCTTCAGCACCGCGCCGGGCTCCGGCCTCGCGATCACCGCGTGCTTCGAGTTCGACGTGCCGGTCCGTTTCGACACCGACGTGCTCGACGTGACGCTCGACCTCGAGCGGCTCGGCTCGATCACCTCCATTCCGCTGCTGGAACTGCGCCGATGAAGACTTTCGATCCCGCCCTGCAGGCCCATCTCGACGAGGGCACGACCACGCTCGCCTGGTGCTGGCGGATCGCGCGGGCAGACGGCGTCACCTTCGGCTTCACCGATCACGACGAGACCCTGAGTTTCGACGGGACGGAGTTCGAGCCCGAGAGCGGGCTCACGGCGTCCGAGGTCCGCTCGGGCTCGGACCTGTCGGTCGATGCGCAGGACGCCGAGGGCGTGCTGACCTCCGACCGGATCACCGAGACCGACATCATCGACGGCCGCTGGGACAACGCCGAGGTCGAGGTCTGGCGGGTGAACTGGGACGATCCGAGCCAGCGCGTGCTGATGCGCCGGGGCGCGATCGGCCAGATCCGGCGCGGGCGGCTCGCCTTTGTCGCCGAGGTCCGCTCGCTGGCGCATGTCCTCGGCCAGACGGTCGGGCGGACCTTTCAGGCGACCTGTGACGCCGCGCTCGGCGATGGGCGCTGCGGCGTCGATCTGGAGAACACGGCGTTCAAGGGCACGGGCGCCGTGATCGATCTCCTGCGCGATCGGGCCTTCACCGCCTCGGGGCTCGGCGGGTTCGCCTCCGGCTGGTTCACCTTCGGGACGCTCGAATGGACGAGCGGCGCGAATGCGGGGCGGCGCACCGAGGTGCTGGGCCATGACGTGACGGACGGCATCGCCGTGCTGACACTCCTCGAGGCGCCGGTGCGGGCCATTGCGGAAGGCGATTCCTTCACCGTCCGCGCGGGCTGCGACAAGCGGATCGAGACCTGCGGCGCCAAGTTCGCCAACACCGCCAACTTCCGCGGTTTCCCGCACATCCCCGGCCAGGACACGATCCTCCGATACGCGACGAAGGACGGCGGCCACGACGGAGGCGTGCTGTGACGCCCGCGGATCCGGAGCGGGTCATCGTTGCGGCGCGCGGGTGGCTCGGGACGCCCTACCACGACCAGGCGAGCCTACGCGGTGTCGGTTGTGACTGCCTCGGGCTTCTTCGTGCTGCTCGGGGTCATAGCCGCGCCCGTGGCCGTAAAGATCAGCCCCTTGAGCAGCGCGGGCGCCTGCGCGCGGGTGTTGTTGGCGCGCTTTCGCGGGTTCTGCCGCAAGATGGAATGGACCTGATCCCACAGCTTCTGGTCGATGATGGGTTGATGCTCGCCGGGATAGGCCTTGCCCTTGTGAACCGCGTCGCCGCGATAGACGCGGTTCACCAGCACCCTGTAGAGGTATCCCTTGTCGACCAAGGTGCCCTGCTAGCTGCGGAGCCCTTTGTGGCGCAGTTCGCGGGCCAGCACGGTCGCTGAAGCGCGCGAGCAGCATGAGCGATCCGCAAAGCACCGCCTGCGCGCCGAAGCAGCCCATCAGCAGCGCCGTCGTGGCGCTCAGGTGCTGGTATTCCGGCTTCAGCGACAGCGCCTCGACCATGTGCGGCGCCAGCAGACACCAGCCGCCGAGGCCCAGAAAGACCAGCGCCTGTGCGGTCCTGAGCCTCTTGGCGGTGCGCCGGGCGCACCTGCGGCGGGTGATGTCGATGTCGATCATGTCAGGGGCCTTCCACTTACAACGCGCAGAAGCCCGATCGCGCGATCAACATGCTCCTCTTCGGTGTGCCAGGAGCTCACGCTCATCCGGAGCGCGGGGCGGCCCTGCCAAACCGTCGGCCCGAACCAGAGCCGCCCGGTGGCGATGGCCGCAGCATGAGCGGCGCGCGTGGCCTCGTCGCTCTCCAGCCGGAACAGCACCTGGTTCAGGTCGACGTCGTTCAGGATCTCGTAGCCCGCCCCCGACAGGCCGTCGGCCAGCCTGCGCGCGAAGGTGCAGTGGCGGTCGACCATCTCCGCGATGCCGTCCCGCCCGAGACTGCGCATCGTGGCCCAGATCGGGATGCCGCGCGCCCGGCGCGAGAACTCGATACCCAGATTCTTCTGGCTGTCGGCCGAGGACGTGGCATAGACCGCGTCGCTGTTCATGGCACCTGCCAGCGCCTCGCGGTCCCGGCAGACGGACATGGCGCCGTCATAGGGCGTGTTCAGCCACTTGTGCCCGTCCGTCGTCCAGCTGTCCGCGCCCTCGATGCCATCGGTCAGGTGCCGGCGCGTCTTGGACGCGCGCGCCCAGAGGCCAAAGGCGCCGTCGACATGAACCCATGCCCCGGCCGCCTTCGCCGCGGGGATGATCTCGGCGAAGGGATCGAACGAGCCCGTGTTCACCTCGCCCGCCTGAAGGCATAGGATCGCCGCGCCATCGAGCGGCGGAAGCCGGTCGGGATCGACCCGCCCCTGGTCGTCGGTCGGTGCGAGGACAAGGTTTCTGGTCCCGACCCCCATGAGTCGAAGCACCTTGCGGATCGTGATGTGGACGGTGTCGGGGGCGACGAAGCGGATCGCGGGCGCGCCGGCGAGGCCGTCTGCGTCGAAATCCCAGTCCTGCCGTGCCAGCAGGCTGCGCCGCGCGGCGGTCAGGCAGGCGAGGCCGCCCGCCGAAGCCGAGGTGCCGAAGCTCACCGCGCTGTCGCGCGGCAGGTCGAGCGCCTCGAGGGTCCAGCGTGCGGCGGTCTTCTCGATCGCGTCCGCGACCGGCGAATTGGCGAAGGAGGACGCGCACTGGTCCCAGGCGGTCATCATCCGCTCGGCGACGGCGGCGGCGGGCAGCGTTCCTCCGATCACGAAGCCGAAGTAGTTCGGGCCGTTCGAGACTACCGTCCCGGGCGAGCCGACGTCGTCGAGCAGCGCCAGCGTGCTCGCGGCGCCGAGCCCGGCATCGGGCAGGTGTTCGTCGAAGGCGGCCAGGGCGGACAGCGCGGCATCATCGGGAAAGACGCGGCTCTCCGCGGCGCCCGCCACATAGGCGCGGGCACGGCGGTCGGCATCGGCGAGAAGGTCGAGGTCGGTCATGTCGCGTCAACTCCTCGTTTCAATGGGACGTGTGGACGAACGGGGCGGGCGTGGGGCGGGGAGGTTCGCGCCTCGCACCGAGTTTTCAAAGCGGCGTTTTCCCGGGCTAGCGCGGCGCGGAGCAGGGGCACCAGGATGGGGCGCAGCCAGATCGCCAACGGTCCGGAACAGACAAGCGAGAGCCGGCAGAAGGTGTTCGCCCCGTTGTTCAAGAGCTGGTGCCGGGCCAACAGGCGCAGCATCCGGCCGGGGGATCTTCGCCAGGTGTAGCTGCGACCGGGCGTGATCCCGGTGAGTTCCCAGATGGCCGCACGCTGAAACGGCTGCTTCAGCTCAAACCGGCTGCCAGGTCCGAAAGGGCGCTTGGTCAGCCGGCGCACGGCGGTCACCGTCGGCAGCCAGTCGGGCCAGCGCTCGATATCCGCCGTGACCGCCCAAACGCGGTCTGCGGGTGCCGCAATCCGGATTTCATGCGATATTCGGAACATCGTGGTCACCCGGTTGCCATGTCGGTCGGCGCGAGGAACCGTGCCGCGCCCGTGATGGCTGAAAGCCCCGCGTCCACCGGCGCGATGCGGGTGAAAACGTCCATGGCCGGCCCCGCGCGAAGCTCGGAAGTCGCCGGACCCTCGGCGAAGGCCTCGGCCGAGGCGCTGTCGCGGAACAAGTAGGCACTGGTTCCGAGCCCGGTCGCCTCGTCGAGGCCCCAAACCTTCCAGAGAAGGCCAGGCGCCTCTGCGATCCGTGCCGCGGCCGTCCGGGCATGGGCGCGGAACTCGGCGACGGGGACGCGCAGCCGGTAGGTGACCAGAATCAATGTCGGTGTCATGGTCGGGCCTCCTGGCGGTCCGCCGCCGGGTACTCGACGGCGGTCCGGGACACCGGGTCGCCGTCGACCCGCAAGGCGTCGCGGGTCGCGTTCCACCGCGCCCTGCACCACCCGTCACCCGCGCAGCGCCGGCAGTGCCCGGTGGCCGCAGGGGGACGGTACAATTCGTTTCGTCCGCACATGGTGTCGTCCTTTCGGGGGATGAGGGGCAGGCCGGACCGGCCTGCCCCGGAACGGTGTCAGGCGGCCCGCGCGGTGCCCTTGCCGAGTTGAGACAGGAGAAGCGGCTGGTTGATGGTCAGCCAGGTTTCTGCGATCTTGCCGTCCTCCATCCGGTAGAGGGCGACGCCGTCGAAGACGACGCGGGCGCCATCGGGCGCGATGCCGTTGAATTCACCCGAATGGGTCGCCCAGATCTCCCAGTGGGCCGAGACGAAGTCCTCGGTGGCGATCGTCTTCAAGGTCTCGAAGCTCATGTCGCTGAAGGACTGGCGGAAGACGCGGAAGAACGCCTTGTAGCTTTCGCGGTCGAAGAACTCCTCGTTCGGAAAGCCCGGGAAGCCGTGGCAGGCAATGTGCGGCACTACGGTGTCGTCGATCACCTCGACGTCGTCGATGTTGGCGGAATGCGTGCCGGCGAGGAAGCGGGCGACGGTCGCCTTGTTGGTTTCGATGAGGTTGGTAGTCATGTCATTTCTCCTTTGATGTCGTTGGATGGTTGGGTGTCTCCGCCGCGTCTGCGGGCGCTTGCGTCCCGGACCGGCGCTTCCGTCGCGGCGCTCAATGGCCGCGCAGGTACCAGTCGCGCCCATGGCGGAGCGCGTCGCGGATGTCACCGCGGTGCAGTCCGATGTCGCGCAGTTCATGGTCGCTCATGGCCTCCAGCCGGGCGGTGTCCCGCCGGATGCGGCGTTCGATGTCGAGCTTGGCCACGAAGGCGCGGAGGGCGACGAAAGGGCTGGTCCGCCGGTGGCGTTGGCTCAGGGTCAGGGTCTTCATTGCGATGTCCTTCATATTGCTCAGGCGAGGATCGCCTCGACCTGGGCGGCGGTTTCGGGGGTGACGGCCGCGGTCGTCCCGCGGCCATAGGCGCAACCGACGATGCCGGTCAGCGTGTCGAGCCTGTGCGCGACCGGCAGGTGGCCCGAGAGCACGTACGCGGGGTCGAGCGCGTCGAGCGCCCGCAGCATCTGGCCGAGCGAGCCGCGGTCCATCTGCACGAGCCACGGTGCATCGACGCTGGACCAGGCGACGAGGCCCTCTCCGAGTTCCTCGACCGGGATCTCGTCAATCGTATCGACCGAGCCCGGCAGAAGCGCCCCGAAGGCGTCGGCGGCGAAGAACACGCGGTCGGTCTCGTCGAAAAAGCCCATCGTCTCGGGGGCGTCGTAGTAGGGCGGCTTGACCTGGTGCAGCCGGCGACCGCCGACCTCGAACACCTCGCCCGGCTCGAGCGTGCGCATCCGGGCCGGATCGCCCGCGCCGAGCATCCCCATCTTGCCGGCACCGAGGAAGTTCGTGACGACCGTTGCGTTCGGGGCGATCTCGAGGATCCGGTCGAGGTTGCCGATATGGTCGGCGTCGGTGTGGCTGAGCCAGATCCAGCGCAGGTCTTCGGGGTCGATCTGGGCGCGGAGGCTGTCGATGAGTGGCCCGGCAAGAGCGCCGAGGCCGGTATCGACCAGCATCGGTTCGGTCCCTGTCAAAAGGAAACTGTTGATCGGCAGCGCGCCGAGGCCCGGCACGGGCAGCCAGGACGGCAGGGCGGTCCAGGCATCGGTGACGCGCTTTGCGGCGTGCTGGACGGGTTCGGTGATCGGTGTCATTTCGGGCATCCTTTTAGATAAACAATAGTGTTTGTTGAAGTGCGGCGTAGGCGATTCGACCCCCCTTGTCAATCATTCGGTGATCAGGCATGTTCATCGAATGACAGAGCACGAGAAGAAGCGGCCCTACCGCCTGCGCGAGCGCGCCAAGTCGCAGGAAGAGACCCGGCAGAAGATCGTGGAGGCCACGATGCATCTGCACGAGGAGATCGGACCGCGCGCGACCACGATCAGCGCCATCGCCGAACGCTCGGGCGTGCAGCGGCTGACGGTCTACCGGCACTTCCCGGACGAGACCGCGGTCTTCCAGGCCTGCACGTCGCACTGGCTGTCGCTGAACCCGCCACCGGATCCCGCCGGCTGGGCAGATCATGCCGACCCGAAGGCGCGGTTCGCGGCAGCCGTGTCCGCGTTCTACGCCTACTTCTCGCGCACGCGCCGGATGTGGACCGTGTCCTTCGAGGACGTCGCGCATGTGCCCGCGCTGCAGGGGCCGATGGCGGAGTTCGGCGCCTATCTCGACGGGGTCGCCGCCGGGCTGATCGCGGGTTTCGGCAGCGGGCCGAAGGCGGCGCAGATAGCCCCCACGATCCGCCATGCGCTTCGGTTCCTGACCTGGTCCGACCTCGAGGACCAGGGGCTCGACGACGCCGCGAAGGTCGATCTCGTGTCTCATTGGCTCTGCTGCCCCGAAGCTGGCTGAACGGGCGAGGCGTCGCCCGGAACGCAGATGTCGAGCGTGCCTGCCCGCCGGCCCTCGCCACCGGCCATAAGGCCCGTGATGCGGCCGCGCTCGATCTCGAGATCGACGAGGATCCGGCTGACGCTCGGCGACGACATGAAGCGGCCCTGTTCGATCGCGAAATGCGTCCGCCGGTCGCCGAGAATGTCGTGCAGAAGGCAGGCGAGCGGTCCCGCGGTCATGCCAGTGGCACTTTCCTCCGCGATGCCGAAGCGGGGCGCAAACATGCGCGTCGTGGCGTGCGCGGGGCCGGTGCCGGTGGTGACCGCGAAGGCATAGAAGCCGATCAGATCCAGCGCCTCGCTGATCCGCCCGATTGCTTGCTGGTCCGGCACGATCGCCGCAAGGTCCGCTTCGCGCGCGACCCCGACCAGCAGGAACCGGTTGCCGGTATCGACGACCTGCGGCGTGACGCGGGCGTCGAGTCGGTCTGTGGCCAAGCCGAGGGCATCAAGCGCCTCCGCCCGCGTCACGCCGGTCCCGGCCCAGTCGGTGTCCGCCTCGTAGCGGGGCGCCCGCTGCTCCATGTAGACCGCGCCGTTCTGCACGAGGATCTTCCGCGGTCCGTCCACCGTCTGCTTCGACGTCGCGCCGTCGCCGATCCGCCCCTCGGCGCGCATCAATGCGAAGGCGGCAACCGTGGCGTGACCGCAATGGGCGATGCGCCGGGTCGGCGTGAAGAATTCGAGCCGCGCGCCCTCGGTCGGATGCCGCGAAACGAAGGCCGTCTCCGACAGCCCCGCTTCGGCCGCGATCGACTGCATCGCGGTCTCGCTCAGCTCGTCGGCATCGAGAACGACCCCGGCCGGATTGCCCCCGGTCCCGTTCAGCGTGAACGCATTGACGATCTGGACAGGAACCGAGAGACGTGCATTTTCTTCATGATTAAGCATCGATATCTCCATTGGCGATGCTGACAGACTACTTGTTCTTTGGCGCGGACCAAGGCGTCGTGGCTCAGCAATAGGTGAACCAGATTCATGATTGATCAGGCGGAAGATCCTGCGGTGGCACGGCTGGTTCAGTCGTTCGGCCTGCTTGCGGCAGTGCAGCACCACGGCAGCTTTGCCGCGGCGGCCCGCGCGCTCGACCTCGATCCGAGTGCCGTCAGTCACCGCGTGCGCGCGCTGGAAGCCGAGCTTCGGATGCCGCTCTTCGAACGCTCGACCCGCCACGTGACCCCGACCCGCGCGGGTGCGATCCTGTGCGACGCGGCCACACGCTCGTTCGCGGATGCGGGTCGCGCCCTCGCGGCGGCGCGCGATCTCCAGTCGGCCCGGGCGCTCCGCCTGTCCGTCCATTCCTCGCTCGCCATGAAATGGCTGTTGCCAAGGCTCCCGGCTGCTGCCGCCTCGGGGCTGGACCTTTCGATCGACGTGCGCGAGGAACTGGTGGTGTTCGAGGGGGGCGAGGTCGATGCCGGCCTCCGCTTCGGTGAAGGGCCCTATCCCGGGCTCCACTCCACCCGCCTTGCCGGCTGCGATCTCCAGCCGGTCGTGGGGGCAGGTCATCCGGCCGCGCAAAGGACGGGCGTCGACCGGCTCGCCGACGAAAGCCTGACCCTGCTCACCGACACCGGCGCCGAGAAGTTCCGGACGGGAACGACCTGGACTGACTATCGCAGATTGCTTGGGTCGAACGAGGTGTCGTCCAATCCCGTGAAGCACTTCGACCGCGCCGACCTGATGCTTCAGGCCGCCATCGGCGGCCTTGGCGTCGCCCTGGGGCGAACCCTGCTCATCGAGGACGACATCTGCAACGGGTTGCTCATTCCCGTCGGCCAGCCCGTTCGGGTGGCGGCCGCCTATTGGCTCGTGACAAAGCCGGAGCTTGCCGACACCGCCAGTATGATGACCCTCCGCGCCTGGCTGAAGGAGCAAATCGGGTTGACCACCGGGAGACACGCACGGCGAAGCCTGTCGGTAAGGCGGGCCGATTAGCAATGGAGGGAGCGCCGTGCATGTGATCATCTGGGCCTACGAGGTTTCCGACAGCCAGCGCGCCTGCTTCGAAGAAGCATACGGAGCGAAAGGCGACTGGGCGGAACTGTTTCGGCGCGCCGACGGCTATCTCGGAACGGAGCTTTTGCGGGACGACCAAGATCCGTCCCGCTATTTCACGATCGACAGATGGCGCAAGGAGGCAGACCGAGAGCGATTCATGTCAGATTGGGGAGCCGCGTACCGCGACCTCGACAAACAATGCGAGGCATTCACGACCGGCGAAACCCTTGTCGGGATCTTCTTCGTGAATGCGACGGGCGGACTGGGCCAGGAAGCTTGAGTCCTATCCGAGGTACGCGGATCGTCCGCGCAGAACGGCCGGATCTCGACGCTCTCGTCAAGTGCGCGCTCCATCCACGCGGCAGAGTCGCAGTCTTTAATCTGCCATCCGATTTAGATTGCAGTCGCTTATATAGCAGACAACAAGTTCAAACCCAGTCCACACAAAAATAATCTGTGACTTACCGGGTGGAGATGGGGTGGATGCCGCTCTCCCCTGACGGCATCGCGATGTGCCAAACTCGTGGTGTCGAAGCAAAAGCTGAAGGAGAGGGCATCCATGGGAGAGGTTACCATCATCGGCGTCGATCTGGCAAAGAACGTGTTCCAGGTACATGGCGCTGCAGCAGACGGGCGGCCGGTGTTCCGGAAGAAGCTGTCGCGGCCGCAGTTCGCCCGGTTCATGGCGGAGCAGCCGCCGTGCCTCGTGGCGATGGAGGCCTGCGCCACCCGGCACGCCCGCCGCTCGCTCATCTCGTAGGCTTCCGCGAGATGCGCGACCGCTGTCCGCCTGGCGGCGGGCGTCACCATTTTCGGCCGAGCAGATCCTTCAGCGCCGTATTGTCGAGCATTGCGTCCGCCAGCAGCCGCTTCAGCTTGCCGTTCTCTTCCTCGAGCGCCTTCAGCCGCTTCGCGTCGGAGACCTCGAGGCCGCCGTACTTCGCCTTCCATGCGTAGAAGGTCGCGCTGCTGACGCCATGCCGTCGGCACACGTCCGCGGTCTTCTCGCCGGCTTCCTGCTCACGCAGGATCCCGACGATCTGCTCCTCGGTGAATTTCGATCGCTTCATCGTCCGGTCCCTCTTTCGGGCCGGACTCTAACCTCAGATGGAGGAGAAAGCGGGGGTCACAGCAAGTCCCGCCGCTTCGGCAAGCTTTCGAGACAGCTCGAAAGCGATCCCGACCTCGCCGCCGCCAACCTTCTCGACCAGCGCCGCGTTGTTCATGTTCAGTCCGACGCGAAGCCTGCCGTCGCGCCCCAACCCGGTGGACGTCATGCTCAATCGTCTCGCCGGGCGAGAGCTGCCCTGCGGAGAAGGCCGCTGTCCACATCGACGGCGATGAATTGCGCGCCCGCAGCCTTTGCCTCGCGCAGGAAGTCCTGGTCGAGCGACAGAATTCCCCCCGGCACGCCGAGCCGTCCGAGCGTCGCCAGACTGTCGAGGATCGCCGCCTTCACCTCGGGATGCGACGGCTCTCCCGTATTGCCGAAACTGGCGGCAAGATCGGCGGGTCCGATGAAGACGCCATCGACGCCATCGACTGTCGCGATTTCCTCTAGAGTGTCGAGTGCTTCACGGGTTTCGACCTGCACCAGCAGACAGATTTCCTCGTTCGCGCGCTTTGCGTACCCATGGACCGCGCCATAGCGTGTGGCACGCGTGATACCGGAAACGCCGCGAATACCCTTCGGCGGATAGGTAACGGCGGCGACGGCGGCCCGCGCTTCCTCCGCATTCCGGACGTAAGGTATCAGCAGAGTCTGGGCGCCAGCATCGAGCAGTTTCTTGATCTCGACCGGGTTGTTCCAGCTCGGCCTGACGACCGGCGCTACGGGATACGGTGCGACCGCGCGCAGAAAGTCGATAGCTTCGGTCGGGCCGACCGGGGAATGCTCGGTGTCCATCATGATCCAGTCATAGCCGCAACCGGCCAAAAGCTCGGCCACGGTCGGATCCGACAGGGAATGCCAGATGCCGATCTGCTGCTTGCCGCTGCGGAGCGCGGCCTTGAAGGCATTTGTGGGGAGATCCATTCGTGGTAGCCTCATGCGAAACTGACGCCGATCGACCCGAGGTCGCCGTAGTCTGCGGCGATCACGTCGCCGGGTCTAATATCCACTGGCCGGGCGAACGCACCGCCCAGGACGATGTCACCGGCCTTGAGGCCGTCGCCCTGCGCCGCGAGCTTGCTGACGAGCCAGGCCAGGCCCGCCGCCGGATGTCCCATGACGGCCGCCGCAAGGCCCGATTCCTCGATCACGCCGTTTTGCGATAGCGTCGCTCCGACCCGGCGCAGATCGACGTCGAACGGCCGGATCGTGCGCCCGCCCAGCACGATGGCCCCGAACGCAGCATTGTCGGCGATGGTATCGACGATTTGCCGCGGCACCTCGGTCCGGTAGTCGATGATTTCCAGCGCCGGCTGCACGAACTCGGTCGCCCGCATCACATCGTGGATATGGCACCCTGCACCAGACAGATCCGACCCCATGACGAAGGCCAGCTCGACCTCCAGCCGCGGCTTGATGAACGTGCCCGCCGCGATGCGGGCGCCGTCCTGGAACAGCGCGTCGTCGAGGATCACGCCATAGTCCGGCTCGGTCATCTTCGATGCCTGCTGCATGGCGCGGCTGGTCAGGCCGATCTTGCGCCCGACGATCTTCGCGCCGGCGGCAATGCGCGCCTCGGCCCAGCGGCGCTGAACGTCATAGGCGTCCTCCAGCGTCATTTCCGGCCAGGTCGCGGAGGGCTGCGGGCAGACCTTGCGGGTCTTCTCGGCGGCGAGGATCGCATCCGCCGCATACTGTCGGTTCTGGTCACTCAGCATCGCAGCCTCACTTGATCGGGGGAATGGGAAGCCGGGACTCGCCGGGCTCCATCGTCAGCGTATGTTCCAGCGAATACCACTCGCCTACCTCGCCATCCTCGGGGTGCGGCCTGTCGTGGCGCTCCAGCTTGCCGATCAGCGCCTCGGTCACGCCGAATTGCACGTCCGAGGTCAGATAGTCAGTCTCGTCCACGTAGGTCTGGTTGATGAGCGTCTTGAACCCCTGCTTGTGCGCGAGGACATGCACGTGGGCCGGACGGTAGGGGTGGCGATCCTGCGCCTTCAGCAGCTGGCCGACCGTGGTTCCGGTCGGGATCGGGTAGCCGATGGGCTTGACCGACTTGAACCGCACAATGCCGTCCGCGCCCGTAATAAACTTGCCACGCAGGTTGTAGTCGGCTTGGCTGTCGTCCTGGTTTTCGTAGAGCCCCACGGGAGAGGCGTGCCAGATGTCGACCTCCAACCCCTCGACCGGCTTGCCGTCTTGATCCTGAAAACGGAACGTGCCGTAGAGCCGCGGTCCCGGTGTGTCCGACCGCAGGATCGAGCCGCCGTTTTCGGTCATCGGCTGGTCCATCCGCCAGAACGGGCCCAGCAGCGATTGCGTGGTCTCGGTCGCACCGTTGTCGCCGTTGTTCAGCAGGCAGACCAGCGACGACACCCCGAGCGATCCCGCCATCAACACGAACTCGTTGTGCTTGTCGTTCGATTGCTGCCCCATCGTGTTGAGGATGCGGGTCGCCTGCTGGAACTCCGCCTCGGTCAGGCGCACGTCCCGAACGAAGGCGTGCAGATGGGTGATCAGGCTCTTCATGATCTCGCGCAGGCGCGGATCGCTCGTGCGTTCCATCACCTTCTGGACTGCCGGTGTCACGTCCCGTTCGTTTGCGATGATCGTCATTTCCGTATCCCCCGTTCAGTCCGCCGAAAGCTGGCAGATGCGCCGCACGCCCGCGGCATAACCTTCGATGCCCAGCCCGGCGATCACCCCGTCGGCGCGATGCGAAACATAGGAATGGTGACGGAACGCTTCGCGCTTGTGGACCTGGTTGAAATGAACCTCGATCACCGCCGCCTCGTAGATGTTGAGCGCGTCCAGAATGGCGACCGAGGTATGCGTGAAGGCACCCGGTTTGATGACGATCCCGCAGGAGGTCTCGCGCGCCTCGTGGATCCAGTCGATGATCTGGCCCTCGTGGTTGGATTGCAGCAACCGGATACCGAACCCGTCAGCGCAAGCCGCCTCGCAGATCCGGGTGACATCCTCGAGCGTCTCGTGGCCGTAGATTTTCGGCTGGCGCCTGCCCAGCAGGTTCAAGTTTGGCCCGTTCAGGACCATGATGGTCTTCATCTCGACCGTCCTTCAAGAAGGGCGGTGGTTGCGGTGTAGATTGCGCGGGCGCGGTCCGACGGGGGCCTCCTGTCGGAGACCGAAGGAAGTTCGACCGAAACCACCGTTTCCGCGGGTAGCGCGGCCACGATCTCTCTCAGTGGAAGGCTGCCCTCGCCGGGCAGAAGCCGACCGCCCCGCGCCTCGGCGATCAAGACGTCCGTGCCGGTAGGCACTGCGGCGGGCGCGTCGCAAAGCTGAGCTGAGCAAATGCTGCTTGAGGACATCGCGGTGATGCTTTCGGGCGTACCACCGCAGCGTGTGTGATGCAGCGCATCGACCAGATAGGCGGCGTTGGACGCGCCGGATCGGGCGATCAGATCCAGACAAGCTTGCGGACTGTCGATCCCACGCCACGCCATGCATTCGATATCGACGCCTAGCCCGTGGTCTCCGGCCAAGTCGCAGATCTGCGCGAAACGATCAGGCAGGCCCTCGAACAGGTCCGCGCAGGTATTGACCCGCTTCGCCCCCAGCTTCGTCGCGGCCTCCAGCGCGGGGATCAGCGTGCTCGGGTCGAGGTGACGGTCGATCACCACCGTTTCGATGTCATAGAGCGCAATCCCTTCGCCCGCCATAACGCGTCCGAGTTCCGCAAGCCCCCGTGCATCAGGAAGGTAATGGAGCTGTCCGGGCGCCACGGGATGAAATCGCAGCCCGACGAAGCCGAAACCGGCCTGCCGCGCCAGCCGCACCAGATCGGCCGGGGCGAGCTCGAGAAATGTGAAATGGCCGAGACCGATCGGGCGGGTCATTCGGGCTCCTTGGGAAGGCCAGCGGCGACCAGGCGCTGCAGATTGGTGGTAGAGCGCTCGATATGACCGCAAAGCAAGTTGGCCGCGTCGTCGACCCGGCGCTCGACGGCAGCCTCTGCGATGGCGGTATGTTCGTCGATCACCTCGCGTTGGATGCCGACCGCCTGCAGATAGATGTGGCGATAGCGATCGTTCAGGGCGACCAGAGTCCGGTACATTTTCATCAGGAGCGGCATGTCGCAGCGCTCGATAAGCGCCAGATGGAAAGCGTTGTTGGCTGCCTCCCATTTGGCCAGGCTCGCCCCGTCACCCGCGATGCGGTCCGTCTTGTTGAGCCGGTACAGCGCCGCCATGACAGAGATTTCCCAATCCAGACCGCCGTTGGCGATGGATCGGCGCAGCGCATAAGGCTCCAGTTCGATGCGCAGCGCGCTGACTTCGTTGAGGTTGCCGACGGAAATCGGCGTGACGGTGTAACCGCGTTGTGCGGCGACTTCGATCAGCCCGTCGGCGACCAGCCGGGTGACGGCCTCGCGCAGCGGCGAAAGCCCGACATCCATCGTTTCGCGCAGTCGGTCGAGGTTCAGGCGCGCGCCCGGCTTCAGGATGCCATGCAGGATGTCGTGCCGCAGGCGCGCCTCGATCCTACCTGCGATCGTCGGCTTGCTCGCTGGTTTGACAACCGCGTCGAGGTCCGTGGGAGATGCGTCCAGTGCGGTCATACCGAGCTTCCTTTTGTGAGACGATACCCCAAGCACAAAACCGATGTAAAGAGAACAAATCGATTTTTATAAACTGAATCCGTTCAAACGTATAACATCGATGCCACTGGATTCGGTTGTGCCGGTTGCGTCGACCCGATCCCTGACCCTAGGGAGGACAAACATGCCATTTTCGATCACCTGTCGGGCCATGCTGGCGGCCACCGCAGCCCTCGCCATCGCCGCAAGCGGAGCGTTGGCCCAAGACCAGGTCCAGCTTCGGCTTTCAGCTGTGAATTCAGAGACCGATCAGCGCGCCATTGCGATGATCGCGATCGACGGCGACGAGCTGGTGATTGGCGCCACCCGCGCCGCACGACAGGCGCTCGGGCTCACGGGCGAGAATCTGGCGCGGCCCGTTCCGGTCGCAGACCTCTTCGGCATCGTCGACGGCGATCTCGAGGCCGCGGGACGTGGGGTGTTGCAGCGGGCGCTGGCACGTTCGGGCGGAAATGCGTCGGCGGCTGCGCAGGCCCTCGGAATCAGCCGTGCGGCCCTGTACCGAAAACTGAACCGCCTCGGGCTCTCATAGGCGCCCTCGGCGGCTTCCTGAGCCTCCAACCGGCGGTCACATGGGCTGGGTGCGCCGATCTGTCTCAATTCTGAGACACCGGGCGCTGGTTGTGGTGGCCCCCGGGGCTGACAGAAGATTCCTCTCGCGCAATTTTGTTGCGCAGCGCCGCATCCCGCGGCGCTCCCGAACCGGGAGGGAGCCATGAACAGGATCGAATTCTTTCGGACCGCCACGGCGCCGTTCACCGCGCACTACGGCAATTTCATCGGCGGCAGGTGGGTCGAGCCCACTGTCGAGACGCGCAGGTAAAGGACGGCGCGCAGGGGCACGGTCTTGGCGATGGCTCCTTCTCAATTATGGCTCGGCCGCAACCATCGGGCCGCATGACTGCGCTCAGGCCGCTTTCCCCAATGGACGCGCGCGCTCGACCCGCTCGCGCTCCTTGGGCGTGTTCATCACCTCCCAAAGATCGTTGCGCCGCTGCACGTTGAGCCAGAAGTCCGGGCTGTTGCCGAACACACGGGCGAGGATCAGCGCTGTCGCCGCCGTCACGTTCCTGCGATTGCCGCACAGCTCGTTGACGTGCTTGCGCTGGACGCCCATCGCCTCGGCGAGCGCGCCCTGTGTCAGCCCCATCGGCTGCATGAACTCTTCGGTCAGTATCTCGCCGACAGTCGCCGGCTTGCGCTTGGTGGTCAGCATCTTTGCCTCGCTTTCATCGGTAGCTGTGATCGTCCAGATAGATTCCGTTCGCCTCGCCGCGCCCGCCATCCCAGCGGAAGATCAACCGCCATTGCAGGTTGACGCGGATGAAATGGAAACCTGCGAGGTTGCCGCGCAGCTTCTCGAAGTGATTGCTGGGTGGCACGCGCAGGTCCTGATCGGTCACGGCGTCGTCAATCATCTGGAGCTTGCGGAACAGGCGGGCTTCCAGATCGGAAGGGATGTTGCGGGAACGGACATCATCCACAAATAAGGTCCGCAGCCAGTCGTCCCGAAAGCCTACGATCACAGCTTCACTCCAATAGTGAGCATATGTACCACTCTATAACTCATACTGCAATGGGAAACCGGGTTCAGCCGCCGGAGCCGAACAGGTCGTCGAACAGATCGCCGAACCACCGCTCGAACACCTTGATCTCGGCTTCCGTGACGGGGACATCCTCACCTTCGCCGCCAAGCGCTTCCGGGGCGAATGGCTGATCGTCGTCTCCAACCTCCCGACCCGGCGGGCGCTCCACGCTCGGCTGTGAGGATCAGCGTCGACCGTGTCGAGACCACGGGGCAACCTCTACCTCCTCGACGCCGGTTCCGTGCAGTTCTGACGACGTGTATAATGATTCCAAACTGACCCACTACCCGAACGCATCGCCCTCGCGGCGCCCGACGCCACGCCGCTTGGCACCGTCGCGAGCGCGACCTATCTCGGCAGCCGCATGGAATACGTGGTGACGACCGGCTTCGGCGAGTTGCTGGTTTCCGCGCCGGTCACGGTGCAGTTGCTGGCGCCGGGGCGTCTTCTCCAACGCCGCGATCTATTGTGAGCAGGCTCCGATCTGGTCGAGATAGGTCCGTCCGGTAGCGCGCACCATCGACGGTAGCCCTCCCACCCCCTATAGTGCGACGTCGCACAGGCTTCCATGGCCGCAGTGCAGGCCGACCGCTGCGCCAGGAATGGCAGAAGCTGGGCGCGCGACAGCTTCTTGCGGAAGACGACCGAGCCTTCGGCCGCGGCGCCATGTGCCTGGAACACGCGCTTTGCCAGATCAACGCCGGTTCCGGTAGCTTTCTTCATTGGATGCCCTCTCCTTCCTGGGTGATTGGAACATCACCGCTGTGGCACACTGCGATGCCGTCGGGTTGGGGGCATCCACTCCATCACATCCTAGTGCGACCGCCTGCGGTTCGGGGGAGAAAGCGCGATCGCGGCGACCCTGCGCGGCCTTGCCGAGCCTCCGCGGTTCGTCCCATAGTGGCGCATTCTCCATCTGCGGGGGTAGCGGACGCGCCATGGCCTTCAAGGAAACCGAGTATCATCCCTATGATTTCGCCAACCGCCGGCACATCGGGCCGAGCCCGAAGGAGATCGCGGAGATGCTCGCGGTCGTCGGCGCCGCCGACCTCGACGCGCTGATCGACGCGACGGTGCCCTCGGCGATCCGGCAGAAGGAGCCGCTCGACTGGGGACGCGCGCTGAGCGAGCAGGCGGTGCTGGTGCAGATGCGCGAGATCGCGCAGAAGAACCGGGTGCTGACCAGCCTGATCGGGCAGGGCTACCACGGCACGGTGACGCCGCCGGTGATCCAGCGCAACATCCTGGAGAACCCGGCCTGGTACACGGCCTATACCCCCTACCAGCCGGAGATCAGCCAGGGCCGGCTTGAGGCGCTCCTGAACTACCAGACCATGGTCTGCGACCTGACCGGGCTCGACGTGGCCAATGCGAGCCTGCTCGACGAGGCTACCGCCGCTGCCGAGGCGATGGCGCTGGCGCAGCGCGCGGCGAAGTCCAAGGCGAGGGCCTTCTTCGTCGATCGCCATTGCCACCCGCAGACCATCGCGGTGATCGGGACCCGGGCCGAGCCGTTCGGCTGGGAGGTGATCGTCGGCGATCCCTTCACGGATCTCGACCCGAAGGCGGTCTTCGGGGCGATCTTCCAGTATCCCTGCACCTATGGCCATGTGCACGATTTCACCGGTCCGATCGAGGCGCTGCACGGCGCCGGCGCGCTCGCCTGCATGGCCGCCGACCCGCTGGCGCTGGCGCTGCTGAAGCCGCCGGGCGAGATGGGCGCGGATATCGCGGTGGGCTCGACCCAGCGCTTCGGGGTGCCGCTGGGCTACGGCGGGCCCCATGCGGCCTATATGGCGGTGAGGGATCCGCTGAAGCGGTCCATGCCGGGCCGCATCGTCGGCGTCTCGGTGGATGCGCGGGGCAATCGCGCCTACCGGCTCAGCCTGCAGACCCGCGAGCAGCACATCCGGCGCGAGAAGGCCACCTCGAACGTCTGCACCGCGCAGGCGCTGCTGGCGGTCATGGCCTCGATGTACGCGGTCTTTCACGGGCCCGAGGGGCTCCGGGCGATCGCGCAGCGGGTGCACCGCAAGACGGTGCGGCTGGCAAAAGGGCTGGAGACGCTCGGTTTCAGCGTCGGGCCGGCGGCGTTCTTCGACACGATCACCGTGGAGGTCGGCGCGCTCCAGGGGGTGATCCTGCGCGCCGCGGAGGCGGAGGGCGTGAACCTGCGGCCGGTCGGCAGCGACCGGATCGGGATCACGCTCGACGAGCGGACGCGGCGGTTGCACGCCCAGGCGGTCTGGCGCGCCTTCGGCGGCGACGGGCTGGACCTGAAGCTCGACCACGGCCACCGGCTGCCGGAGGGGCTGGTGCGCACCAGCGCCTATCTGACGCATCCGATCTTCCACATGAACCGGTCCGAGGCGGAGATGACGCGCTACATGCGCCGGCTCGCCGACCGGGACCTGGCGCTCGACCGGGCGATGATCCCGCTGGGATCCTGCACCATGAAGCTGAACGCCACCGTGGAGATGATGCCGATCTCCTGGCCGGAATTCGCCGACATCCATCCGCTCGCGCCGGCGGAGCAGACCAAGGGCTATGCCGAGATGATCGCCGATCTCTCCGACAAGCTCTGCGCGATCACCGGCTACGACGCGATCTCGATGATGCCGAATTCCGGCGCCCAGGGCGAATATGCCGGGCTCCTGACGATCCGGGCTTATCACGCCAGCCGGGGCGAGGCGGATCGCGACGTCTGCCTGATCCCGACCTCGGCCCATGGCACCAATCCCGCGAGCGCGCAGATGGCGGGGCTGAAGGTGGTGGTGGTCGCCGCGGCGGAGAACGGCGACATCGACGTGGAGGATTTCCGCGCCAAGGCCGAGGCGGCGGGCGGGCGGCTCGCGGCCTGCATGATCACCTATCCCTCGACCCACGGGGTCTTCGAGGGCACGGTGCGCGAGGTCTGCGAGATCACCCATGCGCTGGGGGGGCAGGTCTATCTCGACGGCGCGAACATGAACGCGCTTGTGGGGCTGGCACGGCCGGGGGATTTCGGCGGCGACGTGAGCCATCTCAACCTGCACAAGACCTTCTGCATCCCCCATGGCGGCGGCGGACCCGGCATGGGGCCGATCGGCGTCAAGGCGCATCTCGCCCCCTTCCTGCCGGGGCGCGACGGCGGTGCGGGACGGGTGAGTGCCGCGGATTACGGCTCGCCCTCGCTGCTGGTCATCTCCTGGGCCTATTGCCTGATGATGGGCGGCGCCGGGCTGACCCAGGCGACGCGAATCGCCATACTGAACGCCAATTACATCGCGAAGCGTCTGGGCGAGGCCTATCCCATCCTCTATTCGCGCAACGGCCGGGTTGCCCATGAATGCATCGTCGACACCCGCCCGATGAAGGATCGCGCCGGGGTCACGGTGGACGATGTCGCCAAGCGGCTGATCGACTGCGGCTTCCACGCGCCGACCATGTCCTGGCCGGTGGCCGGAACGCTGATGATCGAGCCGACCGAGAGCGAGCCCAAGGCCGAGCTCGACCGCTTCATCACCGCCATGCTGGCGATCGCGGCCGAGGCGCGGGCGATCGAGGCGGGGGAGATGGACGCCGAGGTGAACCCGCTCAAGGGCGCCCCGCATACGGTCGAGGACCTGGTCGGCGACTGGGACCGGCCCTACAGCCGCGAGCAGGCCTGCTATCCGCCGGGCGCCTTCCGGGTGGACAAGTACTGGTCGCCGGTGAACCGCGTGGACAATGTCTACGGCGACCGGCACCTCGTCTGTTCCTGCCCGCCGATCGAGAGCTACATGGAGGCGGCGGAATAGCATCGTTTCGAAGCCGCCCCGGCAGGGTCACGGCGCCGGGGACATGACGCGCATGCTTCTCGCCTGTGCGCTCGGCCTCGCCGGGGCGCTGCTCGGCATGGCCGCCGGGCTGCCGGCGCCGGCGCTGCTCGGCAGCACCCTGCTGGTCGGGGCGGCGAGCATCGCAAGGGTGCCGCTGGCGGTGCCGGACGGGCTGCGCAACCTCGCCTTCGCCACCATCGGCTGCTCGCTGGGGAGCGGCATCACGCCGCATTTCGTCGACGATCTCGCCCGCTGGCCGGTGAGCCTCGCCCTGCTGGCGGTGGCGGTGGTCACGATCATGCTGGTCTCGACGCTGATCCTCGTGAAGGGGTTCGGGCAGGCGCCGGAGGACGCGGTGCTGGCGACCGCGCCCGGGGCGCTTTCCTATGCGCTGGCGCTGGCGGTCTCGCGCGGCCGCGACCTGCAGAGCATCATGGTCTTCCAGACCCTGCGTCTGATGGCGATCACCCTGACCCTGCCGCCGGTGCTGCAACTCGTGGGCGAGCCGGGGCAGTTCTGGAGCGGGCGCAGTGCGGCCGTCGTGCCCTATGCCGCGGCGCTGCCGACGCTGGCGGTGGCCTTCGCGGCCGGGACGCTGGGGGCGCGGCGCGGCATGCCGGCGGCGCATCTGCTCGCGGGCATGCTCGCCAGCGGCGCGCTGCACGTGACCGGGGTGGTCGAGGGGCGCTTTCCGCCCCTGCTCATGCTCTGCGGCTTCGCGGTCACGGGCGCGGTGGTCGGCGTTCGCTTCGGCAAGATCACCTTCGCGGACCTGCGCCGTCTCGCCGGGGCCTCGGCGACGGTGATCGCGGCCTCGGTCACGCTCTCGGCGCTCTTCGCGCTCGCGGCGGCGCGGGCCGCGCATATCCCTTTCGGCCAGGCCTGGGTCGCCTTTGCGCCGGGGGGCGTGGAGGCCATGGCGGCGATGGGCCTGGCGCTCGGCTACGACCCGGCCTTCGTCGCCACCCACCATCTTCTGCGCATTGTGCTGGTGATCCTGATCCTGCCGCTGCTGATGGCGCGGGCCAGGCGCTGGATCTGAGCTCGTGGCCCCCTTCGGCCGCCCGGGTGGGGCCGCCGTCCGGCCCGATCGTGGCGGTCTCCCGAAGCCGTCGCCCGCAGTTGACCTAGTGCGCCGCGGCAGCTAAGCCTCTCGATGGGTTACGGCGAACCCGGCCACGGGGCTCGCCGGTGGGGAACGGAGGGCGCCCTTGGACGAAGTTCTGCGCGAGTATCTTCCGATCCTGATCTTCCTCGGGCTGGCGATCGCCCTGGGGCTGGTTCTCCTGCTCGCCGCGGCGGTGGTGGCGGTGTCGAACCCCGACCCCGAGAAGGTCTCCATCTACGAATGCGGCTTCAACGCCTTCGACGATGCGCGGATGAAGTTCGACGTGCGCTATTATCTCGTCTCGATCCTCTTCATCATCTTCGATCTGGAGGTGGCCTTCCTCTTTCCCTGGTCGGTGAGCTTCCAGCATATCGGCGAGTTCGGCTTCTGGTCGATGATGGTGTTCCTCGCGGTGCTGACCATAGGCTTCGCCTACGAGTGGAAGAAGGGGGCGCTGGAATGGGAGTGATCGAGCCGCAGGCGGCGCTGGCGACCTCGGCCGGGCCGGACAAGGAGGCGGCGGCGCGGGCGCTGTCGGACGAGCTCGCCGACAAGGGCTTTCTCGTCACCTCGACCGCGGACGTGATCAACTGGGCGCGCACGGGCTCGCTGCACTGGATGACCTTCGGGCTCGCCTGCTGCGCGGTCGAGATGATGCATACCTCGATGCCGCGCTACGACCTCGAGCGATTCGGGACCGCGCCGCGGGCCTCGCCCCGGCAGTCCGACCTGATGATCGTCGCGGGCACGCTGACCAACAAGATGGCGCCCGCGCTCCGCAAGGTCTACGACCAGATGCCCGAGCCACGCTACGTGATCTCGATGGGCTCCTGCGCCAACGGCGGCGGCTATTACCATTTCAGCTACTCGGTGGTGCGGGGCTGCGACCGGATCGTGCCGGTGGACGTCTACGTGCCCGGCTGCCCGCCGACGGCGGAGGCGCTGCTCTACGGCATCCTGCAATTGCAGCGCAAGATCAGGCGCACCGGCACGATCGTGCGCTGAGAACCGGAAGTCGGGGGAACGATGGACACGGCACTGGTCGAACTGAAGGAGACGCTCGCGCTCCGCCGCGAAAGCGCGATCCTGGCGGCCGAAGTGGCGCGGGGCGAGCTGACCGTCACCACGACGCCGACGCAGATCCGCGATTTCGTCGCCTTCCTGCGCAGCGATCCGACCTGCCGCTTCACCACGCTGATCGACATCACCGCGGTGGACTGGCCGGCGCGCGAGAAGCGCTTCGACATCGTCTATCATTTCCTGTCGATGCATCTCAATCAGCGCATCCGCGTGAAGGCGGAGCTGCGCGAGGACGAGATCCTGCCCTCGATCGTGGAGCAGTTCCCCTCGGCCGACTGGTACGAGCGCGAGGTCTTCGACATGTACGGGATCCTCTTCTCGGGGCACCCGGACCTGCGCCGGATCCTGACCGACTACGGCTTCCGCGGCTATCCCCTGCGCAAGGACTTCCCGACCACCGGCTATGTCGAGGTGCGCTACGACGAGGAGCAGAAGCGGGTGGTCTACGAGCCGGTGCAGCTGGTGCAGGAATACCGGCTCTTCGATTTCATGTCGCCCTGGGAGGGCGCGGAATACATCCTTCCCGGCGACGAGAAGAAGGGGGCGTGAGGCGATGGATTTCATCCTTTTCCTGATCGGCGCCGCGCTCACGATCATCCCGATGTGGCGGCTGATGGAGAAGGCGGGCTACAATCCGCTCTGGTCGCTGGCCTGCGTCACCGGTATCGGGCTGGTCATCCTGTTGTGGCTCGTGGCGATGCGGCTTGCGCCCAAGCCGGGCGGGGGGTTCTGAGGCGATGGACGGCGCAGGCACCGACGCCCTGACGGGCGAGCAGAAGATCCGGAACTTCAACATCAATTTCGGCCCCCAGCATCCGGCGGCGCATGGGGTGCTGCGGCTGGTGCTGGAACTCGACGGCGAGATCGTGGAGCGCTGCGACCCGCATATCGGGCTCCTGCACCGCGGCACCGAGAAGCTGATGGAGAGCCGGACCTACCTGCAGAACCTGCCCTATCTCGACCGGCTCGACTACGTGGCGCCGATGAACCAGGAACACGCCTGGTGCCTCGCGATCGAGAAGCTGACCGGGACGGAGGTGCCGCGCCGCGGCCAGCTGATCCGGGTGCTCTATTCCGAGATCGGGCGCATCCTGAACCATCTGCTGAACGTCACCACGCAGGCGATGGATGTCGGCGCGCTCACCCCGCCGCTCTGGGGGTTCGAGGAGCGCGAGAAGCTGATGATCTTCTACGAGCGCGCCTGCGGGGCGCGGCTGCATGCGGCCTATTTCCGGCCGGGCGGCGTGCACCAGGATCTGCCGCAGGATCTCGTCGACGACATCGCCGCCTGGGCGAAGACCTTCCCGGCGGTGCTCGACGACATCGAGGGGCTCCTGACCGAGAACCGCATCTTCAAGCAGCGCAACGTCGACATCGCCGTGGTGAGCCAGGAGGAATGCCAGGCGCTGGGCTTCTCCGGCGTGATGGTGCGCGGCTCGGGGCTCGCCTGGGACCTGCGCCGCAGCCAGCCCTACGAATGCTACGACGAGTTCGATTTCCTGATCCCGGTGGGCAGGAACGGTGATTGCTACGACCGCTATCTCTGCCGGATGGAGGAGATGCGGGAATCGACCAAGATCATCGAGCAGGCCATCGCCAAGCTCAACGAATGCCCGGGCCAGGACGTGATCACCCGCGGCAAGATCACCCCGCCCAAGCGCGCCGAGATGAAGACCTCGATGGAGGCGTTGATCCATCACTTCAAGCTCTATACCGAGGGCTTCCGCGTTCCCGCCGGCGAGGTCTATGCCGCAGTGGAGGCGCCCAAGGGCGAGTTCGGCGTCTATCTGGTGGCCGACGGCAGCAACAAGCCCTGGAAGGTCAAGCTGCGCGCGCCGGGCTATCCGCATCTGGCGGCCATGGACCATGTCTGCAAGGGGCACATGCTGGCGGATGTCTCCGCCGCGCTCGGCTCCTTCGACATCGTGTTCGGGGAGGTGGATCGCTGATGCTGCGCCGTCTCCATCCCGACCAGCCCGAGAGCTTCGCCTTCACGCCCGCCAATCTGGACTGGGCCAGGGGCCAGATCGCGAAATATCCCGAAGGACGGCAGGCCAGCGCCGTGATCCCGCTGCTCTGGCGGGCGCAGGAGCAGGAGGGCTGGGTCACGCGGCCGGCGATCGAGGAGATCGCGCGCATGCTCGGCATGGCCTATATCCGGGTGCTCGAGGTCGCGACCTTCTATTTCATGTTCCAGCTGCAACCGGTGGGCAGCATCGCCCATGTGCAGGTCTGCGGCACCACCTCCTGCATGATCTGCGGCGCGGAGGATCTGATCGCGGTCTGCCGCGAAAAGATCGCGCCGAGCGCCCATGCGATCTCGGCCGACGGCAAGTTCTCCTGGGAGGAGGTCGAGTGCCTCGGCGCCTGCTCCAATGCGCCCATGGTGCAGATCGGCAAGGATTACTACGAGGATCTGACGGCCGAGAGCTTCGCGGGCCTGCTCGACGCCTTCGCGCGCGGCGAGGTGCCGCAGCCCGGGCCGCAGAACGGCCGCTACGCCTCGGAGCCGAAGGCCGGGCTGACCAGCCTGAAGGGCAAGGAGGCATCGGAGCGCCACAACGGATCGGTCGCCCTGGCGCTGGCGCTCGGCGATACGGTCGCGCGCATCACCGGCGAAGCGCTGCCGGCGCAGGCGCGGCAGGCGCCGCCGGAGGCCGAAGCCGCGGCGGGGCGGCCGGAGGGCCTGAGCGCGCCGCGCGGCGGTGCGGCGGACGATCTCAAGAAGATCAAGGGCGTCGGACCGAAGCTCGAGGAACTGCTGCACAGCCTCGGATTCTATCATTTCGAGCAGATCGCCGGCTGGACCCGGGAGGAGGTCGCCTGGGTCGACGAGAACCTCGAGGGTTTCAAGGGTCGCGTCACCCGCGACGATTGGGTGGAACAGGCCAGGAAGCTCGCCGCCGGCGAGGAGACGGAATTCTCGCAGCGGGTGGACAAGGGCGAGGTCTACTGACATGCGCCTTGGGGAGGATTGAGGATGGCTGAGGGCCGCGGGGATCAGGAGAGTTTCCTCTCACCGACGATGACCTGGATCGCCGCCGCTGTCGCGGGGCTGATCGTGGCGCTGGTGCTCGCGGTGATCTTCGGCGTCGGCTGGCTGGCGAGCTTCGTGCTCGGGCTGATCGTCTTCTTCGGGGCGGGCTGGGTCCTGGGGCGCATCGCGGCGCCCGACCAGCCGCCCGCCATGCTCAAGTCGCCTGCGGAGATCGAGCGCAGTGCGGCCGCGTCCCCGGAACCCGTCGCGGCACCGCCGGCCGAGCCCGTTGCGCCGCCGGCCGAACCGGCCGCGCCGGCGCCCGTACCGGAACCCGAGGCGGCGCCTGCGCCGGTCGACGAGAGCCCCGCGCGCGAGGCCGAGGCCGCGCCCGCGGCGAAGGAAGCGGAACCCTCGCCCGCGGCGCGCGATACGGCAATCAGCGAGCGGGTGCGCCAGGCCGCCCGGGCGGCCGGCGAGGCGGCCAAGCTGATGCAGGATCAGGTCGAGCCCGCCCGGCCGGCGGGGCTCGAGGCCGCGCGCGGTGGCGCGGCGGACGACCTGAAGCGCATCAAGGGCGTGGGGCCGAAGCTCGAGGCATTGCTCAACAGCCTCGGCTACTACCATTTCGACCAGATCGCGGCATGGAGCGCGGCCGAGGTCGCCTGGATCGATGCGCATCTGGAAGGCTTCCACGGCCGCGCGACGCGCGACGAATGGGTGCCGCAGGCGAAGCTTCTGGCGGCGGGCGAAGAGACGGAATTCTCGAAGCGCGTCGACAAGGGCGACGTCTACTGAGGCGGCGCCTGCCGGCGGCAGGACAAACGTCCGGGCCCGTGCCCGGACATGGAGATGAGGCGAATGCTCGCGGACAAGGACCGGATCTTCACCAACCTCTACGGGATGCATGACCGCAGCCTCAAGGGCGCGCAGTCGCGCGGCGCCTGGGACGGCACCGCCGCGATTCTCGCGCGGGGGCGCGACAAGGTCGTGGAGGAGGTAAAGGCGAGCGGGTTGCGCGGGCGCGGGGGCGCGGGCTTCCCGACCGGGCTGAAATGGTCCTTCATGCCCAAGGGCAGCGACGGGCGGCCGCATTACCTGGTGGTGAACGCCGACGAATCCGAGCCGGGCACCTGCAAGGACCGCGAGATCATGCGCCACGACCCGCATACGCTGGTCGAGGGCTGCCTGATCGCCAGCTTCGCCATGGGCGCGCATGCCTGCTACATCTACATCCGGGGCGAATACATCCGCGAGCGCGAGGCGCTGCAGATCGCCATCGACGAGGCCTATGACGCCGGGCTGATCGGCAGGAACGCCTGCGGCTCGGGCTGGGATTTCGACCTCTACCTGCACCATGGCGCCGGCGCCTATATCTGCGGCGAGGAGACCGCGCTGCTCGAGAGCCTCGAGGGCAAGAAGGGCATGCCGCGGCTGAAGCCGCCCTTTCCGGCGAATACCGGGCTCTACGGCGCGCCGACCACGGTCAACAATGTGGAATCGATCGCCGTGGTGCCGACCATCCTGCGGCGCGGTCCCGGCTGGTTCGCGAGCTTCGGGCGGCCGAACAACGTGGGCACCAAGGTCTATGCCATCTCCGGGCATGTGGTGAATCCCTGCGTGGTCGAGGATGCGATGTCGATCCCGCTGAAGGAACTGCTGGAGAAGCATTGCGGCGGGGTGCGCGGCGGCTGGAAGAACCTCAAGGCGGTGATCCCGGGCGGATCCTCGGTGCCCTGCCTGCCGGCGGATGTCTGTTCCGAGGCGCTGATGGATTTCGACTGGCTGCGCGAGCAGCGCTCGGGGCTCGGGACCGCGGCGGTGATCGTGATGGACCAGTCCACCGACATCATCAAGGCGATCTGGCGGCTCTCGAAGTTCTACAAGCACGAGAGCTGCGGCCAGTGCACGCCCTGCCGCGAGGGCACGGGCTGGATGATGCGGGTCATGGACCGGCTGGTGACCGGCGAGGCGGAGCCGGCCGAGATCGACATGCTGCTCGACGTGACGAAGCAGGTGGAGGGCCACACGATCTGCGCGCTGGGCGATGCGGCGGCCTGGCCGATCCAGGGGCTGATCCGGCATTTCCGGGACGAGATCGAGGACCGGATCAAGGCCAAGCGGACCGGGCGCGTCAGCGCGGTGGCGGCGGAATGAGCCGTCATCTCGCCCAGCTCAACATCGGCCGGCTGGTGGCCGACACCGACGATCCGCGCGTGGCCGAGTTCATGGGCGCGCTCGACCGGGTGAACGGGCTCGGGCGCCGCATGCCGGGCTTCGTCTGGATGATGGAGGGCTCCGGCGAGCCCGGAACCGGCAATACCGAGACGAAGCTCGACGGCGACCCGCGCCTCGTGTCGAACCTGACCGTCTGGGAGAGCGCCGAGGCGCTGGAGACCTTCGTCTTCGGCACCATCCACCGGCAGTTCTACGAGCGGCGGGCGGAATGGTTCGAGCTCTTGGGCGAGCGGCATCTCGTGATGTGGTGGGTCGAGCCCGGCCACCGGCCGACGCTCGACGAGGGGCTCGGGCGGCTCGCGCATCTGAGGCGGCACGGCGACAGCGACCAGGCCTTCGGCTGGGCGCATCTGAAGGGAGCCGGGGCGGCGCGCGCGGAGCGCTGCGCCCCGGTGGCGGCGGAGTAGGACATGAGCGATCTGCGCAAGATCAACATCGACGGCATCGAGATCGAGGTCGATCCGCGGATGACGCTCCTGCAGGCCTGCGAGGAGGCCGGCGTCGAGGTCCCGCGGTTCTGCTACCACGAGCGGCTCAGCATCGCCGGCAATTGCCGGATGTGCCTCGTGGAGGTGGTCGGCGGGCCGCCGAAGCCCGCGGCCTCCTGCGCGATGCAGGTCAAGGACCTGCGGCCCGGACCGGAGGGCCAGCCGCCGCAGGTCAAGACCACCTCGCCCATGGTCAAGAAGGCGCGCGAGGGGGTGATGGAGTTCCTGCTCATCAACCACCCGCTCGACTGCCCGATCTGCGACCAGGGCGGGGAATGCGACCTGCAGGACCAGGCCATGGCCTACGGGGTCGATTTCAGCCGCTTCCGCGAAGCCAAGCGTGCCGCCACCGACCCCGACCTGGGGCCGCTCGTCGGCACGAAGATGACCCGCTGCATCTCCTGCACCCGCTGCGTGCGCTTCATCACCGAGGTCGCCGGCGTGTCGGAGATGGGCCAGACCGGCCGCGGCGAGGACAGCGAGATCACCTCCTATCTCGGCGCGATGCTGACCTCCGAGCTGCAGGGCAATGTCATCGACCTCTGCCCGGTCGGCGCGCTGACCTCCAAGCCCTATGCCTTCACCGCGCGGCCCTGGGAGCTGAAGAAGACCGAATCGATCGACGTGATGGATGCGCTCGGCTCCAACATCCGGGTGGATGCCAAGGGGCGGGAAGTGATGCGCATCCTGCCGCGCAACCATGACGGCGTGAACGAGGAATGGCTGGCGGACCGCTCGCGCTTCATCTGGGACGGGCTGCGCCGCCAGCGGCTGGACCGGCCATACCTGCGGCGGGACGGCAGGCTCGTGCCCTGCAGCTGGGGCGAGGCCTTCGCGGCCGTGGCCGGCGCGGTAAAAGGCAAGCGGATCGCGGCGCTCGCCGGCGACCTGGCCCCGACCGAGGCGGTCTTCGCGCTGAGGGAACTGGTGACGGGGCTCGGCGGCGCGGTGGAATGCCGCACGGACGGAGCGAAGCTGCCCGCGGGCAATCGCTCGGGCTATGTCGGCACCGCGACGATCGAATCGATCGAGAATGCCCGGCAGATCATGCTGATCGGCACCGATCCGCGCGCCGAGGCGCCGGTGCTGAACGCGCGCATCCGCAAGGCCTGGCTGCGCGGCGCGGTGGTCGGGCTGATCGGCGAGCCGGTCGACCTTACCTATCCCTATACCCATCTCGGCAGCGATCGCGCCGCGCTCGACAATCTGGCGGGACAGGATTTCGACGCGATCCGCGAGGAAGACTCGATCGTGATCCTGGGCAATGGCGCGCTCGCCGGCGAGGATGGCGAGGCGGTGCTCGGGGCCGCGATGGACCTGGCCTCGCGGACGAATTCGGGCCTTCTGGTGCTGCACACCGCCGCCGGGCGGGTCGGGGCGATGGACCTCGGCTTCACCACCGACGGGGGCATGGCGGCGGCGCTCGACGGGGCGGAGGTGGTCTACAACCTCGGCGCGGATGAGATCGACATCCCCCCCGGCCCCTTCGTGATCTACCAGGGCAGCCACGGCGATCGAGGCGCGCATCGGGCGGACGTGATCCTGCCGGGGGCGGCCTGGACCGAGGAGGGCGGCATCTTCGTGAATACCGAAGGGCGGCCGCAGATGGCGAGCCGCGCCGGCTTCCCGCCGGGTGCCGCGCGGGAGAACTGGGCGATCCTGCGGGCGCTGTCGGCGGAACTGGGCGCGACGCTGCCCTTCGACACGCTCGGCGCCCTGCGCGCGGCGATGTTCGAGGCGGCGCCGCATCTGGGCGAGATCGACGTGGTCCCGGAGAACGCCTGGACGCCGGTGGCGCGCGGCGAAATGACCGGCGGCGATTTCGCCCGTGCGGTGCGGGCGCATTATCTCGTCAATCCGATCGCCCGCGCGAGCGCGGTGATGGCCGAACTGACCCGGCTCGCCGAGAGCCGGTCGCGACCCCTGGCGGCGGAGTAGCGCATGGACGGATTCTTCGATGCGGGCTTCGGGCTCTTCCTGCTGATCCTGGCGCAATGCCTGCTGGTGACGGTGCTGATCCTGGTGGCCCTGGCCTTCCTGATGTATGCCGACCGCAAGATCTGGGCGGCGGTGCAGATACGGCGGGGGCCGAACGTGGTGGGGCCGTGGGGGCTCCTGCAGAGCTTCGCCGATTTCCTGAAATACATCGTCAAGGAAATCGTCGTGCCCTCCGGGGCGGACAAGGCGGTCTATTTCCTCGCGCCGATGATCTCCTTCGTGCTGCCGGTGATCGTCTGGGCGGTGATCCCCTGGGCGCCGGGCTGGGTGATCTCGGACATGAACGTCGGGATCCTCTTCATCTTCGCGATCTCGTCGCTGCACGTCTATGCGATCATCACCGGCGGCTGGGCGTCGAACTCGAAATACCCTTTCCTCGGCGCGCTGCGCTCGGCGGCGCAGATGATCTCCTACGAGGTCTCGCTGGGGCTGATCATCGTCGGCGTGCTGGTCTCGGCGGGCTCGCTCAACCTCAGCCGCATCGTCGAGGCGCAAGACGGCGGCTGGGGCCTCTTCAGCTGGTTCTGGCTGCCGCATCTGCCGATGGTGTTCCTGTTCTTCTTCTCCTCGCTGGCGGAGACCAACCGCCCGCCGTTCGACCTGCCCGAGGCGGAGAGCGAGCTCGTCGCGGGCTACCAGGTGGAATATTCCTCCACGCCCTTCCTGCTCTTCATGATCGGCGAGCTGATGAGCGTGGTCTTCATGTGCGCGCTGATCTCGGTGCTCTTCTTCGGCGGCTGGCTCTCGCCGATCCCCGGGCTCCCGGACGGCGTGTTCTGGATGGTGGCGAAGATGGCGTTCTTTTTCTTCCTCTTCGCCATGGTCAAGGCGATCGTGCCGCGCTACCGCTACGACCAGCTGATGCGGATCGGCTGGAAGGTGTTCCTGCCGCTGAGCCTGGGATGGGTGGCGCTGGTGGGACTCTTCGCGCAATACGGGTTCTTCTGGGGCGCCTACCAGCGCTGGATGGTCGGGGGCTGATCCATGGCAATTCCGCTCGACAAGGCCGCGCGCTATTTCCTGCTCACCGACTTCTTCGCCGGCTTCTGGCTCGGCATGCGCTACTTCTTCCGGCCGAAGCCGACGCTGAACTATCCGCATGAGAAGGGGCCGCTGAGCCCCCGCTTCCGCGGCGAGCACGCGCTCAGGCGCTATCCGAGCGGTGAGGAGCGCTGCATCGCCTGCAAGCTCTGCGAGGCGATCTGCCCGGCGCAGGCCATCACCATCGACGCCGAGCCGCGCGAGGACGGCTCGCGCCGCACCACGCGCTACGACATCGACATGACGAAATGCATCTATTGCGGCTTCTGCCAGGAAGCCTGCCCGGTCGACGCGATCGTCGAGGGGCCGAACTTCGAATTCGCCACCGAGAGCCGCGAGGAGCTCTTCTACGACAAGGCGAAGCTGCTCGCCAACGGCGACCGCTGGGAGGCCGAGATCGCCCGCAACCTGGAACTGGACGCGCCGTACCGCTGAGGGGGACCACGACATGGCGTTCGCCGCCGTAGCCTTCTATTTCTTCGCCATCGTCGCGGTCGTGTCCGGGGCGCTGGTGGTCTTCGCGCGCAACCCGGTGCATTCGGTGCTCTGGCTGATCCTGGCGTTCTTCGCCGCCGCTGGGCTCTTCGTGCTGCTCGGGGCCGAGTTCGTGGCGATGCTGATGCTGATCGTCTATGTCGGCGCCGTTGCCGTGCTCTTCCTCTTCGTGGTGATGATGCTCGACGTGGATTTCGCCGCGCTCAAGGCGGGCATGGCGCAATACCTGCCGGTCGGCCTCCTGATCGGGCTGGTGCTGCTGGTGCAGCTCGGCTTCGCCTTCGGGGCCTGGGAGATCTCGGACGAGGCGCTGAGCCTGCGCGCCGCGGTCACCCCGCCGCCGGATCAGGTGGAGAACACCGCCGCGCTCGGCATGCTCGTCTACACGCGCTACGTGTTCCTCTTCCAGATGGCCGGGCTGATCCTGCTCGTGGCGATGATCGGGGCCATCGTGCTGACGCTGCGCAAGCGGGTGCATGTCAAGCGCCAGGACGTGCTGGGGCAGATGTATCGCGATCCCAAGACCGCCGTCACGCTGGTCGACATCAAGCCGGGGCAGGGCGCATGATCGGACTGGGACACTACCTCACCGTCGCGGCGATCCTCTTCGTCACCGGCATCTTCGGCATCTTCATCAACCGCAAGAACGTCATCATCATCCTGATGTCGGTCGAGCTGATGCTGCTGGCCGTCAATATCAACCTCGTGGCCTTCTCCGCCTATCTCGGCGATCTCGTCGGCCAGGTCTTCACGCTCTTCGTGCTGACGGTGGCGGCGGCGGAGGCGGCGATCGGGCTCGCGATCCTCGTCTGCTTCTTCCGCAACCGCGGGACGATCGCGGTCGAAGACGTCAACGTGATGAAGGGGTGACGCCATGACCACGATCATCCTCTTCGCACCGCTGCTCGGCGCGCTGCTCTGCGGCTTCGGCTACAAATGGCTGGGCGAGCGCGGCGCGCTGATGACGGCGACGGGCCTGCTGTTCTTCGCCTGCCTGCTCGCCTGGATCGTCTTCTTCTCCTTCGACGGCCAGACCGAGAGCCGGGCGTTCTTCCGCTGGATCGCCTCCGGCAGCCTGAGCGCGGATTGGGGATTCCGGCTCGACCGGCTGACCGCGATCATGCTCGTGGTGGTCACCACGGTCTCCGCACTCGTGCATCTCTACAGCTTCGGCTACATGGATCACGACGTGAACTTCAAGGAAGGCGAGAGCTACAAGCCGCGCTTCTTCGCCTATCTCTCGTTCTTCACCTTCGCCATGCTGGCGCTGGTCACCGCCGACAACCTGCTGCAGCTCTTCTTCGGCTGGGAGGGTGTCGGTGTCGCCTCCTACCTGTTGATCGGCTTCTACTATCGCAAGCAGAGCGCGGGGGCCGCGGCGATCAAGGCCTTCATCGTCAACCGGGTCGGCGACTTCGGCTTCCTGCTGGGCATCTTCACGCTCTATTTCCTGGTGGATTCGATCGCGCTCGACGACGTCTTCGCGGCGGCGCCGACGCTCGCCGAGACGCAGGTCGCCTTCCTCTGGCGCGAGTGGAACGCCGCGGAACTGGCGTCCTTCCTGCTCTTCGTCGGCGCCATGGGCAAGTCGGCGCAGCTCTTCCTGCACACCTGGCTGCCGGACGCCATGGAGGGCCCGACGCCGGTCTCGGCGCTGATCCACGCCGCGACCATGGTGACGGCGGGCGTGTTCCTGGTCTGCCGCATGTCGCCGGTGCTGGAATGGGCGCCGACCACCCTGACCTTCATCACCTATATCGGCGCGGCCACCGCCTTCTTCGCCGCGACCGTGGGTCTTGTTCAGAACGACATCAAGCGCGTCATCGCCTATTCGACCTGCAGCCAGCTCGGCTACATGTTCGTGGCGGCGGGCGTGGGCGCCTATCCGGCGGCGATGTTCCACCTCTTCACCCACGCCTGGTTCAAGGCGCTGCTCTTCCTCTGCGCCGGCTCGGTGATCCACGCGATGCATCACGAGCAGGACATGCGCAACTACGGCGGCCTGCGCACGAAGATCCCCCTGACCTACTGGGCGATGGTGATCGGCACGCTCGCGATCACCGGCGTCGGGATCCCGCTCACCCATATCGGCTTCGCCGGCTATCTCTCCAAGGACGCGATCATCGAGAGCGCCTGGGCGGGGGCGAATCCCGCCGCGGGCTTCGGCTTCGCCGCACTGGTCATCGCGGCGGCGATGACGAGCTTCTATTCCTGGCGGCTGATCTTCATGACCTTCCACGGCGAGGAGCGCGGCGATCATCACGCGCACGAGCACGCGCACGAGAGCCCGCGCTCGATGCTGGTGCCGCTCGGCGTGCTGGCGGCGGGATCGATCCTGGCCGGCATGATCTGGTACAACCCCTTCTTCGGCGACCACGCGCGCATGAATGCCTTCTTCGGCCTGCCCGCCCATACCGAAGCCGGCGCGGAAGGCCATGGCGAGGCGGCCAGGGAAGAGCATGCCGAGGCCGGTGCGGAGGACCATGCCGTGGCTGCCGAATCCGCCGAAGGGGCGGAGGCGGGGCACGAGGCCGGTGCGGAGGCCGCCGGCCATGGCGCCGCCGCGCCGCACGGCGCAGTCGGCGCGGTCTTCTTCGCGCCCGACAACACGGTGATCGACGACGCGCATCACGCGCCGGTCTGGGTCAAGCTCTCGCCCTTCGTGGCGATGCTGATCGGGCTGGCGATCGCCTACTGGTTCTACATCCTCGATCCGTCACGGCCGAAGGCGCTGGCCGAGAACCAGCCCGTGCTCTACCGCTTCCTGCTCAACAAGTGGTATTTCGACGAGATCTACGACGCCGTCTTCGTGCGGCCGGCGATGTGGCTCGGCACCTTCCTGTGGAAGAAGGGCGACGGCGCGACCATCGACGGCGGCATCAACGGGCTCGCCATGGGCTTCGTGCCCTTCGTCACGCGGCTCGCGGGCCGGGCGCAGTCGGGCTATCTCTTCCACTACGCGCTCGCCATGGTGCTGGGACTGCTGTTCCTGACGCTCTGGCTCGGCATCCGGAGTGCGGGACAATGAACAGCCTGCTCTCGCTCGTCACCTTCCTGCCGCTGATCGGCGCGGTCGTCCTGCTGCTCTTCTTGCGCGGCGACGACGAGGCGGCGGCGAAGAACGCCAAGCTGCTCGCGCTCTTCACCACCTCCGCGACGCTGGTGCTGTCGCTCTTCGTGCTCGTCGGCTTCGATCCCTCCGACACCGGCTTCCAGTTCCTTGAGGAGCGGCCCTGGCTCGGCGGGCTCAACTACAAGATGGGCGTCGACGGCATTTCGGTGCTTTTCGTCATGCTGACGACCCTCCTGATGCCCATCGTGATCGGCGCCAGCTGGCATGTGGAGACCCGCGTCAAGGAATACATGATCGCCTTCCTGCTGCTCGAGACGCTGATGCTCGGCGTCTTCTGCGCGCTCGACCTGGTGCTCTTCTACATCTTCTTCGAGGGCGGCCTGATCCCGATGTTCCTGATCATCGGCATCTGGGGCGGAAAGGAGCGCATCTACGCGTCCTTCAAGTTCTTCCTCTATACCTTCTTCGGCTCGGTGCTGATGCTGGTGGCGATGATCGCCATGTACATGCAGGCGGGCACCACCGACATCCCGAAGCTGATGGACTTCGCCTTCAGCTCCCAGGCGATCTCAGTCCTCGGCATCACCGTGGTGGGCGGCGCGCAGACGCTGATGTTCCTGGCCTTCTTCGCGAGCTTCGCGGTCAAGATGCCCATGTGGCCGGTGCACACCTGGCTTCCGGACGCGCATGTGCAGGCGCCGACCGCCGGCTCGGTGGTGCTGGCGGCGATCCTCCTGAAGATGGGCGGATACGGGTTCCTGCGGTTCAGCCTGCCGATGTTCCCGGTCGGCTCGGAGGTGATGCAGGATTTCATCTTCACCCTCTCGGTGATCGCCATCGTCTACACGAGCCTCGTGGCGATGATGCAGGAGGACATGAAGAAGCTGATCGCCTATTCCTCGGTGGCGCATATGGGCTTCGTGACCATGGGCATCTTCGCGCTGAACCGGCAGGGGATCGACGGGGCGATCTTCCAGATGCTGAGCCACGGCTTCATCTCCGGCGCGCTCTTCCTCATCGTCGGGGTGATCTACGACCGGATGCATACCCGCGAGATCGCGGCCTATGGCGGGCTGGTCGTGCGCATGCCGGTCTTCGCGCTGATCTTCATGCTCTTCACCATGGGCAATGTCGGGCTGCCGGGCACCTCCGGCTTCGTGGGCGAGTTCCTGACGCTGGCCGGGGTCTATCAGGTCAATTCCTGTGTCGCCTTCATCGCCGCCACCGGCGTGATCCTCTCGGCGGGCTACGCGCTCTGGCTCTACCGGCGCGTGGTCTTCGGCGATCTCATCAAGGAGAGCCTCAGGACCATCAAGGACATGAGCCGGCGCGAGAAGCTGCTCTTCGCGCCGCTCGTCGCCTTCACCCTGCTGCTCGGCGTCTACCCGGCGGTGGTGCTCGACGTGATCGGCCCCTCGGTGGCGGCGCTGATCGACCATTCCGAAACGGCGCTCGCGGCCCAGGCCACGACGCTCGCCCAGAACTGACGCCCGCGAGGATCCGCGATGCTTGCCCATAACCTCTCCGTGGTCGCACCCGAACTGGTGCTGGCGGTCTTCGCGATGGCAGCCCTGATGTGGGGGGCCTACAGCCGCCGGCGCGATCCCAGCGGCACGATCCTCTGGGCCGCGACGGCGATGCTGGTCCTGGCCGGGCTCTTCGTGGGGTTCCAGCCCGAGGGCGCGCGCACGGCCTTCGACGATTCCTTCATCTCGGACGGATTCGCGCGTTTCGCCAAGGTGGTGATCCTCTTCGGCGCCGCCGCCGCGCTGGCGATGAGCGGCGAATATCTCAAGCGCACCGAGATGCTGAAGTTCGAATATCCGGTGCTGATCGTCTTCTCGGTCATCGGCATGATGACCATGGTCTCGGCCATGGATCTGATCGTGCTCTACATGGGGCTCGAGCTGCAGAGCCTTTCGCTCTACGTCGTCGCAGCCTTCCGGCGCGACAGCCTGCGCTCCACCGAAGCCGGCCTGAAGTATTTCGTGCTCGGGGCGCTATCCTCGGGGCTGCTGCTCTATGGCGCGAGCCTGACCTACGGCTATTCCGGCACCACGGCCTTCGCGGGCATCTCGCAGGCGGTGGGCGAGGGGCCGCTGTCGCTCGGGCTGATCTTCGGGCTGGTCTTCCTCGCCGCGGGCATCGCCTTCAAGGTCTCGGCCGCGCCCTTCCACATGTGGACGCCGGACGTCTACGAGGGCTCGCCCACGCCGGTCACCGCCTTCTTCGCGACGGCGCCCAAGGCGGCCGCGGCGGCGATGTTCGCGCGGCTGCTCTACGACGCCTTCGGCGGCGCGGTGAGCGAATGGCAGCAGATCCTCGCCTTCCTCTCGGTCGCCTCGATGTTCCTCGGCGCCGTCGCCGCGATCGGCCAGCGCAACATCAAGCGCCTGATGGCCTATTCCTCGATCGGCCACATGGGCTATGCGCTCATGGGGCTGGCGGCCGGGACCGAGCAGGGGGCGCAGGCGCTGCTGATCTATATCGCAATCTACGTGACCATGAACGTCGGCGTCTTCGCCTTCATCCTCAACATGCAGCGCGACGGTAAGCCGGTGACCGACATCGGCGCGCTGGGGCTCTACAGCCGCGTGGAGCCGGCGCGGGCGGCCGCGCTCGCGGTGCTGCTCTTCAGCCTCGCCGGGGTGCCGCCGCTGGTCGGCTTCTTCGGAAAGTTCTACGTGCTGATGGCCGCCGTCGATGCCGGGCTGATCTGGCTCGCCGTCGCCGGCGCGGTGGCGAGCGTGATCGGCGCCTTCTATTACCTGCGCATCGTCTATCTGATGTATTTCGGCGAGGCCGCCCCGCCGCTCGAAGGCGCCATGCCGGTGATGCACTGGGCGCTGCTCGGCGGCTCGGCGCTCGCCATGGTGCTGGGCGTGGTGAATCTCTTCGGGGTGGAGACGCTCGCCGCCTCGGCCGCCGCGACCCTCGTCCAGTAGGGTGGGCGACTGGCCCGAGGGCGTCGGCCGCGAGGTCTTCGCCCGGCTCGACAGCACCAATGCCGAGGCCCTGCGCCGGGCCGCCGCCGGCGCGCGCGGCCCGGTCTGGCTGCTGGCGCTCGAGCAGACCGCCGCGCGCGGCCGCAGGGGGCGGCCCTGGGCGAGCCTGCCGGGGAATTTCGCCGCGAGCCTCTTGATGCGTCCGCCGGGGTCGCCGGCGCTGGCCGCGCTGCGCTCCTTCGTGGCGGCGCTGGGGCTCCACGACGCGCTGCTCGCGGCGACGGGGCGGGCGGAGCTCTTCGCGCTGAAATGGCCGAACGACGTGCTGCTCGCGGGGCGCAAGCTCGCCGGCATCCTGCTCGAGACCGGCGGGCGCCCCGAGGCGCCGGCGCTGGCCATCGGCATCGGCGTCAACCTCGCCGCGGCGCCCGCTGCCGCGGAGGTGGAGCCGGGGGCGACGGAGCCGGTGGACCTCCTGAGCGGGGCCGGCGTCTCGATCGCGCCGGAGGCCTTCCTCGACCTCCTGGCGCCGGCGGTCGCCCATTGGGAGCGCCGGCTCATGCAGGAGGGCTTCGCGCCCCTGCGCGCCGCCTGGCTCGCCCGTGCGGCGCGGCTCGGCGAGACGGTCACCGCACGGCTGCCCGGCCGCGAGATCGGCGGGCGCTTCGAGACCATCGACGAGAGCGGCGCGCTGGTGCTCGTCACGCCCCAGGGGCGGGTGAGCCTGCCGGCGGCCGAGATCCAGTTCGGCCATGACCCTTCGGCCGGGGAGGCGCCGCATGCTGCTCGCCATTGACGTCGGCAACACCAACACGGTCTTCGCGCTGCACGACGGCACGGAGATCGTCGCCGAATGGCGCTGCAGCACCGAGCGCGCCCGCACGGCGGACGAGTATTTCGTCTGGCTGCAGCAGCTCATGGCCAATCTCGGGCTCAGGCCGCAGGTGCGCTCGGTGGTGATCTCCTCGGTGGTGCCGCAGGTGGTGTTCAACCTGAGGATCCTCTCCGACCGCTATTTCCACACCCGCCCGCTGGTGGTCGGCAAGCCGGAGGTCAATCTCGGGCCGCCGCCGCGGGTCGATCCCACCACCCACGTCGGCGCCGACCGGCTGGTCAATACCGTCGGCGCCTTCGACCGCTACGGCGGCGACCTGATCGTGGTCGATTTCGGCACCGCCACGACCTTCGACGTGGTGGGCGAGGACGGGGCCTACGAGGGCGGGGTGATCGCGCCCGGCGTGAACCTCTCGCTCAAGGCGCTGCACGACGCCGCCGCGGCCCTGCCCTTCATCGACGTGTCCAGGCCCGAGCGCGTGGTCGGGACCAATACCGTCGCCTGCATGCAATCGGGCGTCTTCTGGGGTTATGTCGGGCTGGTCGAGGGCATCTGCGCCCGCATCCGCGCCGAGCGGGACCGGCCGATGACCGTCATCGGCACCGGCGGCCTCAGCACCCTCTTCGCCCAGGGCACGGACGTATTGCAGGTGATCGACACCAAGCTGACCATTCACGGCCTGGTGCTCATCGATCGCATGAACATGGAGTGACGCGGAAGACATGGCCAGAAAGGACCGGCTGATCTACGTCCCGCTCGGCGGCGCGGGCGAGATCGGCATGAACATGTATCTCTACGGCTTCGGGCCGAAGGACGCCGAGCGTTTCATCCTCGTGGACGTCGGCGTGACCTTTCCGGACATGGCCTCGACCCCGGGCGTCGAGCTGATCATGGCGGATCCGTCCTTCATCCAGGCCCGCGCCGACCGGCTGGAGGCGATCTTCATCACCCATGGCCACGAGGACCATGTGGGCGCGCTCGGCATCCTCTGGCCGCGGCTCAAGGCGCCGGTCTATGCGCGGCGTTTCACCGCGGCGCTGGCCAAGGGCAAGATGGAGCGCTCGGGCCATGACACCGGCGCGGTGCGGCAGGCCGACGCCTGGCCGCATGTGACCCATGCCGGTCCCTTCGCCGTGGGCTTCGTGCCGGTGTCGCATTCCATTCCCGAGGCGTCCTGCCTCGTGATCGACACGCCGGCGGGACGGATCCTGCACAGCGGCGACTTCAAGGTGGACCCGACGCCGCTGGTCGGCGAGCCCTTCGAGCCGGCGACCTTCCGGGCGATCGGGGATGCCGGCGTCAAGGCGCTGGTCTGCGATTCGACCAACGTCTTCTCCGAGCACCCCGGCCGCTCGGAGGCCTCGCTCGCGGCACCGATCACCGCGCTGGTGCGCGGCGCCGAGGGGCTGGTCGCGGCGACCACCTTCGCCTCCAACGTCGCGCGGCTGAAGACGCTGGCGCAGGCGGGCAAGGCGGCGGGGCGCGAGGTGGTGGTGCTCGGCCGGGCGATGAACACGATGCTCAGGACCGCCCATGCCGCGGAGGTGCTGGCGGACTTCCCCAAGACCATCGACCCGCTCGACGCCGACGGCATTCCGCGCGACCGGCTCATGCTGCTCGCGACCGGCAGCCAGGGCGAGCGCCGCGCCGCCACGGCCCAGCTCGCCGCGGGCAAGTACATGGGCTTCGAGCTGAAGAAGGGCGACACCTTCCTCTTCTCCTCCAAGACCATCCCCGGCAACGAGGTGAGCGTGGCGCGCATCCTCAACCAGCTGAGCGAGAAGGGCGTGCGCGCCATCGACGACAGCGACGGGCGCTACCACGTCTCGGGCCATCCGAACCGGCCGGATCTGGAGGCGATGCACGACCTGGTGCGGGCGAGGGCCATCGTGCCGATGCATGGCGAGCACCGGCATCTGGCCGCCCATGCGGAGCTCGCCGAATCCCGCGGCACCGCGGCGGTGGTGGCGCCAAACGGCACCATGCTCGACCTCGCCGGCGAGGCGCCCGCGGTGGTGGAGCGGATCGAGACTGGGCGGCTCTATCTCGACGGCTCGGAACTGATCGGCGCGACCGACGGCGTGGTGCGCGACCGCATCCGCATGGCGATCCGCGGCCATGTGGCGGTCAGCGTGGTGATCGACGAGGACGGGCGGCCGCTCGGCGACGTCTGGGTCCAGGCCACCGGCCTTCCCGACGACCCGCGGCTGCGCGACGGGATCGAGGGCACGCTGGAGGCCGAGATCGGCAGGGTGCTCGCCCGCGCCCGCAAGGCGGAGATCGCCGACGACGACGCGCTGGAGGAGCTGATCCTGCGCAGCTGCTCGAAAACCTGCGACGACGCGATCGGCAAGAAGCCGGTCTGCAGCGTGATGATCAGCCGGCTCGAGGCCTGAGGGCAGGGTCAGCACCGGGGGTCAGGCGCAAGGTCCCGTCTTGAATCGACCAAGGGTTGATGAGACCATCTCTCCGGAGGTGCGCCCTGGAGAACAAGGTCCGGTCCCGGGATCTGGTCGGAAGCCTTCTCGACGTATCGGTCAGCCCGGAACGTCTGAGGGATCTGATCGCATTGTGGGACGAGCGGATCTTCGATTCCGGTCCGGATCGGGTCATCTGGCTGACCGGCGCCGCCGGTTCGGAATTCGCGCGCCAGGTGGCCGGTGCCGTACGGATCCTGGAGAGCCTCCGGGCGGCGGAGCGGCAACAGTTCAGCGAGACGCTGTCGTCGATTTCCGGCGCGTCGATGGTGCTCACGCAGGACGGGGAGGTGATCGCGGCCAACGATGCCGCGCGCGCCGCCTTCGGGCTGACGCCCGGCGACACGATCCGATCCATGCCGCTCGACGTCGCGACCTGCGCCGAATTTGTGCAGCGGATCGCCGAGGTCGCGGGGGCGGGCGCCGTCCGGGAGGTTGTCGTGCGGCTGCGGCCGGAGGGCCCCGATCGGGTCATTCAGGTCCATCTCAGGGCCCTTCAGGGCGGGAGGGCGCGACCGCTCGTTCTGGCGGTCACCAGCGAGCAGGCCTGGTCCGGGGATATCTCGCGCCTGCTGGTCCGGGTGTTCGATCTGGCCCCTGCCGAGGTCGAGGTGCTGCGCCTCCTGACGGGAGGCTCCACCGTCACGGGCATCGCCGAGGCCACCGGGCGGAGCCGGGGCACCATTCGCGCGCAGATTCACGCGATCCTCCAGAAGACCGAGACGCGGAACCAGGCGGAAGCCGTGCGGCTCGCGATGATGCTGATGGATTCGATGCGGGTGCAGACGCGGCCGCGTCCGGTTCAGCTGGCGCCCGAGCCGCACCGGCGCTTCCTACGGATGCCCGACGGACGGCGGGTCGAGGTGATGCGCTTCGGTACCCCCGGCGGGCGGCCGATACTCTGGATGCAGTCCTTCTACGGGCGCATTCGCCTGCCCCGTTCGGCCGAAAAGGACCTGGCTAGGCGGAGGCTCGAAGTGGTGTTGCCGATCCGGGCAGGCTATGGCGGTAGTGATCCGGCGCCAAAGGGGCGCAATCCGTTCGAGGTCGCGGCCGCGGACATCGGCTCCGTCATGGCGCAGCTGCGGATTTCCGACGCGCCCGTGGTCGCCCCCGACGACAGCATCCGGCTTGCGCTGATGCTGGCGAAGGCAGAGCCTGCGAGGGTGCGCCATGTCTTCGGGCTCGGGTCTTCTTTTCCGATACGGAGCGACGAGCAGTATCGTCGCCTCTTTCCGCCCGCCAGAATTTTCCGCGCCTGTGCTCGCTATCAGCCGAAGGCGCTGACTTTCCTGACTCGAGCGTTCCGGGTGGCAATGTTCGGGCATGGCGTCGAACGCTACCTTGGCGGATCATATGCAAGCTCTGCGTCCGACGCGCGCGCTTTCGCGGATCCCGAAATCGCCGAAGCGGTCGTTGCGGGCGTAACCTACATGTTCGCCGCCGGTGGTCCATCGGACGTGGCGTTTTCGGCCGAGCTTGCTTTGGTTCACCAGGACTGGCCGGAACCACTCGGCCGTCCTGCCTGTCCGGTGACGCTCATCCACGGCGAGCAGGATGGAAACTCCCCCTGCGAGACTGCGCGCGACTATTGCGCGCTCTATCCGGCCTGGCGCTACATCGGCTATCCGGACGAGGGGCAGCTTCTGGCCTATACCCGGTGGCGGGACGTCTTCGACCTGATCGAGGCATCCGGCAGCTTCGCGGGGGCAGAGCCCATCCGGATCGACACGCTCCCGACCTGAACCGGCCGCGGTCGGGACCGGAAATATTCTTGCGCCTATATCACTTGATAGATGCGGCAAGCGATCAGTGATCGCACCTTTTCTCGCGCTGGGTTGTATCGGGTTTCGGGCCTGACTGTGCCGAAGGCGTGTTGGCGGCGTTCCTGGGCTCGTCCGTTCCAGCGGTACCTGTAGCTTCGCGGCACCCGAGGGTGCCGCAATTTCGGAGGGTGGGGAATCATGGCGATCATCACGGGAGACTCTGGTGCCAATACGCTTTTGGGCGGGGCCGAGGATGACATCATCCGCGGGTTCCAGGGCAATGACAGGCTGGAGGGCCGGGCCGGCGACGACAGGCTCTACGGGGGCCATGGCAGCGACACGCTGCTCGGCGGCGGCGGCAACGACCTGCTGTTCGGCGGCTCCGGGGACGACACGCTCTACGGTGGCGACGGGGACGACATCCTGGACGGCGGCCTCGGCCGCGACGTCATGTACGGCGGCGCCGGCGCCGACGTGTTCCGCTTCGACGACCTCGACGCCGGTGACGCCACGGCGGGTCCGCGCTCGGACGTGATCGCCGACTTCGGCGTGGACGACATGATCGATCTCACCGCGGTGGACGTGCTCTTCTATCACGGCTGGGGGAGCGAGCCGGCGCGCGGCAGCTTCAGCATCTGGGAGGGCGGCGGCAATACCTACGTGAGCTGGTACACCTTCGGCACCTACCACGACATCGAGCTGACCGGCTATTCAGGGGACGTGTACAGCCAGATCAAATGGTACGAGGACGATTACACCGGTGGCACGAACACGACTGGAAGCATCGCCGCCGGACAAACCCAAACCGGCAGCTTCGAGGTCAATGGAGACAATGACTGGTTCAAGATCACGCTCACCCAAGGCGAGCGCTATACCGTCGATCTCGCCGGCGGGTCCGGCGGTTCGGTACCCCTGAATTATCCCTATCTGGCGCTGTACGATGCCGACGGCAACTGGATTACGGACGGCTACGATGACGACGAAGACGGTGACGCGCAGCTCCAGTACTATGCCTACACCTCGGGAACGTATTTCATCTCGGCGTCGAGCAATGCTACCGGGTCTTACCAGCTCGATGTGGCCGCGGAGGCGTTCAGCGACGACTACGGCAACGACGCCTCGACAGCGGGCCAGATCGCCGCGGGTGAATCCGTCACCGGCGAGATTGAACGCGAATACGACGAGGACTGGTTCGCGATCACGTTCACCTTAGGCGAGACGTACACGATCGATTTGCAGGGGCAAGACAGCGGCCTCGGAACCTTGCACGATCCCTACCTAATCCTCTATGACGCCGACGGGAACTGGGTCGATGAGAACGACGACAGCGGCTCGCTCGATTCGCAGCTGGTTCATACGGCTGCGGCGAGCGGAACCTACTATATCGTGGCCAGAGAGCTAGACGATGGAACCGGAACCTACTCGTTGAGCGTTACTGCCGGCGATGCGACGCCTGCGGACGACGCGCTTCTGATGCTCTGATTTCACTAAGCGAGTCGGCAGTGTCGGGCACTGTGGCCGGGCGCGGCGTGATGCCCGCGCACGCGGTTCGCTGACCGGTCAGCCGCGGCTCGATCATGCGGCGGAGGGTGTGGCCGGGACGGGCTCGGCCTTGGTCCGGGCGCCGCGTCGGGAAGCGGGCCGCGGCGTCTCGGCCGGCGCTGCCTCCGCGGTCTCTCCCTCGGGCTCGGAAGCGACCCGAAGCTCGCGCATCAGGAAGGCCGGGACGTGATCACCCATGCCGGGGGTGGCGGGCTCGGAGCGGCCGCCACGACCGCGGCCGCGGCGTTGCTCGGGAGCGGCCCGACCTTCGGCGGCGGGCGCCGTGGTCCTGGCGCGCTTCTCGGGCCGCTGCGGCCCGGAGCGGTTGGAACGGGACGCCTCGCGCGGCTCCTCCGCGGGTTCCGGCGGCTCGGAGGCGGTCGCCTCGGCCGCCGCGGTTTCGGGGCGGGCGAGCGGGCTTTCCATCGGCGGGATGGTCTTCTTGACCAGCTCCTCGATCTTGTCGAGATACTTGGCCTCGTGCGGCAGGCAGAGGGTGATCGACTTGCCCGAGCGCCCGGCGCGGCCGGTGCGGCCGATGCGGTGCACGTAATCCTCGGAATGGATCGGCACGTCGAAATTGAAGATGTGGCTGACATTCGGGATGTCGAGCCCGCGCGCGGCGACGTCGGAGGCGATCAGGAGCTTGAGCTCGCCGTCGCGGAAGCTGTTCAGGATCCGCGTGCGCACCGACTGGTCGAGATCGCCGTGAAGGGCGGCCGCGTCGAAGCCGTGCTTTTTCAGCGATTTGGCCACCACGTCCACGTCGACCTTGCGGTTGCAGAAGACGATGCCGTTGGTCAGCCCCTCGCCCTCGGCGCGGATCAGCCGCCGCAGAAGCTCGCGCTTCTCGCTCGCGCCGCTGTCCTTGCGCGCCGGCTTGTGGCGGCAGACGAACTGGTCGATGGTCTCCGAGGTCGTCGCCTGGCGCGCCACCTCGACCCGGACCGGGTTGTGCAGGAATTCCTGGGTGATGCGCGTGATCTCCGGCGCCATCGTCGCCGAGAAGAACAGCGTCTGCCGGGTGAAGGGCACCAGCTTGAAGATGCGCTCGATGTCGGGGATGAAGCCCATGTCGAGCATGCGGTCGGCCTCGTCGACCACCATGATCTGCACGCCGGTCAGCATCAGCTTGCCGCGCTCGAAATGATCGAGCAGCCGGCCGGGCGTGGCGATCAGCACGTCGACGCCCCGGTCGATCAGCTTGTCCTGGTCCTTGAAGCTGACGCCGCCGATCAGCAGCGCCATGGAGAGCTTCACATGGGCGGAATATTTCTCGAACTGCTCGGCCACCTGGGCGGCGAGCTCGCGGGTGGGGCAGAGCACGAGGCTGCGCGGCATGCGCGCCCGGGCGCGGCCCTTGCTCAGATGCGTGATCATCGGCAGGACGAAGGCGGCGGTCTTGCCGGTGCCCGTCTGGGCGATGCCGAGCACGTCCCGGCCCTCGAGCGCGCTCGGGATCGCCTGCTGCTGGATCGGGGTGGGGGTGGCGTAGCCGGATTCGCTCACGGCCTGCAGGACCCGCGGGTCCAGCGAGAGATCGGAAAAACTGGTCATGCTGCCTTCGTGCTGTTGACTTGCGGCGTTGCGGCCGCAGGTTCCAGCGCGGCCCGAGTCCCCGGATCGGGACTCTCGATTGTGCGCGTGACATAATACGGATCGGGAAAAAGGTCAATGACATTGCCCGGACTGCGCCCCGCAACCGCCGGCGAAGCGGATCCCCGGGCGCCTGCCCGGCCGGCGGGAGCGCCGAGATGACGGCCGGCACCGCCGATCCGGCCACCGGCTCCGCGGGCGGCGACATCAGGGTCATCCTGAACGCCGGCTCCGGCAAGCGCTCGAAAAGGGCGCAGGTCGAGGAGCTGACGGCGCTCTTCGATCGCTATCCGGGGCGTTTCTCGCTCCGGGTGGTGCACGGCGGCCGCATGATCGCGCGCGAGACGGCGCGGGCACTCGAGGCCGGCGTGCCCACCATCGTGGCGGCCGGGGGCGACGGCACGATCTGCGGCATCGCCGCAAGGCTCGCCGGCACCGGCGCCCGGCTCGGCGTGCTGCCGCTCGGGACCTTCAACTATTTCGCCCGCTCGCTCGATCTGCCCGAGGATCTGGAGGCGGCAGTGCGGGTGCTGGCCGAAGGCCACGAGCGCGCCATCCCGGTCGGCGAGGTCAACGGCCGGGTCTTTCTCAACAACGCGAGCCTGGGCGCCTATGCGGCGATCCTGTTCCGCCGGGAGCGGGTCTACCGCCGCTGGGGGCGCAGCCGGATCGCGGCCTATTGGTCGGTGCTGACCACGCTCGTCCGCTTCCGCTCCTCCCTCGACGTCGCGATCACCGTCGACGGCGCGACACGCGCCTTCCGCACGCCGCTGGTCTTCGTGGCGAAGAACGCCTTCCAGCTCGAGCTCTTCGAGCTCGAGGGCGCCGATCGCGTGCGGTCGGGCGATTTCGCGGTCTTCGTCGCCCCCGACTGCTCGCGGCTGGACCTGCTCGGCACCGCCGTCCGGCTCGCCTTCCGCAGCCTGCAGCCGTCGCGCGATTTCGAGCTGATCTGCGGTCGTGACGTCCGGGTCGAGATGCGCCGCCGGCGGCGGCTGGTGGCGCGCGACGGCGAGCGCGAGCGCATGACCGGGCCGTTCCGCTTCGCGATGCGGCCCGAGGCGCTGCGTGTCATCGTGCCCGCCGGGCCGGGCTGACGCCCGCCATGCGGCGCCTCGTCCATCTCTCCGACCTGCATTTCGGGCGCGCCCGTCCGGAATTGCTGGACCCGCTTCTGGCGGCGATCGCCGGGGCGGCGCCGGATCTGGTGGTGGTCTCGGGCGATCTCACCCAGCGCGCGCGCAACCGGCAGTTCGCCGAGGCGCGGCGGTTCCTCGACCGGCTCGACGCGCCCTGGCTGGCGATCCCGGGCAACCACGACATCCCGCTCGGCAATCTCGCCTCGCGGCTGGTCGATCCGTTCCGCCGCTACCGCCGCTGGATCGACCGCGACCTCGAGCCGCGCTTCGTGGACGCGGAGCTGGCGGTGGTCGGGATCAACACCGTCGATCCGCTCGCCTGGCAGCGCGGGCGGATCGGCCGAAGCGCCACCCGCCGCGCCGCCACTGCCCTCGCCGCCGCCGGGCTAGCCACCCGCATCGTGGTGGTGCATCACCCCTTCGAGCACCTGCCGGGCGAGCCGAAGACGCTGATGAAGCATGCGCCCCGCGGGATCGAGGCGCTGACCCGGGCCGGCGCCGATATCGTGCTCTCGGGGCATCTGCATGCCTGGCGCGCCGAGCCGGCCGCCCTGCGCATCGGCGAGGCGCGCAGCCTGCTGATCCAGGCGGGCACCGGGCTCTCCACGCGGCTGCGCGGCGAGGAGAACGATTTCAATCTCCTGACGATCCTGCCGGCTGCGGTCACGGTCGAGCGCTTCACCGCCCGCGCCGATGCCCGGAGCTTCCGGCGCGGCGGGGCGGCGGAATTCCTCCGCACCGCGGAAGGCTGGGAGCGACGGCAACCTCCGGGCGCCTGACCGACGTCGCGCGCGCCCCCGGACCATGCCTCGGGCCAGTGAAAAGGCCGCGCCCCGCGCGGCCCGCGGAGCCTTCCCCCGGACCGAGAAAGCGAGGCTCCGGTGGCGCCTTGCCCGGCCCGGTCGCCACGGGTCGATCGGGCTGGGGACACCCGGGCCGCGGGCCAAACGGGCGTCGGCTGCGAGGACCGTGGGCCGCGGGCGCAAAAAGCGCTGCCGGGGTTTCGCCGGGCGAAGCTTCGGTGTAAGAGCGGCGCGTTTTCCGGGAGTCGAGGAACATGGACCAGGTTGTCGACAAGGCGTTGCGCGGCATGACGCTGCTGAAGGTGCGCAACATCCGCCACTGGACGGACAAGACCTTCTCGTTCAACTGCGACCGGCCGGCGGGATTCCGCTTCCGCTCGGGCGAGTTCGTGATGATCGGGCTGATGGTCGAGGGCAAGCCGCTGGTGCGCGCCTATTCCATCTGCTCGCCGTCCTGGGACGAGGAGCTGGAGTTCTATTCGATCAAGGTCGCCGACGGGCCGCTGACCTCGCGGCTCCAGCATCTCCGGGAAGGCGACGAGATCGTGATGCGGCCGAAGCCGGTGGGCACGCTGGTCCATGACGCGCTCCTGCCCGGCCGCCGGCTCTTCCTCTTCTCCACGGGGACCGGGATCGCGCCCTTCGCCTCGATCATCCGCGACCCCGAGACCTACGAGAAGTTCGACCGGGTGGTGCTCACCCACACCTGCCGCGAGCTGGCGGAGCTCGGCTTCGGCAAGGATCTGATCCAGCGCATCGCCGGGGACGAGCTCCTGTCGGAGATGGTGGGCGACAAGCTGACCCTGATCTCGACGACGACGCGGGAGGCGAGCCCGCATGCGGGCCGCATGACCGACTGGATCCGCGACGGCCGCCTGGCCGAAGCGGTGGGCGGCGCCCTCGATCCGGCCACCGACCGGGTGATGATCTGCGGCTCCATGGCGATGCTGCAGGACCACAAGGCGCTCTGCGAGGCCGCCGGCTTCACCGAAGGCTCCAATTCCGAGCCCGGCCGGTTCGTGATCGAGAAGGCCTTCGTCGACTGACCGGACCGGCATTCGGGCCCGGTGGCGGGACGACATTCCCGTCGCAGGCTTGGCGCGTGACATCAACGACCCTTCCGCCTGACTGACACAGGGCTCCCCGGTCCGCATCTAGGGACAGGGAAAGGGCCGCGCCCCGCGCAGGGCCGGCGCGGCCCGATCGCCACGGGTCGATCGGGCTGGGGACACCCGGGCCGCGGGCGGGTATGACGCCGGCGGGGCAGCGCCATGCTTCGGGATCGGACCGCGGATCTCGGCCCGTTAACACTTTTCCTAAGCTATTTCAAAGCGTTATCATCTGTCCTCATGGGGACGCCCCTCGCCGGTCAGAGCACCGGCCCGAACATGGCAATCGTGTTGTTGAGCAGGCGACGGCGGGTGCTCCAGGCCGCCACCTCGGCGGCGGTGACCGGGAGCGACCGGTCGAGATATTCCTGCTGGCGCGCGCGCATCGCCGCCGTCAGCGCGGGGTCGTGCAGGAGCACGTTGTTCTCGTAGTTCAGCTGGAAGCTGCGCCGGTCGATATTGGCCGAGCCGATCAGGGTGATCGCGCCGTCGAGCGTGATCGACTTGGTATGCAGCAGCCCGCCGGTGAACTCGAAGATCCGCACGCCGGCGGCGAGCATCTCGGAATAATAGCTGCGCGCGGCGGCGGCGACGATCCAGCTGTCGTTCTTCGCCGGCAGGATCAGCAGGGTTTCCACCCCCCGCCGCGCCGCGCCGCAGAGCGCGGAGAGCAGCGATTCGTCGGGCACGAAATAGGGGGTGGTGATCACCATCGTCTCGCGGGCGCTGTACATCAGCGCCTCGAACATCTCCGGCATCGCCGAATAGCGCATGGTCGGGCCGGTGCCGATCACCTGGGCCGAGAAGCCCGGCTCGGGCGCCTCGAGCGGCTCGTCGAGGATCGCCGCGAGGTCGTCGTCCACATGGCCGAGCCAGTCGCCGGCGAAGAGAAGCTGGTTCTGCCGGGCGATCGGACCCTCGAAGCGCATGACCGCATCCACCCAGGGCGCAAACCTCGGCTTCACCCGGAATTCCGGATCCGCGCAGTTCTGGCTGCCGCAATAGGTGATCCAGTTGTCGATGACCGCGATCTTGCGGTGGTTGCGCAGGTCGATGCGACCCTTGAACGGATGGGCGAAGAGGCTGCCGATGGGGAGGGCGCGCGCCACCTTCACGCCCGCCTCCGCCATGGCCTGCCAATGCTCCGATTTCACCATCCGCCGCGACCCGAGATCGTCGACCATGGCGCGGCAGGTCACGCCGCGCGCCGCCGCCCGCGCCAGGGCGGCGGCGACCTTGCATCCGTTCCCGTCGGGCAGCCAGATGTAGAAGATCACATGGACATGGTCGCGCGCATCGTCGATGTCGGCGACGAGCGCGTCGATCGCGGCGTTGGAATCGGCCAGGAGCCGGCCGGAATTGCCGCCGATAGGTTCGAACCCGCTGATCGACCGTCCGACGCGCCAGAGATGGTCGTAGCGCTCGGACGGCTGCGGCTGAAGGTTCCCCGCCGCCGCCCGGTCGACATCGGGGAGCGCGGGCAGGCTCGCGATCGCCGCGCGGATCCGCTCGGTGCGCCGACGGCCGATGTCGACCTCGCCGAAGAGGATATAGGCGAGGATGCCCACGACCGGCGCGAGCAGCACCACCATGACCCAGGCCATGCGCGAGGCCGGCTCGCGGTGCGGGCGGAGCAGGGCGCGGATGATCACCACGATCTGGGCGGCGACATGCAGCAGGATGAGGAAGGCCGTCACCGGCGGCGCTCCGGCGCGGCGGCGGGCCGCTCAAGGGTCACATGCGCCTGCATCGTCTCGCCCCGTCCCTAGTTCCTCGCGGCCGGTCGCTCCCGGCCGCGCCAGAGGGGTCGATAACCCATTGCCGGCGCGTCTAGAAGGGCCGATCGTCGCCCGGGCCCCGAAACCGGCCTCAGCAGGCGAAGGCCCGGCCGAAGGCCGCCCAGTCGCAATGGCCGCCGCGGGCCTCCTCGCACCAGCGGTCGAAGGCGGCCGCGCCGGACCGGCTCAACCAGGGCCGCAGCGCCTGCAGGGCGGCGGCGAGCTCGGCCCCGCCGGCGGGTGCCGCTGCCGCTCCGGGCCCGGCGGCATAGCGGATCACGCGGCGCCCTTCCTCGAAGGCGTCGAGCGCCTGGTGCCAGCGCCGCTCCGGCCAGAGCAGCGCCATCGCCCCGGCCGCCGGGTCGTAGACGGCGGTGAAGAGCGTGCCGAAGCCGCCGGCATGGTCGCGCCGGTAGAGCGGCGGCTCGAGAAAGGCCTCGGCGAGCCGGTCGGGCGGGGGAGCGCCCCGCAGCAGGCGCTCGAGATGCGCCCGGCGGTCGCGGCTCTGCCCCGGATCGGGCCGGGCGCCGGCATCCCGCGAGCGCTGGTGGTTGGTGGCGATGGCGGGGCGGCAGAGCGCCAGCCCGCCGCCGGGCCAGAGCTCCAGGGTGGCGGTGCGCCCGCTGCGGTCGGCCAGCGTCACGTTGTAGGCCATGTGCGAGGGGATGCGCCGGAGCGCCGCGATCGCCTCGGGAACGCTGCCGCAGGTCTCCAGCACGTAGCGCATGAGCGTGGTGACGCCGAAGCCCTCCGCGGTTTCGGGGCGGCCGCCATAGGCGAGCGCGGCCGCCAGCCCCGCGCCGTTCACGCCGTCCGACAGGCCCCAGAGGAACTCGACCATGCCCATCACCGGCCGCCCGGTCCATTCGCTGCGCAGGAGCAGCCCCTCGTTGAGCTCCGGCGAAAGGTCGTAGTTGCGCAGGAGCCGCGTGCCGTCCTCACCGGTCACGGCCGCGACCGAGCAGCCGCCGAGATAGCGCGGGGGGCACCAGGTCGCGAGGAAGCGCGCGGCGAGATCGTCGCCGCCGGCGATCCGGGTCAGCCGGCGGTGCACCGGCACGAGCTCGGGCATGTGGCGCGCGAGGGCGGCTTCCGCCTCGGCCCGCGACGGGCCGCCGTCGCCGCCCCGGGCGAGGAACCAGGCGCGATAATCCGGCCAGGATCGCTCCCAGCGGGCGCGCCACCTGGCCGAGGCCTGCGGTTCCGCGACCGCGTCGAAGGTGAGCGAACCGCCACTCATCGCGCCGGCCCCCGCTTCGGCCGGTCGAGGAAGAAGCGGACCATCTCAGCGGAGGCGTCCGGTCCCGTCGCGTCCGTGTAGGAGCCTTCCGGCCGGCCGCCGGACCAGGCATGCCCGGCCCCCTCGACCATCCAGCATTCCACCCGCGGGCCGGTACGCGCCGGCTCCGTCACCAGCCGCTCGTAGCGCCTTCCGCCCGGCGCGACGCCGGAAGAGCGGCGGGCGGGCCGCCCGGCGGCCCCGGCGACATGCGCGGCATTCGAAGGGTGCACCGTCCGGTCGGCGCTGCCGTGGAAGACGATGACATCGGCGGAGGTCGGGGACGTGCCTTCCCGGGGCGGCGCCGCCTCCCCGCGCATCGCCGCGAAGGCCGAGACGACGTCGCTGGCCGATCCATGGGCGAGCCCCGAATGCACGCCGACCGCGGCGAAGAGATCGGGCCAGGTGGCGCCGAGCACCGCCGCCATGGCGCCGCCGGCCGAAAGCCCGGCGGCGAAGACGCGGCCCGGGGGCACGCCGTGCTCCTCGGCCATCGCGCGGGCAAGGCCCGCGAGGATCGCCGGCTCGCCCGCCTCGCGGCCCTGGTCGCCGGGGCGGAACCAGTTCCAGCAGGCTGCGGGGTTTTCGGCCCGGGTCTGGGAGGGATAGACGACGATCAGCCGGTTGGTCTCGGCGAGCTCGTTCATCCCCGTCCCGGCGGCGAAATCCTCCGGCGTCTGGGTGCAGCCGTGCAGCATCAGCACGAGCCCCTGCGGCGCCGCCCCGTCCAGCGAGGCCGGAAGATAGAGGCGATAGTCGCGCGCTCCGGCGGGCCCGGCGAAACGCCCGGCGGCGAAGGTCGCGCCCTCCGGCACCGGCCGCTCGGGGAGAGGAAGCGCACGGCCGTCGAGGCCGGGGATCGCCCGCTTGCCGGCCTTGAGCAGCCGAACGACCTCGCCCAGCCGCCGGCGGAGGGGCCGAGCTGCGGGCTCGACCGGGGCCATGGCGGGAAGGCCGGTGTCGCGGCCGATTCCGATGCCGAGGGCTTCGCCGATGATCCGGGTCGCTCCGGCGACATCCATGGCGCGTGTGGCCTGCGTGGCGCGGCGCATCGCCGCGGTGAATTCCTGGCTCATGGGACGAGCTCCGTTCCTGGCTTTAAAGGAGGCGGTCGGCGAGGGCGGCCTTGACCGGCGCGCTCGCCTGCAAGGCACCGAGCACGGTCAGCGACCCGATGGTCGCGCGGGCGAGCTCGGGCGCTACGTCCGGCGCGATCCGGGCGAGGCCGAGCACCCTGACATGCAGGATCTCGCCGGCGTCCCGCGCCGCTTCCAGATCCGTGCGGGTGAAGTCGCGCACGCCGAGCTCGAGCATGTGGCGCTCCACCGATCGCGACATCTCCTCGGAATGCCGCGCGAGCTGGCCGCGGATCGCGGTGCGGATGAAGTCGGTGCGGTTGGAATAGAAGCCCTCCTGCACCATGAGGTCGATGCGGCCGAGATCGACGTAGCCGAGATTGACGGTGATCTTCTCGCTCTCCGGCGTTCGCTCGCGGATCGGTCTGACATTGCTGTTCACGGCGATTCTCCATCCATGTGGATGGTATATGGATGTTGCACGGCAGATGACAAGGGAAACTCTTCCCTGGCGGATCCGACGGGGGCCTTCCATCGTCCGCCGGAATGCCCGGAGACATCCGAGGTATATCCGCCACGAAGCGCGCGGCGATAAACCAAGATCCGATCCATTCCTTGGAAATCGGCACGTATTATGCGCTAATTCGATGCAAATCGGGGGCGATGGGGTATCAGGTCGGGTCGAAGCGCCTTGCGCGTTCTCCGTCCCCGGAATGGCCGCAGCGAATGCGCGGCGCGGAACGGGGCAGCGCATGCGAAGAGGCTCGTCGCCGGCATCGATCGCGGATTACGGTCTGATCGCGGACGGACGATCCTGCGCCCTGATCTCGCGCGGCGGCTCCATCGACTGGCTCTGCTGGCCGCGCCTCGATTCCGAGGCCTGCTTCGCCGCCCTCCTGGGCTCCCACGACAACGGCCGCTGGCTGATCGCGCCGACCGGCAAAGCGAGAACCGAGCGCGCCTACGAGGACGACACGGTGATCCTGGTCACCACCCACGAGGTCGAGGGCGGGACCGCGCGGGTCTTCGACTTCATGGCGATGCTGAACGGCACGCCGGCCATCATCCGCCGTGTCGAGGGCCTGCGCGGGCGGGTCGAGATGGAATGCGACCTCGTCATCCGTGCCGACTACGGCCGCACCGTGCCCTGGGTCGAACGGGTCGGGGAGGACGAATGGCATGCGATCGCGGGCCCGGACCTCTTCATCCTGCGCACGGACGTCGAGCTGCACGGCGACGACCTGCATACCGTCGGCACCTTCGAGGTCGCCGCGGGCGAGATCCGGGACTTCGTCCTGACGCATGGCCATTCCTTCGGCCCGGCCCCGGACCGCGTGGATGCCGAGGAGGCGCTCGCCGCCACCCGCTCCTACTGGGACGCCTTCACCGACCGGATCCGGCTGCCCTCGGCCATGCGGCCGGAATGGCGCGCCGCGGTGCGCCGATCCCTCCTGACCCTGAAGGCGCTGACCTATATCCCCAGCGGCGGCATCGCGGCGGCGGCCACGACGTCGCTGCCCGAATCCCTCGGCGGCGGGCGCAACTGGGATTATCGCTTCTGCTGGCTCCGCGATTCCGCCTTCACCCTGCAGGCGTTCCTCGAGACCGGGCTGACGCGCGAGGCGCAGGCCTGGCGCGACTGGCTGATCCGCGCGGTGGCGGGCTCGCCTGAGCAGCTGCAGGTGATGTACGGGCTCGCCGGCGAGCGGGTCCTCACCGAATGGGTGGTCGACTGGCTGCCGGGCTTCGCCGGATCGCGCCCGGTGCGGGTCGGCAATGCCGCCGCCAACCAGTTCCAGCTCGACGTCTACGGCGAGGTCGCCGACGTGCTCGCGCTCGCCACCCGGCGCGGCCTGCCGCCCCACGAGCGCCAGGAGGCCTACCGCCAGATCATCATGGAGTTCCTCGCCACCGCCTGGACCGAGCCCGACGAAGGCATCTGGGAGATCCGCAGCGAGCGCCGGCATTTCGTCTATTCCAAGGTCATGGCCTGGGTGGGCTTCGACCATGCCGCCAAGGCCGCGGAGGCGGCGGGCGACGAGGCCGAGCGGGCACGGCTGCGCGGCATCGCCGAAAGCATCCGCGACGACGTCTGCGAGCGCGGCTTCAATGCGCGGCTCGGGAGCTTCACCCAGTATTACGGCAGCGAGACCGTCGATTCGAGCCTCCTGATGCTGCCGCTGGTGGGTTTCCTGCCGCCGGACGACCCGCGCATGACCGGGACCGTGGCGGCGATCGAGCGCGAGCTTCTGCAGGGCGGGTTCCTGCTGCGCTACCAGACCGACGGCCACGACGGGCTGGACGGCCACGAGGGCACCTTCCTGCTCTGCTCGTTCTGGCTGGTCGAGGTCTATGCCCTGCAGGGCCGCATGGAAGAGGCGGTCGGGCTCTTCGAGCGGCTCGTCGCGGTCGCCAACGATCTGGGCCTGCTCGCCGAGGAGGTCGATGCCGAGACCGGCGAGATGCTGGGCAACTTCCCCCAGGCCTTCAGCCATGTCGGCCTCGTGATGGCCGCCGTCGCCCTCAGCCGCCGCCGCCACAACGGCACGCCGCCGCTGCATTGGTAGGGCCGAGGCGCCGGCCGGCACGGTGTCGCGGCCGTCCGATCCGGGGCCGTGCGGGCGGAGTCCTGCGAAGGGGCGGTTCAGACCATCATCGCCTTGGTGGCGGTGAGCGCGATCTCGGGATAGTCGCGGGCCACGCGGTCGATGTCCCATTGCAGGCGGGTCATGTAGACCGGATCGCCGTCGTGGTCGGCGGCCATGTGGCCCTTGTTGGCCTTCACGAAGGCGTCGATCTTGTCCCGCGGCCCGGAGACCCAGCGGGCAGAGGTGAACTGCGTCGGCTCGAAGCGCACCGGCAGGCCGTATTCGAGCTCGATGCGGCTCGCGAGCACGTCGAACTGCAGCGGCCCGACCACGCCGACGATCCAGCCCGAGCCGACGTCGGGCTTGAAGAGCTTGGAGGCGCCTTCCTCGGCGAATTGGGTCAGCGCCTTCTCCAGATGCTTGGCCTTCATGGGGTCGCCCGCGCGCACCGTCTGCAGCAGCTCCGGCGCGAAGGAGGGGATGCCGGTGAAGCGCAAGCCCTCGCCTTCGGTCAGTGCGTCGCCGATGCGGAGCTGGCCGTGGTTGGGGATGCCGATGATGTCGCCGGCCCAGGCGTCCTCGGCGATCTCGCGGTCGTTGGCGAGGAAGAGCACCGGGTTCGAGATCGCCATCGGCTTGCCCGAGCGGACATGGGTCAGCTTCATGCCGCGCTCGAAATGTCCCGAGCAGAGGCGCACGAAGGCGACCCGGTCGCGGTGCCTCGGGTCCATGTTGGCCTGGACCTTGAAGACGAAGCCGGTGACCGCCTTTTCCCACGCCCCGACCTGGCGGCTCTCGGCGGGGCGCAGCTGCGGCGGCGGGGCGAAGCTGCCGATGCCGGCCATGAGCTCCTGCACCCCGAAGGAATTGATCGCCGAGCCGAACCAGATCGGCGAGAGGTTTCCCGCGAGCATCGCAGCCGCGTCGAAGGCGGGCAGCAGCTCGCGCGCCATCTCGACCTCCTCGCGCAGCCGGGCGAGCAGCGGCGCGGGGATATGCGTCTCCATGGCGGGGTCGTCGAGCCCGCGCATCTCGATGCTCGCGCCGCGGCGGTTGCGGTCGGCGCGGTCCATCAGCTCCAGCCGGTCGTGGATCATGTCGTAGCAGCCGAGGAAGTCGCGGCCCATGCCGATCGGCCAGGAGGCCGGGCAGACGTCGAGCTGCAGCTCGTGCTGGATCTCGTCGATGATCTCGAAGGTGTCGCGCGCCTCGCGGTCCATCTTGTTGCAGAAGGTCAGGATCGGCAGGTCGCGCAGCCGGCAGACCTCGAAGAGCTTGCGGGTCTGGCTCTCGACCCCCTTGGCGCCGTCGATCACCATCACGGCCGCGTCCACCGCGGTCAGCGTGCGGTAGGTGTCCTCGGAGAAATCCGAATGGCCGGGCGTGTCGACGAGGTTGAACCACCACTCCCGGAAGGGGAAGGACATGGCCGAGGCGCTGACGCTGATGCCGCGGTCCTGCTCCATCTTCATGAAATCCGAGCGGGTGCGCCGGGCCTCGCCCTTGGCGCGGACCTGGCCGGCCATCTGGATGGCGCCGCCATAGAGCAGGAATTTCTCGGTCAGCGTGGTCTTGCCGGCATCCGGGTGCGAGATGATCGCGAAGGTGCGGCGCCGCGCGATCTCGGGCGGCAGGGCGGGCGTGTTGGCGGGTCCGTCGGGCATGGCAGCGGATATATTGTGCGGCTTTCGGCTTGGAAAGGGGCGGATGTGGCGCGTGATTCGGCGCTGTCCCCATGGGGACAGAATGCAAGCCATTGATATTACGTCAGAAAAATGTTAACGCCGCAGAATCGCCGGACTCATGCGACATCCGGGTGAACCGATTGGCCAAGGACACCCCGAACCGGCAAGAGCGAGGCACTGCCTCGCGCCGGTGCGTCGGAGGGACGCGCGCGAGCGCGGAGACCGAAGGGGGTCGGGTTTCACCATCGCTGGGTAATCCGCGCGCGCCTGCCCGGGCGGGCGCGCCTGTCGCGCCTGCCGAGGGGCAGGCAGGCGCGCGCGGATTTGTCACCTGCCAAATCCGCGAGGGGAAGATGGCGCGTCAGCTGCCCTTGTCGTCGAGTTCCTTTCCGCTCGGGGGGGCGGTGCTTTGGCTGTCCTCAAGATCGGTTTGGGGCCATGGCCCTCCGATTGAGTTCCGCCTGTCGCTCAGCTCGTCGCGATCGCGCCGGCGGCGCCGGCCATCATGCCGGCGGAGAGCCGGTTGGCGAGGCGGCGGCCGGCGGGGGTGCGGAAGAGCCGCCGGGCCTGGCTGGCGGCGATCACCCAGCCGAGGTCGACCGCGATCAGCACCAGCGCCATGACGAGCGTCAGCTCGGCCCAGCCGCCGAGGGTGATCGCCGAGAGGTCGAGCAGCGAGGGCAGCAGCGCGAGATAGAAGACCATGATCTTGGGGTTGCCGAGTGTGATCGCGAGGCCGGTCCCGAAGAGCCGCAGCGGCGAGGTCGCGTCGGGCAGCTGCTCCACGTCGGTCGGCGCGGCCCACATCTTCCAGGCGAGCCAGCCGAGATAGGCGATCCCGGCCCACTTCAGCGTCGCGAAGGCGAGCTGGAAGGATGCGGCGATCACCGCGAGCCCGAAGACGGCGCAGGCGAGCCAGACCGCCTCGCCGATCCACATCGCCGCGAGGAAGGGCAGGACCGAGCGCGGGCCGCGGGCCAGCACGCGCGCGACCAGCGCCGCGACCGAGGGGCCGGGCGAGCCCGCCGCGACGGCGAGGGCGGCGGCGAAGAGGGCGAGGGTGCTGGCGTCGAGCATGATCACAGGAACGCATCCGGCGGGCCGGAGGTCAAGCGGTGACGGAAGCGCCGGGATGCGTCAGGGGAGTGGTATCTGGCAACGCGAGCCCGTCAGGCTGGGATCCGGGCGCGCCTGGCTTCACCACCCCGCCCGGCGGGCACCGCCGGGCAGCGCCCGCCCCGCCCGTCACGCCAACGGCGTGCCTCCGGCACGACGCGGGCGCTTCGCACCCGCCCGGGTCGGGCGCTGCCCTCTTCTTGTGGCGGGGCGATCGAGGAAGAGAGAACTGGGTTCCCACGCGATCGCCTCGCGGGATGCCTCAACGCGGGTTGCGTCGCGGCGAAATGACCCTAACCTGCGAGCGGGAAAAGGGGACGCCCATGCAGACGATTCTCGTCGCGAACCGGAAGGGCGGCTGCGGGAAGACCATGACCGCGATCACGCTCGCCGCGGCGCTCGCCGGGCGCGGGGCCAGGGTGGCGCTGGTCGATGCCGACGCCCAGAAATCCGCCATGCGCTGGCTCCGGCAGCGGCCGGTGGGCGTGCCGGTGATCGCGGGGCTCGACTGGTCGTCGAAGGGCGACGTGGGCGAGGTGCCGCGCGGCTTCGACTGGCTGGTGATCGATGCGCCGGGCGCGCTGCGCGGCGGCCGGGCCGAGGCGCTGATCGCCGAGGCGGGCACCGTGATCGCCCCGGTGCTGCCCTCCTATTTCGACGCCGACAGCACGAAGCGGTTCCTGCGCGACATCGAGGCGATCAAGCGCATCCGCAAGGGCAAGGTCGGGCTTCACGTGGTGGCCAACCGGGTGCATCCCAACCAGCGCGCGACCGCGCGGCTCAGGGAGTTCTTCGCCGGCCTCGGCCAGGAGCCGATCGCCTGGATCAGCGACCGCGCCGCCTATGGCGAGCTGGCCGAGCAGGGGCTCGCGATCTTCGACCGCCGCCAGCGCGCCTTCGCGCCGATGCAGGCGCAATGGGCACCGGTGCTCGCGGCGCTCGACTGACATTTTCGAACGGGGGAAGACCATGGATCTCGGCATCGGAGGCAAGCGCGCGATCGTCTGCGCAGGATCGAAGGGGCTCGGGCGCGGCTGCGCCGAGGCGCTGGCCGCGGCCGGGGTCGACCTGGTGCTCAACGCCCGCGGGGTCGAGGCGCTGGAGGCGACCGCCGCCGCGATCCGCGACCGGCACGGGGTGCAGGTGACCACGGTCGCCGCCGATGTCACGACCGGCGAGGGGCGCGCGGCGCTGCTCGCCGCCGGCCCCGGGCCCGACATCCTGGTGACCAATGCCGGCGGCCCGCCGCCCGGGCTCTGGAGCGACTGGTCGCGGGAGGATTTCATCAGGGCCCTCGACGCCAACATGCTGGGGCCCATCGCGCTCATGCAGGCGGTGCTGCCGGGCATGATGGCGCGCGGCTGGGGGCGGGTGGTCAACATCACCTCGCAATCGGTCAAGGCGCCGATCCTGGCGCTCGGGCTCTCGAACACGGCGCGCACCGGGCTGACCGGCTTCGTGGCCGGGACGAGCCGGCAGGTGGCCTCGAAGGGGGTCACGATCAACAACCTGCTGCCCGGCATCCACGACACCGACCGGGCCGAGGCGCTCGACCGCGACGTGGTGGAGGCCGAGGGCCTCTCCATGGAGGCGGCGCGCGCCAGGCGTGCGGCCGGCGTTCCCGCCGGGCGCTACGGCACGGCGGCGGAATTCGGCGCGGCCTGCGCCTTCCTCTGCTCGGTCCATGCCGGCTTCATCGTCGGGCAGAACATCCTGATCGACGGCGGCGCCACCTTCGCGACGATCTGAGGCGGCGCGGCTCCCCGGGGCTTGTCACACCCTGGAACGGTGGTTATTTCGGTCGATACCCGATGAAAACAATCGGAATACATGGGGTGCGCCCGTGAAGGACATCCGACCGGATCCCGGGGAGATTCGGCTGGCCGTGGAGGATATCGGGCATTCCTACGACGGCACGCGCGTGCTGGAGGGGGTGTCGCTGGAGCTCGGCCGCGGCGAGGTGACCTGCCTGCTCGGCCCCTCCGGCTGCGGCAAGTCGACGCTCCTGCGCATCGTCGCCGGGGTGGAGCGGCAGGACGAGGGCGTCGTGGTCGTGGGGGGACGGGTGGTGTCGGACGCGACGCGCCACATGCCGCCCGAGCGCCGCGGCATCGGGCTCATGTTCCAGGATTTCGCGCTCTTCCCGCATCTGAGCATCGCCCGGAACGTGGCCTTCGGATTGCGCGGCCCGGCGCCGGAGCGGGCCGAGCGGGCGCGGGCGCTGCTGGCGCGGGTCGGGCTGGAACGGCACGGCGCCAAATATCCCCATCAGCTTTCGGGCGGCGAGCAGCAGCGCGCGGCGCTGGCCCGCGCCCTGGCGCCGCGGCCGCCGATCCTTCTGATGGACGAGCCCTTCTCCGGGCTCGACAACCGGCTGCGCGACGGCATCCGCGACCAGACCCTCGACATCCTGAAGGAGGAAGGCACGGCGGTGCTGCTCGTCACCCACGAGCCGGAGGAGGCGATGCGCATGGCCGACCGGATCGCGCTGATGCGCGACGGCCGCATCGTGCAGCAGGGCGCGCCCTACAACATCTACAACAACCCCGTGGACAAGGAGGCGGCGATGTTCTTCTCGGACGTCAACGTGATCCACGGCGTGGTGACGAATTTCGCCACCGAGACGCCCTTCGGCCAGTTCCTGACGCCGGGCCTCGCCGACCGGGCGGATGTGGAGATCATCATCCGGCCGCAGCATCTGAAGATGGATTTCGACCGCAACGGCGCCGGCCCCCTGCCCACGCCGTCGGACGGCGTGCCCGCGCGCGGGCGGGTCAGCCGGGCGCGCTTCATGGGCCACCGCAGCATCGTCGAGCTGACCATGGATCACGACGGCTCGCAGCTCAAGGCGACGGTGCCGGGGGTCTTCCTGCCCCGGCCCGGCACGCCGCTCTGGCTCTCGCTGCGCCGGGACCGCTGCTTCGTCTTCCCCTGCCGCGAGCAGAGCGTGCTCAAGAGCCCCTATTTCGCGCAATAGACCGGCCGGGCCGAAGCTCGGACAGCTACGTTCGCGGGTCTCATACCAGCGGTCCTCTCAGCCGAACCATTCCGCTCGGGCCGCGCCGGCCCTTCCGGGGTCTGGCCCGCAGGCGCGCCGTCCAGGGCCGACCCGTCCCGATCCCCGAACGGCGGCGATGCGGTGCCCCTCTCTTGCCTCGCCCGGTCCGGGGGAAAGCGGCGCGGATCGCGTGGGGCGCGGCCTTTTGCCTGGCCGGGGGGCCGCATGTCTCAGGGGCCCTGCAGGCGCGCCGCGACGGATCGGGGTGCGGTCAGTGATCCGGCCGGACGCGACTGAAACCGACTATCCCACAGGCGCGCGAGCGCGAGGATCAGACGGTATGTGCCGGCCTGCACCGCCAGCGACCGGTCGTCCGGGCGCACCCCGGGTCCGAATGCGGCGATCGAAGGCGGAAGGTAGCCGCCGAGCGGGCCTTGGCCCCTCTCGGTTCCGGATGCGCGGGTTTTCGTCGAGCCTTGGTTCTGCGCAGTCATGAGCGATCTTTCCTCCTGTTCGATGCGGCGAAGTGGTAGGATCGACCGTAGTCGCGGAGGGGGATCGCAGCGGGACGGGCAGCGGGAACCCAACGGGAAAGCGCCGGTAGGCCGGTATCCCGCCCGGCCTCGTTCCGATTCCTCTGGAGGGGGAATGCCCGTCCTGGATTTGCTTTCGCTCGGAAGGTTCGAGGTCCGGCTGGCGGATGGCGCGGCCGTGAGCATCACCGGGCAGAAGGATCGCGCCATGCTCGCCTTCCTCGCGCTCGATTCGGGCGCCCCGCAGAGTCGCGAGCGGCTGGCCGGATTGTTCTGGAGCGATTCCGACGACGCGCGGGCGAGGGACAGCCTGAAACACGCCCTGGCGCGACTGAAGGCGGTCCTGGGCGATGCCGGCGAGGCGGTGTTGCAGGCGGACAGGCACGCCGTCCGGCTTTCCGCCGACGAGATCCGTTTCGACGTGCGCGATTTCGAGGGTCTGGTCCGCCGGGGTTCCCGCGCGCAGCTCGAACGGGCGCTCGACCTCTATGCTGGTGACTTCCTCGAAGGGGTCTCCCTTGGGGGAGCCGAGGCGGAGGACTGGCTTCTGGCGGAGCGTCGGCGGCTGCGCCGCATTGCCGAGCAAGCGGCAACCTCGCTGGTCGCTACCTTCGGTAACGGTCAGGATCTGGCGGAGGGAGAGTCCGCGGCGCGAAGGGCGCTGCGGCTCGATCCGCTGAACGAGCCCGCATACCGCCTCCTGATGAAAGTGAAGGCTTCCTCCGGCGACACCGTCCAGGCGCTGCGGGTCTTCTCGGAGTTTCGCGCGCTGCTCGACCGGGAGCTCGCGGTCGCGCCGGAACCCGAGACGGTCGCGCTTCACGACGCCATCCGGGCAAGCCGCGTCCCGCCGCGGGAGGCGCCGCGATCGCGCGCCGATGCGAAGCCCGGCCTGGCCACGGCGGAACCGACGCCGCCTTCCACGCGGCCGTCCATCGCCGTTCTGGCGTTCGAGACGCTCGGGGACGATGCGCGGCGGGACTATTTCGCCGACGGCGTCGTGGAAGAAATCATCGCCGCGCTGTCGCGGGTGCGCGGGCTTTTCGTGATCGCCCGCAACTCCAGCTTCGCCTTTCGCGGTCGCTCCGCAGACAGCAAATCCGTCGGCGAGGCACTGGGTGCGCGCTATCTCCTGCGCGGCAGCGCCCGCCAGGATGCGCGCAATGTCAGGATCACTGCCACCCTTATCGATTCCATCGCCGGCACGGTGATCTGGTCGGACAGCTTCCAGGGAGCCCTGACGCGCGTTTTCGAGTTGCAGGACCGGATCGCCGGCCGGGTCGTCGGCGCGCTGCTTCCCAGGGTTGAGGCGGCCGAGATCGCCCGCGCCTTCCGCAAGCCCACCGAAAGTCTCGACGCCTATGATCTCTACCTGCGCGGGCTGGCGGCGATGCATCTCTGGACCGAAGAGGGGAGCGCCGAGGCGATTTCCCTGTTTCGGCGGGCGAGCGAGCTCGACCCCGACTTCGCGGCCGCCTACGGTATGGCCGTGCGCTGCTACTCCCAGCGCAAGGCCTGCGGCTGGGTCCGGAACCGGGCCGAGGAGACGGCCGAGGTCGCGCGCCTCGCGCGGCTGGCGGCGGATTGCGGACCCGATGACGCGCTCGCACTGGCGACGGCCGGGATCGGGTTCGGCTTCGTGGTCGGGGATCCCGCGAAGGGCGCGCGGTTGGTGGAAAGGGCGCTGGAGCTCAACCCGAACCTCGCGCTCGCTTGGCTATTCAGCGGTTGGATCCAGGTCTGGCTCGGCCGGCCGGACCTCGCCATCGGGCATATCGAGCGCGCCATGGGCCTGAGCCCGCAGGATCCGCAATACGCCATGATGCAGGCCGCGACGGGCTGCGCCCACTTCTTTGCCGGAAGGGAGCGGGAGGCCGTGGACTGGGCCGAGCGGGCGGTCCTCATGCAGCCGAACTACTGGATCGCCTGGTGCGTCCTGTCCGCGGGCCGAGCCGCCCTGGGCGATGTCGCCGGCGCGGGGCTCGCGCTCGATCACGTTCTGCGGATCGATCCGGGTCTGCGGCTATCGAACCTCGATGCGGCCTTTCCCATTGCCGGCGCGGCGGAGATCGCGAAATGGAAGGGCGCGATGCGGATCGCCGGGCTGCCGGAATGACGGGAATCGTTACCGGTTCCCCATCACACGCAGGTTCGCCGGTCGTTTGGGGTTTGAATGCGGACCGCAGACGCAATATGTGTGGCCGGTAGGCAGGCGGCGCCCGTGGCGCGGCCGGCTTGGCAATGGAGACGACAAATGCTGAACAACATCGGTCCTGCCGGCCTGATCCTGATTGCGATCGTCGTGCTGGTCCTGTTCGGGCGCGGCAAGGTCGCGGGCCTCATGGGCGAGGTCGGCAAGGGCATCACGAGCTTCAAGCGCGGCCTCAAGGACGGCACCGACGAGATCGAGAACGCCTCGCGCTCGGCGGCCGCGGATGCCGCCCGCGACGTCACGCCCGAGAAGGACAAGGTCTGACCGCTCCGGCCGGGTGAGTCAGGGACATGTTCGACATCGGCTGGTCGGAGCTTCTGCTCATCGGCATCGTGGCGCTGATCGTGGTCGGGCCCAAGGAACTGCCGGGCCTCTTCCGCACCGTGGGGCGCTTCATGGGCAAGGCGCGCGGCATGGCGCGCGAGTTCCAGCGCTCGCTGGAAGAGGCCGCCGATGAATCCGGCCTGAAGGATGCGGCGAGCGGGTTGAAGTCCCTCGACCGGATCAACCTGAATTCGGCCACGAGCTCGGCGCGCAAATACGCCGCCTCCGCGGTAACCGAGCCGAAGGCGGCGGCGAAGCCTGCGGCGGCCCCGGCCCCGGCGCCGGAAGCGGAGGAGCCGCCGGCCGCCGCCGCGAGCGCGCCCGCGGCCGAGAAGACCGACGGCGCGGCGGGACCATGAAGGACAACGAGATCGACGACACCACCGCGCCGCTGATCGAGCATCTGGCGGAACTGCGCACGCGGCTGATCTATTCGGTGCTCGCCTTCACCGTGGCGATGGTGCTCTGCTTCGTGGTGGCGCGGCCGATCTTCAACTTCCTCGCCCAGCCGCTCGCGAAACTTCTCGTCGAGCATGGCCAGGAGCCCGACCTGATCTTCACCGGCCTGCAGCAGGGCTTCATGGTGCAGATCAAGATCTCGATGTTCGGCGGCTTCGTCGCCGCCTTCCCGATCATCGCCTATCAGTTGTGGCGCTTCGTGGCGCCCGGCCTCTACCGGCAGGAGAAGCGCGCCTTCCTGCCCTTCCTGATCGCCTCGCCGGCGCTCTTCGTGCTCGGCGCGGCCTTCGCCTATTACGTGATCCTGCCGCTCGCGTTCGACTTCTTCCTGAGCTTCCAGCAGATGGGCCCGGAGAGCTTCGAGGCCGGCGACGAGGTCGGCATCCAGTTCCTCGGCACCATCAACGAATATCTCGGGCTGACGATGAAGTTCATCATCGCCTTCGGCCTCTGCTTCCAGCTGCCGGTGCTCCTGACCCTGATGGCCAAGGCCGATCTCGTCACCGCCAAGGGGCTCGGCGACGTGCGCAAATACGCCATCGTCGGCATCCTGACGCTGGCGGCCATCGTCACGCCGCCCGACGTGGTGACGCAGGTGATCCTCTTCAGCGTGGTCTACGGCCTCTACGAGATCTCCATCGTCCTGGTGCGCATGGTCGACCGGCGGCGCGAGGCCGAGCTGCGGGCGCAGGGGCTCTGGGACGAGGGCGAGCCGGCGGCCGAGGGCGCGGGCGAGGACGGCGCGTGAGCGAGGAGGCCGCGCGGGCGCTCGCGCGGATCGCCTCGGCGCTGGAGCGCATCAGCCCGCCGCCGCAGGCCGCGCCGGATCTGGGCCTCGCGGAGGCCTTCGTCTGGCAGACCGGCCCCGACCGGCTCGAGCCGGTGGCGCGGGTGGCGCGGGTCGATCTGGGGCTCCTCGTCGGCATCGACCGGGCGCGGGACACGCTGCTCGGCAATACCCTGCAGTTCGCCCGCGGCTATCCCGCCAACAACGTGCTGCTCTGGGGCGCGCGCGGCATGGGCAAGTCGTCGCTCGTCAAGGCGGTTCATGCCGAGGCGGCCCGCGCGGTGCCGGGGGTGAAGCTGATCGAGCTCCATCGCGAGGATCTGCCCTCGATCGGCCGGCTGCTCGCCAGCCTGCGCGGCCAGGCGGCGCGGGTGATCCTCTTCTGCGACGACCTCAGCTTCGACAAGGACGACAGCCATTACAAGTCGCTGAAGGCGGTGCTCGACGGCGGCATCGAGGGCCGGCCGGAGAACGTGGTGCTCTACGCCACCTCGAACCGGCGGCATCTCATGCCGCGCGACATGATCGAGAACGAGCGCCAGTCGGGGGTGAATCCCTCGGAGGCGGTGGAGGAGAAGGTCTCGCTCTCCGATCGCTTCGGGCTCTGGCTCGGCTTCCACGCCTGCAATCAGGATGATTTTCTGGCGATGATCCGCGGCTATTGCGACGCCTACGGCATCGCGATCCCGGAGGCGGATCTGCGCGCGGAGGCCATCGAATGGTCCCAGACCCGCGGCGGCCGCTCCGGGCGCGTCGCCTGGCAATACCTCACCGACCTGGCGGGGCGGCGCGGGGTGCGGCTGGACTGATGGCGGTTTTGCCACCCTGGACGGCGTGCGAAGCGCGCCGGCCCCCGGGACGGCCGGCGCGGCCCGATCGCCACGGGTCGATCGGGCTGGGGACACCCCGGCCGCGGGAGGAACAGGAGTCGACGGCGAGGGCCGCTGGTTTTATGCGTCTTTTTGCGGGGGGTGTTCTTCCGATCCGTTCGGCCGGAACCCGGCTCAGGCGGTTTCCGGGTCGGGCAGGTCGGTCTGGATCCAGCGGTCGCTGAGGTGGATGTCGACGGTGTCGAGGCGGCCCTCGCCGATATTGGCGAACTTGTGCGGGATCCCGGCGGGGCCGAGCAGCACGTCGCCGGTCTCGGCCTCGATCCTGGTCCCGCCGATGGTGAAGAGCGCGCGGCCCTCGCGGATGATGAAGACCTCGTCATAGGGATGGACGTGCCAGCCCGGGCCCTTGCCCTTCTCCTCGTTGGCGTAGAAGAGCACCGTCACGCCGGTGCCGAGGTCCCGGCCCTCCACATGGCCGTGCCAGAAGTCCCGCAGCGAATTCCACTGCGCATGGGGAACCCGGACGGGCTCGCGCGCCACGCCTCAGCCGCCGACGTAGGGCGTCGGATCCACGCTGGTCGTGCCGCGGAATACGTCGAACTGCAGCTCGGGCTTGTCGCGGGGCGCGACCTTGCCGATCACCTCGCCGGCCGAGACCGTCGCGCCCTTGGTGACGGTGACGTCCGACAGGGTCGAATAGGTGGTCATCAGGTCGTCGTTGTGGCGGATCAGCACGATGGTGCCCTGGCCGCCGAGCTCCTCGGAGATCAGCGCGACCTCGCCGGCGGCCGCGGCCTTGACCGGGGTTCCCGGCGCGGCCGAATAGCCGATGCCGTTGGGGTTCGCGGGATTGTAGGGCCGGTTGACGGAACCGCTGACCGGCGGCGAGAGCCTTCCGCCCGGCGGGGTGCGGTACTGGCCGAGATTGGGCGAGCTCGGCGCGACGGCGGTGGTGATGTCCTGCGGCAGCGGCGCGGCGGCGCTGGGCGGCGCGGTCACCGGCGTGCCCTGGCCCGGCTCGGTATCGGCCGAGCCCGAGATGCGGTTCGCGTCGCTGACGATGGGGATCAGCAGCTCCTGGTTCACCCGGACGGTGAGATCGGGGCCGAGGCCGTTCCACGAGGCGAGCGACGTCACCGAGACGCCGTAGAGCCGCGCGATGGAATAGGCCGTCTCGCCGGCCTCGACCCGGTGCCGGACCGGGTCGATCAGCGGATCGGCCTGGCCGTTCTGGAAGGGATTGCCCGCCGGCGGGTTGCCGGGCGCGCCGTTGATCGCCGCCGAGGCCTGCTCCGGGCTCCAGCCCAGGGGGGTCGTCGAGACCTCGCCGGTGGTCAGGTCCGATCCGGTGGGACGCGGCACGCTGTCGGGCAGGAGCAGCACCTCGCCCGCGCGCAGGCGGTAGTCGAGCGGCAGCGCGTTGCGGCTCGCCAGCGCCTCGGGGGTCGTGCCGACCCGGGTGGCGACGGTCGCCATGGTGTCGCCGTTCTGCGCCACGGCCACCTGATAGGTGGCATAGGTGATGACGCCGCGGGAATCCGGCGCCGCATTGGGCACCACCGCGGCGCTGCCGCCCGCGCCGACGCCCTGGTTACAGGCCGCGGTCCCGATCATCAGGGCCCCCGCCGCCAGATTGCGCAGTATCGGCCCCCGGCATCCCCAAGCCATCATCCCGCTCCCATATGATGGTGCCTGCCCTTCAGTCCAATACATCCTGTGCCACGCCTTCGACAAGGGGCACGAACCGGACCGCGCCGAGCTCGGTGTATTCCAGCCCTTGGGCGGTCTTGACCACCTTGATGAGCTGCTGCACCGAATGGCTCTGGCCGACCGGCAGCACCATGATCCCGTTCTCGCGCAGCTGCTCGATCAGCGTGCCCGGCGCATCCTCGGCCGCCGCCGTGACGATGATCCGGTCGAAGGGCGCCTGTTCCGGCAGTCCCAGCGAGCCGTCGCCATGCACCACGGTGACATTGTGCAGCCCGAGGTCGAGGAAGAGCTCCCGCGCCCGGCGCGCCAGCCGCCGGTGCCGCTCGACGGTATAGACCCGCCGGGCGAGCCTGGCGAGGATCGCCGCCTGGTAGCCCGAGCCGGTGCCGATCTCGAGCACCTTGCAGCGCCGCGTGATCTCGAGCGCCTGGGTCATCAGCCCGACCACCGTCGGCTGGCTGATGGTCTGGCCGCAGGAGATCGGCAGCGGCGTGTCCTCGTAGGCGCGGTCCTGGAAGATGCCTTCGAGGAAGCGTTCGCGCGGCGTCGCCTCCATCGCCTTGAGCACTTCGGCATTGGTCACGCCGCGGGAGCGGAGGGTGAAGACGAACTGCATCTGCCGCTCGAAGGGGTCCATGGCGCGCTCCTCAGGCCAGGGCCCCGGCCAGGGGCGCGACGAGGCCGTGGGCGGTCAGATCGGCCGTGAGCGGCGTGACGGTGATATAGCCGTCGTGGCAGTCGCGGCTGTCGGTGCCGGGCGCGGTATGGGCATTGCCGCGGCCGTGGGTGAGCCAGAGGAAGCTGCGGCCGTTCGGCGCCGTCTGCGGCGCGACGCCGAAGGTCGGGGCGTCGCGATGGCCCTGGACGGTCGCGCGCAGGCCGCGCACCGCGCCCGGGTCGAGCGCGGGAAAGTTGACGTTGTAGAAGACGTCGTAGCGCTCGCCGGTCCAGACGCCATGGGCGAGCAGGCGGCGGATCACCCCGGCGCCATGGGCGCGGGCCGGGGCGAAGGTATCGGCCGAGGCGGCGGCGCCCGGCGCGTGGTATTGCGAGAGCGCCACCGAGGGAATGCCGTGGAGCGCCCCCTCCATCGCGCCGCCCACCGTGCCGGAATAGAGCGTGTCCTCGGCGACATTGTGCCCGCGGTTGACGCCGGAGAGCACGAGGTCGGGCGGGGATTTCGCGAGGATCTCGTTGAGCCCGGCGAGCACGCAATCCGCCGGCGAGCCCTCGACCGCATAGCGGCGCTCGGCGAGATGCTCGATGCGCATCGGCCGGATGTAGGAGACGCAATGCGAGACTCCGGATTGCTCGAAGGCCGGGGCCACGACCCAGATCTCGCCCCCGTCCCCGGCGATCTCCACGGCGATCGCCTCGGCGACTTCGAGGCCGGGCGCGGTGATGCCGTCGTCATTGGTGATCAGGATGCGCATCGCCGGTCCCCCATGGTCCCGGCCGTTCTATGGGATGCGGCATCCGCCGTCCAGCGCCGCACCGGAGGCGCGGCGCCGGGGGGAGGGGTCAGAAGCGCGCCACGACGCCGATGAAGCCGCGGGTCTCGAGGCCGGAGCGGGTGGTGTCGGTGGCCACGCCCTCGGTCTGGCGCACGATCTCCGGCGTGATCGAGAGCCAGGGCCGGATGTCGATCCGGGCGCCGATGCCCACCGAGCCGAGCGGCTCCCATTGCTCGCCGTCGCGCTCGCCGGTCCGGTCGTAGGCCTGGCCGTAATCGGCGAAGACATAGCCCTGGGCCGCCGAGAGGCCGGTATTGCCCATCATCTCCGGCCCGAATTCGCGGCGCAGCTCCAGCCGCAGGCCGTAGCCGGAATCTCCCGTGGTATTGCCGGGCGCGAAGCCGCGGCCGATGGTCGAGACGCCGAGCCCGAAGCGCTCGGTATTGGGCAGGACGTTCGCGGCGTATTGCCCGATCGCCTCGCCGAAGACCGACCAATCGCCGGTGCCGATCTGCTGCAGCCGCGAGAGCACCAGCGAGCCATAGGTGAAATCGGTGCTGCCGGAGGCCGGGCCCGGGTCGCCGATGCTGGCGCCGAGGATGTCGAGCCCCTGCTTGAGGCTCGCGTCCACCAGGTTCACGCCGCCGAAGCGGTCGGCGATGTCCCAGGTCAGCCGCGCCTCGAGGATCGACAGCCGGTCGGTGCTCGAGGTGTCGCTGGTGCCGGTGAAGGCGGTGTCGCTGGTGCTGTCGCGCCAGCCGAGGGCGAGCCGTCCGAAGAGGTTCTGCGAGCGCGTGCGCACGAAGGGCACGATCAGCCCGGCGGCGAGGTCGGTCTCGCGGGTGGTGACCGTCAGGTCCTGCTGGTAGCCGCTCTTGGCGAGATCGGGGTCCGCGTGCGAATAGTTGCCCGAGATCTCCAGCCGTCCGCCGTCGAGCCAGGTGCCGATCAGCGGCTCGAGCGGCGCGTCGAAGACCGCGCCCCCGAAGGCGAGCGAGCCGTCGCCCGGCGCCGCCACGACCAGGCCGTCGAGCCGCTCGTTGAGGCCGAGCAGGTTGTAGCTCGAGCCGCCGGCGCTGAGCGTCCAGGTGCCGTAGAGCCGCGAGCCGCGGTTGTCGACCGCGGCGAAGCCGGTGAAGGGGTCGGGGGTGATCAGCACCCCGAGATCGGCGGCGGCGAAGACGTCCGGCGAGGGCTCCAGCACCGTCTCGACCGAAGGCCCGAAGGTGTCGCGCGAGAGCAGCACGGCGCGCTCCAGCGTGGGCAGCGCCGCCGGGCGCTCGGCCACCACCGGCGCGAAGAGCCGACTCGCCAGCGCCTGCTGGTTCGCCGCGCCGCCGGTGATCTCGATGCGGTCGACGAAGCCCTCGACCACCACGATCTCGACATCGCCCTGCTCGATGGTCTGGGCCGGGAGCAGCGCCTGCGACAGCACGAAGCCCCGGGCGCGGTAGCGCGCGCCGATCCGCGCCGCGATGTCCTCGAGCGTCGCCAGGGTGACCGGCGTGCCGATGAGCTCCGCCCAGATCGGCGCGAGCTCCGCCTCCGGGATCGCCGTCGCGCCACGCAGGCTGACGTTGCGCAGGGTGAAGCTCGGGCCGGTGCCGACCGCCTCGGCGATCGGGCCGTCCGCGCCGGGCTCCTCGGGCGGGCTCACCTCGCCTTCGGGCCGGTCGAAGACGCCGGGGGGCGGCGGCGGGATCAGCTCGACCGCCGGCTGGGCGAAGGCGGGATGCGCCGCCGCGAATGCGGCCGCGGTGGCCGCGAGATGGAGGATCCTGCGCGTCACTGGCTCTCTTCCGCCCTCGTTGTCCAGAAGGATTCCGCGAATGTCTGCCGCGTGCAGCCCGCCTCGCTGCCCGCCCGGTTGATCGGGCCGCTGCAATCGGCGCTCCCGCCCTGGGCCAGGCCGCCTTCGGCGAGGCCGCCCGAGGCCGGCACGAAGCCCTGGGCATCCGCGCCGGCGGGCGCCGCGGAAGCGGCCGGCACGTATTGCACGACGTCGCCGAGCGAATAGGTCAGCAGGAACGGATCGGCCAGCGCCGGCGGCGCCTCGGCGATGGTGGTGCGGAAGGTCGCGTCCCCCGGCGTCAGCGGCGGCACGCCGCGCTCGAACCGCTCCGCCGCCCCGGCGATGCCGAAGGGCGCGGGCGCCTGCGGCTGGGCGCCGCCCGGCGTGACCGTGAGCAGGCCGTCCACATAGGCGATCGCGTAGTTCCGGCTCGCGAGCCCCTCGGGCGTGATGGCGTAGCTGCCCGCCGGGCTCGCGGGGGTCGCGGGCGTCGCGAAGGCGAGTTCGCCCCCGAGATCGGCGATCGACTGGTCGAGCACGAAGCCGCTGATGGTGGCGGTGAAGGGCGGGTTCGCGCTTCCCTCCGGCCGGCTCGCGTCGTTCGCCACGACGCGGAGCGCGGCCTTGGCCACGGTCATAGTGCCGTCGGTGGAGGTGATGGCGTAGTTGCGGCTGGTCAGCGTGTCGCCGGTGA
>CALMSR010000002.1 GCA_937872465.1 uncultured Paracoccaceae bacterium
AGATGCCCGACCACCTGCGCCATGCCTGCCCCTCTTGTTGGTTGCAGGCATCCTAGAGCATTTTCGGATCAATCTGGTTCATAACCTGAGTTTGTGAAGTAGTTGGCGCACTCCTTCGGAGGAAAGGCGTCGAGCGCGGCGGAGATGGCGGTTTCGAGCGCTTCCACCGTTCTGGCGGCCGCCTTGCGCAGGAGCGCCTTGATCTTGGCGAAGACCTGCTCGATCGGATTGAAGTCCGGGGAGTACGGCGGCAGGAAAAGGAGCGTGGCTCCGGCGCGTTCGATCGCGGCCCGTGCGCCGCTGACCTTGTGGGCCGGCAGGTTGTCGAGGATGACGATGTCGCCCGGCGCGAGGGTGGGGGCGAGGAAGGTCTCGGCATAGGCGATGAAGGCATCGCCGTTCATCGCGCCGTCGAGGACCATCGGCGCGGTGAGGCCGCCGAGGCGCAGGCCCGCGACCAGGGTGGTCGTTTTCCAGTGGCCATGCGGAACCGCGGCGCGGCAGCGCTCGCCGCGGGGGCTGCGCCCGCGCAGGCGGGCCATCTTGGTGGTGGCACCGGTCTCGTCGAGGAAGACGAGCTTGGTCGGGTCGAGCTCGGGCTGGAGCTCGACCCAGGCCTCGCGGCGCGCGGCTACATCCGCGCGCGCCTGCTCGCTGGCATGCGCCGTCTTTTTTTGAACGTGATGCCGTGGCGGCGGTAGAAGTCGTGGATCGTGCTGAGCGCGAAGGTCTCGCCCCGCTCGGTGATCAGCCGCTCGCGCAGTTCCGCCAGGGTGATGTCCGGGGTCCCCTCGATCGCCGCCATCAGCAGGTCGGCCTGGGCTTCGATCCGCCCCGAACGACGGTCGCCGCCGCGCGGCTTCGGCGCCGTCCGGCCGGTGCGCAGATACTCGTCCATCCAGCGAACCGCGCTCGCAATGCTGACGCCAAACCGACGAGCCGCCGCATTGCGCGACATGCCCGCCTCGACCGCCCCGATCACCCGGATGCGAAGGTCTGCGGAAAGGTATTGAGCCATGCATGCTGGCCTCCCTCCCAGCATGCAGCTTGAATCACGAGATCGCTCGGATGGGAATCTGGAGGCTTCTGTGAGGTCGCGCGGTCAGAAGACGCAGGCGCAGGG
>CALMSR010000003.1 GCA_937872465.1 uncultured Paracoccaceae bacterium
CGCGGTGGAGACGGTCCTCGCCCGGCTCGCGCCGCTCGAGACCCGGCTTTCGGAGGCGGAGCTGCGCCTCGCGCCGCTCGCCGAAGCCGATCCGCGCGCCGAGATCGACGGGCTCGCCGCGCGCATCGAGTCGCTCGGCTGGGCCCAGGGCGAGGTGGCGGCCGGACTCGCGGCGCTGAAGGCCGCCGGGGCGGAGGCCGGCACCGCCACGGCGCCGCTGGAACGGATCGCCGACCAGATCACCCGGCTCTATGCCCAGAAGGACGCCGGCCTCGCCGCGGTGCTCGCGCGCCTCGCGCCGCTGGAGGCGCGGCTGGCGCAGATCGAGGACCGGCCCTGGGATCCGGATGCCGGCGAGGCTCGAGCCCAGGCCCGGGCGATCGCCGAGGAGATGATCGCCGCCCGCGCCGCCGCCGAGCGGACCGAGCTCTTCGCCGACCGGATCGCGCTGCTCGAGGCGAGCCTGCCGCGGCTCTCGGCGGCGCAGGCGACGCTGATGCAGGCGCTCGAGCGCCAGGGCGGGCCGGCCACGGCGACGCCCGCGCCGGAAGGCCGGGCCGCGGCGCCTGCCGCCGACCCCGCGCCCGCAGCGCCCGCCAGCCTGCCCGAGACGGCGATGGAAGAGATCTGGACCCTGCCGCGGCTGGTCTCGCTGCATCGGAAATAGCGCAGCCGGGCGGCTCCGCCCGCCCGGTAACCGCCGCTTAACCAATTCATCCCACCTTCATCCTCGTGCGCGACGCGCGCGCCCGGCCAGGGGCGTCCGCCCGCTCCGCGAAATGCCCCGATCCGAGAGGACCCGAGACGTGGAACCCCAAGCCCCCGAAGCCGCCCCGGCCGTGCTCGCCGATCTGATCGCCGCCGGTCTCGTCAGCCACGAGATGATCGGCGATCCCGCCCGGCTCGGCGGCGAGGCGGCGGCGCTGCGCCGGCTCTGCGAGCTGGTGGCGGGGCCGGTCTGGCGGATCGAGGCCTATCACTACGCCTTCCGCGCGGCGCCCGGCGACCTGGGCGGCCGGCTCGGCGACCTCGCGCCCGGGGAATGGACCACGGCACTCGAGGCGGCGCTGACCGCTGCCCTCGGCGAGGAGGCGGTCTGGCTCAATCCCACCGATCTCCTGCCCGAGGCCTCCGCGGCGCTGGCGCAGCCGCTCCTCTTGCTGCGCGCCCAGGAGCAGGCGGTGACCACGGCGCTCGCCGCGGCCGGGCCGGAGCTGCAGGCGGTGATCAACGCGCGCTATGCCGGCGAATGCGCCCGGCTCAGCCTCGCGGCGCAGGCGGCCGAGGGGCCGCTCGCCGACCGGCTCGCGGCCATCGAGGCGCGCCAGGCCGAGATCCTCGAGCGCCTCGCCTCGGTGCCCGAGCCCGACCCGGGGCTGGCCGCGCTGACCGAGACGCTGGCGGCGGTGCTGGCGCGGCTCGACGCCCAGGCCGGCGTGCTCGAGGCCCATATCGCGCGCGAGGACGAGGTGGCCGGGCGGCTGGCCGATCTCGCCGAGCTCGCCGGCAGCCCCGCCGCCTTCCAGGAGACGCTCGGGGTCACCTTCGCCGAATTCCTCGCCCGGATCGAACGCCAGGCCGAGGAGGGCCGCGCCGCGCTGCGCGTGCCCCAGTTCAGCTGACGCGGGGGGCCGGGACCATGTCGCTCGTGGAGGATCTGCACGAAACCGCCCCCGCGGAGCAGGCCGCCAGCGCCCGCCGCACGCTGGCGCAGCGGCTGGCGCAGCGCAACCGCCTGCGCGCCGAGCGCGCCGAACGGCTGGCGCGGCTGCACGAGCGGCCCGGGCACATCGCCGGCCCGCCGGCCGCGGCGGCCGACGACGACGGCGCGGCGCTGGAGGACTTCCTGCGCGCGCTGACCGGCGGATTGCGCTCCGAGGCGCCGGCGGTCCTGCCGCCGCCGGGCGCGGTGCTGCCCTTCCAGCGCCCCTCCACCGATATCCCGCCGGAGGCATCCGCGGCTCCGCCCGCCGCGGCCCCGGCCGCGGCGGCGAAGGCGCCGGATCTGGACCGGCTGCCCGGCGCGGGGCCGGGCCTCGTCTGGGCGCTTGAGCGGGCGGGCCTGCGCTGCCTCGCCGATCTCGCGCCGCTGGCGCCGGAGGATCTCGCCGCCCGGCTCGGCCCGCTCGGCCGCCTCGTTCCCGCCGCCTCCTGGATCGCCGCCGCGCGCCGCGCCGTGGCGGAGGTCTCCGCGGCCTGAGCGCGACCTGCAGGCTTCCCTCGCGCCCGATCCCGGGTCAGGATGCCTGCCGCGGCACGGGGCCGCGGGGGAGGACGACATGGCATTCAGCGACGAATTCGCGCCCGAGGACTGGGCGCGGGTGGTGGGCGCGCCGATGCTCGCCGGCATGGCGGTGACGGCGGCCGATCCCGGCGGGCTCTGGAGCGCGGTGAAGGAAAGCGCCGCCGCGGCCGGGGCGCTGCGCGGGGCCGGGGACCAGAGCGGGCACAATGCGCTGATCGCGGAGATCGTCGCGGCCTACGGCACGGGGGAGGGCCGCGACATGGCGCGGGACGTGCTCAAGGAGCAGGTCCGTGGCAGGAAGCCGGCGGAGGTGGTCGAGGCCGCGCTCGCCGAACTCGGTGCAGTGGCGGCCCTGGTGACCTCGAAGGCGCCCGAGGCGGCGCCGGGCTTCAAGGCCTGGCTCGCCGAGATCGCGCGGAAGGTCGCCGAGGCCGGCAGCGAGGGCGGTTTCCTCGGCTTCGGCGGGGTGAAGGTCTCGGAGGCCGAGAAGGCGACGCTCGCCCGCCTCGAAACGGCGCTGGCCTGAAGGCCGGCGCCGCCCTCAGGCCGCCATGTTGCGCTCGTGGGCGGCGATGGCGGCCTGGATATTGTCGTAATAGGTGGCCCGGCCCTTCTCGAGCACCAGCCCGCTGGTGCAATAGGCCCGGATCGTGGTCACCGAATGCGACACCATCAGCAGCCCCGCGTTGCGCAGACGGTTCTTGAAGAAGCTCAGCGACTTGCGCTTGAAGGCGGCGTCGCCCACGGCGGTGATCTCGTCGACGAGATACCAGTCGAAAGCGATGCCCATGGACATGCCGAAGGCCAGCCGCGCCTTCATGCCCGAGGAATAGGCGCGCAGCGGCATGTCCATGAACTCGCCGAGCTCGGCGAAATTCTCCACGTATTCCACCAGCTCGTCGGTGTCCCGGCCGTAGATCCGCGCCACGAAGCGCACGTTCTGGGCTCCGGTGAGGTCGGGATGGAAGGTGCCGCCGAAGCCCAGCGGCCAGGAGATCGAGGCATGCCGGCGGATCTCGCCGCGGTTGGGCCGGGTCGTGCCGCCGATCATGCTCAGGAGCGTCGACTTGCCCGCGCCGTTCCGCCCCAGCACGCCGAGCTTGGTGCCCGCGGGCAGGGTGAGGGTGAGGTCGTCGAGCACCACCTTCCGCCCGTGCGGCGTGGGATAGTATTTCGTGACGTTGCGGAACTCGATCATCGCGGGCGCGGGCCCCGGGCCTCAGCGATTGTCGCGCATGTTGTAGTAGACCAGCATCAGCACGCCCCAGCCGAGCAGCAGGAAGAGCCCGGCGAGGCCGGTGATCATCAGCCGCCGCGGATAGAGCGTGCTCTCGGCCAGCGTCGGCTTGATATGGGCCGCGAGATAGCGCGACTGCCGCCGCGCCTCGGCCCGCGCCGCGGCGAGGCCCGCGAGCGTCTGGGTATAGGCGGTATTGGCGAATTCCAGATCGACCAGCAGCTCCTCGTAATTGCCCACCACCTCCGGCAGCGAGCCCGCCACGCCGGTGAGGTCGAGCGAGCTGCGCTCGTCCTCGATGCGCGCGGTGATCGCGTCGATGCGCCGGTTGGCCTGGATCACCCTCTGGTCGCCCTCCGCGGCATAGGAGAGCAGCACGTCGCGGTCGACCAGCGCCTGGGCGAGCTCGGATTGCAGGGCCGAGAGCAGCCCCATCTGCCCGGCCACGTCCACATTGGGATCGACGATGTTGTGGGTGCGGCGGAAATCGGCGAGCCGGTCGCGCACCGCGCGCAGGTTCGCCTCCGCCTCGGCGAGCTCCTCGCGGGCGAAGCGGATCGCGTCGCCGCGCGCCTGCTCGGAGAGCTGGTTGACCATCAGATCCGAGCGCTCGAGGATCGCGGCGGCGATGGCCCGGGCGTCCTCGGGCTCGAAGGCGAGCGCGCGCACGTGGATGATGCCGGTGCTGCTCTCGTAGCTCACGTCGACCATGCGGTTCCAGTGGGCGACCAGCGCCTCGATCGAGGCGTTCTCGCCGAGCGCGAAGACCACGTCCCCGGGATGGCGGTTGTAGATGGCGCGCAGGTCGAGCTCGGCGTCGATGTCCTCGACGATCTTCTGGCTGCGGATGTATTCGAAGAGGATGTTGGCGTCGGAGGCGCCGCCGGAATTGATCTGGGTGAGCGCGCCGATCAGCCCGGCGGTCGCCGAGGCGACCTCCTCGGAGCGCACCGAGAAGGCGACCTCGGAATGGTACTGGTCGGCGGCGCGGGTCCAGAGATAGCCCGCCGTCGCGGCGAGCGGCGCGATCACCAGCAGGACGAAGGCGACCAGCGCCAGCCAGTGGCGCGGCTTCGCCCGCGCCGGCCGGACTTCGGGCTGCGGCGGGGCGGCGGCGAGCGTCGCGGTGGCGGCGGCTGCTGCCTTGGCGCGGGCGGCACGGGCGCGCCGCGCCCGGCGCTTGGCCTTGCGGTGCTCGCGCAGGCGCGCGGCCTCGTCCTCGCCCCCCTCCGGCGCGCCCGGCGGCACGGGCTGGGCGGGCAGCGTCTCGACGGCGCGCAGCTCGGGCTTGGGTTTCGCGCTCGCCGCGAGGACGTCCTGGGGCAGCTGGGTCATCGGCTCTCCGCGACGAACGGGGCTTGTCAGGGCCTTGCGGCGAGATCTACTCCTTGCGTCGCACGAAGGCAAATGCCGCCCGGCCCCCCGGGGGCCGGCGCGCGGCGAGGGTGACCCGATGGACACGACCCTGGCGCCGCCGGCCCCGCCGCGGCCCGGCAAGCCCCGCTTCCAGCGGCTGCGCGTGATCTTCGCGATGGTGGTGCGCGAGATGGGCACCCGCTTCGGCCGCTCGGCGGGCGGCTATCTCTGGGCGATCGGCGAGCCGCTCGGCGGCATCATGATGCTGGCGATCGCCTTCAGCCTCGCGCTGCGCTCGCCGCCGATCGGCACCAGCTTCATGCTGTTCTACGCCACCGGCATCGTGCCCTTCTATCTCTACAACATCATGTCCAAGGCGGTCGCCCAGACGGTCAGCACCAACCGCGGCCTCCTGAGCTATCCGGTGGTCAGCGTGCTCGACGCGCTGATCGCGAAATTCCTGCTCAGCTTCGTGACGATCTTCCTCGTCGGCGCGATCCTCCTCTCCGGCATCATCCTCGGCCAGGGGCTCTACGTGAACCTCGACCTCGGCCGCGCGGTGCTGGCCTTCGTGCTGGCGGCCCTGCTCGGGCTCGGGGTCGGGTCGGTCAATTGCGTGCTCTTCGGCTTCTTCCCGACCTGGAAGAACGTCTGGGGCGTGCTGAGCCGGCCGCTCTTCCTGGTCTCGGGCATCTTCTACACCTTCGACAGCGTGCCGCCGGCCTTCCAGAAGGTGCTGATCTGGAACCCGCTGGTGCATGTCGTCGGGGTGATGCGCTCGGGCTTCTACGGCACCTACGACACCCATTACGTCTCCTATTCCTACGTGCTGGGGGTCTCGCTCGGGCTCTTCGTGGTCGGCGCCTGGCTCATGCGCCGGCATGCGAGCTTCCTGATCGAGCAATGAGCGACGCGCCGGCGGTCACGGTGGTCACCCCGGTCCATGACGCGGCAGGGACGCTGGCGCAGGCCGTCGCCTCGGTGCAGGCGCAGACCATGGCCTCCTGGGAGATGATCCTGGTCGACGACGGCTCGACCGACGCCAGCCGCGCGCATATCCGCGCGCTCGCGGCGGCGGACGGGCGCCTGCGCCCGATCCTCTGGGACACCAACCGCGGGCCGGCGGCGGCGCGCAACGCCGCGACCCATGCGGCGCGCGGCCGCTTCATCGCCTTTCTCGACGCCGACGACCGCTGGCGCCCCGAGAAGCTCGCCCGCCAGATCGGCTACATGGAGGCGACGGGCGCGGTCTTCACCTTCACCGCCTACCGGCGCATCGACGCCGCCGGCCGGCCGCTCGGCCGGATCGGCGTGCCGTCGCGCGTCACCCATGGCGCGCTCCTGAAGGGCAACGTGATCGGCTGCCTGACGGCGGTCTATGACGCCGCGCATTTCGGCCGGGTGGAGATGCCGGATCTGCCGCGGCGGCAGGATTACGGGCTCTGGCTGCGGCTGCTCGCCGCGGGGGGCGAGGCCCATGGCATCGACGAGGAACTCGCCGAATACCGGGTGCATCCGGGATCGCTCTCGGCCGGCAAGCTCGCCGCGGCGGCGGCGACCTGGCGGCTCTACCGCGAGGCCGAGGGACTCGGCCGCGCCCGCGCCGGCTGGTATCTCGCCCATAACCTCGCCCGGGGGCTCGCCAAGCGCCGGGGCGGCTGAGCGCGCGCCTGACCTCGGCCCGGGCGGTCCCTCAGCGCCGCTCCGGCCGCCCGCCGGCCAAGAGCCGCGCGGTCTCGGCGAGCTCCACCCCCCAGAGCCGGAAGCGGATCACGACCGCGACCAGCCGGTGGCGCCAGGGATGGGGCCGGGCGAGATAGGCGAGGCTCTCGCGAAGGGGCGGGACCAGGGTGCGCAGGCCCCAGGCCAGGCGGCGCGCGCGCGACCCCGAGGCGACCTGGCCGCCCTTGACCCGCCGCGCCTTGGCGGCGATCGCCGCCCAGTCGGCGCGGGCGGGATGCGCGACGCAGGCCCCCTCCACCAGCCGGATCCCATGGCCGGCGGCGCCGGCCCGGCGGCAGAAATCCGCGTCCCCGCCCGAGAATCGCGCCGCATCGAAGCCGCCGAGCGTCCGGAAGACCGCCGCGGGCAGGGCGAGATTGGCGGTGGCGGCATAGCCGCGCGCCACGTAAGTCCCCTGCGGGATGCCGCGCACGAGATCGTGGATCGCCGCCGCCGAGGGATGCGCCGGGGCGGTCATGCGCACCGGGCCGGCGAGCAGCGCCGCGGGCGTCGCCGCCATCTCGGGGCGGAAGGCCGCGAGCCAGCCGGGAGCGGGGCGGCAATCGGCGTCGGTGAAGACCAGCCAGGCGCCGCGGGCTTCCGTCGCGCCGGCGTTGCGCGCGGCATAGGATCCGGGGGCGGCGCAGGCGAGGAGGCGCGCGTTCGCGGGCAGGGCGATGGCCGGCGGCGGGGCGCCCGCGTCGTTGTCCACGAGCAGGATCTCGAAGGGCCCCGCGCCGGGCGTCTGGGCGGCGAGCGCCTCGAGCAGGGCGGGGACCAGATCCCAGTGCCGGAAGACCGGCACGATCACCGAGACGAGGGTGTCTTCGCCCGGCACCGGGCTCAGGCGGCCGCCAGCCGGGCGAGGCGGCCGGGGAAGACGCCGTAGCCGCAGTTCTCCTGCACGAAATCCCGGCCCGCGGCGACGCGGCCCTCCCAGAAGGCCCGGTCCCGCCAGAGCCGCTCCACCAGCGGCCAGATCGCCTCGGGGGAGGCATAGAGCGCGGCCGGCCCGTAGATGGGCTCGAGCTCGGGGGCGAGGATCGCCGGCACGCCGACGGCCATGGCCTCCATCGCCGCGCCGCCGAATTCCTCGATATAGGCCGGGTCGGGATAATGCACGAAGACGTCGAGATCGGCGAGGAAGGCCTGCACGTCGCGCCCGCCGAAGGGATCGACGCTCCAGTTGCGCGGCCAGCGGCGCAGCCGGGCGCGGGCATGGCGGGCGCCGCCGAGGAAGCGCACCGTGCAGGGCCGGTCGGCGCAATAGGCGGCGCGCAGCATCGCCGGGTCGGGGGGCCATTTCAGCGGATGGTCGCGGCCGTGGCGCCCGAGCACCGGCTGCGCGCCGGCATCGGCCCCGCGCCAGCGGGGGGTGCCGGCGCACCAGGTCGCGAGGTCGCGCAGCGGCATCCAGATGTCGGGATGCGGCGCCGGGTAGCGCGGATCCCCGGCCATCAGCGCCCGCACGCGCCCCGAATTCGGGATCCAGATCCCCTCGCTGCCGAAGGCCTCGGCGAGATGCGCCCGGACCCGGGCCGGGTCATAGGCCCGGTCGGTGCCCGCGACGTCGCGCTCGGCCATCTGGTTGACCACCACCCCCAGATGCGCGTGCGCGACCTGGGGAAAGCGGTCCATGGCATGGTCGAAGATCGCCGGATAGGTGACGACCACGGTCTTGGCGCCGAGCCGCTCGCCGGGGGCGACGATCCGCACGCCGTTCTCGGCGGCGAAGCGGCGGAAGCCCGCGTCGAGCGGCCGGACGGGGTCGAGGTCGTAGCGGCGGTAATGCAGCACGGCGCAGTCGAGCCCGGCGGCGAGCCCGGCCCGGATCATGTTGAAGGCCGAATGGAAGGCGCCGCCGCGCAGGTTGAAATCGGCGACGAACATCAGGTCGTGCCGGGGCTCGGGGCCGGGCGCGGCGCGGATGGCGCGGGGGGCGGGAAAGAACGGCGGCGCGCCCCGCCAGCCCTCGGCCCGGATGCGGGCGGGGTCGAGGCCCTGGTGCCAGAGCGCCGCGGCCTCGCGGTACTCGCGCCGGATCCCGTGCAGCAGCGTGGCGGCATGGAAGGGGCCGCGGGTCAGCGAGCCCTCGGCGCTGCGCCCGAAGGCGAGCGGCACGCCGGGCAGCAAGGCGCGCTGCGCCGCCAGCCCGTGCAGCCGCTCGGCCCGGGCGATGAACTCGCGGTCGGCCGAGACCCGCGCCGTGTCCCAGGGGCCGGTGACGGCCAGCATCGCGCGGCGGAAGAAGGCGGAGGAGAGGTTCGGCGCGACGAGATTGGGGCTCGGACGCCAGGGGCCCCAGAAGCCCAGGTCATCGTCCGCCCGCGCCCAGTCCGAGAGGGTGAAGGGCGCGGATCCCGCGACGAGCGCGTCGAGGTGCCGGGCGATCTTCTCGGGATGCGACCAGTCGTCGGCATCGTGCACGGTGACGTATTCGCCCTTCGCTTCCGTGAGCGCGCGGTTGCGCGCGGCATAGGCGCCGAGGTTCTCCGCCTGGCGGATCAGCCGGATGCGGGGGTCGCGCGCGGCGAGATCGGCGACGATGTCGGGACCTTCGTCGCGACTGGCGTCGTCGACCACCAGGATCTCGAGATCGGCCCAGCTCTGGGCCTGGAGGCTGGCGAGCGCCGTCGCCACGGTGGCGCCGGCGTCGTGGAGCGCCATGATCACGCTCACCAGCGCGCCGCCGCGGGCGGGCAGGGGGGCGGTGGCGAGATTGTCGAGCCCGGGGGGCGCGGCGGGATCGCGCCGCATGAGCGCCGCGAGGCCGGCGCGCGCCAGCACGGCGTTCACCTCCGCCAGCACGCGGTCGGCGTTGGCCCGCGCCCCGCCGGCGGCCGCGCCCCAGCTGGTGGCGCGCGCGAGCCGGGCCGCGGCATCGTCGAGCCCCGCCGCCGCGATCAGCGCGCGCGCCTCGGCGCCGCGCCCGAGCCGGCAGAGCAGCAGCGCCTCGGGCAGCACCGCCCGGCGGTCGCGGGCCAGCGCCGGGCGGCAGTCCCGGGCCTGCCGCGCCCGGTCGAGCGCCGCGCCGTGCTCGCCGGCCGCGCCGTGCCAGCGCATCAGCGCCAGCGCCGCCTCCGCCCGCTCGGGGCGCCCGGCGGCGGGATCGTCGGCGAGCGCGGCGAGGCCCGCGCGCGCGTCGCGGGAGAAGCCGCCCCAGAGCCGCGCCTCGAGCGCCTGCGCCCGCGCGCGGCGTTGCAGCCGCGGCAGCAGGCGCGTCCGTGCCCAGTCCTCGAAGCCCGGCGGCACGCGCGCGCGCAGCCCGGGCGGCAGGCCGAGATAGATCCGCTTGAGCTGCTCCATGGCCCCCGGCCTAGCCCGCGGCGTAGCGCTCGAGCTTTTCCTCGTCGCAGATCGGCTCGTCGGCCTCGGTCTCCGCGGCGGGTCCGAAGCCGGCGGCGGCGCGGAAGAAATGCCGCATCACGTAATCGACTCCGGCGAGGTTGACGCTGCGCAGGTCGGGGTTGAAGAACATCGCCCGCCCCGGATGGCTGGCGATGATCTCGTAGGAGGGGAAATAGGCGACATCCTCGTGATCCTCGGCCAGATCCCCGGCCACGGCGCGCAAGGTGGACTTGGAATAGCTCGAGGCCACCAGCACATGGCCGCCCGAGGCGGTGGCGGTCAGCGGCACCGGCGAGACGGTCAGGATCATGCGCGCGGCCGGGTTGATCTCGCGCAGCAGCGCCCGGAAGGCCGTCATGTCGGCATGGATCTCGGGATAGCGCAGGTTGCGGAAGCGGTAGCGCGCGGGGTCGAAGGTGCCGGCGAGCGTGCCCGGGGCGACGGGATAGGCGGTGCCGTCGCCGCTGGCCTCCCAGGTCTCGGTCAGGCCGAGGGTGAAGACCAGCACGTCGAGCTCCGCGAGCAGCCGGCGCACGGCGGCGAGATGCCGCGCGCGCAGCCTGAGCACCGCGGCCTCACTGGCATGGCCGGCGGGATCGACCGAGGGGCGCAGCGCGTCGAAGAACCGCCCGCCCTTCTCCCAGACGCGGATCGCCGGCACCCGCCGCCCCAGCGCCTCTTCCGCGAGCTGGAGCAGCTGCCGCGACGTGTAGATGTTGCCGTAGCGCGCCGAGAAGATGCCGAAGCCGTGGCGGCGCGCCTCCTCGTGGCTCCAGCCCTCGGGCGCGGGCTCGGCATCCATGTAGCGCGCGCCGCGGGCGGCGAGATTGTTGCCGATATGCTGGGCGAAGCAGCTGCCGGCGGTGGCGACCCGGTCGGAGGGCGCGAGGCGGACGGGCCCCGAGAGATCCTCCAGATCGGCGTAATGCCGCGTGGCGACCGCGGTCTTCCAGAAGGCCTTCGGCGGCAGGGCGGCATAGGGATGCTCGGCCATGGGATCTACTCCGCGGTGGCGGCCAGCTGGTCGGCCAGGTGGATGTCGGCGGCGTCGAAGCCGCCCGGGCCGGGGGCGGGGCGCGGCGGCGCGGCGGGTGGGGCGGCGGGCCGGGACTGGGGCCGCGGCGCGGCGCCGGCCTTCTGCGCGGCGATCTCGGCCACCGAGACGCCCGGCGCCTCCGCCGCGGCGCGGACCCATTCCGCCCAGGCCGGCTGCGGATAGCTGTGCCCCTCGAAGCCGGGCCAGTGCTCGACCTGCAGCAGCACGTCGTCGAGCGTCTCGCGCGGGGCGAGGAACTCGGTGGCGAGCCGGAGCGAGATCGTGTCGAGCGCATTGAGCAGATAGACCAGCGTGCCGCCGCCGGCCTTCTGCGCGGCGAGCTCGGCGATATCGGGGACGAGCGCGCGCAGATCCGCCGGCTTCCGCCCGGTCCCGGGCCAGCAGAGCCGGAGATAATCCTGCCAGTAGCGGCTCGGGCGGATGCGCATGCGGGGATTGACCAGCACCGCGACGCTGCCGGGCAGGGCGCGGGCGTGGCGCAGCGCGGCATGGGCCCCGGCCGATCCGCCGGTGAAGACCACCCGCCCCGGCCGCAGCCGCGCCGCGACCCCGGCGGCGAGCGCGTCGATGGCGGCGGGCGTGTCGCCGCCCTCGCAGGCGGCGAACCAGGCGAGCTTCAGCGCCGGATCAATGCCGAGCGCGGGATCGGCGAGGCCGATCACCGTGGCGAAGCGGCCGGCCTTGCGGGTCAGGAACCGCCCGGCGAAGGCCGGGATCCTCCGGCGCGACTGGTCGAGCGCGCCGTGGAAGACGAAGACGACCGGCGCGCCCGCCGCGCCCCCGGGCGGCACGTCGAGGATCTGCGCCGGCAGGGGCAGCCCGCCGCCAGCGGCCTCGATCAGGAAGGTCTCGCCCGGGGCGGCCGGCTCCGGCCCGGCGAGGAGGTCGAGGAAGGCGGGCAGGCCGATCCGCCGCCCCGCGCCCGCCGCCGCGGCGGGGGCCCCGGGGTCCTCCGGAGGGCTGGGCTTCGCGCGGAACTTCAGGTTGAACAATGAAGCCACCTAATACTTCAGGTTGTATTTTTCTTTTATTTCAGTGTATCTTGGTAGAGTTACAATATAATTCAGCTCTTCTTCGGTCAGTTCGACCGTCGCATCATCCTGTCTGCCGGTGATCTTCTTGACCGCATCCATGGTGTTCTGCGCCCCCATGGTATCGAGATCGGCGCGGATGGCGTCGTCGAGCTCGACGCCGATGAAGTCGAAGACCGGCGCGAAGAAGACGCTGTTGGGCGTGCCGGGGGCGAGATGGTCGAGCACGCTGACGCAGACCCGCGCCGGGAAGGCCGCCTGCATCTCCTCGAGGCATTCCACCGACTTGATGTAGCGCTTGAGATTGGTCTCGATCGAATCGCGGTTCCAGCGCAGGTTGCTGAGGTTCTTCACCGAGCGCAGCACCTTCGGCGCCGAGCGCAGGCAATAGACGTATTTCGGCGGCGCGTTGCGGAAGATGTTCTCGAGGATCTTGTACTTGCGCTCGATCTGCGGGGTCTTGTTGCCGATGATCTTCGCCGTCGCGCCGCGCTCGGCGATGCGGTCGACCGAATAGGTGAGCCAGATCATCTTGGCCAGATAGGTCTGGCGCGGCAGCACCTTGCCCCGCGGGAACTTCTTCAGCAGGCAGTTGCGGCGGAACTCCGAGAGCATCGCCCGCGACTGCTCGATGGCGTGGAACTCGTCGGTGATGACGATGTCGGGATGGGTGTTGAGGATATTGGCATGCATCCGCGTGCCGCTGCGCGGATTGCCGCAGACGATCACGGGACTGCTGTCGCCGGCCTCCAGAAAGCTCGTCATGGGTCCCCTCCGGGGCGCGTGCACGCGCGCCTGCGTGCCGCCCGGCGTCAGATGTCGCGCCCCGGCCCGTCGTTCTGGCCGAGCACGAAGCAGATGCTGTCCTTCTGCACGAAGGCCCGGTCGGCGCGGGCGCCGATCGCGCCGCAGATGCGCAGGTAATCGTGGTTGAAGCAATGCACCGCCTTGGCGTTCCAGGCCTCGTTGACCCCGGCCACGATCACCGTGCGCCGGCAGACCCGGGCGAGCTCGCCCATGGAATGCTCGATGAACTGCGGCGGCACGTGCATGAGCACCTGCAGGCAGACCCCGAGCTCGAAGGCGCCGTCCTCGAAGGGGAAGCGCGCGGCGGGATCGTCGAGGAAATGCTGGTGGAGCGTGACGCCACGCTCGCGCGCCCGCGCCGCCAGGGTCTCGGCATATTGCCGCGAGAGATCGAGGGTCGTGACCTCCTGGCCGGCGGAATAGATGTCGAAGGTGCGCCCCACCCCGGGGCCGAGTTCGAGGATGCGGGGCTGGCCGGCGGTATGGGCGGCGGCGTATCGCAGCAGCCATCCCGGCGCCTGATCCGACTTGTTGGGGTTCTTGCGCGCGTTCCAGTAGCTCAGCGGGTCGTAGTCCATCGCGCTCGTCGATCCTCCTGCCGGGGTCTCTCGCGGATCGCGGCCCGCGGGGGATTGGCTTGCATATAGTTTTCCGCGCGCGACGCTGTAAACCGCGATTCACGCATCGAAGCGGAAGAGCGCCCGGTTGTCGCGCAGATAGCGGAAGGTTTCCTTCTTCTTCGTCCCGAAGCGCTTCTGGGTGCCGCTGGCGCGGTACTGGTTGTAGACATAGAGCGGCTCGTCGATGGCGCGGATGTTGCGCCCGGCGCATTGGTCGACCAGGGGCAGCATCAGGCCCACGTCCGAGCAATGGCGCAGCCAGCCGCCCTCGGCATCCTTGAGATGCTCCGGCGCCACCCTGTCGTAGAGGAAGCGCCGGAAGGTCCTGAGCGCGGTGAACTTGAAGACCTCGCCCTGCCGGTAGGCGCGGGCGTCGATCTCCTCCGGCGTGTAGAAGCCCTCCGCGTTGACCACGCCGGTCTGGTTCTGCCAGTTGCCGTAGGTCATCCAGAGCTCGGGATCGGCGCGGTAGAGGTCCTCGAGCCGCGCGAGCGCCTGGGGCAGCAGCCGGTCGTCGAGGTCGAGCAGCACGCAGATCGTGTCGGGCTCCGCGATGCTCCGGATCAGGGCGTCGCGCGCGAAGGCCGGGCCCATGTTGCGCGTGCCCCGCAGGGCGCGGATGTTCAGCACCTCGGCCCGGCGCTCGATCGCGGCCCAGGTGCCGTCGTCGGAGCCGTCGTCGTAGACATGGATCTCGAGGCCGTAATCGCCGGGGATCTGGCGCTCGAGCGACTCGAGGCAGGCCTCCGCGAAGCCGGCGCAGTTCCAGCCGGTGACGATGACCGCGAAATGCAGGTCGCGCCGCGCGGCCTCGGCACCCTCGCCGAAGGCCCCCGCGAGGCTGTGCTCCAGGTCGAAGCCGGCGCGGGCGAGATGCGCGGGGGTGTAGAGGTCGCGCAGGAACCGCGCGAGCCTCAGGCGCGGCCCCTCCCGGAGCGCCGGCGCGAGGCGGTCGCGCAGGAGCTGGGTCTGGAGGCTGTCGTCGCGCTCGGCCTGGCGGAAGAGCGTGTCGCCGGTCTCCTCCATGGAATGCAGCCAGCCCGCCGGGCGCTCGAGCGCCGCGAGCGGCACGCCGCGCGCCGCGGCGTCGCGCGCGAACCACAGATCGGCGATGCCGGTGGTCTCGAAGGCGGTGCGGTCCACGGTGAAGGTCGAGCTGTGGTAGCCGGTGGTGCCGGTGCCGAGCTGGTCCACCAGCGCGCTCCGGCTCGCCGCGAAATAGGGCAGCACCGCGCGGTTCTTGATGTAGGAGGCGAGCGGCTCGAGATAGGTCGTGCCGTGGAAGCCCACGATCGCCCGGTAGCCGAAGGCCCGGATCCCCTCGACGAGGCGCGCCACGTAATCGGGCGGATAGACCAGGTCGTCGTCGACGAAGACGTGGTAGCCCTCGGGATGCGCGGCGACGTCGAAGAACTTGCCGTTGTCCTTCAGATCCCCCGCCGCGTCGCGACCGAGCGTCACGCGGATCCGCTCGGCCTTCAGGCAGTCGGGCACCGCGTCGAATTCGTTGAGATAGACGCTGAGCAGGTCGCATTGCGGCAGGAGCGCGGCCACCACCGCCGGCAGGTTGGCGCGCCGCGCCGGATAGGTGGCCATGAACACCGTCACCGTCTCGGCGCGCGGCACGGTGGCGTCGAAGGGCAGGAGCGGCACCCGGCCGGAGCCCGATCCGTCGTCGCGCCAGCGGCGCCATTCCGCGGTCGCCCCGGGCGCGCCCTTGGGCGCGGCCTCGCCGGGGGCGCCGAGCCGGGGCTTGAAGGCGGGCGGGGGCGGTCGGCGCCGGAGGCGCTGCAGCAGGCGCCGGGCCGGCTCCATCGCCCGCCAGGTCTCGCTCTCCAGCACCGCGCGGTGGCGGGCCTCGAGGGTCTGGCCGTATTTCAGGAGCTTGTCGAAATCCGACTGGGCCCGGGCGACATGGGCCCCGAGCTTGAGGATCTGGCGCTCTTGGCGCCGGGCCGCCTCGGCCGCCGCCTTGCGCTCGGCCTCCCAGGCCTCGGCCGCCTCCCGCCGTTCGGCGAGTTCCGCCACCAGCGCCTCGATCCGCTCCCGCCGCGCCGCCAGTTCCGCCTCTAGGGCGGCGGTCTCCCGCGCCTCGGCCTGGGCCCGGCGGCGCGCCTCGTCCCGGACGGTCGCGCGATACTCGCGGATCACCTCCCGGGCGGCCAGGCGCTCGAGGCGCGCGTCGACGCTCACCGTCTCGGCGGGGCGGAAGAGATGGGTGGGCGTGGCGTTGAAGGTCTCCCAATGGGTGTAGCCCGCGTCCTGGGCCCAGATCGAGATCTCCCGGAAGGTCGGCTCGTCCATGGCCTCCACATAGAGCACCGGCCGGTCGCGGGCGATCAGCGCCGCGCCCCCGCGCAGCACCGCGGCCTCCATGCCCTCCACGTCGAGCTTGATCGCGCGCACCGGGCCCTCGATGCCGAGCCCGTCGAGCGTCGCCACCTCGATCTCGCCCGCGCCGAGCGCCAGCGCCTGGGTGCCGAGGTTCTGCGGCACGGCTTCGGCGAAATGCGCGCGCGAGGCCGTCTCGCCCAGCCCCAGCACGCGCAGCGAGACGCGGTCCTCCACGCCGTTGCGCGCGAGGCTCGCCGCCATGGCGGCGCAGAGGTCCCGGTTCGGCTCGAAGGCGATGACCCGCGCCCCCGCGACGCAGGCGAGATAGAGCGTGTGGTTGCCGACATTGGCGCCGATGTCGAGCACCAGGTCCCCCGGCGCCAGCCGCGCGTGCATGTCCTGCAGCATGCCGAGCTCGTAGGGCCGGCCGGTCTGCATCAAGAGCTTCTGGATATGGTCCTCCGCCGCATTGGGCAGGACCAGCTCGTAGCGCCTGCCGTCGGCCTCGATCCCGGCCACGGGGGGCGCTGCGGATGGCCCGGCGGATATCCTGTCCCCGGTCGTTCTGTCGCGCATGCTGTCGTGCGTCATGCCACCCGGTTCGCGCCGTCCTGTTCCGTCCGCGGGGGGGATACCGTATCCCGCAGGCCGGCGAAAGCGGTTATGCCCCGGAAGTCAGGGCGATCGCATCTGGAGCTCGTTCCTTCCTCTTCGACCGCCCCCAGGGCACGGGATTCCCGACGAAAATCGCTCTTGAACGGCGATCCCCGCCATGCGTACAACTTTTGCGTGAAAGAGGACGACCATGCCGACAGGCAGGCCCCGCGACCCCGATCGATGGCGCGCCGATCCAGGCCGCCCGGCGGCGGCACCCCGGGCGGCAGGCTCCAGGGAGACGAAGTGCATCGCTGCCGTGCCGTCCTTCCCGCCGCCCGCCTCGCGGCCCCCGCGCCCGGCCTGTCCCGGATCCCGGAGACCGTCGAGACCCTTCGGGCGAGGGCCGGCCTTGCCCGTGCGCGCCATCACGCCTTGCCGCAATTCAGGAGGAACGAGGACGATGAACTGCTGTCAGCCCGATACGGAATGCCACGACCCCGGTCGGCGTGCGGTGCTCGGCCTCGCGGGAGCGGGCCTGGGGCTGGCGGCGGTCTCCGGCCTCTCCGCCCCGGCCCATGCGCAGGTCCTGACCATGGAGGCGCGGGACGCGCTGTCGCCCCAGCAGATCGTCGATCTCATCCTCGAGGGCAATCGGCGCTTCGCCGCCGGCACCCCGCAGCCCCGCGACTGGCTCGCCGAGCAGAGAGGCACGGCCACCGGCCAGCACCCGGCCGCCATCTTCCTGTCCTGCGTCGACAGCCGGGCGCCGGTGGAGGTGATCTGCGACCTCGGGATCGGCCATGCCTTCAACGCGCGCGTCGCCGGCAATGCCGTGAACGACGACATCCTGGGCTCGATGGAATTCGCGACGGCGCTCTCGGGCGCCAGGGTGGTGATGGTGATGGGGCACAGCGCCTGCGGCGCGATCAAGGGCGCGATCGACAATGCGCGCCTGGGGAACCTCACCCTCCTGCTGGCCCGCTTCCAGAACGCGATCGCGGCGACGGAATTCGCGGGCGAGCGCAGCGCGGCGAATCCGGCCTTCGTCGACGCCGTCTGCAAGACCCATGTGGCGATGTCGCTCGACCTCATCCGGGAGCGTTCCCCGGTTCTGCAGGAGCTCGAGCAGGAGGGCAGGGTCATGATCGTCGGCTCGTTCTACGACCTGGAGACCGGGGAGGTTTCCCTGGTGTGATGCCCGCGGCCCTCGCCGCCGGCCCCGCCCGCGCGGCGCCGACGGATCCCGGCCCGATCGACCGGCGTCGATCGGGCGGAAGGGCCGCCGGCATCAGAGCCTGAGGTCGCTCGCCTCGCGGGGAAAGGCGCTCTTCATGTCGAAGAAGACGCCGCCGGGCGCGAGCAGCCCGCGCAGCCGCGCGGGGCCGAGCGCGAGGAAATCGGCATGGGCCACCGCCAGCACCAGGGCGTCGTAATCGCCGCGCTCCGGCAGGGCCGCGAGCGGGGCGAGGCCGAGCTCGGCCGAGACCGCCCCGGCATCGGCATGGGGATCGAGGCAGTCGACCGCCATCTCGAACTCGCCGAAGGCGCGGATGAGGTCGATCACCTTGGTGTTGCGGATGTCGGCGCAATCCTCCTTGAAGGTCAGCCCCAGCACCAGCACCCGCGCGCCGCGGATCGGCCGGTCGCGGTGGATCAGCGCCTTGACGAGCCGCGTCGCGGCATGGCGGGCCATGCCGTCGTTGATCTCGCGCCCCAGCCGGATGATGTCGGGGATATGGCCGACCGCGAGCGACTTGTGCACCAGGTAATAGGGGTCGACCCCGATGCAATGCCCGCCCACCAGCCCCGGCTTCAGCTTCACGAAGTTCCACTTGGTCGCGGCCGCCTCGATCACCTCGGTGGTGTCGATGCCGAGATGGGCGAAGATGATGGAGAGCTCGTTGATCAGCGCGATGTTCACGTCGCGCTGGGTGTTCTCGATGATCTTGGAGGCCTCGGCCACCTTGATGCTGGGGGCGCGATGGGTGCCCGCCGGGATGATGGAGCGGTAGAGCGCATCGACGAATTCCGCCGTTTCCGGCGTCGAGCCGGAGGTGACCTTGACGATCTTCGTGATCGGGCGGTCCTTGTCGCCGGGGTTGATGCGCTCGGGGGAATAGCCGGCGAAGAAGTCGCGGTTGAAGACCAGCCCCGAGACGCGCTCGATCACCGGCAGGCAATCCTCCTCGGTGGCGCCGGGATAGACGGTGCTCTCGTAGATCACCACGTCGCCGGGGGCGATCGCCCGCCCCACCAGCTCCGAGGCGGCGATCAGCGGCCCGAGATCGGGCTGGCGGTGCCGGTCGATCGGGGTCGGCACCGCGACGATATAGACATCCGCCTCCGCGAGCCGCGCCGCATCGGTGGTGAAGTCGAGATGGCGCGCCGCCGCCAGCTCCTCCGGCGCCACCTCGCCGGTCGCGTCATCGCCCCCGCGCAGCGCCGCGACCCGCGCCTCCTTCACGTCGAAGCCGAGGGTGGGGTATCGCTTGCCGAATTCCACCGCGAGCGGCAGGCCGACATAGCCGAGCCCGATGATGGCGATCTGCTTTGGTTTGCGCATGGCGATCTCCGGTCGGAGGGAAGGGGCGGGGCAGGGCAGGGCGCCGCCCTCAGGGCGCGCCGGGCGGATAGAAGCCGGTGTACCATTCGGCGAAGCGTCGCACCCCGGCCCCGATCGGGGTCGCGGGGCGCCAGTTCACCGCGCGCGCCAGCCGCGAGCTGTCCGCCCAGGTGTCGGGCACGTCGCCGGGCTGCATCGGCAGGAGCTCGCGGATCGCCTTGCGCCCCAGCGCCGTCTCCAGCGCGCCGATGAAATCCTCGAGCCCCACGGGGGCGTTGTTGCCGATGTTGTAGAGGCGGAAGGGCGCGTTCGAGCTGGCGGGATCGGGGTGATGCGCGTCCCAGTCCGGATCGGGCGTGGCGATGCGGTCGGTGGCGCGGATCACGCCTTCGGCGATGTCGTCGATGAAAGTGAAGTCGCGGCTCTGGCGGCCGTGGCCGTAGACCTTGATCGGGCGGCCTGCGAGGATGGCGTCGGCGAAGAGCATCGGCGCCATGTCCGGCCGGCCCCAGGGCCCGTAGACGGTGAAGAACCTCAGGCCGGTGCAGGGCAGGCGGTAGAGATGGGCATAGGCATGGGCCATCAGCTCGCCCGCCCGCTTGGTCGCGGCATAGAACTGCACGGGATGGTCGACGCCCTGGTCCTCGCGGAAGGGCATGGCGGCATTGGCGCCGTAGACCGAGGAGGTCGAGGCGAAGACGAGATGGCCCACGCCCCCGTGCCGGCAGGCCTCGAGCAGATGCGCGAAGCCGGTGACGTTGCTCTCCACATAGGCCAGCGGGTTTTCCAGGGAATAGCGCACCCCGGCCTGGGCGGCGAGATGGATCACCCGCTCGAAGGGGGTCTCGAAGGCCGCCTCCACCGCCGCCCGGTCGGCGAGATCGGCGCGCAGGAAGCGCCACGTCCCGCCGGTCTCCGCGGCGATGCGGTCGAGCTCGGCGAGCCGCGCCTCCTTGAGGGCCACGTCGTAATAGTCATTGAGATTGTCGAAGCCGGTCACCGCATCGCCGCGCGCGAGCAGGCGGGCCGCCACATGGAAGCCGATGAAGCCCGCGGCGCCGGTGACGAGGATGTGCAAGGCGATCGCCTCAGGCCACGGGCGTCGCCGCCCGCGTCGGGGCGGCGGCCTGCGGTGCGGCCAGCCCGCGGCCGATGGCGTAATAGGCGAAGCCCTTGCGGGCCATGCGGACCGGGTCGTAGAGGTTGCGGCCGTCGAAGATCACCCGCTCGGAGAGCTTCTCGCCGATCGCCTCGAAATCCGGCGCGCGGAAGGCCTGCCATTCGGTGAGCGTCACCAGCGCATCCGCCCCCTTCAGCGCCGCCTCCTTGGTGCCGCAGAGCGTGAGCCCCTCGCGGTCGCCGTAGAGGCGCTGCGCCTCCTCCATCGCCTCGGGGTCGTAGGCCTGCACCTTCGCGCCCGCGTCCCAGAGCGCCTCCATCAGCACCCGGCTCGCCGCCTCGCGCATGTCGTCGGTATTGGGCTTGAAGGCGAGGCCCCAGAGCGCGAAGACCCGGCCCGCGAGATCGCCGCGGTAATGGGCGGCGATCTTGTCGAAGAGCACGCGCTTCTGGGCCTCGTTGCGGTCCTCCACCGCGGCGAGCACCGCCGGCTCGAAGCCGGTCCCCCGGGCGGTGGCGATCAGCGCCTTGACGTCCTTGGGAAAGCAGGAGCCGCCGTAGCCGGCGCCGGGATAGATGAAATGCCAGCCGATGCGCGGATCCGAGCCGATGCCCTGGCGCACCATCTCCACATCGGCCCCGAGCCGCTCGGCGAGGCCGGCGATCTCGTTCATGAAGCTGATCTTGGTCGCGAGCATGCAGTTGGCGGCGTATTTCGTCAGCTCCGCGGAGCGCAGGTCCATGACGATGATCTTGTCGTGGTTGCGGGAGAACGGCGCATAGACCTCGCGCAGCAGCTCCTCGGCCTCCGGGCTCGCGGTGCCGATGACGATGCGGTCGGGGCGCATGCAATCGGCGACCGCGGCGCCCTCCTTCAGGAATTCCGGGTTCGAGACCACCTCGAAGCCGAGGTCGCTCCGCTGCCGGCGGCCGAGCACCTCCGTGATCTTCGCCGCGACCCTGTCGGCGGTGCCGACCGGGACGGTGGATTTGGTGACGACGACCTTGGGCTCCTCCATCGCCTCGGCGACGGTCCCGGCCACCCCGAGCACGTAGCTCAGGTCCGCCGAGCCGTCCTCGTCGGGCGGCGTGCCCACGGCGATGAAGAGGATGCGCCCATGCGCCACCCCCTCGGCGGCCTCGGTGGTGAAGCCGAGCCGGCCCTCGGCGTGGTTCTTCCGCACCAGGTCCTCGAGCCCCGGCTCGTAGATCGGGATGCGGCCGGCCTTCAGCCCCTCGATCTTGGCGGCGTCCACATCGACGCAGAGCACGTCATGGCCGACCTCGGCCAGCACCGCGCCCTGGACGAGGCCGACGTAGCCGGTGCCGAAAACGGTGATCCTCATGGCGCCCTCCTCACGGCCGCGCTTAAGGCAGCATCAGGGGCGAAGCGCAAGATACCAGGGCGTCGCCCGCGCCCAGGCGACGGTCCGGGCGATGCCCTCCGCCGCCGGGATCTCCGCCCGCCAGCCCAAGAGCCGCGCCGCCTTCTCCACCGCCGGCACCCGGCGGCCGATGTCCTCGTAGACGGAGCCGTATTTCTCGCCCGTGTCCACCGCGACCGGCTCCAGATCCGAGCCCGCCGCCGCGAGCACCATGCCGACCACCTCCGCCATGGTGTTCTCGGTGGCATTGCCGATGTTGAAGATCTCGCCCACGGCCTCGGGCTTCGTCGCCGCCGCCAGCACGCCGGCGATGGCGTCGTCGATGTAGGTCAGGCAGCGGGTCTGGCCCCCGCCGTCGTAGAGATCCGGGCGCTCGCCGTTCAGCACCCGCTGCACCGTCTGGGAGACCACGTAGATCGGCGTCTGCCGCGGCCCGTAGACGTTGAAGAAGCGCACGATCGAGAAGGGCAGCCCGGTCTTGCGCGCCACCCCGAAGAGCATGTGCTCGCAGACCGCCTTGGCCGAGGAATAGCTCCAGCGGTCGACGGAGGTCGCGCCCAGCACCCGGTCGCCGTCCTCGGCCCAGGGCACCGCGGGGTTGCGGCCGTAGACCTCCGAGGTCGAGGTGAAGAGGATGCGCACGTCGTGCTCGACACAGAGCGCGATCAGGTGCCGCGTGCCGATGATGGCGATGTCGATCAGGCTCAGGGGGTCTTCCATGTAGCGCCGCACGCCCACCACCGAGGCGAGGTGGTAGAGCACCGCCGCCTCGGGGCGGAAGAAGGCCTCGATCGTGCCCGGGTCGCGGATGTCGCCCTGCATGTAGTGGAAATCCGGATGGTCGCGCACCGCGTCGAGGTTGCGGGCCGCCCCTGGCTCGGCGATGTCGAGCCCGTGCACCACATGCCCGCGCGCGAGCAGCGCCTCGATCAGATGGCTGCCCACGAAGCCGGCGGCGCCGGTGACGAGGACGGTTGGGGAGGTCTCTGCCATGTCGCTTCCTCGGATCTCGGGCCGGCGCCGTCAGCGCCGGTGTTCATAGGGCCGGCGCATCAGCGCCCGACCCCCATATAGGCGAGCCCCGCCGCCTCGAGCGCGGCGATGCGGTCGCGGGGATAATGGATGCGTCCGTCGTAGATCAGCGCGCCGGGGCAGGCGGAGGCGAGATCCTCCGGGGTGATCGCGGCGAAGGCGTCGTGGCCGGCGAGGATCAGCACCGCATCCGCCCCGGCCACCGCGTCGCGCCAGTTCGCCGTGAGCGCGAGCCCGTGATGCGCCGCCTCGGCCGGGGTCACCATCGGGTCGCAGACGCGCAGGTGCCCGCCGTAGCCCGCCTCCCGGAGCGCCGCCACCAGGGGTGCCACCGGCGTGAAGCGGCAATCGCCGGAATTGCTCTTGAAGGCGTAGCCGAGCAGCGCCACCCGGGCGTCGGCGGGCGCGAGGCCCCGGGCCTTCAGATGCCCGTCCACCCGGGCGAAGACATGGGCGGGCATGGAATCGTTCACCGCCCGGCTCGCGCGCGGGATCTGCATCTCCACCCCGGCGCGGCGCCCGATCGCGTCCACGAACCAGGGATCCTTGGTCAGGCAATAGCCGCCGACGCCGTTGGCGGGCGTCAGGATGTTGACGTGGTGCTGGCCCTTCTTCAGCGAATTGGCGCCGCGGATCACCTCCAGCACGTCCACCGGCCAGGGCAGGGCGTCGGTGAGCTTGGCCAGCTCGTTGGCCAGCGCCACGTTGAGGTCGATCCAGAGATTGTCGGCGAGCTTGACCATCTCCGCCGCCTCCGGCGAGGAGAGCACGTCCACCTCCACGGGAAGCACCTCGCGCCAGAAGGCCGCCGCCGCCGCGCCGGCCTCCGCATCCATGCCGCCGACGAGGATCGGGATCTGGGCGAGATCGCGGATCGCCTGGCCCTCGGCCAGCCGCTCGGGGCTGAAGGCCATGTGCACCTTCGCCGCGGGGGCGAGGATCTCGTCGTGCATCGCCCGCGTCGTGCCCGGCGGCACGGTGCTCTTGATCATCACGATCTGGCCGTCGGCCAGATGCGGCGCCAGCCCGGCGCAGGCGGCGCGGATATGGGAGAGATCGGCGGTGAAATCCTCCGAGAGCGGCGTGCCCACGGTGATCAGCACGGCGCGGGTGCCGGCGGCGGCGGCGGGATCGCTCGAGACGGTCAGCCGGCCCGCGGCGACGCCCGCGGCGACGAGCTCGGCGAGCCCCGGCTCGGGAATCGGGCAGCGGCCTTCGCGCAGCTCGGCGATGAGCGCCTGATTGGTGTCGATGCCGACCACGGAATGCCCGCGGGAGGCGAGCACCGCGGCGATGACGCTGCCGATATATCCGAAGCCGACGACCGCGATCTCACTCATGACACCATCTCTGCACAGGCACTGCCGGAACCCGGCGCGGGCGCGTCCCGCGACCTTGCCGGCCTGGGGAAAACGGGCGCGGAATGCGGCCCGTGCCTAGCATGCCGCGCTGCCGCCGCAAAGCCGGATCTGCCGGCGCCGGAGGTCGAATATCCCTGAAAGTAAACGGGAACCGTGGCGTCGTCCCGGGGCGTCGCCTGCCGATTCCGTCATGTTATAACATAATATTCCTTCCCCGCGCGAGGCCGGGTCCGGATCAGCCGAGGAGCGGGGCCGCGCCGAGCAGCGTGAGCAGCCGCTCGCTGCGCAGGGCGCGCTGCAGCCCGGCCCGCCCCCGCTCCAGCCCGCGATAGGCGGCCTCGAGCGCGCGGCCCCCCGGCGTGAGCGCGTCCTGCAGGTCGTAGCCGAAGCGGTCGAGCGGCGCCATCCCGGCGAAGGAGGCGCCGATCAGGGCGGCCTGATGCGGCGTGAGCCGGCTGCGCCACCGGTCGATCCCCGAAGGATCGGGATCGCGGCGGAAGGATTGCGCATCGTACCAGAGGTTGCGGTCGTTGACGGTGATCGCCTTCTCGCCGATGTGGCTCCGGCTCGCGGGAATGCGCATCTCCGGCGACCAGGGCAGGCCGAGGAAGGCGCAGATCCGCCGGGTCTCGGTCGCGGGATCGGTGACGAGGGCGGCGTATTCCACCGCCAGCACCCGGTCCGGCGCCGCCTTCTCGGCGGCGAAGCCGGCGTGGAAGCAGGCCTCCACATGCGCCACCGCCGCCCGCAGGCTGCGGGTATAGGGCCGGGGCGAGAGCCCCATCGCCCGGCCGCGGCGGCCGACCTCGAGCATCGAGGCGACGATCGCGCGCGGGTCGCGCAGCACGAAGACGCAGCGCGCCCGGGGAAAGAGCTCCATGAGCGGCTCGAAGACGAGGCAGTTCGCCGGGGTCTTCTCGCTCAGAAGCCGCCGGCCCTCGCGGTCGGCGAGCGGCAGCAGCAGCGCCTCGATCATGCCCCGGACCGCCCGGTCGACATCCACCGCCGAGCAGAAGGCGTCGATCCGGCCGTTGGCCACCTTCTTCTTCAGCGAGTCGCGCAGGGCGAGGATCTTGGTCAGATGCAGGAATTCCGGCCCGCCGGCGATCGCGGGATGCATGTCGAGCATGTTCTGCACCAGCGTGGTGCCCGACCGCGGCGCGCCGCCCACGAAGATGAAGCGCTCGCCCTCTTCCGATGTCACCCGGCCACCCCCCTCGTGCCATCCGGAAGCCGCACCGGCGCCTGGGCCGATTCGGAATCCCCCCTTCCGATTGTTAACACTTTCGCCCCCGGCGGGCAAAACCGCAGGGATGGGCGGCGCATGGGCGGGGCGGTGCGGCGGCGGCGTTAACGCTTCCTGCGAACGCTTTGTGCGCGGGGTTCTTTCCGGCGGCGATCCGTGCTAGCGCCTGCCTCTCCCGGCGGAGGGCGAGAGGCGATGACACCCGAACGGCGCGTGCTGCTCTATTCCCAGCGCGGGCTGTCGCGCCATGTCTCCCGCTGCCCCGGCTACGAGTTCGAGGATCTGGTCGCCGCGGAGCTCGAGACCGCCGACATCCTCGCCCCCACCGCGTCGCGGGCCTCGCCGCTCCTGCTGAAGGCGCGCGGGCAGGTCGCGCGGCGCTCGCGGCTCTACCGGGCGCTGCCCACCGGGCTGGAGCTCTCCGGGCTCGGCGAGGGCTACGACCTGCTCTTCGCCTATGTGGGCCTGCCGCGGGATCTCGCCACGCTCGACGCCTTCGACCTGCGCCGGCGCGCGGGCCGCGCGGTGGTCTGGCTGCAGGAACTCGCCGCGGCCGACGTGCCCGGCTACGGCCCCGGCCTCGAGGTGCTCAATACCTTCGACCACGTGATCTGCGGCCTGGCCGGCACCGTGCCGGCGCTGGCGGCGAGGCTCGACGTGCCGGTGCATTACGCCTGCTGGGGGCTCGACGCGCTGGCCTTCTGCCCCTGGCCCGACCCGCCCGAGCGGGTGATCGAATTCTACAATCTCTCCAACGTCTCCCAGGCGACCCATGCCGCCCTGCTCGCCCATGCGAAGGCCAGCGGCGCCTTCTACGACTTTCCCACCGAGATCGGCATCCATACCGCGCGCGAGCCCGCAGAGCACCGCTGGCGCTACGCCGACCGGCTGAAGCGCAGCCGCTATTTCTACGCCGGCACCGCGCGGGTGCGCTCCCGCGCCGAAGGCGGCTGGAAGCGGGGGGCGGCCCAGGCCGAATTCGGCTCGCGCTACGTCGAGGCCCTGGCCGCGGGCGCGATCCTGCTCGGCGACCGGGTGGCGACAAGGGAATTCGAGGCCAGCCTCGGCTGGGAGGATGCGGTGATCCCCGTCCCCTATGAATGCCCCGGGATCGTCGATATCATCGCCGGGCTCGACGCCGATCCCGGCCGGCTCGCCGCGGCGCGGCGGCGCAACGTCACGCAGGTGCTCGCGCGGCACGATTGCCTGCATCGCTGGGAGCAGGTGCTCGATCTCGTCGGCCTGCCGCCGACGCCGGGCATGGCGCGGCGGCGCGAGGCCCTCGCGGCGCGCGCGGCGCTGGTGGCGGCGGCGCCGGAGGAGGGATGATGGCGACCGCGACCTTCTTCGTGACCACCGCGCGCTCGGGCACGCAATGGCTGACCCGCGCGCTCAACCGGCATTTCGACGACCTGCTGGAGGCCCGCCACGAGCCGGTGGGCTATCTCTATCGCCCGCGCCGCACCCTGCGCGACCCGGCGGCGCTCGAGCGCCTGCGCGCCGAGCCGGCGGTGGCGGCGCATTTCGACCATATCCACGGCGTGCTGGCCGAGCGCGCCTAAGTGGAGGTGGGCTTTCCCGCCTATGCGCTGGCGCCGCTCCTGCGCGCGGAATTCGGCGAGAAGCTCAGGCTGGTCCAGCTCGTCCGCCATCCGGTGAAGGTCGCCGCCTCGCTGGTCACCCACGGCTGGTACTGCGAGGGCGCGCGCGAGGACATCGCGCAGGCCGTGGCGCCGACCCCGGCCGATCCCGGCGTGACGCTCAAGGCCTATGCCCCGCGCTGGCCGGCGATGGCCCCCTTCGAGAAGAGCCTCTTCTACTGGTACGAGGTGCATCGCTACGGCAAGGAGGTGGAGTCCGCGAGCCCGCCGGGGCGCTTCGCCCGCTTCCGGCTGGAGGATCTGACCACGGCGCCCGAGGCCAGGGACGCCCTGCGCCGCTTCCTCGACCTGCCGGACCGGCCGGGCTGGACGGCGGCCGAGGCGCGCCGCGACGACCGCTTCCGGGCCAAGACCGACGAGGTCATCGACCCCGCCGCGATCACCCGCCACCCCGAGATCCTCGCCCTCGCCGAGGAGCTCGGCTATGCGCCCCAGGACATCGACGCGGCCGAATTCGCCGCGCGCTACGTCCGGAGCCCGCTGGAACGCCTGCGCGCCGGGCTCGGCCAGGCCCGGCGCCGGATGGGCCTGCGCTGAGGCCCCGTACCGTTTCCGGCCGAGGATGATGCAGGCGGCCCTCGCCGCCGATTCGCTTCCCGCGCGGGGCGAAGGCCCCCTGCCCGATCTCCCCCTGTCGATCGGGCCGCGGCGACCTTCGGGGCACGGCCGGGAATGGGGCACCGCTGCGCGCCGCCCGGAGGCGCGGTGATCAGCCGGCGCTGCCGGGGACCACGGCCACCGGGCGGGCGCCCTCCCCGAGCGCATCGGCGAGATGGTCGCCCAGCCTGAGCGCCATCTTGACGATGGTATAGGTCGGATTGGCGAAGCCCGGGGTGGCGAAGGCGCTCGAGCCGCCGATGTAGAGGTTCTCCGTCCCGTGCACCCGGCAATTGCCGTCGACCACGCCCGCCCGCGGATCGGCATCCATGCGCAGGGTGCACATCTGGTGATAGGCGCCGCTCATGTAGCGCCCGTACTTGCCGGATTTCGCGATGCGCGGCAGCTGCGGATCCTCCTCCATCAGCCAGTCGTCGATGCGGATCCGGCCCGTGCCGGTCTCGGCGAAATGCGCGCCGAGTGCGAGCATCGCCGTCTTCATGGTGCGGTAGTCGAGATCGGTGAGCCGCCAGTCGAAGCGCAGCCGGCGCAGCCCCATCGCGTCGCGCGTCTCGGCCAGCGTCACCCGGCTGTCGCGGTTGAGCGCCTGCTCGGTGATCAGCCAGACGAAGCCGGTGGGATGGCGCTCGGGATCGGCCTGGGTGCCGTATTCCCCCCAGCCCCGCCAGCGGCATTTCGGCGCATGGCCGGTGATGCGCTCCGAGAGCCGCTCGGCGAGGGGCGTGGCGCATTTGCCGGCGTATTTCAGCGCCTCGTAGGGGCTCCGCGCGCCCCGGTCGAGCCAGGTGACGCGCAGCACGAAGTTGAGCACCTCCTCGCGATCCATGAAGGCGCGCGTCGGCGCGAGGTTCTGCTCCTGGATCATCTGCGGCCGGTCGAACAGCACGTCGGCGACCTGGATCGTGGGATGCTCGCAGAAATGCCGCCCCACCAGGTCGTGGTCGTTGCCGATGCCCATCGGCTTCTGCGAGGTGAAGTTCAGGAGCAGCCGCGGCGTTTCGAAGCCGCCGGCGCAGAGCGCATAGGCGCGCGCCCGGACCGCGAAGCCCGGATCGCCGGGCTCGTAGGAGCGGAAGACCGCGCCCGTCACCGTCGCGAGGTCGTCGTCGAGCCGCAGATCCACGAGATTGGCGTTGAGCCCGGCGGTGATGCCCGGGGTGGCGGCGATCTCGTCGTAGTATTTCTCGCCGAAGCGGGTCGGCTCGTGCTCGGGATAATCCGCCGGGCTGTGGCGGAACTGCACGTTGCGGAAGCGCTCCTCGGCCTGGATGAGCGGCAGGTCCGGCCCCTCCCGGTCGGCCTCCATGTCGAGGATGCGCGTGGCCTCCGCCGCATGGGGCTCGATCGCCTCCGGGCCGATCGGCCAGGCGAGCGGGCGCTGCGGCAGCGGCGTGAAATCCACCGGATCGAGGGTGCGGCAGCGCCCGGTCCAATGGGTCGAGCAGCCGCCGAAGGATCTCAGCCGCACCACCTCGAGGTCGAAATAATCGAGCCCGACGATCTCGCCCACGTAGAGATCCTGGGATTCGCCCGAGACGTAGCGCCCGCCGCCCTCCATCAGCGCCACCTCGAGGCCCCGGGCGGCGAGGCGGCGGGCGAGCGTGATGCCCGCCGGGCCCGCGCCGATCACGCAGACGTCGAAGACCCGGTCGAAGCGGCTGCGGTCGGGACCGGTGGCGTCGGTGATCATGGCGTCGGTAAACCTCCCGGTCCGCGGCGTGGCGCAGGGTCGGAGGAAGTGGTGCAGAAACGGTTAAGCGCCGGCCGCGCTTGCCGCCGGCCCGGCCCGCGGGGGCCTTCTCCCTGCGGTCGGCCTCGGGACCGCGGCCCGGGTCAGGCGGCAGGGGCCGCCGCTATGATACCGGGCCCGGTTCGGGGAGGTCGTCCGGCCGCGCCGCGCGTCAGAACTGCCAGTAGAGGAACTCGCTCTTGCCGGTGAGCCGGATCATGGCGATGGCCGCGATCACCGCGATGAAGACCATCCACCGCAGGTTGGGCCGCCAGGCGATCACCGGCCCCATCCCGGCGATGCGCCCCGGCGTCTTGGGCAGATGCAGCGCCGGCACCTCGGCCGCCAGCATCTGCAGCGAGTTCGGCATCAGGAGCGCGATGGCCAGAAGCCCCGTCACATAGGCCGAGGCCGTGGCGAAGCTCACCGGATCGACCGCGCCCTCGCCGAGCAGCATCGGCCCGAGGCCGGGCATCTGGATGAGCCCCGCGATCTTCTCGGGCAGGCCGAGGCCGTTGAGCCCGGTCATGCCGAGCAGGATGTTGCCCGCCGCGGCGATGGTGGGCGCGCGGAAGATCACCATGGCCACGACCACCGCGAGGAAGGTCAGCACGAATCCCGCCCCCACCGCGACGCGCGAGGAGCGCCCCGCGGGATCCGCCGGGCGCGGCCCGTACTGCCGCCAGGCGTGGTTGATCACGATATAGACCCCGTGCAGCGCGCCCCAGACCAGGAAGGTGTAGCCCGCCCCGTGCCAGAGCCCCGAGATCAGCATGGTGGTCAGCGTCGGGAAGGCGAGCGTCTGCAGGAAGGCCCCGAGGTCCGAGAACCGCGCGCCCAGCATGCGCTGGCGCCGCATCGCCCGGCGGCGGGTGAGTGCGAGCGTGATGGGGTTGAAGATATAGGCGGTCAGGAAGCGCGTCAGCGTGATGTGCCAGTGCAGCCAGAACTCGATGATGCTCGAGGCCTTGAGCGGCGAGTAGAAGTTCATCGGCAGCCGCACCCCGAAGAGCAGCGCCGCGCCGCAGGCCATGTCGGAATAGCCCGAGAAGTCGAAATAGATCTGCAGCGTGAAGCCCACGGCGGCGAGCCAGGACTGCACCATGGTGGCGTCGCCCCCCGCGGCGGCATAGGCGAAGACCGGGGTGACATGCTCGGCGACGCCGTCGGCCAGCACCACCTTCTTGAAGAGCCCGAAGGCGAAGAGCGTGATCCCCGTGGCATAGAGCATCGCATCGAAGCGGCAGGTGGCGCGATGGAACTGCGGCATGGTCTCGCCGAAATGCACGATCGGCCCGGCGATGAGCTGGGGGAAGAACATCACGAAGAGCAGGAAGTCGCGCAAGGTGAAGCCCTTGATCCGCCCGCCGGCCACGTCGATCAGGAAGGCGATCTTCTGGAAGGTGATGAAGGAGATGCCGAGCGGCAGGATGATCGTGTGGAGCACGAAGTTCGCGCCCATCAGGTCGTTGGCCACCGTCACGCCGAAATTGGCGTATTTGAAATAGCCGAGCAGACAGACGTTGAAGGCGATGCCCAAGGTGAGCGTCCAGCGCCGCGCCGCGTTGCGGCTCTCGTCGCCGGCGAGCGCCAGCAGCCGCCGCGCGAAGAGCCAGTTCACCGCCAGCGAGGGGCCGATGATCGCGAGGTTGAACGGCCGCCAGTAGGCGTAGAAGACCACCGAGGCGACGATCAGCCAGCCGAGGGCCCAGGACTGCGACCGGCGCCCCAGCATCAGGAAGACCAGAACGGTCACCGGCAGGAAGACGAGGATGTACTCGTACGAATTGAACAACATGTAAGGAGGCCGCCTGCCCTAGGCTTTGAGTTCTTTGATCTTCGCGACGATCTCGCCGACGGTCTCGAAGGATTCGACATCCGTGAGATGGAACTTGATGCCGTATTCGACCTCCACCGCGACGATGAAGGTGACGTAGGAGAAGGAATCCCAGCGCGGGATCTCGGGCCGCGTCGTGGCGGGCGTCAGCACGATCCCGGGCTCGCCCAGGAGGTCGCGCAGGATGCGGGTCAGCGTCTCGAGGATCTCCGCGTCGGTCATGATGGCCCTGTCTCCTTCCGCGCGATCCGGGTCGGCCGCGCCGCGTATTCCGCCAGATCGAGCACCCATTCCCCGGGCTCCGCCCCCGGCGCGAAGCCGAGCCTGGGGAAGAGGTCCCGGATCACCCCGTTCTTCTCCGTCGGCACGAAGGCGGCCCGGATCGCCCCGGCGCCCGCCGCCCGCGCCGCCTCCACGGCGATGTTGAGCGCCTCCTCCTCGAGCCCGCGCCCGAAGACCCGGCAGCTCATCACCCAGTTGACCAGCTCGAGCACGCCCCCCGCGCCGGCTGCCGGCACCATCAGCATGACGCTGACGATGCCGTTGTCGCCGAAGCGGTCGGCGAGCCGGAACCAGAGCGTCACCGCGCCGGGCCGGGCGGCCATCTCGGCCACCTCCGCCTCGCTGCGCCGGATCGTGGTGGTGTTGAACTGGTTGGTCTTGTTGATCAGCTGGGTGGCGCGGGGACGCGCGAGCGCGTCCACCGGCCCGAAATCCACCTCCATGGCGAGCGCGCCGAGGAAATCCTCCATGTCGCCGGCGGCGGCCGCCAGATCCGCCCGCTCGCGGTTGGCGGCGTATTGCCCCGCGCGCGCCGCGTCGTCCGCGGTGAAGGAAGCCGCCTCGAAATGGCCGCCCGCGGCGATGGCGCGCACGTAGAGCGCGGGATCGGCGGGCAGTTCCGGCACCGCCACCATGGGCAGCGCCTCGCGCACCTGCGCCCGCTCCACCGGGTTGTCGTCGACGAAGACCAGCGCGTCGAGGCCGATGTTGAGGGATTTAGCGATGGCGCGCAGGTTCGTCGCCTTGTCGGTCCAGTTGATCGCCATCGCGGCGAAATCCTCCGGCCGCAGCAGCATCTCGGGATGCTCGCGCAATGCGGCTTCGGCCACCGAGGCCTCGTTCTTGGACGCGATGGCGAGGATGATGCCGCGCGCCTTGAGCGCCTTGGCATAGCGCTGGAGCGCCAGATGCGCCTCGCCCGGCCCGCTGCCCTCGCCGAGCACGATGCCGGCCATGCCGTCGTCGCCGATCACGCCCCCCCAGAGCGTGTTGTCGAGGTCGAGCACCAGGCATTTGCGCGAGCGGCCCCTTGCGGCGGCGATCAGGCGGGCCACCATCTCGCCATAGGCCGGGCCCGCCTCCATGCGGATCGCCATCTTGGCCTGCAGCCAGCGCAGCGGGTCGTGCCAGGCGTCGAGCCCGTCGCGCGCCGCGGCGCGGGCCACGTCGAGCCAGAGCACGCCCTCGGCACCCGCCGCCGCCGCCAGCCGCGCATTCAGGGCCGCCACCAGCCGCGCCGGCGCCCCGGGCACCACCGCATCGAGCCCGCCGAAGAGCTCGGGCTCGAGATCGAGGAAGGATTGCTGGATCACCAGCCCGGCACCGGCGGCGCGCGCCCGCGCCCAGAGCCCGCGCAGATCCGCCACCGCCGCATCGAGCGCCGCCTCGGCCTCTTCCGCGCCGGCCGTGACCGGCACCGCGCCGAGGAAATCCCGCGCCACCAGGGCGAAGAGCACCGCCTCGGGCGCATGGGCATGGAGACCGGAGGCGGGATCCATCAGCGCCTGGCGGTACTGGCCGTAGCCCGCGGCCCAGGTCTCGAGCCGCAGCCCCCGCCCGAGCCCGGCCACCCGGATCGCCGGCAGCAGATGGTCGGTGGTGCCCGCCGAGAGCAGCGCCAGCCGCAGCGGCTCGATGCCCTCGCCGGCGCCGGGCGTGCGCGCGAGCGCCGCGTCGAGCTGGATCGTCTCGAGGAAGGCCCGGCGCTCGCGGGCGAGATCGGCCAGGGCCGCCAGCCGCACGGGCGCGGCCTCGACCCCGTTGGCCGCGGCGAGGCGCGCGCGGAAATCCTGCGGCGACGCCAGGGTCACGATGCCGATCCGGCCCCGGCCCCGCCGCCGTCCAGGCATTGCCGCAGCCGCGGCCCGGCCGCCTCGAGGAAGGCCGCCGACCAGGTCTCCGCGCTCGCGGGCTGGAGATGCGAGCCGTCGATGGTCACCAGCCCCTCGCCCTGGGGCGCGATCATCTCCTGGCCGAGGGCGGCGGCGAGCTCGTCGGCGAGGATGCGGTTGTTCTGGGTCGAGGGGATATAGGTCAGGATCACGCAGGAGGGGTCGACGTCGAGCCCGTCGAGGAAGGCCTTCGCGCTCTCGATCAGCTGCGGCATCATCGCGAGGCTCGCCTTGTCGTAGACCGGCCGGTCGAACTTGATCCGCTCGGGCACGATGCCCTCGGTGCCGTCCATGATCCAGGCGCCGGTGCCGATGTCGCGGAAATAGGAGACCTGCCCGCCGCAGAGCGCGGGCAGCGCGCCGCAGACCGCCCGGTGCACGCCCTGCCAGAGGCGCTTGCCCTCGTAGCGGCTGCGGGTGTCGGGGCTGCCCTGCTGGATCTCCTGGGCCACGCTGCTCGGGCGGTCGAAGAAGAACTTGTCGACGCTGATCACATAGGCCCGGGCCGAGGGATGCAGATCCGCGAGCAGGGGCGCGGTGAAGAGCGCGTTCTCGTTGTGGCTGAAGCCGAGCAGGTAGTAGCTCGCGCCCGCGCCCGCGAACCAGTCGGCGAGCGCGGCGGTGGAGAGGCCGAACTGCAGCCGGCTGTTGCCGAGTAAGACCACGTCCGCCGCCGCCGCCGCCGCGCGGGTCTCCGGCTCGAGCCCGTACCAGAGCGCGCCGTGGTCGTAGTCGCCATAGGCGCTGCCCTGGCAATAGCCGAGATAGCGGCCCTCGCCGTAGCCGTCGGCGGGGCAGGCGAAGATCCCCGCCTGGCGCATGTGATAGGCGAAGGCGGCCACCGCCGCCACGAGCACCACCGCGAGATAGAGCCCCGGCCTTCCGCGCCCGCGCGGCGCCGCGGCGGCAAGGGCGGGATCGCTCACCCCGAGGCTCATCGCGCGCGCTCCCTCGTGTCGTGGCAACCGGTCCGTCTCACTGCAGCACCTCCCCGACCACGCCGCCGGCCGGCAGCACCGCGCCCAGATGATCCCCGAGCCGGAGCGCCAGCTGCACGATCGTATAGGTCGGATTGACATAGCTCGGCGAGCCGAAGACGCTCGAGCCGCCGATATAGAGATTGTCCATGCCGTGCACCCGGCAGTTGCGGTCGACCACGCCCTCGCGCGGATCGTCGGCCATGCGCGTGGTGCACATCTGGTGATAGCCGCCGTTCCAGTCGCCCGAATGCACCGCCCCCGCGCCGCCCGGCAGGCGGGGGTTGTCGGCGAGCAGCCAGTCGGGGATGCGGATGCGCCCGATGTCCTGCTCGGCGAAATGCTGCCCCAGCGCGGTGAGCCCGGTCAGCATGGTGCGGTAGTCGATCTCGTCGAGCTTCCAGTCGAGGCGCATGCGCCTCAGCCCGAAGGCATCGGTCTCCTCGGCCAGCATCACCCGGCTGTCGCGGATCAGCGATTGCTCGCAGGCCATCCAGACCGTGCCCGAGGGATAGGCGTCGGGGTCGTGCAGCCGGTGGAATTCCTCGTCGCCGCCCCAGAGGCAGTCGCGCGGCCCGCCGCGGATCCTGGCGCCCAGCCGCTCGGTGAAGGGGGTGGCGCATTCCAGCGCCCCCTTGAGCGAATCGGCCAGCGACTTCGGCGCCCGGTCGCGCCAGGTGACGCGCAGGATGAAGTCGAGGATGCCCTCGCGCTCCATGAACTCCGGCGTGGGCGCGTAATTGTCCTGCATGATCTCGCGCCGGTGGGTGTAGATGGCCAGCGCCATCTCGCGCGAGGGATGCTCGCAGAAATAGCGCCCCACCAGGTCGTTGTCGTTGCCGATGCCGGCGGGCTTCTGGCTGTTGAAGTTGAGCATCATCCGCGGCGTCTCGAAGCCCCCGAGGCAGAGCGCGAAGACGCGCGCCGAGACGGTGAAGCCCGGGTCGTCCGGCTCGTAGGAGCGGAAGACCGCGCCCGTCACCGTCGCGAGGTCGGGGCCGAGGCGCATGTCCACGAGATTGGCGTTGATCGCGGCGGTGATGCGGGGGTTGGCCGCGATCTCGTCGCGGTACTTCTGGCCCATGCGCACCGGCGGGCTCTGGCGGAACTGGATGTTGCGGAAGCGCTGCTCGGCCTGGGGCAGCGCCAGATCCGGCGGCTGCCAGGCGAGGCCCAGCTCGAAGATCTCCGAGGCCTCGGGCTGGTAGGGATCGAGATCGGCCTTGGTGATCGGCCAGGCCAGGGGCCGCTGCGGCATCGGCAGGAAATCATGCGCCGGGATCACCCCGGTGCGCCCCGACCAATGCTCCGAGCAGCCGCCGAAGACCCGGATCCGCACCACGTCGAGATCCATGTAGTCGAGCCCGACGATCTCGCCGGCATACATCTCCTGGGATTCGACGGTGACGTCGAAGCTGCCGCCCTCCATCAGCGCCACGTCGAAGCCCCTGGCCGCGAGGCTGCGCGCGAGCGTCATCCCCGCCGGCCCGGAGCCGACGATGCAGATGTCGAAGGGACGCGCGAAGGCGCCGCGGTCGGGGGAACCGGCGTCGAGGATCACAGCAGCCGCAGCTTCCGCAGGTCTTCGGCGGTCAGCACCCAGCCGTTGACGAGGAAGAACTTGCCCTGGCGGATGATCCTGACCGGCGGCGCGGCGGCGGCGGCGGGGGCGGGCAGGCCGGCGGACACTCCCAGCGCGAGCATCATGGCCGATTTCAGCAGGGACCGTCTACTCCGCACCGCACGCCTCATCCCGATCGCCCCGCGGGGCCGCATCCTCGGGGGCTTCATCACAGATCAGCCCCGTGGGACAACAAAAACCTGAAGGGAGGATTAATACGGCCCCTCTCCACGGCGCGCATCATACCGGAGGTGGCGGGCGGGAAACAAGCCGTCCCGCCGGGCGGAAGCCCCTTCCTCGCGCGATCGTGGCCGGGATGCCCCGGCCGGGATCTCCCCGGGAGAATTGCCCCCCGCGGCGTCGTTTACGCTGGCGCATCATCCGCGTGCACAGGCCGGGGAAGCTGTGCTATAGGCCCGGCGGGCCGGAGGGGATCCGCCCTGCCCTCGCCGGTGTCCCGTCGTTTCACCGAAGTTCCCCAAGGGTTTAGAGAGAGCGTATGAAAGTCCTTCTGACCGGAGCCGACGGCTATATCGGCGTGATCATGGGCCCGAAACTCATCGAGGCGGGCCACGACGTCACGGGCCTCGATACCGGCTATTACCGCCGCGGCTGGCTCTTCGACGACCGCAAGACCCATCCCAAGGTGGTCTCCAAGGATCTCCGCGACGTCACCGTGGAGGATCTCGCGGGCTTCGACGCGGTGGTGCATCTCTCCGAGCTCTCCAACGACCCGATCGGCGAGAACGACCCCGGCCTGACCATGGAGATCAACCACAAGGGCTCCCTGGGGTTGGCCGAGAAGGCGCGGGCCGCCGGCGTGAAGCGCTTCATCTACGCCTCCTCCTGCTCGACCTACGGCGCCGGCGGCGACGAGATGCGCACCGAGACCTCCGACCTCGCCCCCCAGACGGCTTACGCCCAGTGCAAGATCCTGGTGGAGCGCGACGTCAAGGCGCTCACCGACGAGACCTTCACCCCGGTCTTCATGCGCAACGCCACCGCCTACGGCGCCTCGCCCCGGCAGCGCTTCGACATCGTCCTGAACAATCTCGCGGGCTTCGCCCATACGATGAAGGAGATCCGCATGACCTCCGACGGCTCGCCCTGGCGGCCGATCGTGCATATCGAGGACATCTGCCAGGCCATGCTCTGCGCCCTCGCCGCACCCCGCGAGGCGGTGGCCGGCGAGAGCTTCAACGTCGGCGCCGACAGCGGCAACTACCGCATCCGCGAGATCGCCGAGATCGTCGCCCGCACCTTCCCCGGCTGCGAGCTGACCATCGGCGAGCAGGGCGGCGACACCCGCAGCTACCGCGTCTCCTTCGCCAAGATCCGGGCGCATATGCCCGATTTCGAGACGAAATGGGACGCCGAGCGCGGCGCGGCCCAGCTCAAGGCCGTCTTCGAGCGCATCGGGCTCACCCGCGAGATCTTCGAGAGCCAGCCCTTCACCCGGCTCAAGGAGATCAAGCACCTGCGCGCCACCGACCAGATCGACGACCACCTGCGCTGGCGGGCGCTCGCGGAGGTCTGAGCGTCGGGCGCCGGCGGCCGGAGCCCGGCTGCCCGCCCTGCCCCGGTCAGCTCGCCCGCGCCAGGGCGACCGCGTCCGGCCCGGCGGGATAGCGGAGCCGGTCGGAGCCGTCGGTGGCGGCGCGCCACACCGCCTCGGCCACGTCGCGCTCGGTAGTGGTCGCCGCCGGGCGGGCGAAGGCCGCGAAGATCGGCTCGGCGAACGCGGCGTAGGCCGGCGGGATCAGGTCCGCGACGACGTCCCCGCTGTTGGCGGTGAAGCGCGTCGTCGGCCCGTAGCCCGGCTCGACCAGCTTCGCCCGCACCCCGAAGGCGCCGAGTTCGTGGGCGAGCGAGCCGGTGAACCCCTCGATCGCCTGCTTGCTGGCGGTGTAGGCCGCGACCAGCGGCATCGGCGCCAGGGTCGCGCTCGAGGTGACGTTCACGATCACCCCCGCCCCGCGCATGCGCATCTGCGGGATCACCGCCCGGGTCATCGCCATCACCCCGAAGGTGTTGGTCTCGAAGACCCGGCGGACATGGTCCATCGGCGTCGCCTCGAACGCCCCGGCCACGCCGATGCCGGCGTTGTTCACCAGGACGTCGATCGGCCCGGCCGCCGCGACCGCAGCGGCGATGCTGGCGGGGTCGGTGACGTCGAGGGGAAGGAGGCGCACCTCGGGGGACAGGAGCCCCGCGCGCGGGGTGCGCATCGTGGCGACGACGCTCCAGCCGCGGGCGTGGAAGTGGCGCGCGGTCTCGAGCCCGTAGCCCGAGGAGGTGCCGGTGATCAGGACGGTGGTCATGTCGCTCTCCTGCGTTCGTGGTTGACCCGGCAGAGATAACCGGCAGGATCGGGACGATCATCGCGGTACAATCCGCATTTCTTTCGCATGAGTCCGGAAATGAGTGACCCGCTCTCCCAGGTGATCGAGCTCCTGCGCCCGCGCGCCGTCTTCGCGAAGACGATCGAGGGCGCGGGACGCTGGGCGGTGCGCTACACCGAGTTCGGCCAGCCCGGCTTCTGCGCCATGCTCGAGGGCCGGTGCCGGCTGGCGGTCGACGGCGAGGCGCCGCGGCTGCTCGAGACGGGCGATTTCGTGCTGCTGCCGGCGACGCCCGCCTTCACCCTGTCGAGCCTCGACGCGCCGCCGCCCCGGGTCCTGGATCCGCGGAGTGCCGGTGACGCCCCGGCGCTGCGCCACGGCCGCCGGGACGGGCCGCCGGACGTCCGCCAGTTCGGCGGCTACTTCGCCTTCGCCGCGCCCGACGCGGCCCTGCTCGTGTCGCTGCTGCCGCGGGTGATCCACGTCCGCGGGGTGCCGCGGCTGGCCGAGCTGGTGCGCCTGCTCGGCGACGAGGCCGCCCGCGACGCGGTCGGCCGCACCCCCATTCTCGAGCGCCTGGTCGAGATCCTGCTGATCGAGGCTCTGCGCGCGGTGCCGGGCGCGGCGGCCGGGCCTGGCCTGCTCCGCGGCCTCGCCGATCCCCGGATCGCCGTCGCGCTGCGGCGCATCCACGCCGACGCCGGCCGGGCCTGGACCGCCGCCGCCCTCGCCCGGGAGGCGGGCATGTCCCGCTCGGCCTTCTTCGAGCGGTTCACCCGCACGGTCGGCGTCCGACCGATGGAATACCTGCTGGCCTGGCGGATGGCCGTCGCCAAGGACCTGCTGCGGGGCGGCGGAATCCGGATCGATGACGTGGCCCGCCGCACCGGCTACGGCTCGCCCGCCACCTTCAGCACCGCGTTCAGCCGCCACGTCGGGGCGCCGCCCGGGCGGTTCAGGCGCGCGGCCCGCGCCGCCGCCCGGTGACCCGACCGGCGGGAGTCGGGCGAGATCCGATCGACACGGGTCGATCGGGCAGGAAGCCCCTGCCCCCGCGCGGGACGGGAATCGCCGGCGGGGGCCGCCGCGGGCGGCTTCAGATCTCGATGCCCTTCTCCAGATCGACCGGCGCCCAGCCCTGGTCCTTGTCGGAGATCACCTCCACCGGCAGCGGCCAGTCGATGGCGAAGACCGGGTCGTTCCAGAGCACGCCGCCCTCGACGCCCGGCGTATAGGGATGGCTCACCGAATAGAGCACATGGGTCTCGTCCCGCAGCGTCTGGAAGCCGTGGCCGAAGCCGATCGGGACATAGAGCGTGCGGCCGTTCTCCTCGCTGAGCTCGAACTTCTCCCATTTGAGATAGGTCGGCGAGGCGGCGCGCAGGTCGATGATGATGTCCACCACCGCGCCCTTGACGCAGCGCACCAGCTTCACCTCGCCGGCCGGCGCCTTCTGGAAATGCATGCCCCGGAGCGTGCCCCTGTGGCGGTTGTAGGAATGGTTCTGCTGCACGAAACGGGTCTCGAGGCCCGCATCGGCGAATTCCTTCTCGCAGAAGCTGCGGGCGAAGAAACCCCGCTCGTCCTCGTTGCGGACCATGTCGATGACGACGGCGTCCTGCAGGCTCGTCTTGCTGAACTTCACACTCCACTCCTCAATCTGCTATGCGATTCGGGCCGGGCGGCATCCTGCGCGAGAAGCCCCGGCCGGTACAGGCAGAGGAAAGGGTAAAGAAGTGATCATCGTCGATTCCGCCATCGCGAAACACGTGGCCGCGGGCAACCCGCCGATCCGGGTCGGCATGATCGGGGCGGGCTTCATGGCCTCGGGCGTGGTCCTCCAGGTCAATACCATCTACCCCGACGCCATCCGCATCGTCGCCATCGCCAACCGCACCGTCGAGAAGGCGGTCAAGGCCTATGCCCAGGCCGGTGAGGCAGATGCGGCGATCTGCGACAGCGAGGCCGCGCTCTCCCGCGCCATCCTCGCGGGCCGCGCCGCGGTCACCCAGGACCCGATGCTGGTGGCGACCTCGCCGCATGTGGACGTGGTGCTCGAGGTGACCGGTGCGGTGGAGGACGCCATCGCCCCCGTGGTCGCCGCCATCGAGCACGGCAAGCACATGCTCCTGATGAACCCCGAGCTCGACGGCACGCTCGGGCCGCTGCTCAAGGCCAGGGCCGACAAGGCCGGCGTGATCTTCACCGATGTCGACGGCGACCAGCCCGGCGTGATCGGCAATCTCTACCGCTTCGTGAAGGGCATCGGGGTGCGCCCGGTTCTCCTGGGCAACATCAAGGGGCTGCAGGATCCCTACCGCAACCCCACCACCCAGAAGGGCTTCGCCGAGAAATGGGGCCAGCAGCCCCACATGGTCACCTCCTTTGCCGACGGCACCAAGGTCTCCTTCGAGATGGCGGTCTCGGCCAATGCCTCGGGCATGACCGTTGCCAAGCGCGGCATGCACGGCTACGAATTCGCCCCCGGCACCCCGATCATGGAAGCCGCGCTCAAATACGACGCCGAGGAGATCCTCGCCGGGCCCGGCATCGTCGATTACGTGGTCGGCTGCACCCCCGGCCCCGGCGTCTGGGCGCTCGGGACCATCGAGCATCCCCGCCAGCGCCATTACCTCAACCTCTACAAGCTCGGCGAGGGGCCGCTCTACTGCTTCTACACCCCCTATCACCTCTGCCATTTCGAGGTGCCGATCACCATCGCCCGCGCCGCCCTGCTGCATGACGCCGCGATCACCCCGATCGGCGCGCCGCAGGTCGAGGTGATCACCATGGCCAAGACCGACCTCAAGGCCGGGACCGAGATCGACATGCTCGGCGGCTACACCGTCTACGGCGAGGCCGAAACCGCGGCGATCACCGCCGCCGAGGACCTGCTGCCCCTCGGCGCCGCCCCGGGCTGCAAGCTGAAACGCGACGTGCCCAAGGACCACGCCATCACCTACGGCGACGTGGAGATCCCCGAAGGCCGCCTCGTCGACCGCTACCGCGCCGAGCAGGCCGAGATGTTCGGGCTGAAGCGCAAGGCGGCGTAAGGAGCGGCCGCGGCGAAGCCCTCGCCGTCGATTCCCGTTCCGCCCGCGGCCGGAGAGTTCCAGCCCGATCGACCCGTGTCGATCGGGCCGCGCGGGGCGCCGCCTTCTCCCCGGCCCCTCGAACACCGGGCGGCCGGCATGGCGTCCGGGCACCGGCGGCAATCACCGGTTGTATCCCCCCTCGACAAGCGCCGGGCACTCCTGTTTCCTGCCGGCGCGCCGCCAGGGAGACAGCCGCATGCCGCCGGGAAAGTTCCGCTTCGCCATCGTCGGCTGCGGCTATGTGGCCGACAATTACATGTTCGCCTTCGGCCAGTATCCCGAGGCCGAGATGCTGCGCGCCTTCGACATCGTGCCGGAGCATGCCGCCCGCTTCACCGCGCATTGGGGCGTGCCCAGCGTCACCACGATGGCGGAATTCCTCGACGGGCTCGAGGCGGATCTGGTGCTCAACCTCACCAATCCCGGGGCGCATTTCGAGGTCTCGAAGGCGCTGCTCGAGGCGGGATTCCCGGTCTATTCGGAAAAGCCCCTCGGCATGCGCTTCGAGGAGGTCGAGGCGCTGGCCGCGCTGGCCGCCGGGCGCGGCCTCGCCCTCGCCGGGGCGCCCTGCAACCATCTCGCCGAGGCGGCGGAGGCGATGCGCCGGGCGCTGGCGCAGGACCGCATCGGCCGGCCGCTGCTCGCCTATGCCGAGGTCGACGACAAGCTGATCGCGAAATCCCCCGTGGAGACATGGCGCAACCTCTCCGGCGCGCCCTGGCCCTTCGAGGACGAGTTCCGGGTCGGCTGCACCCTGGAGCATGCGGGCTATTACCTCACCTGGCTGGTCGCGGCCTTCGGGCCCATCGAGAGCGTCACCGCCTTCGCCGGGCTGCAATATCCCGGCAAGCCGGTGGGCGACGGCGTCGAGGGGCCGGATTTCTCGGTGGCGGCGCTGAAATTCGCCTCCGGCATGGCGGCGCGGCTCACCTGCAGCGTGATCGCCCCCAAGGACCATGCGCTGCGGGTCTTCGGCGACGCGGGCGAGCTCACCGCCGAGGATTGCTGGTTCTACCAGACCCCGGTGCGCTACCGGCGCTGGATGCGCATCCGCCGCCGCCTCCTGCTCAGCCCCTGGAGCAACCGGGTGCCGCTCGACCCGCCGCCGGTGACCACCCGCACCAGCACCGCCGCGAGCATGGATTTCATGCGCGGCCCGATGGAGATCCTGCGCGCCGCGCGGGAGGGCCGCCCGAGCCGGCTGCCGACGGATTTCTGCGTGCATGTGAACGAGGCGGCGCTCGCCATCCACCATGCCGCCGAGACCCCCGGCCTCTATCGCATGAAGAGCAGCTGCACCCCCCCTGCCCCGGCGGCCTCGCCGCATGACGCCCGGCGCGACCCCGGCTTTCTCGACCGGCACCTGCCGCCGCTCTTCGAGCGGATGTTCCCGCGATGAGATGGGGCATCGTCGGCACCGGCGCCATCGCCCGCCAGTTCGCCGCGGCGCTCGCCCGGGTGCCCGGCGCGCGGCTCGCCGGCGTCGCCTCGCGCAGCCCCGACCGCGCCGCGGCCTTCGCGCGGGAGGCCGGCGCGCCGGAGGCCGCCTGCGTCGCCGATGCCCCGGCGCTGGCCGCCCTGGCCGCGGTCGAGGTGCTCTACGTGGGCACGCCGCACCATTGCCACGAGGCGGATGCCTGCGCGGCCATCGCCGCGGGCAAGCCGGTGCTGGTGGAAAAGCCGCTGGCCCCGGACGCGGCCGCGGCGCGGCGCATCGCCGAGGCGGCGCGGGCGGCGGGGGTCTTCGCCATGGAGGGGCTCTGGTCGCTCTGCCAGCCGGTCTATCGCGAGGCCTTCGCGCGCATCGCCGCGGGCGAGATCGGCGAGGTGCGCGCCCTCGCCGGCAATTTCGCCGCCCCCCTCGCCTATGATCCCGCGAGCCGCTTCTGGGATCCCGCCCAGGGCGGCGGCGCGCTGCTCGACCGCGGCGTCTATCTCGCGGCGCTGGCGCTGGAGGTGATGGAGGATCCGCGCCCGGTCTGGGCCTCGGCGCGCCGCGCCCCCTCCGGCGTCGATGCCGCCACCGCCTTCGCGCTGGAGGATGCCGCCGGGCGGCAGGCCCTGCTCTCGGTCTCGCTCGACAGCTTCGGCGCGAACGAGATCGTCGTCGAGGGCACGCGCGGGCGCTGCGTCTTCCTCGAGCCGGTCTCGAACCCGCCGGCCTATGCGCTCCGCCGCGCCGGCCCCGCCGGGCTCGCGCCCCCGGCCCCGCCGCAGGGCCTCAAGGCGGCGCTGCGGCGCCATCCCCTGGCCCGCCGCCTCGAACGCGGGCTGATGCGCGGGTCGCGCTGGCGCCCGGGCGGGCTCGAGCACGAGATCGCCCATGTGGAGCGGTGCCTCGCCGAGGGCCGCGGCGAGAGCCCGCTGGTGCCGCTCGAGCGCTCGCTGCAGGTGCTGGCGATCCTCGAGGCCGCCGCGGCGCTCGCCGCCCGGCCCGCCTGACCGGCGGGCGCGCGGGGCCCGGTCAGCCCTCGAGCCGCGCCAGCACCTCCCCGGCGATGGCGAGCGAGGCGGTCAGCCCCGGGCTCTCGATGCCGAAGAGATTGATGAGCCCCGGCACCCCGTGCACCTCCGGGCCGTCGATGGTGAAATCCGTCGCCGGCCCGCCCGCGGGCGCGAGCTTGGGCCGGATGCCGGTGTAGCTCGGGGAGAGCGCCCCCTCCTTCAGATCCGGCCAGTAGCTGCGGATCGCGGCGTAGAAGCCCATCCCCCGCGCCGCGTCGAGCCCGTAGTCGATGCCCCCGATCCACTCAGTGTCCGGGCCGAACCGCCCCGCCCCGGCCATGTCGAGGGTGAGATGCACCCCGAGCCCGTCGCGCTCGGGCACCGGGTAGATCAGATGCGAGAACGGCACCCGCCCGGCCAGGGCGAAATAATTGCCCTTGCAGTAGAAGACCTTGCGCCGGTGCTCCGGCGCGAGCCCCGCGATCCTCTCGGCGATCTCGCCCGCGAAGAGCCCCGCGGCATTGACGAGCACGCGCGCCTTCAGCCGCAGCGCCTCGCCGCCGCCCTCCGCGACGATCTCGAAGCCGCCGGGCGTCACCTCCGCCGCCGCGAGGCCGGTCCGGAAGGCGATCACCGCGCCGTGGTCCTCGGCCTCGCCCTGGTAGCTCAGCATCAGCGCATGGCTGTCGACGATGCCGGTGGAGGGCGACATCAGCCCCGCCGCGCCGCGCAGGTCGGGCTCGAGCCGCGCCAGATCCCCGGCATCGAGAAAACGCAGGTCCTCGACCCCGTTGCCCGCCGCCGCCGCCCGGATGCCTTCGAGCGCGCCCTCCTGCGCCGCGCCGGCGACGATGATCTTGCCGAGCCGGCGGTGCGGCACGGCGCGGGCCGCGCAATACTCGTAGAGCAGCTGCCTGCCGCGCACGCAGAGCGCCGCCTTGGCCGAGCCCTTCGCGTAATAGATCCCGGCATGGATCACCTCGGAATTGCGCGAGGAGGTATGGCTGCCGATCAGCGCCTCGCGCTCGAGCACCAGCACCTCGCGCCCCGCGAGCGCCAGCGCCCGGGCGACGGCGAGCCCGACCACGCCGGCGCCGGCCACCACACAATCGACCTGATCCATGCCCTCTCTCCGATCCGCGGCCGGCGGCGGAAACCCTGTCGCGCGATTCCCCGCTCCCTCCGGCTAACGCGCGGTTAAACTCCATGTGTTGCGATTTGACAAAGGCCGTCGCGGATCGGGGCCCCGGCGCATGCGGGATGCGTGGTGCCGGGGCCCCGATCCGTGCTAGAGGCACCGCTGGCCGGGAGACGAAGCGAGAGGCATGCGCGATCTCTACATCCACATCGGGCTGCACAAGACCGGCAGCACCTATCTCCAGCATGTCCTCCTGGAGAACCGGGCGCTCGTCGAGGCGGCCGGGCTGGGGCTGGCGCCCTGGCTGCACCCGATCGAGGGCAACCATTACCCGCTCCTGCGCGCCCTGCGCGACGCGGCCTGGGATCCGGCCGCCTGCGCGGCGGTCTTCGACGGGGTCGCCGAGGCGCCGGGCGAGGCGCTGCTGATCACCGTGGAGGATCTCTGCTGGGCGATGTCGCGCCCCGCCCAGGCGGCGGCCTTCCACGCCGCCGCATCGCGGCATTTCACCCCGCACGCGGTGATCTTCCTGCGCCGCCAGGACATGCTGAAGGAGAGCATCTTCACCCAGGCGGTGAAGACCTGGTACACCGGCCCGATCGCGGCGGAGACCCATTACGACTACGACCACGACGCCCGGCTCCGGGCGCTCGAAGGCGTCTTCGGGCGCGAGAACGTCCATGTCGTGCTCTATCCCGACAAGGGGCCGCGGGACATCGTCGGCGGGCTCTTCGGGGCGCTCGGGCTCGATCTCGACCCCGCCCGGCTCGCGCCGGTGCCGCCGCAGAACGTCTCGATGCACCGCCGCATGGTGCGCTTCATGTCCGAGCTCCCCAAGCCGCCGGGGGCCTCGAAGGATCGCGCCAAGATGCAGTTCGCCCGCCGCATCGCCGGCATCGTGCAGGAAGCCGGCGCCGTCGCCGACGACGGCGGCCGCTTCCTGATGTCCCCGCGCGAGCGCCACGACCTGGTCGCCCGGCATCTCGAGGGCAACCGCGCGCTGGTGGCGCGCCATGCCATCGCCGATCCGGGCGGCTTTCTCGAGGCCCCCGACCCCGACGCGCCCTGGGAGCCGCCGGCGCCGATCACCGGCGCGGAGCGGCGCGCCGCGCTCGCCGCGGTGCTGCGCGCCGGCCGGACCCGGCGCAACCCCTTCGCGGCACTCGCCTTCGCCACCCGCGCCGGGGCGGCCTTCGCCCGCATGGCGCGGCCATGATCGGGGTCCCGCGGCGACGGCACCGCCCTTCCCCGCCGCCCGTCCCGGCCTGAACGGAGCGCGCAGCCCATGCCGCCCCCCGCCGATCCGCCGGCAAGCCCGGATCCCGGAGCCGCCCCGCCGCGCAGCCTGGCGCGGCGCGCGGCCGGCTTCGCGCGCCGGAGGATCGCCGCCGGCGGCGAGGCCGGGGCGGCGGCCTGGGCGCGGCACCGCGCGGCCCGGCGCGCCGCGCGGCTCGACCGGCTGCGCGCGCTCGCCCTCGCCGATCCCGCCGCGGCGCTCGCCGCCACCGCCCGCGCCCGGCGGCTGCGGCCGGGCGACCGCCTGCTCGCCGAGGCCGAGGCGCTGCTCGCGGCCCGGGTCCGCGGCTGGCCGGCGGCGGTGCCGCTCTTCGCGGGGCTGGCGGCGCTTCCCCCCCGGGGTGCGGGGGAGATCGCCGCCGCCGCCCTGCTGCGCCGGGGACCGGATCCGGCGCTCGACCTCGCCCTTCCGGTGCCGGACCGCCCGCCCGCGCCCGCCGCCGAGGCGGCCGGGCGCATGGTGGTCTATACCGCCGCCTTCGGGGGGGCGCCGCCGCCGGCGCCGCTCTTCCAGAGGGTCGAGGGACTGCGCTGCCTGCTCCTCACCGACCGCGCGCTCGCCGTTCCGGGCTGGCAGAGCTGCCGCATCCCCGCCCCCGACCCGGATCCGGCGCGCGCCGCGCTCTTCGCCCGGATCCGCGGCGCGGAGCTCCTGGCGGCGCAGGCGCCCGAGGCCCTCGCCTCGCTCTGGCTCGACCCCGCCCTGCGCCTCCCCGGCAATCTGCACACGCTGCTCGCCCGCTGGCTCGCGCCCCGGGACTTCGTCTGCTGGCGCCATGCCGGGGCCCGCGACTGGCGCGAGCTCGTCGAGGCGCGGCTGACCGGCGGCGCGCCGCTCCCCGACCCCGGGCGCCTCGCCGCCTTCGCGGCCTCCTGCGAGGCGGCGGGGCTGCCGACCGGCGGCGGCGCCTGCGACACGCGGGCGCTCTGGCGGCGGCACGACCGGCCGGCGGTCGCCGCGCTGATGGCGGCATGGTGGGCGCGCGCCGCCGCCGCGCCCGAGACCGCGGAGGCGGCCTTCGCGGCACTTCTCGCCGATCCCGCCGCCCCGCCCGCCCGGCCGGCGATCCTGCCGGCGCATCTCGGCACGCCCGCGGACGGGATCCTGCTCGCCGAGGCCCCCTGGCCCGCGCCGGCGCGGAAGGCCGCCGCTTCCCCCGGGCGGCCGCTGCCGGTCGCCTTCCTCTATGCCGAGCGCTACGCCGCCTCCGCCTCGACCTTCCTGCGCGCCGGCCAGCTGGCCGAGCTGGTGGCCGAGCATCATCCCGAGCGCTACGACATCGCCTGGACGCCGGAATTCGCGGCGATCCGCGACCGGGTGGTGATCCTGACCAAATGGGCGCTGCAATCCCGCGGCGCCGAGGAGATCGCCGGCTTGCGCGCGCGCAACCTCGCGGTGATCGGCGTCTGGGACGACCTGCCGGCGGATGCGGCGAAGATGGCCGCGCTCGACGCCTCCATGACGCTCTCCCACAGCCAGACCCTCGATCTCGCCCGCCGCTTCCCCGCCACCCCCGCCTTCCACGTCACCCATCACGTGAACCGCCGGATCCCGCCCTGCACGCCCCCCGCCGACCGGCTGCGCGCGGGCTATTTCGGCGAGCTCGCCAACACCTTCCTGCCGGGCGCGCTGGGGGGGCTGGTGGAGCTCGTGGGCATCGACACCTCCAAGGTGGAGACCGGCTGGATCGACCGCCTGCCCGAGTTCAACGCCCATTGGATCCTCCGCCGGCGCCGCCCGATCGACGGCGCCAAGCCCTTCCTCAAGGGCTTCCTCGCCGCGCGCTGCGGCGCGGTGGCGGTGGCGGCGCGCGGCGACGAGGACGCGCTCTATTATCTCGGCGACGATTATCCCTTCTTCGTGCCGGGCCTCGATCCGGCCGATCTCGAGGCGCATGTGGTCGCCATGGCCGCCGGCTTCGGCGGGCCGGAATGGCGGCAGGCGCGCGCGATCATGGAGCAGGTCGCCGCGCGCTCCACCGATGCGGTGGTCGCCGCCGAATTCGCCGCGATGATCGACGCGGTCACCGCATGAGAGGCCCCGCCCCCTTCACCATGCCGCCCCGCCGGCCTTGATCCGGGGCGGCCGGGCGGTCTAATGCGGCCGCCCGCCGCGCCAAGGGAGCCCCGATGGATCTCCGCCTCCACGCCAGACAATTCGTCATCGCCCGGCGCGCCCTCGCCGTCGACGAGACCTGGACCGAGCATGCCCTGCCCGGGGGCCTCGTGCTCTCCTGCCAGCGCGACCTCGCCGTCGAGGTGATCGACCCCGACCCGGCCGCCCCCGAGATCCTGCTCGGCCACCGCTATCGCACCGATCCCGCGACCGGCCGCGGCGCCGGGCGCTACGTGCATATCGCCTGGCCCCATGCCATGCCCGACCCGGTGGGGCTGCTGACGCTCTGCCATGCCGGGACGGGAGCGGATTTCGTGCTCGCCTCCTCGCCGGCGCTGGCCATGCTGGCGCTCAAGGGCGAGATCCCGCCCTATGACGTGCCGGAGGCGCTCGATCACCGCGGCGCGATGAACTACCTGCCGATGCCCATGACCCGCTGGCATGCGGTGCGCCGGCTCTTCTGCGACCAGAAGGCCGACCTCGCCGCCGGCGCGATCCTGCACCATTCCCACGGCATCGCGCCGCTGGCCGACCCGGAAACCGCCCGGGGCGTGCTGCGCGACGAGCTCCTGGGCTTCGCCGCCGAGCTCAAGGCCCGCATCCCCGGCACGGTCTTCCTGCCGCTGACCGCGGGGCTCGATTCGCGCACGCTCGCGGCGAGCTTCATCGCCGCCGGCCTGCGCTTCGAGGCGGTGACCTTCCACTATGTCGGCAAGCCGGTCGCCGACGTCACCGTGGCCGCGGCGATCTGCCGGCGCTTCTCCATCCGCCACCACGTGCTCGGCCTCGCCGAGCCGCCGGATCCTTCGGCCGGGGCGCGCCTCGCCGAGCACGTCTCCGACGCCTTCCTCGACTGGGACATCTCGCATCTCTTCCCCGGCGACGGCTACCGCTACCAGGGGCCGGGCGACGCGATGATCCCCGGCACCTGCTTCGCGCTCGCCCGCCCCGGCTTCGTGCATTACTTCCCCGAGCGCTTCGATTTCGCCCATGCCTCCGGCGCGGCGATCTGGGAGGCGCGCTGCGGCGAGCCCGGCCCCCCGGCGCTGACCGCCGCCTTCGACGACTGGCGCGACTGGCGCGGCGCGCATCTCGGCGCGCTCGACTGGATCTCGGCCTTCTACCTCGACCACCGGCTCACCGGCTGGCGCGGCGCGCTGGAGCAGGGCTACGACATGCTGCCGGCGGTCTCGCTCAACCCCGCCAACAACGCGCGCATCCAGTCGGCCTTCATCACCCCCGACCTCGAGGAGCGGCTGAGCGGGCGCATGCAGCGCGAGCTCGTCGCCGAGCTCGTCCCCGAGCTGATGCGCTTTCCCTTCAACCCGCCCTCGCTCGGCGACCGCATCCGGCGCTTCCCCCGCGGGCTGCAGCGGCGGCTGGCGCGGCTGCGCAGCGCGGCCGGGGGGCGCTGAGCGGCCCCATGCTCGCCATCCTCGCCCCCTCCTTCAACCTGGTCTCCGAGACCTTCATCGCCGACCACGCGCGAAGGCTGGCGCCGGGGCGCACGATCCTGATCTGCCAGGACAGCCGCGGCGCGGAGGCCTACGGGCTGCCGGTGCTCTCCCATCTCCAGGCCGATCCGGCCGCCACGCTCGCCGCCCGGCTGCGCCGCCGCTTCGGCCCGCCGCTCGGCGCCGGCGACGCGCGCCGGCTCGCGGCCTTCCTGAAGGCCCAGGGTGCCACCGTCATGCTCGCCGAATACGGGCCGATGGGGGTGCTGGCGGCGGATGTCTGCGCCGCCCTCGGCCTGCCCTTGCATGTGATCTTCCACGGCATCGACGCCTCCGCCCTCCTGCGCGAGCCGCGGACCCGGCGGCGCTACCGGCACATGTACCGCACCGCGGCGAGCGTCATCGCCGTCTCCCGCGCGCTCGCCGACCGGCTGGTCGAGGCGGGCTGCCCGGAGCGGCTGATCCGGGTGGTGCCCTGCGGCATCGAGCCCAGCGACTTTCCCCCCGGGGAGCCCGAGTCGGGGCGGGTGCTGGCGCTGGGGCGGCTGGTGGAGAAGAAGGCGCCGCATCTGACAATCCGCGCCTTCGCCCTGGCGGCGAAGGACCACCCGCAGGCGCATCTCGACATCGTCGGCGACGGGCCGCTGCGCGGCGCCGTCGAGGCGGCGGCGGCGGAGGCCGGCCTCGGCGACCGCGTCACCCTGCACGGGGCGCTGCCGCACGAGGCCTGCCGGGCGCTGATGCGCCGGGCGCAGATCTTCGCCCAGCATTCGGTGACGGCGGCGAACGGCGACACCGAGGGCGCGCCGGTGGCGGTGGCCGAGGCCATGGCCACCGCCCTGCCGGTGGTCGCCACCCGCCACAGCGGCATCCCCGAGCAGGTGCTCGACGGCGAGACCGGGATCCTGGTCGCCGAGGGCGACGTGGCGGGCATGGGCGCGGCGATCGCGCGGCTGCTCGCCGACCCCGGCCTCGCCGCGCGCATGGGCGCGGCCGGCCGGGCGCGGGCGCTGGAGCGGCTCGACCAGAGCCGGCTCCTCGACGAATTGCGCAGCATCCTGGGGATCGCGACATGAGCAAGGTTCTCGTCACCGGCGGCGCCGGCTACATCGGCAGCCATGTGGCGAAGCTGCTCGCCGCCGAGGGCTTCACCCCCGTCACCCTCGACAATCTCGGCCGCGGCCATGCCCATGCCGTGCGCTGGGGGCCGCTGGAGCGCGCGGATCTCAATGACGGCCCGGCGCTGGCCGCGGTCTTCGCCCGGCACCGGCCGCAGGCGGTGCTGCATTTCGCCGCCCTCTCCAATGTGGGGGAATCCGTCGCCGACCCGCTGCTCTATTACCGCAACAACGTCGCCGGCAGCCTCGCGCTCGTCGCGGCGATGCGCGAGGCGGGCTGCCGGCACATCGTCTTCTCCTCCACCGCCGCCACCTACGGCACGCCGGAGACCCAGCCGATCACCGAGGACGCCCCCGCCCTGCCGCTCAACCCCTATGGCGCGAGCAAGGCCATGGTCGAGCGCATCCTCGCCGATGCGGATGCCGCCCACGGGCTCGGCCATGTCGCCCTGCGCTATTTCAACGCCGCCGGCGCCGATCCCGAGGGCGAGATCGGCGAGGAGCACGATCCCGAGACGCATCTGATCCCGCTGGCGCTGCGCGCCCAGCACGAGGGCGGCCCGCTCTCGGTCTTCGGCGACGACTACCCCACCCCGGACGGCACCTGCATCCGCGACTACATCCATGTGAGCGATCTGGCGCAGGCGCATCTCCTGGCGCTGCGCTGGCTGATGGCGGGGCGGCCCTCGCGGGTCTTCAACCTCGGCAACGGCGCCGGCTTCTCGGTGCGCGAGGTGATCGCCGCGGTCGAGGCGGTCACCGGGCGCCCGGTGCCGCATCGCATCGCCCCCCGCCGGGCGGGGGATCCGCCGGTGCTGGTGGCCGATGCCGCCCGCGCCCGCGAGGAACTCGGCTGGGTGCCCGCGCGCCCCGGGCTCGAGACCCAGATCGCCGACGCCCACGCCTGGTTCCGCCGGACGCGCCAGATCGGCTGACCCCGCATTCTCCCCGAACCGGCAAGAGCGAGGCACTGCCTCGCGCCGGTTCGTCGGCCGGAGTGCGTGAGCGTGGAGGCCGAGGGGGGGTTGGATTTCAAAGCCGGTGGGTAATCCGCGCGCGCGTGCCTGGCGGGCGCGCTTGTCGCGCCTGCCGGGAGCAGGCAGGCGCGCGCGGATTTGTCACCTGCCAAATCCGCGAAGAGAAGGCGGCGGCGCCACGGGGGAACGGGTGCCGGCCCGCGAAGACGTCCCCACGGGGACGTTAACACTTTTCCCAAATGAAACCAGCGCCTTGCACCCTGTCCCCATGGGGACGGGGCGTCAGCCCCGCCCCAGCCGCCGCTTGAGGCGCCGGAAGGCCGCCCGCGGCAGCCCGGCGAGGATGCGCGCGCGGCGGGCCAGCAGGTCGCGGGAGCTGGGCGCGACCGCCGTTCCCCCGGTGCGGCGGGCGAGCCCCCGGTCGGCGGCGATGAGCAGCGGCAGGTTCGCCGCCGCGCGCAGCCCCATGATCTCCGCCGCCGGATCCGCGGCCTTCGCGTAGCGCTCGTAGTCGCGGTGGAAGTTCGGGCTGTGGATGATGCGGGGCGCGGGGAAATCCGTGGTCCAGCGGCCGATGTCGGAGATGAGCAGGAGATTGTATTCCTCCGGCAGCGTGGCGATCCGGAGGTCGCTCTCCCAGAGCAGCTCGCGCAAGCTGATCTGGTCGCGCCCGGTATCGGTGGCCTGCACCGCCGCCTTCCAATCCTTCAGGAAGGCGGTGGTCGCGGCATTGCGGCGGATCGCGATCAGCCCGCCGTTGAACTGCGGGAAGGCCGGCGGCAGCTCCCGGCGCCAGAAGGTATGGTGCAGCGGCGAGTTGCGGAACCAGTCCTGGACCAGCGCGATGTCGAAGCGGTCGAGCACGTCGAAGATGTCGCTGAAATCGGCGAGCGCGAGCATGTCGGCGTCCATGTAGAGCGTGCGCTCGAAGCGCGAGCCCAAGAGCCCGTCGATCTTGGAGCGGAACCAGGGGTCTTCCAGCAGGTGGATGCGGTCGAAGACCGGCAGGTCGCGGGGCGCGTCGGTGAAGAGGTCGATCGCGAGCCCAGGCGCGGCGCGCCGCACCGAGGCGGCGGCGCGGGCCGCGAGATCGATGTATTTCGCCGCGCCGGTGGCGACGATGACGATGCCGCGCGCGGCGGCCGGAGCTTCCATGGCTCAGGCCGCGCCCACGACCATCGCGCGGAATTTCTGGCTGTGCTCCAGCAGCTCGTCGTAGCTGCCCTGCGCGATCAGCCTGCCCTTCTCGAGCATGAAGATCGTGTCGCAGCCGCGCACGGTCGAGAGCCGGTGCGCAATCAGCACGATGGTCTTGGCATGGCCGAGATTGTGCACCGCGTCCATCACCGCGCGCTCGGTGAGATTGTCGAGCGCGGAGGTCGCCTCGTCGAGGATCAGCACGTCGGGATCGTGGTAGAGCGCGCGCGCGATGCCGATGCGCTGGCGCTGGCCGCCGGAGAGCCGCACGCCCCGCTCGCCGACCAGCGTGTCGTAGCCCTGCGGCAGCTCGGTGGTGACGAAGTCGTGCAGCTCGGCGATCCGCGCGGCGCGCTCCACCGCGGCCTGGTCGATCTTCTTCTTCGGCTGGCCGAAGGCGATGTTGGCACTGACGCTGTCGTCGATCAGGAAGATCTGCTGCGGCACGTAGCCGATGGCGTTCTGCCAGGCGCGGAGGTTCTCGGCCGTCACGGCCTGGCCATCGACCCGGATCTCGCCGGCCTGCGGCTCGAGAAGCCCCAGGACCAGATCCACCGCCGTGGTCTTGCCCGCGCCGGTGCCCCCGACGATGCCCACGGTGGTGCGCGCGGGAATGCTCAGGCTCAGGCCCTGCAGCGCGGTGCGCTCGGCGCGGGGATAGGCATAGCGCACCTCGGCGAATTCCAGCCGCTCGTGCAGCCGCATCGGCGCCACCGCCGCCGCCGGCACCGCCGGCGGCGGCGGCGCCTCGTTGCGCATCATGTCCTGGTGCAGCTTGTCGAGCACCGGCCGCGAGAAGCGCAGCGTCGCGCTGGCGGTATAGATCATCTGCAGCGCGGGAAAGAGCCTCAGGCTCGCGAAGGCATAGAGCCCGAGCACCGGCAGGATCGAGGAGAGATCGCCGCCATGGGTGATCATCAGGAAGAGCACGAAGAAGAGGATGCCGCCGAGCGCCACCGCCTTGAGGATGTTGCGCGGCACCTCGCCGACGATCTGGCTGTTGGCCATCGCCCGCTCGAGCCGCTTGGCCGCCTGCTGGAAGCGGCCGAGATAGGCCTCCTCGAGCCCGATGAGCTTCACGTCCTTGATGCCGCCGAGCGCCTCGCCGGCGACGCGGAACCGCGCCTGATTGGCCGCCTGCCGGTCGCTGCCGAGCCGGCCCAGATAGCGCCGCACCGACAGGTAGATCAGCATGTAGCAGCCGATGATCGCCGCCCCGGCGATGACGGCGACGAGGGGGCGGACCGCGACGAGCAGCGCGATCAGGAAGAGCGCCACCAGCGCCTGCGACAGGATCCGCATCGCCGGCAGCATGGCCTGGGTCACCACCTGGTTGACCTCGCTCAGCACGCTCGCGCCGAGCTTGGCGCTGTGGTTCTCCAGGAACCAGGTATAGGGCTTGTAGAGATAGCCCCGCAGCAGGCGGCTCGAGATCGAATAGCCCTGCCGGCCGGCGAAGCGGAAGATGGCGTATTGCGTCAGCGTCGAGAACAGGAGCCCGAAGACCACGAGCACGAAGACCCCGACGCCGAGAAAGACCATGAAGCGGTCGCGGCTGGAGAAGTCGAGCGCGGCGTAGATCTGCGCCACCCGCCCCTCGCCCTCGAGGATGTCGGGATTGGCGACCACCGCCAGGAAGGGCAGGATCGAGGCGACGGAGATCATCTCCGCCAGTCCCATGAGCGCGATCAGGCCCAGGAGCAGGTAGAAGCGCCGCCGCCCGGCGGGCGTCATGAGGTCGATCAGTTTGCGGTAGGTCGCGAGCATGGATCAGGTCCTGCGGCCGGAGGGCGCCGGGCGCCGGGGTGGGACGGCGCGGCGCGGGTCGCTCGGGCGGCGCGGCGGGATCCCGCGCTCCGGCCCCGCCGATGCCGTGACGATGCCCGAGCGGGCGGGAAGCGTCTTGCGCCCGGGCCGCGGATGCCGGGCGGCGGCCGCGGAGCGGCGGGCGGGCCGGGTGTCGGTCTCGGCGGCGGCGCGGCCGGCGTAGAACCAGACCCCCGCCCCGAGATAGGCCATGACGAACGGCACCGGCGCTCCCCAGATGGCCACGGTGCAGAGCACCAAGACCATGCCGCAGAGCGCGATCATGTAGCCGGTACGGTAGCGCGTCTCCTCTTCGTCGAGATCCTGCGCGCCCATGATCCGCGTGGCGCTGATCCCGATGGCGAGCACGAGCAGAAGCAGGCCGGGAATGCCGTAGCGCATGGCCGTCAGCAGCCAGAAATTGTCCACCGACCCGTGCTGCCAGAAGGGCCGCGCCCAGTCGTTGCGGCCGATGCCGAGCAGCGGATGGCGCCACACCTCCTCGAGGCCGTAGCGGAAGATCTCGATGCGGTTGTTGCCGCCGATCGGATTGAAGATCACCTCGTTGACGGTGTAGCCGACGAGCCCGCCCGGCAGCAGCATGTGCAGCACGGCGACGGAAACCACGCCGATGAGCACGAAGAGGAACCAGTGCCCGCGCAGGAAGCGCACGATCCGGTCCCAGCCGATCATGCCGATCTGCAATGCCGCCGAGAGCATCGGCGCCGAGGAGAGGCTGAGGAAGATCATGAACACCACGAAGCCGGTGCGGATCATGCGTCCCAGCCAGTTCCGCGCGTAGATGTAGTAGGTATTGGCGACGGCGATCGAGCAGACGAAGCCGTAGAGGATCGGATGCGGGAATCCCACCGCCGGCCGGACGAAGCCGAGCCGCACCTCGCGCTTGGCATAGGCGCCGGTCTCGGTGTCGAGCACGACGCCCAGGAGATGCTTCAGGAGCCGCCGGCCGGTCAGGAATTCGACCAGGACGAAGGGCAGCAGCACCAGCAGGCCGGTCAGGAAATAGCGGAAGAAGGCGCGGTAATCGGCGGCGCTGCGCACCAGCACCCGGCCCGCGAGATAGCCCCCGGCGACCTCGAGGATATTGGTCCCGACGATGATGATCTGCGACATGCCGTTGTTGACGAGGATGGAGAGCGCCTGCCAGACGCAGAAGGCCAGCACCAGGATGTCGGGCGCGATGATCGGGCCGGCGCGGCCCTGGATCCAGTGCAGGCCGAGCGGGAGGGCCGCCGCCATCAGGAAGAGCTTGTAGAAGGAGAGCCCGATCGGGCCCACCGAGAAGCTGCCCGGGATGAAGAGGCTCGCGATGAAGAGCATCAGGAACAGCGACCCGCCCTTGGCGCCGTCCATCGCCCCGGCCGCGGCCGCACCCCGGCCCTGCGCCGGCCCCATGTCCGGAGGCGGTCCCGGGCTCTCTCCGGTCTCTGGGGCTGGATCCCGAATCATCTTACTCCGATCACGCCGTACGCGGACTTCCGGGTGCCCACGCGCCCGCCTCCGCGGCAACCTGCCTGCGGATTACTCCATCCCGACTATTAGATCCTTGCGGCGCCTGCATCAACCGCGGCCCGATCGCAGGCTTAATCCGGCAAGGCCCGGGGCCAGGCTGGAACGGGGGTCGGCGCGGCGGAGTTTTCCCCTGCGATATCATAGGGCTGGCATTGCCGCGCCCTGCGCGCGGCAGCGCCTCCCCCGCCCCGGGCGGCCCATGGGTCATCCGGGGCCGGCATCACCCGTCCGCCAGATAGGGCCGCAGCACATGCGTCCAGACGCCGAAGGTGTAGCTCCACCCCCATTTCACGGCCTGCCTGCGGGCGGTCCAGTCCTCGTTGTTGGAGGCCGGCGGCCCGCCCTTGGAATAGCTCAGATAACCGTTCTCTGACTTGTAGATCAGGTCGGTCACGCCGATGTCGATCCGCGCCGCCAGATCCCGCACCTCCGGCGCGCTGCGGTCGAGCGTCCCGTTCGCCATCTCCACGCTGAGCCAGTTCATGATCACCCGGTAGCCGTTGGTGACATAGGAGGCGGCGGAGCGCTTGCCCTTGCCGTCGACGGTGTCGAACTCGTTCGCCATGCCCTTCCTGCCCCGGTTCGGCAGGCCGTCCTGGCCGGCGATCATCCTGCCCCGCCCCTTGACCCCCGCGCCGTCGTTGAGGCCGGTATTGACCGTCTTGTTGAAGGTGAACCGGCCTTCCTCGACCAGCATCGCCTGGTGATCCGCCACGGAATTGCCGTGGTTGGTCCAGTTCCGGACGGCTTCCTCGATCTGCCGGCCGGTCGGCGCGGGGGGAGGCTGGTCGCCGAAGGTCTCGGCGATGTTGCTCAGGCCCGCGGCGCGGAGCTCTTCGGCGAAAGCGGCGTGATCGTAGCCGTTCAGGATCGCATCCACCGCCGCGGCGCCGCCGAAATAGACCCGCGCGGTCTGCACGGTCGCCGGGGCGGCGCAGCGGAAGTTCGGGGCGCCGCTGCGCCACGATTGCCGGCCGCGCAGGTTCTTCTCCGGCTTCTGGCCCGCGAGAAGATAGGGATTGGTGTCGCTGGAGGTGAAGGCCGTCGCGACCAGGCCCGCCTTCATGACCAGGTCGATCCGCGCCTGCTCCGTCTCCGGGAGCGTCGACCAGAGGCGCGGGGTGAGCCGCAGGATCGCGAACATCGCCAGGACCGGCAGATTGTGCTGCGCGGGATAGCCGCCCTCGCAGGTCGGGGCATGTTCGCCCTCGAGGCTGAAGCGGGCCTGGGCGAGGACGCGCCGGTCCGTTCGCGGGTTTCCGGCCCAGGAGGCCAGGGCGAGGATGCTCGAGGTCGAGCCGAAGAAGACGTTGTTCGCGCGCGCCCCGCCGAAACCCTCGCCGAAATCGGCGAGCGGCTTTTCGAGCGCATCCTCGAGCATCGCCGGCGGCATGACCGGAATCCGCCGCCCGGCGGGCTCGGGCCGCGGCGGCGGGGCGGCCTGCGCCACGATCTGGCCGCCATGACCCGCCGGTTCGACGGTCACCAGGAAGTCGCGCGTCGCCGCGCCGCCCGAATTCGAGGCGGTGACGACGACCCTCTCGCCGGAGATCAGCCGATCGGTCGGAACCTGTACCAGGCCGGTCGCGGGATCGATCTCCGCCCCCGCCCCCGCGACGGCGAAGCGCAGATCCGCGCCGGCGAAGGCCTGCGCCGAGGCCACCGCCTGCGCCCCGGTGCCTTCGTCGAAGACCTCGTCGAACAATTCGCCCCGCACCTGCGGCGGCGCATGGGTAATGAAGAGCGCCGCGGTCTCGGCCAGCCGCGGACCGGCCGCGTTCGAGGCGCGGAGCAGGCAGGTCAGATCCGTGCGATCGTCCTCGGGGCCCGGCAGATAGCAGGTCCCGGTCGCGCCGGGGATCGCGGCGCCGTCGCGCTGCCACTGGAGGGCGATGTCCTGCACCCCGCCGCTCCAGAGACCGGGGACCACGGCGACCGGCCGGCCGATCCTGCCCGCCCCCGCCAGCAGGGGGGCGGCAACCAGGACCGGCAGCAGCGGGACCGGCGCCGGGGAAGGTCCGGCGGGGGTCTTTCGGTCGGTCGAGGCCGGGGACCAGGGGCCGTCGGCGGCCAGGCGGTAGCGAATGCCGACACCGTCGGGTTCCCGTTCCGGACCGGCGCCCTCGAGACGCCAGCGGCCGTTTCCCAGCGCGATGCAGGGCCGCCACCCGGCCGCGCCGGGATCGGCGGCGGATGTCCAGGCCACCGCGACCGCCGCAGCCCCCGCTCCCGCGAGCAGGATCTCCGGGCCGCCCGCATCCCGATCGGATGCCGCGAGGAACATCCAGTCCGCCGCGCGCGCCGGCGCGAGCGGGGCCGTCTCCTGCGAAGCCATGGCGACGATGACGCTCCTCCACACGGCTGTCCGAAACGATCTCCCGAGCGAATACCCCAGGCAGACGGTGCCGAACACCCCCCCCGACGCGGGCAAAGGCCCCGCTCCGCCGGCTGCCGGCGCGGTTCCGGCCCTCATGAAGCACAGGCCGGCACCCGAATGGGCGGCCGGCCTGCACATCACGCCTCGTCAGTCTGCGGGCTCTCAGGCAAGCGCCGGCCGGAGGAAGCTGGTGTACATGTCGAAGGTCAGGTCGATGCTGTAGTTCGACGTGGCCCAGGAGCGCGTCCAGGTCTCGTTGTTGGTGCTGCCGCCGCCACCCTTCGCATACGACTTGTAGCCACCGTCGGTCTTCGCGATCAGGTCGGTGTAGCCCTTGTCCATGCGGTCCAGGAGGCTGGACATGTTCTTCGTGTCGCGGCTCAGATACCCGGTCGCGGCGAGAACGCACATGTAGATGAGCTCGCAGCGCGCCCCCCCGACGGCATAGGACATGGCCGAGCGTTTGCCCTCGGCATCCTGCCCGTCGAGTTCCTGCGCCATGGCCTTGACACCCTTGTTCGGCAGGCTGCCCGCCCCGGAGATCATCAGGCCGCGCTGGTCCTTCTTCGCCGAATCGTAGATGCCGGCGCCGTCGTTGAGACCCGAGGAGATGGATTTGTTCCACATCTTGTCGGCTTCGGTCTCGACGATCCCCTGGATGTCGCTGAGCGGGAGGCCGTAGTACCGGAACCCGCCGACCGCGTTCTGGATCGTCGTTGCCGATGGCGCGCCGCTGATGGTGAAGGCCCCGTCCCAGGACGTCTTGGCATTGCTCAGGCCCAGGTTTCCCAGGGCGCTGCGCAGCGACGCATGGCTGTAGCCGTCGAGAATGTCGAGCACCTGCTTGACGCCCCCGAAATACGGGATGCAGGCCAGGACCGTGCCCACCATGGCGAGGCGGAAGTTCGGCGCCCAGGTTCGCCGGTAGTTCGAATAGTCGCAGAAGTCGGGATTGTTCTTTCCCGCCTTCGTGTTGGGATTGTTGTCGGCGCTCGCCCAGGCGCCCCCCACGAGCGCCGCCTTCATCAATGCGTCCACCCGGCTCTTTTCATTGCCGGTCAGATCGGCCCAGATGTCGGGAATATTCCTTGCGAGCGCAAACATCCCGACGTGGTTGAGGTCGTATTGCGCGGTATAGCCGGTCAGCGCCAGCAGGCAGTTCTTGCCCTCCAGCGAGTGCCGGATCTGCTGCAGCAGCCGGGTCCGGACATCCGCGCGGGGCGCTGCCATCTGCCGCAGGGCGAGCGCGACGGTCTGCGGCCCGGCATTGGCCGGGCTGCGCGCGCCGCCATAGCTGCCCGTCTGCACGGTGCGGAAGAGGCCGAGATCCAGCGCGATGTTGGTGGCCCGGTCGGAAATCACCGGCATTCCGCTCGGCGGGGGGGTCGTGGTCCTGAGGCCCTGGACGACATGGGTCCGCTTCGCGGAAGCCAGCTGATAGGCACCGTCCTCGCCGCGCCGCCAGAACAGCATGGAATGGATCGTCGTGCCGACCTCCGAAGTGCTCTTCGTGGTGTAGTCCGTTCCCGGCGTCTGCGGCACGGACCATTCCGGCACGCCGTCCGGATTCTCGGTAGGCGACCAGCACAGCTCGAAACCGGCCGGGATGTCGACCCCGGCGGCGACGAGCACCTTCATCCGGCCCGCCGGCGCGACGTCACGCTCTTCGCCATCGGCCCATTGGGCATCCGCAAGGTTCGGCGGAAACGAGGCGGTCTTCGCCGTGACGGTGACCCTGAACGAGCCATCGGTCGAGCCCGAGACGGTCGTCGCCGTCACCGTCACCGGATCGCCGCTGCGCTGCGCCGCCGTGGTGATCGTGACGATCCCGGTCGCCGCGTCGATGCTCGCCCCCGTGCCGGTCACGGAGAAGGCCGCGCCGTCCCTGCCACCGTCGGGATAGAACGCGAGCGAGGCATCGAAGACGATGGAGGGGTCCCCCTGCACCGCGGCCCGGTCGGGGATCGGCTCGACCAGCACCGGTTTCGGATAGAGCCCCTGCACGGTGTATTGCGTCTTGGTGACGAAGGCGGGCGAAAAGGCGCCATCCTCGTCCCGGCGCCAGTAGACCATGTCGTAGAGAACGGTTCCGACGGGGAAGCTGCCCTTGGTGGTCTCCGTCCTTCCCGGAACGACGGGCGTATAGTAGCGCAGATCGGCGTCGCTGTTTTTGCCGGAGAGCCAGATCAGCGTGAAGCCGGCCGGCACGATGACGCCGGGATCGACATCGATCCGGCGCCGGCCGGCCGGCGCCTCGTCGCGGACCTCGCGGGATCTCCAGAGGCTGTCCGGAATCGGATCGGGGAATGCCGGAACCTTCGCGACCACCGTCACCGCGAAGGAGGCCTCCGCTTCGCCGCCGGAATTGCTGGCGGTGACGCGCACGGTCTCGCCGTCGCGCAGCGCGTCGGTCGGCAGCGTGACCTGCCCCGTCGCCGGGTCGATCGCGGCCCCGCCGCCCTCGACCGCGAAGACGAGCCCGCCGCCGGAGAAGGCCGCCCCCGCATCCACGCCCTGCGGGCCGCTGCCCTGGACATAGCTGACATCCGCCAGCACGGCCGCAACCGCCGGCGCGGGCCGGGTGACGGTCAGTGCCGCGGTCTCCGCCGAGAGGCTGCCCGAGGCGTTCGTCGCGGTGACCCGGCAGGTCAAAGGCTTGCCGTCCTCCGCCGCGCCCGGCACATAAGCCGCCGCCGTGGCGCCGGGCAGATCGGCGCCGTCGCGGCGCCATTGCAGCGTGGTGGCGGGCAGGGGCTCGCCCGCCCAGACACCGGGATCGACGCTCAGCGGCTCGCCGACCAGGCCCGAGCCGGCGAGGCTCGGGGCCGTCACCAGGACGGGCGGGCTGGCCGCCGGTTCCGCGGCGACCGTCAGGCGGAAGCGGCTCGAGGCCTCGCCCCCGGAATTGCCCGCCGTGACGACGATCTCGATGCCGTCGCGCAGCGCATCGGTCGGAACGGAGATCTCGCCGGTCGCAGGGTCGATGGAGGTGACTTCGCCGATGACGCGAAACGTCAGGCCATCGCCGGTGGAGTCTGGAAATGCATTCACGATCTGATTTCCCGAACTGAAATGACGGCTCCGGTCCGGCAGGCAATCCGCCAGGAGGGGAGCACATGTCGCGCGAGGAACCCCCGCCCACATCGCGGCCGCACCGGACTCGTCGGCGGGAGATGCTCGCGCACGAAACCCCGGGCCGTCCTCGGGATCCCCCAAGACGGCCCGAGGCAGATCCGGCGTCTAGCCGGAAAGCGGGCGGTACTCGATCCGGCGGATATCGACCTGCGGGACACCGCCCGACCTGGGCTCGCCGCCGGGCCCGAAGGCCCCCGGACCGGTCAGGGTCGTGGTGACCTGCAACTGCCAGTCGGGCGCCGTCGCGGTCTCGGCATAGAATCTCGCCTTCACCGAGGGGCCGTCGATCTCCATCTCGATCCAGTACCAAGTGTTCCATTCCCAGCCGGGATAGACCTGCTTGACCAGACCCGCACTCGTGCCGGAATCGGCGAACTGCATGATCCGGAACCGCCGCGCGCCGCTGGAAGGCTGGAAGAACTCCAGGTAGATGCCGGCGAAGTTCGTGCCCGTCTTGGTGACGCGCGCTCCGAAGGACATCGGCGAATAGCCGGCCGCATCCGCATTCGACGCGTTCCAGCGCGCGAGGCACCGATAGAGCCCGTCTCCCGACGCACCGACCCAATCGCCGAAGGCGCGTCCGTCGGCGGCGGGCACGAACCGGGCGAAACCCGCCGGCTGGTAGGACCAGGAGGGCGCGGAATTCTTGGCGAGGAACGTCATGTCACCCAGTGCCGCGCCCTGGTCGAACACGCTCCGCGTCTGGCGAACCGTCACCGCGAAACTCTGCGTCGCCCCGCCGGCGGCGTTCGCGGCCCGCACGATGACGGTCGCGCCGGACAACGCTGCATCGGTGGCGATCGAGACCAGCCCCGAAGCCGGATCGATCGTGACGCCCGGGGGAGCCGCCTCGAGCGCGTAGCTCAGCTGCTCGCCCGCGAACCCCGCCTGGGCCGCGACGGTCTGAATGCCGCCCCCCTGGAGACAGGAGACATCCGCGAGACCGCCCACGGCCACCGGAGGCAGCAGCTTCGACACGATGGTGACGCGGAAACCGACCTCGGCCGACCCGCCGGAATTGCTGGCGGTGACGCGCACGGTCTCGCCCTCGCGGACCGTATCGGTCGGCAGCGAGACCAGTCCCGTCGCCGGATCGATGCCGGCACCGCCGCCGGTCACGGCAAAGCCCAGGCCCTCCCCGGCGAAGGCCACGGCGGCGTCGAGGGTCTGCACGCCGCTGCCCTGCGTGTGGCTGACATCGGCAAGCCCCTGCTGGACGGCCGGCGCGACGAAGGTGAGGCCCTGCACGCCGGTCTCCGCCGACAGACTGCCGACGGCGTTGCTGGCGGTCACCCGGCAGCTCAGCTCGGTCCGGTCGTCCGCCGGGCCGGGGATATAGACCGTCCAGGTGGCTCCGGGGATCTCCACTCCGTCACGAAGCCACTGGACCGCGATGTCCGGAGTCGGCACACCCTCCCAGCTTCCCGTATCGACGATGACCTCCGAGTCGATCTTGCCGTTGCCCAGAAGGCTGGGGGCCGCCAGCAGGACCGGTGCGCTGAGCGCGCGCGCCACCGTCACCGCGAAGGAGGCCTCCGCTTCGCCGCCGGAATTGCTGGCGGTGACGCGCACGGTCTCGCCGTCGCGCAGCGCGTCGGTCGGCAGCGTGACCTGCCCCGTCGCCGGGTCGATCGCGGCCCCGCCGCCCTCGACCGCGAAGACGAGCCCGCCGCCGGAGAAGGCCGCCCCCGCATCCACGCCCTGCGGGCCGCTGCCCTGGACATAGCTGACATCCGCCAGCACGGCCGCAACCGCCGGCGCGGGCCGGGTGACGGTCAGTGCCGCGGTCTCCGCCGAGAGGCTGCCCGAGGCGTTCGTCGCGGTGACCCGGCAGGTCAAAGGCTTGCCGTCCTCCGCCGCGCCCGGCACATAAGCCGCCGCCGTGGCGCCGGGCAGATCGGCGCCGTCGCGGCGCCATTGCAGCGTGGTGGCGGGCAGGGGCTCGCCCGCCCAGACACCGGGATCGACGCTCAGCGGCTCGCCGACCAGGCCCGAGCCGGCGAGGCTCGGGGCCGTCACCAGGACGGGCGGGCTGGCCGCCGGTTCCGCGGCGACCGTCAGGCGGAAGCGGCTCGAGGCCTCGCCCCCGGAATTGCCCGCCGTGACGACGATCTCGATGCCGTCGCGCAGCGCATCGGTCGAAATGGAGATCTCGCCGGTCGCAGGGTCGATGGAAACGCCTTCGCCGATGACGCGAAACGTCAGGCCATCGCCGGTGAAGTCTGGAAATGCATTCACGATATGATTTCCCGAATTGAGAGGATAGCTCCGGTCCGGCAGACCGCCCGCCGAGGTCGGAGCCGCGTAGGTCACGCGGATTTCAGTGGAATGCACCGTGACCGCGCCATGCGTGTTCGTCGCGGTCACACGCGCGCGCAGCCAGGCCGCGTCATCGGACGGGCCGGGCAGATAGATCGGACCCGTCGCACCGGGAATGTCGGCACCGTCGCGCTGCCATTGCAGCGCCAGAAGGGGTGCTGGCTCGCCCTGCCAGAGGCCCGGGTCGAGCTGCAGCGGCAGGCCGATCAGGCCCGGGCCGGAAAGCCGGGGAGCCGCAGCGAGCCCCGGCGCGCCGGGCTCCGGCCGGCCGCCCGGACCGGGGCCGAAACCCGCCCCGAGGGAAAGCGAAATCATCTCACCACAGGCCGATCAGACCGGTCGCCGAAGTGCCGGTCGCGAAGACCTGCACCACGCGGAGCGGGATCAGACTGCCGGCCGGCAGGTTGGTGAAGGTCACCACCGCACCGCCGATCATGCGCACGCGCGCGTCCCCCGTTCCGCCAACGAAGAGGGCGCGCGTGGCAAATCCCAGAGAGGCGCCATCGTCGGGCAGAATTTCGACGGCATCCTCCGCGGGGGCGGTCAGGCTGCGGCTCATTCGCTTGAACGTGTCGGTCATGAGGGTCCCGTGGTTGGGCGGCACGGCCTGAAACGCATCACGGAATGTCGGGAAGGTCGCGGAAGAACCCACGGCCGATCGGCGGCGCCAGAAGCCTGCTCGCGATCTGAAAATCGAGTCTGCGACCCGGAGGGATCCGCGCGCGGCGAACCCGATGGCCAGCGGCGTTTCTACCTCAGGTAGAGCCGAAAGGGAAGCACGGGCGGACCCGCGCACGGCGCCGGCGGCCCGTGCGCAACACCCCGCGCGCTGCGGCTTCATCCTTTCTCAATCCCGGTTATGGTGAGATCGCGTCCCCCGGCGGACGAACGAAAGGGGTTCGGTGTGCGACAGGTGTTCCGCAGGGCGCTTCTGTTCGCCGCGCTCGTTGCCGGGGCCGCTTGGGCGGGCGATTCCGTTCCCCTGCCCCGCCCGCTGTCCGCCGTCGAGATCGATCCGGAAGCGGCCGCGGATCTCTTCGCCATGCCCGCCGTCGCCGAGGCGACGCACGCGGCGCTGGAACGCGTCCAGGCCGGAGATCCCGCCGGCGCAGCCCGCCTTCTCGACCGGATGGTGCAGCGCCACCCCGGTCTGGGCGCCCTCCGCATCGATCGCGCGGCCCTCGCGATGCTCGCGGACGATCCCGATCTCGCGCTCGCCCATCTCGACGCCGCCGCCGCCCGGGGCTCGCCCGACCTTGCCGGGCTGGAGACCGATCCGCTCTTCGCACCGCTGGCGACCGATCCGGCCCGGGGCCCCCGCTTCGCCGCGATCCTGGCGCGCCCTGCCCCGCCGGCGCCGGCCCCACTGCCCGCCCCGGTCGTCGATGGCGCCGCTGAGGTCTCGGCAGCCAATACCGTCTGGAATCCGGTCAGCGAACGGCTCGAGCCACGCTTCGACTTCGCAGCCGCACCCTCGGCCCCGGTGCTGCCCGCCCGGCCCGAGGCCGCCGCCTATGACCTGCTGCGCGAGCATGTCCGCCGCGGCCGTGCCGCGGGCAATCACGGCGATCTCTTCGACAATCGCGACCGGGGGCATTCCACGCTCGAGCGCGCGGCCCATCCGCAACTCGCCCACGTCACCTATTCGCCGGCCGCCCGCGCCGCGGATATCGACTACGGGCTCAACGACCGGGTGCTGTTCGACCGGCCGACCTTCGGCAATTCCTCGACAGCGGTAACCGACGGCGCACTCTGGCGCTCGCTGCCGCGCCTGGCCATGACGCGGTCCGACGGCAGCGGGCCGCTGCGCCTCTGGCAGAACGTCGAGGCCAATCATCTCTACATCCATCCCGCCCACAAGGATTTCGGCGAGGATTTCGGCGACCTCTTCCCGGCCAACACGCCCTATCTTCTGGTCAGCCGCGGTTCCTCGGGCTCGGACCGGCCCTTCATGGAAGCGGTCGCGATGATCTTCGCGGCCTTCCGGCCCGACACCAAGGACCGCCTCGTCGCCGAGCACATGCTGGTGCCGACGGCGCAGATGGTCTTCCGCCGCAGCCTGCACAACGTGACCTCGCGCGAGAGCTATTTCAGCGGCGACGCACATCCCGCCGCCTTCGAGGGCTACCAGATCAACCTCGCCCGCATGGTCAGCCTGGCCAATTCGATCGAACCGGATGCGATCCCCGCCGAGGCCCGCATCGCGGTGCTCGAGGAGGAACTCGGGACCGAGGGTCTCGACTATTTCGGCGAGGGCTTGAGCGAGCAGCTCTTCGACACGCCGCAGGCCATCGCCCGGATCTGGCGCTCGAGGGCCTGGCAGCGCTCGATGCTTCTCTCGGCCGAGGCGAGCCGCGACGCGAACGACCGGCCGCTCGAGTTCCACTGGCGCCTGCTGCAAGGGGACCCGGAACGGGTGAGGATCGAGCCGCTCGACGGCGGGGCGCGTGCACGCGTCACGCTCGACTGGCACGACCCCTTCGAGATCTCCGAGGAGGTGCCGCTGACCACCGCGCGGGTCGATATCGGCGTCTTCGCCAGCAACGGCGTGCATGACAGCGCGCCGGCGATCCTGAGCTGGTATTTCCCGCCGCAGGAGAGCCGGCGCTATGCGCCCGGCCCGGACGGGGCGATGCGGATCGCTGCGATCGACTACGCCGACCCGCAGAAGGCGGAGACCTACGCCGACCCGATGCTGATCCCCCGCGCCAACTGGCGCGACGAATACCGCTACGCCCCGGACGGCACCCCGGCGGGCTGGATCCGCTTCCGCGAGGGCCGGGACGACGCCTTCACCCCCGAGGGCCTGCGCATCCTGACGCGCGACGCGGCCGGCGCGCCCGCAACGGTGGAGGCGGTCGCCTATCCGCTGCGCCGGACCCCGGAGGGCGGGTTCGCGGTCGACGAACTTTCCACCGGGCGGATCCTCGACTATGCAGGCCCCGCCGCCGCAGGGCAGTGATCCGGGATCCGCGCCGCCATGACCGATCCATTCTCCGACCCGCCACCGGTCTCTGTCGTCCTGCCCGCCTACAACCGTGCCGGTGCGATCCGCGGTGCCGTCGAGAGCGTGCTGCGCCAGAGCTTCACGGATTTCGAGCTGATCGTGGTGGACGATTGCTCGACCGATGCGACGGCGGCCGAAGTGGCGGAGATCGCCGATCCCCGGGTCCGGCTGATCCGCCACGCGGAGAACCGCGGCGCCTCGGCGGCACGCAACACCGGTATCCGGGAGGCGCGCGGGCCCTGGGTCGCCTTCCAGGACAGCGACGACGAATGGCTGCCCCTGAAGCTCGAGAAGCAGATGGCCCGGCTCATGGCGCCGGGGGCGGAATATGTCGCGGCCTATTGCGGCATGCTGATCCTCGGCGTGCCGGAGGCCGGTGGCGCCGAGGCTGGCGGGCGGCCCGTCATCTCCTACATGCCGCGTCCGGATCTCGCCCGGATCGAGGGCAACATCCTGCCCACGCTGATGCGCACGAGCATCGTCTCGACCCAGACCCTGGTGGCGCGCCGGGACCTTCTCATGCAGATCGGCGGCTTCGACGAGGCGATGCCCGCGCTCATCGACTGGGAATGCATGCTGCGGCTGGCCCCCCTCGGCGCGATCGCCTGCGTGGACGAACCGCTGGTCCTGCAGCGGTTCTCGGCCAACAGCATCACCCGGAATGCCAGGCGCCGGGCCGAGGCGCGGGACCGTGCGGTGGAGAAGCATCGCGCAACGCTCGAACGCGATCCCTCCGCCCTGGCGCGGCTCTACTACATCGTTGGCGGCGAGCACCGGATCACCGGGAACCACGCCGCCGCGCGCCGGGCGCTGGCGAAGGCCCGGGCGCTCGACCCCGGCAATCCCCGGATCTGGGCGATGAGCCTCTATCTGGCGCTCATCCGCCACCTCCCACGGCCTTCCGCCGATTGACGCGCATGGGCGCAGGAATGCCGGAGTCGCATCGAAGCGCGGCCGGCGCCAGCGACGGGGAAGGATACCTGGCCGCGACGGCGGGTCGGATGTTCCGCACGCGGAACATTCATGCGGAACCGCCGGCCGAAGGCGTTATGGCGGTTCCGGGAAGAGGCGCCCCATGGTCGGCCGAGGGTGTCACAGAAAACGGCGGGCCCGGATTGCTCCGGGCCCGCCGCGCGATCCCTATCGGCCGTCGCCGCAGCCGTCAGGCGATGCGGTCGGCCCGACGCCGCCGGCTGGCGGCAGCGCCCATCAGCCCGATGCCCGCCGCCAGGAGCGGCAGAGCGGCCGGCAGGGGAACCGGCGCGGGCGAATGCCCCTCCCAGTTGCCGCCGCCACCGCCGTAGCTGCCGCCGCCACCGCCGTAGCTGCCGCCACCGCCGCCGTAGCTGCCGCCACCGCCGCCGTAGCTGCCGCCACCACCGCCGTAGCTGCCGCCACCACCGCCGTAGCTGCCGCCACCACCGCCGTAGCTGCCGCCGCCACCGCCGTAGCTGCCGCCGCCACCGCCGTAGCTGCCGCCGCCACCGCCGTAGGTGACAGCCCCCGCAACGCCCGGCAGGGCCAGCGCAGTTGCCACAACAGCAGCGGCAATGCCCATGCTGATTTTCATCTCGCTACACTCTCCTCGTGAAACACCAAGGCTGCCAAAATACATAACCTGTTCGCCATGTCCGGCATTGTCTTCGCATTTGGTTAAAGTCCGCAAGAACTCGGCATGAATACTCGGAGTCTCCACGCGGCAGTGACCGGCTGCGAGCCGGGCGCAGGCAGCGGGCATGCCGCATGAAGTTCCGGGCGGTACGGGAGATACGCGGGAAATCGGGGCGCAATAGTTCCGAAGCCCCGCGCCGCGACCGCGCCTCCTCCGGCCAGAAACCAGAGGGGACGCCATCCCGGCCAGCACCGAGGCGGATGTCCAGCGCGGGACCGTTCGAACCCGCGGTCCCGCGCCGAAGGCGTCAGGCGGCCCGGCGACGGCCGGCGGCGCCGAGCAATCCGATACCGCCCAGGAGAAGCGGCAGCGCCGCGGGCACCGGCACCGGGGCCACGTCGTAGGTCAGCGTCGCCTTGACGTTCGCGCCGTGCTTCTCGCCCGGCTTGAGATCGAAGAGGCCCCAGTTGAAATCCGCATCCGTGAGCGCCAGCGTGACCTTGCCGGTGCCGCCCGTGCCGAAGTTCAGCGTCACCGGACCGTTCCAGCTCAGGCTGCCGTTCTGGGGACGGTCGAAGATCGGGCCGGTGACGCCGACCGTGCTGCCGGTAACCGAACCGCCGAACGCACCCGGCGCGCTGAAGCTGAAAGCCACCGAGATCGGTCTGGCCAAGTCATCCTCGCCGACATTGACCGAAGCCTCGTCGGTCCAGATCCGGAAGAGATCGAAGGTATAGCTGCCACCGACCGCGAGATCCGGCGTCGTGAAACCGCCCGCGCCGGGCGCCGCCTGCACCACCAGCCCCGGATCGGAACCGTTGGCGCTGACGACATAGGTACCGCCGAAACTCACCGCGCCCGCCACGCCGGGGAGCACCAGCATTACCGCCGCCACCGCGGCCGATACTGATCTGACCAGATACATGCACATGTTCCTCATACATTCGGAGCCGCGGCCCCTTCACAAGCCCCGGACCCGTTAACAGGCCCTTTACCGAAACTACAGCCTTCGCAGGGTTCGCGCGAGGACGGGAAGAGCCCAGGGTTAACCCCCGCCCCGGCGCTGCGGGTTGCGCGCCGCCCGGGAACGGGCAAAAGCTACGAAGGCCGCCTCGGGCCGGCGCAGCACCGGCCGGCCCGAGGCGCGCCAGTGGCGCAGCCACTCGGCCTCGAGCCAGTAGGGATCGTAGCCAGGGGCGGCAGCACGCACCCGGTCGTAGACGCCCGGCTCCAGCCGCGGCCCCTCCCCTGCCCCCTCCCCGAGCCGGGCGCGCGCGCGCAGGCAGACCACGTCGCCATCCCCGAACTCCAGCGTGTAATCCGGCAGCCCGTCCTCGGCGGCCATGTCGCGGATCATCTTGCGGAACACCCGGCGGGGCGATGTCGAGCCGGTCTTCTTCAGGAGCGTCTCGAGCCCGATCTTCCATTCCGCCTGCCGGCCGCAATGCTTGCGCGCAATCTCGTAGACCCGGCGCTCCAGCGGCTTGCGCAGGTGGAAATAATCCCGGTGAAGCGTGAGCACCGATTTCGACAGCACCGAGCGGTAGATCCAGTCCGAGAGCGTCACCGTGACATGGATCATCCGGCCGCGGCGCTCGCGGCGCAGGATCTCCCAGGCATCGATCAGCCCGAAGCCGCGGGTCGATTCCACGCCGCCGGTGGCGATATTGGTGACGATCCGCGTGCCCGAGAGCCGTTCGAAGGCCTCGCGCAGCCGCCGGTAGCCGTCGCCGGAGGTCTCGCGGTTGGTCGCGACCAGGAGATCATGCGCCTTGAGATGCAGCGTCGGCGCCGTGGGCCGGCCAGCGTTCACCGCAGCCATCAGCTGGCTGACGCAATAGATCAGCACGTCCTTGTCGTGGATGGTCGCGAGCCCCTTGACCGAGGGCGTGACCTCGATCGCCGCCTCCCCGTGCTCGTAGCGCAGGATGCGCCGGTCGGGCCGGGTCGCCAGCGTGAAGAGCGGATGCTCCATCGACGCCATGTCGTCCTTCGGCGCGGCCCAGGGCCAGTCGCAGATGAAAAAGCCGTTCGCGGCCGCGAGGGCGGTCCCCTCCGGGACGATGCTGCTCTGCCCCATGAAACGGTGATCCCGTTTTCTATCGTGGTTTCAGTGACGCCGAGGGTAGGCCCGGGGAGGGCCGCCGCGCAATCGTCTTTTCGCGGTTCCGGAATCGCCTGCCCGTGGTTTCGGAATCGCAACAACGTGGTTCCGGAATCGCTCCCGACCCTCCATGCTTGGATTCCCCACGAGATTCCGGGGGTTTGCCAGAGCGCTTCCCAGCCGTAACACTTCAATTAACACGAGATAACACGCATGCGGGAATTTCGCCGCCGCCCCGCTTCCCGGCAGGAACCTCGGGAAACGCCTGAATTGCCAAGAAAATTCGAGATCGAATGACGGTTTCTGTTTCATATGCCGCGAATCGTGGTACATTGTTCGAAACGCGGCACATAAGGCTGCATCAGGGCAAGGTGAGCAGATGTCCCAGGATTCCGAGGCGGTCCCGCCGCCCTATTTCAACATCACCCCCGATGCGGCGCTGGCCGAGCTCGACCCGGCAGTCGGCACCGCGGATTTCGCCGAGATCGCCGCGCGACTCGCCCGGGGACGCGATGATCTGCTGAGCCGCGGCCATGCCGAGGACGGGCGCAAGACCCTGCGGCGCTTCTCGACCTGGGAGATCACCAAATATCTCATCCCGGTGGCGCCGGCCTATTTCCGCCGGGTACTGCGGGCGAACCCCGCCCTGCCCCAGGGGCTGAGCGAGACCGAGGGCGGCGCGAAATGGTTCACCCTCGACGAGGTGCTGCGGCTGCGCGCCCATTTCGCCGCCGGCGGCAGCCGGGCGAAGGAATACCGCCCCTGGCGTCCCGCGGGCCTGCCGGCCAAGATCGCCGTCATCGCCAATTTCAAGGGCGGCGTCGGCAAGACCTCCACGGCGGCGCATCTGGCCATGTCCGCCGCCCTCGACGGCTACCGGGTGCTGGTGATCGACCTCGACAGCCAGGGCTCGATGACCTCGATCTTCGGCGGCCGGGTGGCCGACGAATGGGCGACGGTCTTCCCGCTGATCGCGCGGGACTACGCGCTGGGGCTGCAGGCGGAGAACCGCCGCCGCGTCGACCGGGGCGATACCCCCCTGCCCTTCGAGGACATGCTCGAGGTGGCGCTGGGAAAGACCACCCGCGACGTGATCCAGGCGACGCACTGGCCCAATATCGACCTGATCGGCGCGCAGCTCAACCTCTACTGGGCCGAGTTCCAGATCCCGGTCTGGCGCATGTCCCTGCGCGGCTGGAAGCTCTGGGAGGCGCTCTCGGGCGCGCTCGCACGCGACGGGGTGCTCGCCGATTACGACGTGGTCATCCTCGATACCCCGCCGGCACTCGGCTATCTCACCATCAACGGGCTCGCCGCCGCCGACATCCTGCTGGTGCCGCTCGGCGCTTCCTTCCTCGAGGTCGATTCCACGGGGCGGTTCTTCGACATGCTGCATTCCACGTTCCAGTCGATCGAGGAGGGCGAGAACCTCGCCGCCCGCGCCCTGGGGCGCCCCGGCACGCGCTTCGAATGGGATGCGGTGCGCGCGGTGATCACCCGCTACGATGCCGGCCAGCAGGCCGAGCTCGCCGGGCTGATGCAGGCCTATCTGGGCCGCACGCTGAGCCCCTGGCGCCAGGATTACACCGCCCTGGTCGGCCAGGCTGGCGAGCAGGCGGGCGGCATCTACGAGGCCGATTACCGCGACTTCAACCGCGATACCTATGCGCGCGGCCGCCGGACCTTCGACGAGACCTATGCCGGCTTCAAGCGGCTGCTCCTGGGCAGCTGGCGGCGCGACGAGCTGGCCGGAACCCCCGCCACCCGCGAGAAGGAGACCGCCTGATGGCCCGCCGTCGCCTGACCGCCGTCGAGCAGGATGTTCCGCGCGCGGAACATCTGATCCCCCGCCCGGAGGGGATGTCCCGCGGCGGGACATCCGCCCCGATCGCGCGGATCGCCGCGGATGCGGCCGGCACCGCTGCGGCGGAGGAATTGGCCCGGGCCCTGGAGACCGCCCGCGAGACCGGCCATCTGGTCCTCGACCTCGGGCTCGACGAAATCGCGTCCGATCATCTGACCCGCGACCGGCTGCCGGCCGAGGACGAGGAGATGGCGGGCCTGCGCGAGAGCCTGCGTGCCCACGGCCAGCGCATGCCGATCGAGGTGACGCCGCTGCAGGGTGCCCTGCCCTATGGCCTCATCTCCGGCTGGCGCCGGCTGGCCGCGCTCAGGGCGCTCCATGCCGAGACCGGCGAAGCGCGCTTCGCCACCGTCCAGGCGCTGGTGCGCCGGCCCGAAAGCGCCGAGGCGGCCTATGTCGCGATGGTCGAGGAGAACGAGATCCGCGTCGGCCTGAGCCATTACGAGCGCGCGCGCGTAGCCGCGCTGGCGACCCGGCGGGGGATCTTCCCCACCGAGAAGGCGGCGCTGCTGGCGCTCTTCGCCAATGCCAGCCGGGCGAAGCGTTCGCGGATCCGCGCCTTTCTCGAGATCTTCCATGCGCTCGACGGGGTGCTGCGCTTCCCCGCGCATCTCCCCGAGCGGCTGGGCCTGAAGCTCGTGGACCAGTTGCGCGCCGGCGGGCGCGCCCGCATCGCCGGAGAGATCGCGCGCGCCGATCCGCAAACCCCGGAGGCGGAGGCCGAGATCCTCGAGGGGCTGATGCGCCGGCCGGCGCCCGCCCCGCGCCCGGCGCCGCCGGCGGAGGAGATCCTGCCCGGCGTGGCCCTCGTCTCGCGGCTCGGCGGGCGGACGCTGACCCTGAAGCTGCAGGGTCCCGGCGTCACGCCCGAATTGCACGAGACCGTCCGCGCCGTGCTCGCCGGCCTCGACCCGCGCTGAAATGTTCCGCGTGCGGAACGTCCAGCCGTGACCAGGCCGCCGCCGGGATCGGTCGGCCTCGCCCTCGGCGCCGGCGGTGCCCGCGGGATCGCCCATATCGTGGTGATCGAGACGCTGGACGAGCTGGGCATCACGCCCGCGCTGATCGCCGGGGCCTCAATCGGGGCGATCGCCGGGGCCTGCCATGCTGCGGGCATGGCCGGGGCTGACTTGCGCGCCTGGCTGCTGGAGCGTGCCGCGGATCGGGTCGGCATGATGCGGGGGGTGGTGGCGGCGCGGGTGCCGGGCCTGGGGGATCTCTTCACGCTCAGCGGCAATCCGATGCTGGTGGATCCCGAGCGGCTGGCGCGGATCTTCCTGCCCGAGGCCGTGCCGGAGGCCTTCGAGGATCTGCGCATCCCGCTCGTCACCGTCGCCACGGATTTCTATTCCCAGCGCCAGCACCTGTCGGGGACGGGGCCGCTCCGGCCCGCCCTCGCCGCCTCCATGGCTATTCCCGGCATGTTCCGGCCGGTGGAGATCGACGGGCGGGTGCTGATCGACGGCGGCATGACCAATCCCTTGCCATTCGATCTCCTGGCCGGGCGGGTGGAGATTGTCGTCGCGGTCGACGTGAACGGGGCGCCGCGCGAGGGCGACCGACCGGGCGGGCGGGTGCCGCGGCCGCTCGACGCCCTCGTTGCCTCCTTCCAGATCATGGCCGAGGCGATCACCGTGGAGAAGGCGGCGCGGATTGCGCCCGACGTGCTGCTCCGGCCCGCCGTCTCGCGCTTCCGGGTACTCGATTTCCTCAAGGCGCCGGCGATCCTCGAGGCGGCCGAACCGCTTCGCGATCAGCTCAAGCGGGCACTCGCATCGCGATTGTCCGGGTGAGGGCGCCGCGCCGCCTGGTGCGCCAGCGGCGCGGCGACGGGAAAGGGGCTGGCGGAGAGAGAGGGATTCGAACCCTCGAGACGGTTCCCCGCCTACACACTTTCCAGGCGTGCGCCTTCGACCACTCGGCCATCTCTCCGTAGCCGGCGACAAGACCATCTCCGCAGCCCGGGTGCAAGCCCCGGATAGGCCCGGATCCGATTGCCGCGGTTTCGGGCCGGACATGCCGCGAACCGGCCCTCGCTTGCCGCTTTCGGCCCGTTTCGGCGAGATCGCGCCGAAAGGATTAACCGCGGCGATCCGGTCTTGAGAGGCAGGATCACGGCCCATACACCTTGGCGCAATCTCGAGCTCCCGGGGCTGGCGAGGTGGACCGAGGCGGTCCAGCGCCATTGCACTACCGGTCGCGGGGTCCCGGGATGTCATCGGAACGGGTGCGAACTGGCTGCGGCGCCGGCAGGCCGAGGAATCGGCTGCCGTCTGCGCCCCGGCGGTGGCTTGCCCGATGCCCGGCCGTGCGGCGGCGGGATGCCCCGGTGGCGAAGCGAAAACAATGCGGAACCCGCGCCGGTCATCCGGGAAACGGGCCGCGGTCAGTGAAGGAACACGATTCATATGACGGTCTATACCGCATCGAACACGAGCCAGTTCAACGCTGCCGTCAAGAAGGCGGGCGGCGGCGACACGATCAAGGTCACGGGCAATATTGGCAGCGTCAGCATCAACAAGAGCTTCTCCGGCGGCGACCTGAAGATCCAGGGCGGCAGCTTCAGTTCGGTCCAGATGATGAGCGCCAAGAACGTCACGTTCGACAATGTCGGCTTCAAGGGTTCTGCCGCCTACGGGCTGAAGGTCTCCAAGTCCTCGAACATCTCGGTGGTGAATTCCGACTTCAACGGCTTCAAACACGCTGCCCAGTTTCTCAAAAGCAGTAACGTGACGCTGAAGAACAACGACATCCAGGGCTTCAAGCACGACGGCTTCCGCTTCGCCGGGATCTCGAACCTCAAGGTCGAGAGCAACGACTTCCGCGACACCAAGTCAGAAAAGGGCTATACCCACAAGGACTTCCTGCAGATGTGGGCGCACGGCGATACCGGTCCGTCCAAGAACGTCGTGATCAAGGGCAATGAAATGGTCACCAGCGACAAGCTGATCCATGGCATCTTCATCACGAACTCGGTCTCGAAGAAGCACGAGCACTTCGACATCACGAACAACTACATCAAGTCGGCCAACATGCACGGCATCACGGTCAAGGGCGTGAGCGACCTGGATGTTGGTGGCAACACGCTTGCCTCCAACGGCAGCGGCAAGCCGCAGATGAACATCAGCAATTCCCCGGGCGCTTCCGTCTCCAAGAGCGCCAATGCCCCGGCGCCTTCCTCCTCGTCGTCATCCGCGAACGAGAAGAGCAGCGGCGGCGGCAACGACAAGATCAACGGCACCTCCAAGGCCGACGATCTGGCGGGCGGGGACGGCAACGACAAGCTCTACGGCAAGGGCGGCAACGACACGCTGCGCGGCGAGAACGGCAACGACACGCTGCGCGGCGATGCCGGGCGCGACTTCCTGATCGGCGGCAAGGGTGCCGACAGGTTCGACTTCAATTCGGTCTCCGACTCGCGGGGCGGATCGTCGAAGCGCGATGTCATCAAGGCCGGCGACGGGGCGGTGGCCATGGAGGGCGTGGGCAAGTCCGGGGGCGACCGGGTCGACGTCTCGGGCATCGACGCCGACATCACCAAGGCCGGCAACCAGAAGTTCGATTTCGGTGGAACCGGCAAGGGCGACCTGTCGGTGATCAATGTCGGCGGCGGCCACTCGCTGGTGCGGGCCAATATCGACAACGACAAGGCCTTCGAGTTCCAGCTGCTGATCGAGGACGGCGGCGTCAAGGCGCACCATTACTCCGCCCACGACTTCATCCTCTGACAGAGGCCGTCGTCCCGGGCGCGGGCGCATGCGTGCGCCCGGGACATGTCCGAGGGCCCGGAGGGTCCCCGGCGCGGCTCAGCCGCGGGAATAGGCGTCGGCGTAGCGGGTGATGTCGTCCTCGCCGAGATAGGGGCCGGTCTGCACCTCCACGAGATGCAGCGCGACCTTGCCGGGGTTCTCCAGCCGGTGCACGGCGCCGGGTGCGACATAGATCGATTCGTTCTCCGGCAGGAGGTGCGCGGTCCCGTCCAGCGTCACCCGGGCGGTACCTGCCACCACCACCCAGTGCTCGGCGCGGTGCACGTGGGATTGCAGCGACAATTGCCCGCCGGGCTCGACCATGATGCGCTTGACCTGGAAGCGCGGCCCGAGCGCCAGAGTCTCGTACCAGCCCCAGGGCCGGTGGCAGCGCGGCGAGGAATGCGCCTGGGGCAGGCCGCGCGCCTCGAGCCGGGCGACGGCGTCGCGCATCGCCGCGCCGGCATGGCGGTCGGCTACCAGCACCGCGTCGCGCATCGCCACCACCACGAGGTCGCGCAGCCCGATGCCCACCAGGACCTGGCTCTCGTCCTCGGCGCGCAGGAGGCTGCCGCGGCAGTCGACCGCCTCCACCGGCCCGGCCTCGGCATTGCCCGAGGCGCCGGGCGTCATGGCGCGGGCCACCGCGTCCCAGGAGCCGAGATCGGACCAGGGCGCGGCCAGCGGCACGACCGCGAGGTTGGTGGCATGTTCCATCACCGCATAATCGAGCGAGCGGGCGGGCGTGCGGGCCCAGGGGCCGGGCGCGAGGCGCAGGAAGCCCAGATCGGGCGTCGCGGCGGCGAGGGCCTCGGCGACGGCGGCGAGGATCTCCTGGGCATGTTCGGCGAAGGCGGTCCGGATCGCATCGGCACGGAAGAGAAAGATGCCGCTGTTCCACAGATGCCGGCCGGAGGCGGCGAGCCGGGCGGCGGTGGCGGCATCGGGCTTCTCGACGAAGCGGCGGAGGGGCAGGGGGGCCGGCGGCGCACCGGCCTCGGCGGGCGCGGCCAGTTCGAGATAGCCGTAGGCGGTTTCGGGCCGGTCGGGGGGGATGCCGAAGGTCACGAGCGCGCCGGCCTCGGCGGCAGCGGCGCCGGCGCGCACGGCCGCGTGGAAGGCCTCGTGCGCGGCGATGGCGTGATCGGAGGGGCAGACCAGCAGGAGGCGCCCCGGCGCCGTCTCGGCGACGCTCAGCGCCGCTGCCAGCACCGCGGGGCCGGTGTCGCGGCCCTCGGGCTCGAGCAGCACCGGGCCGGGGTCGATCCCGGCCTCGGCCAGCTGCCCGGTGGCGAGGAAGCGGAAGGCCGACCGGGTCACCACGATCGGCGGCGCGAAGCCCGGCGCTGCCAGCCGCCGCGCCGCCGCCTGGAACAGGCTTTCCTCCCCGAGGATGCGAGCAAACTGCTTGGGATGGCTCGGCCGGCTGAGCGGCCAGAGCCGCGTGCCGTTGCCGCCGGCGAGGATGACGGGCTGGATCACGGGGTCGATCACGGGCGTCGGGCGGCCTCCTGCGGCGTCCGGGTATCGGCGCGCCTCGCCTAAGGTGCTGCCGTCGCCGGGGTTAACAAGGGGCTAACGCCGGGGTTCCCCGGCGCCGGCGCCGTGCCTGCGTGGCCCGCGCGACGCGGGTGCGGTGACGTCACTCCCCGGCGGTGCCCGCCACGCCGCCGGAATGTTCCGCGCGCGGAACATTCCCTTCGATGCCGTTGCGCCATTCGTCGCGTCGCCGCCAGACGGTGTTCCAATACGCGGCCGCCTCCGCGGCGCCGGGATGCAGGGGCGCCAGCAGCTGCGCGCCCAGCATCCGGCTGAAGGGCCACATGCGCAGCAGGAAGCCGGCGGCGGGCTGCTGCCAGGCGGGCAGGTGGCGGCGGGCGAGCGTCATGCGCGCCTTGAGAATCAGGATCTGCTTGTCGGCCTGATGCTTGGAGGAGGCGCCGCCGTAGTGAATGATTTCCGCCTCCGGGGTCAGTCGCGGGCGGGCGCCGCTGTTGCGGGCCCGGCGGCAGAAGTCGGTTTCCTCGCCATAGGTCCCGAAGACCGGGTCGAAGCCCCCGAGCGAATCCCAGAGCCGGCGCTCGACCAGCAGGAAGCAGCCCTGGATCACCCCGACCTCGCGCTCGCTGTCGCGCGCCCAGCTGCCGTAGAGCTCGGGATTGAAGACCGCGCTGCCCGCGAAGACGCGCGCGAGGCCCGAGGTGCGGCAGAAGAGGCTCCAGAGCGTCTGGTCGCCGAAGGCGCAGACCGGGTCGAGGCTGCGGTCGCCCTTGAGCGTGCGGCCGCCCCAAATGCCGGCCTGCGGCGTGCGGCCCGCGAAGGCTACGAGCCGGTCGATGGCGCCGTCGAGCACCAGGGTGTCGGGGTTCAGGAGCAGGAGGTAGCGGCCGCGCGCCTCGCGGGCCGCGTGGTTGTTGCCCTTGGCGAAGCCGTGGTTCTCGCGGCTGGCGATCAGCCGGACATCGGGAAATTCCGCAGCGATGGCCGCTGCCGAGCCGTCGGGGGAGGCGTTGTCGAGCACGATCAGCTCGTAAGGCACCCGCGTCTCGGCGATGACGCTCGCGAGGCATTCGAGGGTCATGGCGCGGGTATTGTAGCTCACCACCAGGATCGAGACGAGCGGATCGGGGGCCGCGGCGGGGGCCTGCGCCATCGCGGCGGTCATCGTCCGCGCTCCGCCGGGGCGCCGCGGCGGGCGCGGTTGAGGGAGAAATGCGCCGAGAAATCGTGGTCGCGCATGTCGAGCGCCGGGGCGCGGGACGGGTCGGCGGCGCGCGCTTCCATGTAGCGGGCGAAGAGCGCGCGGTCGGCGGCGTAGATCGCCGCCAGCCTCTCGCACAGCGCCGGCGTCAGCAGGTCGTCGCGCGCGGGCAGCGAGCCGGTGGCCGTGAAGCGGCGGTGGAGCTCGCTTGCGGGGATCTTCCAGGCATCGGGGTCGGCCTGGCGCGCGAGATGCGCCATGGCATTGACCGGCCGGCGGAAATATTTCTCGGCCAGGGCGGGACCGAAGACCTGCACGGCGTCCTCGGCGAGGCGCTTGTCGAGCAGGACGTCGGAATAGCGGATCGGTGCGAGATGCGCGACCTGCGGCATGAAATGCACGTCGATGCGGGAGAAATCCTCCGCGCCGAGATAGCGCTCGACGAAATCGGCAAAGGAGAGCTCGGCGCGGCCGCGGCCGGTGACGCCGCGCACGCTCTCCTCGAGCACGGGGTAGGGCTCGTCGAGGCGCGAGACGACCTGCTGGAGATAGCCCGAGACGGCCCGCTCGTAGGGGTCGCGGATCACGAAGACCACATGCGCGCAGCCTGCGAGATCGCCGTAGCCGAGCCGGTGGCAGCGCTCCATGTAGAAGACCGGGCGCTCGTCGGCGCGCTTGGCATGGGGGGAATGCTCGATGATCATGCGGCGGAAGGCCGAGCAGGCGTTCTTGCGGATGTAGCAATAGCCCACCGGTACCGCGAGCGGGACGGCGTAATGGCCGGAGAGCTCGTTGCGCAGCCCCTTGACCATGCTCCGGACGCGCGGACGGTAGCGGGTGGGGATGATGCTCAGCATGGAAGTCATGTGGAAACCGATACTCCTGTCCCGGCCGCGGCCTCCGTCCGGCCGCCTCGGGGGTACTATTCCGGGATGAAGCGGTCCAGCCGGTCGACCGTGGCGGCGAGGAAGCGCTGCAGCCGCGCGTCCGCGGCCGCCACCCCGTCCTCGCCGATCGCGGTGATCACCCGCACCAGCCCGCCGTCGCTGCGCCCGGCGCGCATGCCGTCGGCGAGCATGGCGAACTTGGCGACGAACTCGCTGGCCGCCCGCCGGCCGCGGCCCTCGAACCAGTAATAGACCAACTGCTGTTCGGCGCCCTTCTGGATCACCGCGCGGTTCAGCTCGAAGCTGCCGAAGTGCGTGTCCGGCAGCGCGACCGTCACGGGATCGATCGAGAAGACCTCCCAGCCGGCGGAGGGCATGCATGCCTCGGGCGAATGGATCACCTCGCCCTCGGTCTGGGTGCGGTAGTAGGAGAGGAAGAAATCGACGCCGGCGGTCTCATCGGGATTGCTGTAGAAGGCGGCGAGGTAATCGTCGGCGCCGAGCGCGGCCTCGATGCGCGGCTCGAGCGCGGTGGTGATGCCCGACCAGCCGGCGATCTCGCGCGGGAAGAGGCCGAAAGGGTCGCGCTCGGGGGGGTGTCCGGCCCGGGCCGGGGCCAGGGTCCAGGCGGCGGAGAGCGTGGCCGTCATCAGCGCCGCGGCGATGAGCGCCGGCGAGGGCCGGATCGTGAAGACGCGGGCGAGCTGCGCGCCGAGGCCGGAGAAATCGAGCTCCAGCGCCTCGCCGAGCGGCCGGCGGTCGCCGGAGAGCCGCTGCATGATCCGGGCCATCAGGAAGAGGATGGCGATGCAGGCGAGAAAGATCACCCAGCCCTCGAAGACATGCAGGAAGCCCTCGGCCTGGGCGATGCCGTAGCGGTCGACGAGGATGCCGATGACGCCGATGCGCAGCGAGTTCATCAGGACCGCCAGCGGGATCGCCGAGAGGAGCAGCACCAGCTTGTGCCAGACCGGGCCGCGGTAGAGCACCGCGAAGACATAGGTGAAGCTCATGATCGGGAAGAGGTAGCGCAGCCCCGAGCAGGCCTCGGCGACCTGCAGCTTGTAGACGCCGAGGTCGATGATGTTGCCTTCCAGGAACACCGGGACGCCCGCGCCCTGCACCAGCCAGACGCCGATGCCCGAGGAGACGAGCTGCAGCGAGGCGTTGATCTTCCAGTAGAGGAACTGCGGCAGCGGCAGCATGAAGACGAGATGCAGCACCGAGGGCCAGAAGATCAGCCCGCGCTTCCAGCCGAAGGAGGTGAGCACCAGCCCGGCGATCCAGACGATCAGCGCGTAGAACACCACGTCGTCGATCGCCACCAGATTGCCGGCGAGCGCGATGGCGAGGCCGAGGCCGATCACCGCGACCCCCGGCCAGCGGTCGGTGACGGGGGCGGCTGCGGGTGGCACCGTCTTCATCTCGCGCAGGAACATGTAGAAGGACAGCACCGGGATCACCGGCCCGTGGCTGAACTCCGGCCGGCTCCAGGCATCGGCGAGCCCGGCGAGCCCGAAGCGGAAGAGCGGCAGCGTCGAGAGGATGGTCAGCGCGAACCAGAAGAGCCCGGCGGGATTGGCCACCGGCCCGGCGAGCAGGTCGACCCTTCCGTTCGATTCCACCGTAGCCGCCATGGCCGTTACCCGCACCGCCTAAAATGAAACGGCCGCTCCACGCGGCCCCGAACCAGCCTAGCGCATCCGGGGCGCGAAAACGAGCCGGAACCCGCCACGAGAGTAAATGCCGCCGCGCGGGCCCCGCGTCAGAGCCCGGTGGAGAAGGTCCGGCCGATCCGGAAGAACACCCGGTTGCTGGTGGCGTTCGAGGGATCCTCGATCTCGCTGCGGAAGCGGTAGCCGAGATCCGCGGTCACCACCCGTGTCAGATCGTAGCTGTAGACGGCCGTCACCTGGGTATTGGTGGTGTCGGGCGCGTCGTCGACGTCGAGATTGGTCTCGTTGGCCACCGCGAAGTCGAGGCCGAAGCGCGAGACGGTGTTGATGTCGCGCACCAGGCCGATGGAGGCGCCCGCGACGCGGACCTCGGTGAAGCCGTCGTCCTGGACCGTGTAGCGGTTGAAGATGCGGCCGTTGATAGTGCCGCGCGCGAGCTGGTAGTTGCCGGTCACCGCGAAGCTGAAGCGGGTCTGCGGCGCCGCGGTGGTCAGCCGGCCGTTGCCGGCGAAGTTGTAGTCTTCCTGGCGATAGAAGAAGTCGCCGCGCAGCGTCGCGCCGGAATTGTCGTCGGTGGTCTGGCGCGTGCCGCCGATGGTCTCTTCCTTCTGGCGGTTGGCATAGCCGATGCCGCCGCGCAGCCGCACGTTCTCGTCGGGCTGGTAGACGACCCCGGCGTCGATCTCGGCCACCTGGAGCTGGGTGTCCTGGGCATTGTCGGCGTCGTAGTAGAAATAGGAGCCCGCCACGATGCTGGAGAAGACCGGCGTGAAATTCAGCTCCCAGGTGCCCTCGATCGTGTTCGACCGGCGCGGCGTCAGGCTGGCGGCATTGTCGGAATAGTCGATCGCCGTGCCCACGTAGCGCAGCCCGTAGGTGCTGGGCGCGTCGGTGCCGTATTCGAAGGCGATGTCGGCGTCGAAGCGCAGCTCGCGGGTATCGGAGCGCGTGTTCTGCAGGTTGTCCGGAAGCGCGCCCTCGTCGGTGATGAAATCGCCGATGTCCTCGGTGAAATCGGTCCGGCGCTGGCGGTAGCGCAGGCGCGCGTCGAAGGTGGAATTGGCCCATTCCTGGGCGAAGCCGAGCCGGGCGCCGGTGGGGGAGGCGAGGGTGAACTCGAACGGCTCCTCGGCCTCCCAGAGCGCGCGCAGGCCGGTGTTGAGCCCGAAATCCAGGGTCTGGGTGGCGGTGTCGCGCAGGAACCCGATGTCGAGGCGGGTGTCGGCGAGATAGCTGGTGCCGGGGGATTCGTCGTCGAGATTGTAGTTGGAATCCGCCGCGACGCTCTGGGAAATCGTCGCGGAGAGCGTCCTGACCTCCTCTCCGGCGTCCTGGGCGGAGGCGGCGTGAATCCCGGCGGCACCCGCCAGGGTCAGGGCGGCGAGGGAGGCGCGTCGCATCGCGGCGCCTTACTCGAACAGGCGGCGTTCGGGCACGATGATCACGTCGCCCTCGCGGAGCGTGATCATCGACTGGATGGCGCCGCCGCGTTCGACGGCCTTGAAGTTGAAGAGGAACATCCGCTCCTGTCCGGTCGCGGGATCGGTGCGGCGCAGCTGGATGCGCTTGGTGGCGGCGAAGCGGCCCGGGCCGCCGGCGAGCGCGATCGCCTGCAGGAGCGTGGTGCCGGGCTCGACCTCGACCGCGCCGGAATTGGGGACCTCGCCGAGCACGAAGATCGGGAAGGTCCCCGCGGTCTCATCGACCGAGACCACCGAGACGAAGACGCTGGGGCGCACCGCGAAATTCGAGGCCAGCCGGTCGGCGATGACCTTCTCGACGCTCTCGACCGACTGCCCGGAGGCCCGGACCGTGCCGGCCAGCGGCACCGAGATCCGCCCGTCGGGCAGCACCAGCACCTGGCGGTTCAGGGTATCGTCCTCGAGCACGGTGATCGCGAGCTGGTCGCCGGGCTGGATGCGGTATCCTGCGCTCTGGGCGAGCGCGAAGGGCGCGGTCAGCAGCGCGACCAGCGCCGCGAGGAAAATCTGTCTCATCGAACTGCCTCACATGGTCGTTTGGGCCCCTTAGACCATGCGCCGGACCGGCGGGGAAGCCAAAACCCCGTTCAGCGCCGGTGTCGGGCCATTTGCCGCCACAGACGTAGTCATTCTGCAACAGATGGGCCGCAACAGATGGGTGGCGGCCGCGCCGGGGAGGGTGGGGCGCTGCGCCGGTTTACCGATACTTCATCGCTCCGGGTCCAGATTGCGGCGAGGCGGACATTCTCGAGACGCAACACGGCGGCCGACCGCCGGAACGAGGCAGGGGCCATGCTGGAACGGATCGTCTATGTCAGCCGCGCGGCGCCCGGGACCGGACTCGACACGGTCTTCGGCATCATCCGCGCCGCGCATCTGCGCAACAGCCAGGCGGGGATCTCGGGCGGGCTGATTTTCCTCGACGGCTGGTTCGTCCAGGTGCTCGAGGGCAGCCCCGAGGCCGTCACCCGGCTCCATGCCCGCCTCCTGCGCGATCCCCGCCACGCCGGGCTGGACCTGCGGGCGCGCGAACGCGCGCTCTGCCGGCTGTTCCGCGGCCAGGCCATGGCGCTCAGGACCCGCGCCTGCCTCGATCTCGCCCTGCTCGACGCCTTCGGCTACACCCCCGGCTTTCCGGTCGCCCGCTTCCCCGCCGACGTGCTGCTGGAGTTCGTCGTCCGGGCCTGCCGACCGGTCCGCGGCCCGGCCCGGTCGGCGCGCCCCCGCGCGGATCCCGCGAACAGGACCGGGTCGGATTGACGGCCGCGCGCCGCGCCGGGCACTGGACAAGATCATGCCGGAACCCTAGAAAGCGCCGGGAACCGGGCGCCCCTGGTTCTCGGTTTTCCGTGCCCCATTTTCCCTCGTATTCGGGGTCGTGACGATGAGTTCCTGGTTTTCGGCCCGTCCATGAGTCGCGAAAAACGACGCAAGATCATGGCGATCGCATCCGGCGGCGGGCATTGGGTGCAGATGTGCCGCATCAATCCGGCCTTCGAGGGCCTGGATGTCTTCTATGTCAGCGTCGATCCCTCCTCGGTGGCGGACGTGCCGGGGCGGACCTATTACACGATCCGCGACGTCAGCCGGCGCGACCGGCTGGGCTTTGCCGTGCTCGTCGCCCAGCTGAGCCGGATCCTCCTGCGCGAACGCCCCTCGGTGGTCATCACCACCGGCTCGGCGCCCAGCCTCGTCGCGCTGGGGATGGCCCGGCACCTGCTGCGCGCCCGCACGATCTGGATCGATTCCATCGCCAATGTCGAGCGGATGTCCTCCTCGGGCGCCCAGGCGCGCCGCGTGGCGGATGTGTGGCTGACGCAATGGGAGCATCTGAGCGGCCCCGACGGGCCGGAATACTGGGGCGCGGTGCTGTGATCTTCGTGACCATCGGCTCGATGTTCCCCTTCGACCGGCTGATCCGGGCGATGGACGCCTGGGCGGCGGAGCGGGCGCCGGAGACGGAGCTGCTCGCCCAGATCGGGGCGGGCGCCTATGAGCCGCGCAACATGCCCTGGGTCCGGCGGCTCGACCAGGCGGATTTCGCCCGCACGGTGGCGCGCGCGGATCTGGTGGTGGCCCATGCGGGCATGGGCTCGGTGATCACCGCCGGGCGCTTCGGCAAGCCGATCGTGGTCCTGCCGCGGCGGCGGGAGCTGGGCGAGCTGACCACCGACCACCAGCTCGCCACGGCGGGCTGGCTGCGCGACCGGCCCGGCATCCATGTCGCGGACCGCGACGCCGATCTGGGGCCCGCGATCGCCGGGGCGCTGGCGCGGCGGGACGACGACCGGCCGCATCTCGCGCCGACCGCGCCGGAGACCTTCATCGCGCGCATCCGGCAGTGCATCCTGAGCTGAAGCGCGGAGGAGGGAACCCATGGTCAAGATCGGCGTGGCGGGCCTGGGAAAGATGGGCATCTCCCACTTTTCCATCGTCAATTCCCATCCGCAGACGCAGGTCGATGTCTGCGACAGCTCCAGGACGGTGCTCGACGTGCTCGGCCGCTACACCGGCGCGAGGGTCTGGCGCGACTATGACGCGATGCTCGAGGAGGCGGGGCACGATGCGGTGATCGTCGCCACGCCCTCGCGGCTGCACGGGCCCATGGTGCGCAAGGCGCTCGAGCGGGGCCTGCATGTCTTCTGCGAGAAGCCCTTCTGCCTCGACTGGCGCGAGGCCGAGGAACTCGCCGCGCTGGCCGCGGAAAAGGGCCTCGTCAACCAGGTGGGCTACCATTACCGCTACGTCGGCGCCTTCCGCGAGATGAAGCGGCTGGTCGAGGCCGGGGCCATCGGCACGGTCACCCATGTGCTCGCCGAGGCCTACGGGCCGGTGGTCCTCAAGCCCAAGGGCACGACCTGGCGCACCGACCGGGTGGAGGGCGGCGGCTGCCTCTACGATTACGCTGCGCATCCCGTCAACCTGATCAACTGGTGCTTCGGCCTGCCGGCGCATGTCTCGGGCTCGGTGCTCGGCGCGATCTTCTCGGCCGATACCGACGACGAGGTCTATTCCACCTTCGCCTATGACGGGGGGCCGAGCGTGCATCTCTCGGTGAACTGGAGCGACGAGAGCTATCGCAAGATGTCCACGAAGCTGACGCTGACCGGCACCGGGGGGCGCATCACCGCCGACCGCCAGGAGATCCAGGCCTATCTGCGTGCGCCGGTGCCGGGGCTCGAGGGCTACGATGCCGGATGGAACGTGAAATACACCACCGAGCTGACGCCGGCGGTGCGCTTCTACCTGCGGGGCGAGGAATACAGCGCCCAGATCGACGATTTCGTCGATGCCGTGCGCGACGGCACCCCGCGCAGCCCCAACGGCTTCGCCGGCGCGGCCGAGACCGACCGGACGCTGGCGCGCATCGTCGACGACGCCGCCCGCGCGCCGGTCGCCGCGCCCGTCGCCGCGCCTTCGCCGCGCCGGGGCCAGCGGCGCGGCTGGTTCGGCCGGAGGGCGGCCCGATGAGCGGCGTGGCGATGGACCGGCTGCTCTTCGGCGACAACCAGTTCTTCGGCATCAACCACATGTCCGAGGAGAAGGCCCGCGCCCAGGCGCTGCAGTTCCGCGACACGGCCGCGATCATCGCCGTGCTCGATGCCGCCTATGACGAGGGCCTGCGCACCTTCATGTGCACCACCCACGAGCGCATCGGCGAGATCTGCGACCATGTGCGGGCGAACCCGGGCCGCTACCAGGGCTTCAAGTTCTATCCCTGCATGCCCTATGCGCATAAATACGCCAATGCCGCCACCGACCACGGGATGGTCGGCGCGGTGATGCATTTCATGCCCGACGACGGCATCCTGAAGACGGCGGTCCGGGGCGGCGTGAGCCTCGCCCGCAAGGACGTCGAGGGGCTGGCGAAGATCCTCGTCGACATGGAGATGAAGATGTTCCGCGGGCTCGAGACCCCGGTGATCTTCCTGCAGAACGTCGTGGTCGACCTGCTGCTCGGCATGGGGATGAAGGACAGCTTCCGCATCTTCCACGACTATGTGGCCGAGCGCTACGGCGCCGAGGCGGGCTTCATCACCATGAACCTGCCGGCCCTGCTCGATGCGCTCGATGCGGTCGGCATCGAAAACCCGATCGTCTGCTCGAACCTCAACAAGATCGGCTTCCGGGTTTCCGGCGGCGTCGAGGCCTATGCCGAGACGCTGCGGACGCGCAGGGTGCGGGCGATCGCCATGTCGGTGCTCGCCTCCGGCGCCATCCCGCCGCGCGAGGCCCTGGAATGGGTGGCGGCGCAGCCGAATGTCGAAGCCATCGTCTTCGGTGCCTCGAGCCGCAAGAACATCCGCGACACCAGGACGATCGTCGAGGGCCTGCAGGCCTGAACCGCGGCCGGCCCGGCCTGCATCGGCCGCGAAACGGCCTCAGCCCTCGGAGCCGGCCCGGGTTTCGGGCTCGGGGGCGGGCCGGGCGTCGATGGCGGCGAGGCGCGCGCGCACGGCCGCGGCCTGGGCCGGGGGCAGGGGACTGCCGGCCTCCGCGGCGGCGAGCGCCTGTTCGAAGCCCGTCCGCGCCGCGTCCCAGTGCTCCAGCCTGAACTCCGCCTCGGCACGGTGGAACTGCGCCTGGGCATTGTCCGGCAGCGCCTCGGCGGCCGGGACGAGATAGGTGAGCGCCTGGGCGCTGTCGCCGCGCAAATGCAGGATCCAGCCGTAGGTGTCGCGGAACTGCGGCACCTCCGAGGCGCGCAGCCGCCGCGCGATGGCGAAGGCGCGCTCCAGCACCGCCGGATCGGGGGTCGCGTCCTGGCCGGTGAGCAGGCTCGCGAGATTGTTGGCGACCACCGGCGCGCTGCTGTCGCGGGCATAGAGCGCCTCGTAGACCGCGATCGCGCCGGGCAGGTCGCCCTTGGCCTCCAGCACCCCGGCCTGCATGAACATCAGGGGGTCGCGGTCCTCGGCCGCGGCGATCCCCGCCGCGAGCACCGCCTCGGCCTCCTCGACCCGGCCCTGGCCCGCGAGCAGCGCGAAGAGCGCCTGATAGGGCTGGGCGAGTCCGGGCGCCTCCTCGATGAGCGTGCGGTAGAGCGCCTCGGCCCGGTCGGTCTCGCCGCCGAGCGCCCAGAGCCCCGCCTGCAGCAGCCGGCCGGGCAGGCTCGCGGGTTCCCTGGCCAGCAGGTCGTCGAGATAGGCCTGGGCAGCCGCGGTGTCGCCCGCTGCCACCTGGGTGCGCACCAGGTCGGCCATGGCCGCGGCATTGCCCTCCGCGCCGGCGAGATCCTTAAGCAGCGCGACGGTCTCGGCGGTGCGGCCCTGGCCGGCGAGGCCCTGGGCGGTGAGGGCCGCGGCCATGGCTGCGGCGACCGGGTCGCCCTGGGCGCGCAGGATGCCGGCCACCTGGTCGGCGCGGGCCCAGTCCTTGCGCGCCAGATGGATGCGCCCGAGCATGTTCAGGAGCTCGCGGTTCTCCGGCGCGCGGCGCAGCGCGTCGACCACCACGCCCTCGGCCGGGCCGGTGCGGCCGTCCTGCATCAGGAAATTCGCGTAGCGCAGCGATTCCTCGGGCGCGCGGTCGGAGGTCTCCACCGCCAGCGACAGCCGCTCGCCCATCAGCTCCCGGCTGCCCTCGCGCTCGTGGGCCATGGCCATGATCGTCATGATCTCGGGGTCGCGCGGCGCCTGGGCCAGGGCCGCGCGCATGTCCTCGATCGCCGCCTCGGGCCGGTCGGCCTCGATGGCGGCGCGCGCACGCAGCTTCAGCGCGGCGACATTGGTCTTGTCGCCGGCGAGCACGGTCTCGATTAGGGCGGCGCTTTCCTCGGACGCGCCGGTGGCGGCCAGCATCTCGGCCAGCGCCACCTGCAGGTCGCGGGTGCCGTCCGAGGGTTCGGCGCCCTCGACGAGCGCGCGCAGCGCCGCGATGGCCTTGTCCTGCGCTCCTTGGGCAAAATCGAGGCCGGCCAGGGCGCGCTGATAGGGATGCGGGTCGGCGCTGGCGGCGATGCGGGCCTCGAGCTCGGCCCGGGCGGCCTCGGGGCCGCGCACCTCCAGCAGGAACTGCACCACGACGAGCGCGGGGGCGGGGTCGTCGGGCGTCTCCGCGGCATGGGTGCGCAGGATCGCCTCGGCCGCGTCGGGGTCGCCCTGATGCAGATGCCACCGGATCAGCCCTTCCCGTACGCCGGCATTGTCGGGAAAGAGGGCGGTCATCGTCTCGAGCTCGGCGCCGATCCCCTCCATGTCCCCGAGCGCCTCGAGGGCGCCGAGGCGGATCAGATGCAGCCCCTCGTCGCCGGGCACCGCCGCCAGCGCCGCGTCGGCGCGCGCCAGCGCCGCCGCCGGGTCGTTCGCGGCCATGCGGTCGGCGATCACCACCATCTGCGCGGGGACGATCTCCGGCGCCTCGGCGGTCACGCTCTCGGCCATCGCCACCGCGCCGGCGCGGTCCCCGCCGCGGCGGTAGTCGAGGGTCGCCTTAAGCGCGCGGGTCATCGGATCGGCCGGGTCGAGCGTGAAGGCCTGCACGATATTGACCTCGGCGGTCTCGAAATCCTGCATGCGGAGCGCGACCTCGGTCAGGTCGCGATAGGCGGCGGCATTGCCCGGATCCTGCTCGACCAGGCGCAGGTACTGGCTGAGCGCACCGCGGAGGTCGCCGCGGTCGCGCAGCAGCGCGGCATATTGCGCCCGGGCCGCGACATGCGCGTTGTTCAGCCGGAAGACGTTGCGGAACTCCACCATCGCCCGCTCGGCATCGCCGGCGGCCAGGAGCTCGGTGGCGCGCTGGTAATGCTGCTCGGCGCGCTCCGTGGGCGAGTCGCAGGCGGCCAGCGCCAGGGCCGAGGCCAGCAGGATCGTGGGAAGGCGGGGGAACGCGCGCATCGGGTACTCCGGGTCACCAGCGGCCGGCGCCGGGCCGCGCGTCGCGCGAAACCCGCCGGGCCGCCGGCAGACTAGAGCGCCGAGCGGTTAATAAAAAGCAACTTCGGGCGGCTCAGTAACCGGTGCCGCGCAGCACGACGCGCACGGTGGCGAGGAGGACCCCGAGATCGGTCGCGAAGGAGACCCGGCGGGCATAGCGCGTGTCATAGGCGGCGCGGCCGGCGAAGGAGGTCTCGTTGCGGCTGGAGATCTGCCAGAAGCCGGTGATGCCGGGGCGCAGGCTGTAATAGGCCCGGCCCGGATAGAGATGGGCCTGCTCGGGCATCATCGGGCGCGGGCCCACCAGGCTCATGTCGCCCCGGAGCACGTTCCACAGCTGCGGCAGCTCGTCGAGCGAGGTCTTGCGGATCAGCCGGCCGATCGGCGTGACGCGGGGGTCGGACTTGAGCTTCTGGGTCTCTTCCCATTCGGCGCGGGCGGCGGGATCGCGGGCGAGATGCGCGCGCATCCGCGCCTCGGCGTCCATGACCATCGAGCGCAGCTTCCAGATGCGGAAGCTGCGGCCGTTCAGCCCGATGCGGGTCTGGCGATAGAAGGCCGAACCGCCGTCGCGGCGGATCAGGAGGGCGAGCACGAGGACGAGCGGAAGCACGATCGGCGCAGCCAGGAGCACGGCCAGCACGTCGAAGGCGCGTTTCAGATGATGCCGGTAGAGCCCGCGCGGCGCGCCGTCTTCCACAAATACCGCGTCGGCGACGACCGCCTCGAAACTGGAATACTGTCCCATGACCCCACCCAAATCCATACACACAAACGCCAGCGCACCATCTTTACCGCAGGGTTTCCGGCCAATTCGGGCGGGACCCCACCGGGTGTTCCCACCGAAATCGCCTACCGTTCCGCGATGCCGATGGCCGTTCCCCCCCGGCGCAACCAAGCCATTGGACGAGCTACCCCTCTCGCCACCGGCATTAAGACACTTTTAACACCCAATCTCAACAAAATTTTCCAGATCTTTTAATGACATCGTTAACGAATGGCCGCCGTGGAGCGGGCACACAATCTGTGATTGAGTTGGCGGCGGCGCCCGCCGTCCGCCGGCGAAGGCCGGGCCGGGTCCCGGTCAGTCGCGGTTCCACTGCAGGTTGCCGCCACGCGCCGCGGGCGAGACCAGGGTCGCCAGCATGCGCCGCGCGCGGTAGAGCCGGATGGCGGCGAGGCCCCGGAACGCCCGGGCGCGGGCGCGGGGCGAATCGAGCCGGTCGGTGCTCAGGATCCGTGGCAGTTCGGCCGGGACCGAGAGGGCGGTGGCGAGCGCGGTCAGCGTCCAGCGGGCGGCGCCGGCGGCGCCGGGGCGGCGCGCGGCGTAGCGGTGGCCGATGATGCGGTCCCATTTGGCGCGCAGTTCCGCCATCGAGCGCCGCGCCGGGTGGAAGACCAGCATCTCCGGGGCGTAGCGGATCTGCAGGCCCTGCGCCCGGGCCCGGGCGCACCAGTCGGTATCCTCGGCCACGTCGATGCCGCCGAAGGGACCGACCGCCGCGAAGGTCGTCTGCCGCATGGCCAGATTGGCGGTGACCGAGAAGCCCAGCCGCTCGATATAATCCCGCTGATCGTAGGCGTAGACGCATTCGAAGGCTTCCGCCGGGCTGGGATCGCCGGGGCTTGCCACCGTCATGCGGATGTCGCCGCCGAGCACCGCGAGCTCGGGATCGGCGGCGAAGCGGGCGAGGATCGCCTCGATCCAGCCCGGCGCCGCGGCGCAGTCGGAATCGGTGAAGGCGAGCAGCGGCCCGCGGGCCAGCGCCGCGCCGCGGTTGCGCGCCGGCCCGGGGCCCGGGACCGGCTCCTCGACGAGGCGCACGCCGGGAAAGGCCGCGACCTCGGCCAGGGGCAGGGCGCGCGAGCCGTTGTCGACCACGATCACCTCGGCCCGGCCGCTGTCGACCCCCTGGGCGAAGAGCGAGGCGAGCAGGCCGCGCAGGAGCTCGGGCTGGTTGAGATGGGGGATGATCACGCTGATCTCGACGGGCATGGCGGCGGGCTCGCAGGCGGGGTGGCGCCCCTCTATGCCCCGGATCCGGCGGCAACGGAACCACTCACGGCGGTGCGCCGCGCATCCCGCCCCGTGTCCCGGACGGCACGCTTGCCGCCGGGCCGGGTGTTTACCACATTAAGGTGATGAACTTCACGCGGTAAGGCTGTATGCAGTAGGTGGCCGCGTGACTTACGTGAATTTAACGCCGGTGGCGCAGGCTGTTCCCGTCGGGTGGTCAGGCGGGAAGGTGCGGGATGAGCATGACGAGTACCTTGCGGATCTACAACGACCATTTCGGCCTTGCCGAACGTCCGTTCACCCTGCTGCCGGATCCCGATTTCCTCTACTGGTCGGAGAGCCATACGCGGGCCTATGCCATGCTGGAATACGGCATGCTCACCCATGCGCCGATCACGGTGATCACCGGCGAGATCGGCGCGGGCAAGACCACGCTCCTGCGCCATCTCCTGCGCTCGCTGCCGGAGGATTTCACCGTCGGGCTGATCTCCAACGCGCAAGGCAACCGCGGCGAGCTCCTGCACTGGGTCCTGATGGCGCTGGGGGTGCCCACGGCCTCGGACGCCACCTATGTGCAGCTCTTCGCCCAGTTCCAGGACTTCCTCATCGAGGAATACGCCGACGGCCGGCGCACCATGCTCATCTTCGACGAGGCGCAGAACCTCAGCGTGGAGACGCTGGAGGAGCTCAGGATGTTCTCCAACATCAATGCCGACAAGGACGAGTTGATCCAGCTGGTGCTGGTGGGCCAGCCCGAATTGCGCGATCTCATCGCCCAGCCCCGCCTGGTGCAGTTCGCGCAGCGCGTCGCGGCGGAATACCACCTGCCGGGCATGACCGCCGACCAGGTCCAGGCCTATATCGGCCACCGGCTGGCCGTGGCCGGCGCCGATCACGAGATCTTCACCCCGGCGGCCTGCGAATGCGTGCATCTCGCCTCGCGCGGCGTGCCGCGGCTGGTAAACCAGATCTGCGACTATGCGCTGGTCTATGCCTTCACCGACGGGCTTGACGTGGTGGATGCGCGCGTGATCGAGCAGGTGGTCACCGACCGGCGCATGCACGGCAATCTCAAGATGGCCGGCTGAGACCGGGGGGAAGAGGACGGCAATGGGCAGCATCGACATCAAGTTCTACTGGGCGGTCTTCCTGCGCCGGTTGCCGTATTTCCTGGTGATCACCGCCTTCCTGACGGCGGTCGCCGGCACGATCGCGGCGATCCTGCCGCCGGTCTACCGCTCCGAGGCGAGCATGCTGGTCGAGCCGCAGCAGATCCCCGGCGACCTCGCCGAGACCACGGTGCCGATCAATCCCTTCGAGCAGGCGCAGATCATCGAGCAGCGGCTGATGACCCGGGCGAACCTGCTCGATCTCGCCAATCGCGTCGGCATCTTTGCCGGCGAGGCGGAGCCGATGCCGGCCAATGCGCTGATCGGCGATATCCGTGACCGCATCGAGTTCATCGGCTTCACCCCCGACGTCACCCAGATGCGCGGCGTGCCGGGCGCGATCATCATCGGCGTCGCCTTCGAGGGGCCGACGCCGGAGCTGGCCAACAAGGGCGCCAACGAGCTCGTCAGCCTGGTGCTGCAGGAGAACGTGCGGCTCCGCACGGGCCGCGCCGGGGACACGCTGGAATTCTTCGAGAGCGAGGTCGACAAGCTCTCCGCGGCGCTGGAGCGCCAGGCGGCGCGCATCGCCGAGTTCAAGACCGCCAATGTCGCGGCGCTGCCCGACAGCATGGCCGCGCGCCGCGCCCAGCAGGAGCGCGAGCAGCAGCGCCTGCTGGCGCTCGAGCGCGAGGAGGCGGCGCTCCGCAACCAGCGCGCCACCGTGGTCTGGGTCTTCGAGCGCACCGGCCGCTCCGCCGGGCTCGGGGCGCTCAGCCCCGAGGAGACCGAACTGCAGGCGCTCAGGAGCCAGCTGATCCAGCAGCGCGCCATCTACAACGAGACGAGCCCGACGATCCGGGTGCTGAAGACCCGGATCGCCGCGCTCGAGCGGCTGGTGGCCGAGCAGCGCGCCGCCCGCGCCATGCCCGACACCGAGGGCAATGCCGCCGCCCCGGTCACCGATCTCGACGTGGAGCTCGCGCCGATCGACGAGCGGCTGAAGTTCATCGCCGACGAGAAGGCCACGATCGAGGCGACGCTCGCCGATCTCGACGCCTCGATCCAGGCGACGCCCGCCAACGAGATGGTGCTCACCGGGCTCGAGCGCGAGATGGCGAGCCTGCAGACCCAGTACGACCAGGCGATGGCCAGCCGCAGCCAGGCCCAGGTCGGCGAGCGCATCGAGGTGCTCTCCAAGGGCGAGCGCTTCAGCCTCATCGAGCCGCCGCGCGAGCCGACCCGGCCCTACAGCCCCAACCGCAAGCTGATCGCGGCAGCGGGGCTGGTGGGTGGCGTCGGCACGGGCCTGGGCTTCGTCTTCCTTCTGGAGATGATCAACCGCTCGATCCGCCGGCCGGTGGATCTGTCCAACAAGCTCGGCATCCAGCCCTTCGCCACCGTGCCCTATATCCGGACCCAGAACGAGACGCGCTGGAAGCGCAGCGTGATCCTCGCCGTGCTCTTCGCCATCCTGGTGGCGATCCCGGCCGCGCTCTGGCTGGTGCACAGCTATTACATGCCGCTCGATCTGCTGCTCGCGCCCGTGCTGGATCCGGCCGGCGCCGGCGCCGGCGCCGGCGGCGAGCCGCCTCTCTGAGATCGGCACCGGAATCCCTCCCGCGAAAGAGAACCGATGGAACGCATCCAGGCAGCCATCCAGAAGGCCAAGGAACGGCGCAGCGAGGCCGGCCTGCCGCCTGCCGCGGCGGGCTATGCCGCACCGCCCCGCGCCGGCCGGGCGCGCCCGGCCGCGACCGGCCCGGCCTGGGCCGAGCTCGCGCCCTTCGAGCCGGACGCCCGCGCCATGGTGCGCAATCGCGTGGTGACCTTCGCCGACGTCGATCCCGCCCATGCCACCTTCGACATGATGCGCACCCGGATCCTGCGCACCATGCGCCAGAACGGCTGGACCTCGCTCGGCATCACCTCGCCGACCTCCGACTGCGGCAAGACCACCACGACGCTCAACCTCGCCTTCAGCTTCGCGCATCAGCCCGACGTGCGCACGGTGCTGGTCGATCTCGACCTGCGCCGGCCCGCCGTGGCGCGGCTGCTCGGGCTCGGCCGGCCGCAATCCATGGCGAGCGTGCTGCAGGGCACCCGGCCGGTGGCGGAGAATTTCGTGCGCTACGGCGACAATCTCGCGATCGGCACCAATGCCACGGCGATGCGCAATTCCGCGGAGCTCCTGCTCAGCGGCACCACCGCGCAGGGGGTGGCGGCGCTGAAGGAGGCCTTCCTTCCGGACGTGATGATCTTCGACCTGCCGCCGATGCTCGCGAGCGACGACGTGATGGCCTTCATCCCGTATCTCGACTGCGTGCTCCTGATCGCCGCCGCCGAGCGCACCCGGCTCGACGAGGTCGACAAATGCGAGCACGATCTCGCCGAGCAGACCAACGTGCTGGGGGTCGTGCTCAACAAGTGCCGCTACATGGGCGAGGACTACGGCTACTACTGAAGCCGGGCCGCGCGGGTCGCCCCGGAGGGGCGCCGGCCAAAACGTGGCCCGGAGGGGCGCCTGTCAGATACCCCGGAGGGGCATCAGACAGCCCCTGCGGGCGCGCGGGTCAATCCGCCCCGCCGCCCGCGAAGTAATCGGCCGTCACCTTCGCGATCACCGGCGAGAGCAGCAGGAGCGACACGAGGTTGGGGAAGGCCATGAAGGCGTTGAGCGTGTCGGCCACCAGCCAGACGAAATCGAGCTGCGTCACCGCGCCGATCAGCACGAAGACCGTCCAGAGCAGGCGATAGGGTTTCTCGACCCCGGTCCCCACCAGGAACTCCCAGCATTTCTCGCCGTAATAGGCCCAGCCGAGGATGGTGGTGAAGGCAAAGACCGCCAGCGCGATCGCGAGGAAGAACCGCCCGCCGGGGAAGCCGGCGGAGAACGCGCTCGCGGTCAGCGAGGCGCCGGTCTCGCCGCTCGACCAGACGCCGGTGACGATGATCGCGAGGCCGGTCATGGTGCAGACCACGATGGTGTCGATGAAGGTTCCCATCATGCCGATCAGGCCGGATTGCGCCGCGTTCTTGCTCTGGCCCGCGGCCTGGGCGATGCCGGCGGTGCCGAGCCCGGCCTCGTTGGAGAAGATGCCGCGGGCGACCCCGTAGCGCAGCGCCAGCATGATGGTGGCCCCCGCGAAGCCGCCGGTCGCCGCCGTCGGGCTGAACGCGTGGGTGAAGATCAGCCCGAACGCCGCGGGGATGCCCCCGGCATGGACGAGGAGCACGATGAGCGCCGCGACGATATAGGCGATGCACATGCCCGGCACCAGCTGCTCGGCCACGGCGCCGATGCGCTTGATGCCGCCGAGCAGCACGAAGCCGGTCAGCGCCGCGAGCACCACGCCGGTGAGCCAGTGCGGAACCGCGAAGCTGGAGTTCATCGCCTCGGCGATCGAGTTCGACTGCACCATGTTGCCGATGCCGAAGCCCGCGAGGCCGCCGAAGAGCGCGAAGGCCACGCCGAGCCATTTCCAATGCGCGCCGAGGCCGTTCTTGATCGCGTACATCGGCCCGCCGATCTGCTCGCCGTGGTCGTCGGTCTCGCGGAAATGCACCGCCAGCAGCACCTCGGAATATTTGGTGGCCATGCCGACCAGGGCGGTCATCCACATCCAGAACAGCGCGCCGGGCCCGCCGATGGCGATCGCCGTGGCGACCCCGGCGATGTTGCCGGTGCCCACAGTGGCCGCCAGCGCCGTCATCAGCGCCGCATAGGGGCTGATCTCGCCCGGAGCGTCGGCATCGGGCTTGCGGCCCCGCCACACCATGCGGAAGCCGGTGGGGATGCGCCGGATCGGCATCAGCCCCAGCCGCAGCTGCAGGAAGAGGCCGGTGCCGAGGATCAGCACCAGCATCGGCGGTCCCCAGACGAAGCCGTTGATGGCGCCGACGATGGCGGTCAGGGTTTCCATGATGCGCGCTCCCCCATGCTGTCCGGGGGGAGGGTATCGCGCCTCGGTGGTGCGTCGGAAGCCCCTATTTCGCGGGGACGCGCGGGATCCTGCGGGCGCGCGCCCGGGCGGCTCAGGCGGCGGCCCTCCGCCGGCGGCGCTGGCCCGCGAGCAGCGCCATGCCGCCGAGCAGCAGCCCGGCCGCCCCGGGCAGCGGCACCGGCGCCACCCTGGCCATCGTCACCCCGTCGATGCCGAAGCCGTCGTTGGTGCGGTCATGCATCAGCCGGATCGTGAGATCGCTGACCGCCTCGTCGAGCAGGATGCGCACGAAATGGACATTGCCGTTGGCCAGCCGCTTGCCGCCGGCGAGATCGGAGAAGGTCGTGTCGCCGACCTGGATCGAGAAGCGGCCGCCCACGTCGGCGGCGTCGATCACGAAGAAGGCGAGCGCGTTGAACGTGCCGAGCCCCGCGATCTTCCATTCCATGCCGGTGTTGTCGTTGCTGTCGAGCCATTTGCCGCCGACCAGCCCGGGCGGCAGCTCATTGGCGTTGTAGCGGCCCCAGAACATGTCGTTGTCGTCGCGCACCTGCAGCTTGGCGCCGTTGCCGACCACCGAGGCGCCGCTGCCGGCATCGCCGAGCGCGCTGAAGCTGCCGACCTTGGTGTTCTGTGGGCTGGCCGTGCCCGAACTGCCGTTCCAGGCCGCATAGCCCTCGAAGGTCTCCTGGCGCAGGTTCTTGACCGTGTGGCTGGCGAGAAAATCGGCCATCTCGGCCTGGGCCGAGGCCAGCGCGCTGCGGTCGAAGCGGTCGATCCGGAGATCGGCGGTGACGGCCCCCGCCGTCGATCCGGCAAGCATGGCAGCGGCCACAAGCACACCGCCCGTAAACAGGCGAATACGCGACAACATCGGGAAATCCCCTCAAACCCCGTTTAATAAAATATTTACCGCTCTCGATCCTGTCAATTTGAATTCAAATAAAGCGGGAACATGGTAAACGCCGGTTGCAGGGATGCCACGGCGCCTTCCGCCCGGTTTTCCGAAAGCCGTAACCGTTAACCCGCCGCTAACCGGTTCCGCCGCTTGATGGCGCGGTTTTCGATTTGCCTAGTGCGGGATGTGACATGGAGTCCTCGGGTATCGGCGGTCTGGCGGCACTGGGCGCGGCATTCGTCGTTCTCACCCTCGTCATCAGCGTGCGGCGTTCGCTCAAGCGCCGGCGGGCGGCGGGTGGCGGTGCGCCGGCGCCCCGGATCGAGGCCCTGGCGGCCGCCCAGGCCGATCTCGCCGCCCGGCTCGACGCGCTCGCCGCGGGCCAGAGTGCACCCGAGGAGCGGCTGCAGGCGATGGCCGGCCAGATGCTGGGGCTGATCCGCGACAAGAACGCCACGATGGAGACCGCGCTCGCGGGGCTCGACCAGCTGCGCGGGCGGATGCGCACGCTCGAGCAGATGGGCGCGCCGGCCGAGGCGCGCGCGCTGCTCGAACGGCTGGAGGCGCGTCTCGACGAGATGCGCAGCGCCCAGGCCGCGGGCGCCGCGGCGCTCGAGGCGCGCATCGCGGCGCTCGAATCCCCCGGCCCCAGCCCGGTGGCGGAGCTGGCCGAGCGGCTCACGCGGCTCCATGCCCAGAAGGACAGCGTCGCCGAGGCGGTGCTGGCGCGGCTCGCCCGGCTCGAGGCGGCGCTGGCCGCACAGGATCCGCAGGCCGCCCTCGACCGCTTCGCCGAGCGGCTGGAAGAGCTGCGCCGGGCGCTCGACGGCCGCATCGCCGCGCTGGAGGCGCCGGCCGAGAATCCCTTCGCCGAGATCTCCGAGCAGCTGACCCGGCTCTATGCCCAGAAGGATGCCGCGGTGGAGACGGTCTTCGCCCGGCTCGCGCCGCTCGAGACCCGGCTTTCGGAGATGCAGGGCCGCATCGACGGTCTCGACCCCGGGGCCGCGCTGGAGCGTTTCGCCGAGCGGCTGGAGGCGGTGAAGGCCGCCCATGCCGCCGCCGAGACGGCGCTGCAGGGCCGGCTCACGGCGCTGGAGGCCCCGGCCGAGAATCCCTTCGCCGAGATCTCCGAGCAGCTCACCCGGCTCTATGCCCAGAAGGATGCCGCGGTGGAGACGGTCCTCGCCCGGCTCGCGCCGCTCGAGACCCGGCTTTCGGAGATGCAGGGCCGCATCGACGGTCTCGACCCCGGGGCCGCGCTGGAGCGTTTCGCCGAGCGGCTGGAGGCGGTGAAGGCCGCCCATGCCGCCGCCGAGACGGCGCTGCAGGGCCGTCTCGCCGCGCTGGAGGCGCCGGCCGAGAACCCCTTCGCGGAGATCTCCGAGCAGCTCACCCGGCTCTATGCCCAGAAGGACGCGACCGTGGAGACGGTCTTCGCACGGCTCGCGCCGCTCGAGGCGAAGCTCGCCGAGGTCGAGGCGGGGCTGGCGTCCCGGGATCCGCAGGCCGCCCTCGACCGCTTCGCCGAGCGGCTGGAGGCGGTGCAGGGCCGCGTCGCGGCGCTGGAGGCGCCGGGCGAGAATCCCTTCGCCGAGATCTCCGAGCAGCTGACCCGGCTCTACACCCAGAAGGACGCCACCGTGGAGACGGTCTTCGCCCGGCTCGCGCCGCTCGAGGCCCGGCTTTCGGAAATGCAGGGCCGCATCGACGGCCTCGATCCGCAGGCGGCCCTCGACCGTTTCGCCGAGCGGCTGGAGGCGGTGCAGGGCCGCGTCGCGGCGCTGGAGGCGCCGGGCGAGAATCCCTTCGCCGAGATCTCCGAGCAGCTGACCCGGCTCTACACCCAGAAGGACGCCACCGTGGAGACGGTCTTCGCCCGGCTCGCGCCGCTCGAGGCGAAACTCGCCGAGGTCGAGGCGGGGCTGGCGTCCCGGGATCCGCAGGCGGCCCTCGACCGTTTCGCCGAGCGGCTGGAGGGGCTGAAGGCCGCCCATGCCGCCGCCGAGACGGCGCTGCAGGGCCGGCTCGCGGCGCTGGAGGCGCCGGGCGAGAATCCCTTCGCCGAGATCTCCGAGCAACTCACCCGGCTCTATTCCCAGAAGGATGCCGCGGTGGAGACGGTCCTCGCCCGGCTCGCGCCGCTCGAGACCCGGCTTTCGGAG
>CALMSR010000004.1 GCA_937872465.1 uncultured Paracoccaceae bacterium
CCGAGTGAATCACGGTTCGACGAAAACTGACAGGTAAATGCGGGTGCCCAGCTAATCTTCCTAGCGATAAACCTCACAATTTTTAGATTAGAGTGCCTATCCGCATATTCTGATACAATTTCTCGAACCGCGAATTCGACGTATCCGCTACTCTTTACCACCATATGGCTCGAAAAAATTGGCAATATAGCGATATCTGAGGCTGAGGCAGCCTTGTCTACAACGTTAAAGAGGGATATAATTTGGTCCCTATTAGACCGCACGCGATTTGGCAGCACTAATCGCCTCCATCGCAAGAGAGATTCTGCTTTCCACACTGGTCTCGTCAGAGGTAGCCCTGGTTGTTGCTCTTTCGAAAGATGGATTGTGTAGTAGTTTTCCGTAAGCATCTGAGATTGCATTCTCACTTGCGCTTGCGTTCAAGCTAACCGCCACCATCACTGCATCAAATATTGCGACGTTCAGTGCGCGTTGCGGCCTGAATGGACGATTTCCCAAAGCGCGGACGACTAAATTTGATGTATTGTTAAAAATTGTCGCCCATTTGCGCGACTGCTCTACTGATATATCACGATAATCTTCCATAAAGCCGTTCAAGAATTTTTGCATTGGCTTCTGATAGCTCTGGTGGTTAAATCGGAGCGCCAAAAATCTTAGTATTAATTCTTGATCCTTGGACCTATTGTGCTTTGGCCCGAATATTGCTCTCCAGTCATCCCCCTCATTCAACTCCCCGAGCAGTTGCTGAAGACGACCGTGGTAAATTGCAGCCCTTACCTCTTGGGGCTGAAGCGGCGTTCCGTTTGAGTTCAACCGGTCAAATATATGATACACTGAGCTCTGATCATTCTCTGGAGAGCTCTGCATGATAATCATTGCGTGCAAAACGGAATCGCGAAAGCGTCTCTGATCTTCTTCCGACAATTCGGTCAAAGTCCTGCCCTCAAACTTTGGTTTTACATCTACAAGTTTGAATACCTTGTCGCTATCCGGCCATCTCTCCTTCGAAAAGGCGCGCAATGTAGTAAGTCTTTGAAGGCCATCCACGATTAAATGTCTTTGACTTGCCTCCCTATATAAGAAGATGCTCGGGACAGGTAGTCCAAGTAGTATTGACTCAATGAACCGCGATGCTTGCGGTTTCTTCCATACAAAGTTGCGCTGGAACTCGGGGATAAAAATATCACCCCTGTCCATTCTCGATATGATCCCGTCCACATCGAAGTCGGCCCCGAACGTTGTAATGGAATATACAACATCTTTGTCGTCTATGTGCTCGGGAGCATCTTCGTGTGCTAGCGCCGTCATCTTTCGTTCGATCCTTTCGTGCCTCGGATCACCACTTGCCCTGGTGTATAGCTGGAAACTACCCTGGTCGACTGCGGGTAATGCGCGAACCCTAACATCCGCAATGACCGTGTTTGCTGCCACGATCGTCCCAGAACGTTGCCGCCAGACGAGAAGCTGCGGATCACAATGTGCTTCAATAGCCCCTCCCGGTTGCCTACGCTACGGTAGTCGCTGAGCGATCAGTGCCACAATCTTGGGCTTGCCGTTAATGGTCGTCTGCCTAACCTGACCGTCCAAACACGCAATTCACCAACTGCCCGCCTCAGAGATCGAGTATCTTATCGGGTCAGTTCTTCAAATCCCGGTCGGATCAACCTTAACTTCGCCGCTTAAGTCATGGATTTTATTTGAAAAAAGTCGGTTCGTGGTGCCCGGGGGCGGATTTGAACCACCGACACGCGGATTTTCAGTCCGTATCCATAGCCTGACAGGCGCAGACACTTGCAGTCATAATTCGGCAGGTTTCTCATGTGATTTCCGCGCGTTACATGTTTCTAGCGTTACACGGCCAGACACTTGCAGACAGACTAAGACGGGCCTAAATGGTACCTAGGTGGTACCTAAGAGGACACTCGGACATGCCGAAACGCGCACTCACCGCAGCCGCGGTCGATCGGCTGAAACCGCCCTCGAGCGGCCAGGTCGAGCACTACGACGCCGGCTTTCCCGGCCTCGCGCTGCGCATCTCCCACGGGGGCACGCGGGCTTGGATCTACAAGCTCCGGGCGCACGGCCGGCAGCGCAAGCTGACCCTTGGCACCTTCCCGGCCATGTCGCTCGCTGAGGCCCGGCAGGGCTGGCGCGAAGCAAAGGCTGCGGTCGATCGCGGCGAGGATCCGGCGACGACGAAGGCCGAGGCGAGAAAGCGCGAGCCCGACACGGTGAAGAGCGTTGGCGATGCCTTCATCACGAAGTATGCCGCGCCGCGAAACCGGACGGCCGACGAAGTGGCGCGCATGTTCGCCCTGCACCTCTATCCGAAGATCGGCAGCCGGCCGATCGAAACCATCACGCGGCGCGACATTCTCGACCTACTCGACGGGATCGAAGCGACGGCCTCGGGCGCTCGCGCAAACCGGGTGCTCGCGAACATCCGGCGCCTGTTCTCGTGGGCGGTCGAGCGCGGCATTCTCGAAGCCTCCCCGGCGGCCAACGTGAAGGCGCCCGGACAGGAACGGGCACGCGACCGGGTGCTGACCGACGAAGAGCTGCGGGCCTTCGTCAAGGCCTGCGAGACGATGGGTGAGCCGTTCGGGCCGCTCTTTCGGCTGTTGCTGCTCACCGGCCAGCGACGCGACGAAGTGGCATCGCTGCCCTGGGCGGAGATCGACATGGGCGCGGCGATCTGGCACCTGCCCGGCGAGCGGACGAAGAACAAGCGCGCGTCGGACGTGCCGATGGCCGATCAGGCGATCACGATCCTCGAAGGCCTGATGCGCCGCTCTGCGCTCGTCTTCCCGGCGGCATTCTCCCGCGACGGCCACACCGAGCCGCGGCCGGTCTCGGGCTTCGGCCGGGCCAAGGAACGGCTGGACGCGGCGATGCTCGCCGAGCTGCGCAAGCTCGCCGCTGAGCGAGGCGACGATCCCGGCAAGGTGACGCTGCCGGAATGGCGTCTGCACGATCTGCGGCGCACGGCGGCTTCCGGCATGGCGCGGCTCGGCATCGCGGTGCATGTTGTCGAGGCCATGTTGAACCACAAGAGCGGCACGATCTCGGGTGTGGCAGCGATCTACAATCGCCACGACTACGCGGCCGAGAAGCGATCCGCGGCTCAGGCCTGGGCGAACTATCTTGACGGGCTGACCGTTGAGAAGCCGGCGAACGTGGTGCAGCTCGAGGCGCGGGCATGGAGATCGTCATGCCTGATCTGACCTCCATTGGTGGGGTTCTTGACGGGTTTAGTGCGAGCCTCTCCGGTGCATTGGAACCTATCCGGGAATTCATGCGAACTGAACCCGGAAGCATTGGCGCTATCGACGCCGACGTTCCCCGCCGGCAGGTGCCATTCCTCGATATGTTGGCGCTGTTTTCGGGTGGCTTGGCGGGGCACGATGACGCGCTCGAAGCCGCCAGGACAAGACTGCGCGATCTTGGGATCGCGGAATTGCTTGACCCGGGAATTGTCGGACACCTTACTCCGGGAGAAGTTGCCGATCGCGTCAGACAAGCTACGGGCGCACGGTGCGATGCCCGGTCCTATGATGCCGGGGAGAATGAGACGTTCTTTCTCTTCGCGTTTGCGATCATGCATCACATGGCATTTGTGGATAGGCCGGTCGAGTCACAGCGAATTCACGGGATGATCCAACTTGGGCGTCTGCTCGAGTGGTGGCGGTGGCGGCGCCTTGGCCTCGACCAGATGGTTGTTCGCGAGAAGACCGCCGCCGCCAATCGTCTGAAGGGCGCGAAGATGAAGGCCGTGCCTGCGAACAGGCGTCGGGCAATTGCACACCAGCTCGCGCGGCGGATTAAGACCAAGCGGACGAAAGCCATTTCTGCGCGCGAGCTCGCCCGTGAAGTCCAGGCATCATGGCCAGCGAATGAAGGGAACAGGCCGAGCTATGGAGCGGTGCGAAACTACCTAGAAGATTTCGTGGCCAAGTCGTGACGACATAGCCAAACGGGCACCCGATTGTCTGCTTATGACGGCAGATAATCCCATCTCCCCCCACTTCATCGACGCCGCCCGCACTGCTGCGCGGTACGGGAAGACTATCAGGACCATCGACCGCTGGCTTGAGGACGGCCGCCTGGCATTTCCTCGGCCTCTCCATATCGGCCGCATGCGCTTCTGGCGCATCGCCGATCTTGAGGCCTGGGAAACCGCCCAGGCCGAGCGCAGCGCGGAAGCCGCCGCATGAGCCGGGTGGCCGCTTCGAGGCAATCGCCTTCCTTCTCGAAGGGCATGCGGCCTAATCACCTGCGCGTGTCCCGGATGATCGGCTTCACGCTGACCATCGGCACGCCCAAGGCATGGGCCGGCTTCACCATCGTGGCGGCGGCGCGCCTTGCCGAGACCGAGCGGGCGGCGCTCGCCTTCGCGGCGCTCAGCTCGCTCGCCCCCGAACATTCGATCGCGACCGCGGCGGCGGCCATCAGACCGGCCGGCGCCCCCTTGCCCGCGTTCCTCGGCGGGATGGACGACGCTCGGGAATGGGCTTTCTTCGCCCGCCGGCCCGAGCTCAAGGCATACGCGACCGCGGCCTTTGAGGCCATGGAAGCGCCTGATCAGGCTGATTTTTTCCGGCATTCGCGCGAGGTGGCGATATGACCGGCCGCGAGCTCGACGAAATCCTTCTGCACCGCTGGCCGGCCGTCGTCCGTCGCGTGCTGGCTGACGGGTCGGACGAATGGTTGGCTGGCTTCGTCAAATCCATCGCCCGGCACGGCAAGCGCCCATCGTGGCGGCCGACCACCAAGCAAGCGGCGATCATGCGGCGTCTGGTGTCGGAGCTGGGCACTGCCCACGAACCGATGATGGAGGTGATCGAGCGGTAAGAACACATCCGCCCTCGCCCCTGATCAGGGCGGGCAGGCGGGAACACAGAACACGGCGGCGCCCAGGGCTTAACGACTTGACCGAGGGGCGGCGCGACACGGTGGTACTCGGGGAAGCTATCACACCACCAACCGGGCGGCCATGCAGGCGAGAGCCTGTCGCTCCACGCCCGATAGCACTGCCACCAGCGGGCGGTGAACGAATGGAGTGCGCGCCTTCGACGCTGGACAGCGGAGGCGTGGCCTAAGCGGCGGCCCGGCTCCGGTGAGCAGGCAAGATCGCGGCGGTCAGCGGGCGGCTCAGAAGTCGCCATGCTGACCGTCACAGCAACCCTCACCAGTGAGCAGAGGGCAGAGCGACGGTTGAACAGAGAGAGGCGCACGAGGCGGACGATGTACGGGAGCGGAGAGACAGAGCAGATCGATCTCTTCGGCGCATCTGGTCCCAATGCCGGCACCTGCGCCGGCGAACGGAAACCGGTGGGTGCCTTTTCGATTTTCGCGCAGGCCGAGGGGGCAGCTCCGGCCGGGAGCTGCACGGCATTCCTCGAATCGCTGGCGATCCCGGAGGGGCCGAATGCCGGGAAGCCGGTGAAGCTGGCACCGTTCCAGCGGAGCTTCGTGGCCGGGGCGCTCGCCGAAGGCACCGCGGCGGCCGTTCTCAGCATCGGGCGCGGCAATGCCAAGTCGGCGCTCGCGGCCGGCATCGCGCTCGGCGGCCTGGTCGGCGCATGGGATCGCCAGCCCCGGCGGGAGATCATCGTCGCGGCCAGGACGCGCGACCAGGGGCGCATCGCCTGGGACTTCGCGGCCGGCTTCGCCGCGTCCCTTCCCCTCGAGGTCCAGCGCCGGCTGATCTACCGCCGTGCCCCCCGGCTGGAGATCGAATTCGAGGGCGACGGCGGCGGGCATGTGCTGCGCGTGATCGCCGCGGACGGCAAGAGCGCGCTCGGCGGCGCGCCCACCATGGCAATCCTGGACGAGCGCGGGCATTGGGCGCTCGATCGCGGCGACGAGCTCGAGCACGCGCTGCTCTCCGGCCTCGGCAAGCGTGGCGGCCGCGCGCTCCTGATCTCGACCTCGGCGGCGGACGACGCGCACCCGTTCTCGCGCTGGATCGATGACCCGGTGCCGGGGAGCTACGTCCAGGAGCACCGGCCGGCGCCCGCGCTCCCGGCCGACGACCGCGAGTCGCTGCAGGTGGCGAATCCCGGCGCGGAATACGGGATCGGCAGCTCGCTCGAGTGGCTGGAGGCGCAGGCGCGACGGGCGATCGCGCGGGGCGGGTCGAGCCTCACGAGCTTCCGGCTCTACAACCGCAACGAGCGGGTCTCCGGGGAGTGCCGCGATCTCCTGATCACGCTCGACGAATGGCTGGCCTGCGAGGTGGCGGAGCTGCCCGCCCGCTCGGGGCCGGTGGTGATCGGGATCGATCTCGGCGGGGCTACCCCCCACCCGGCGGGGGTCCTCTTCTCGCCCGGGGCCCCACCCCCCCGCGTGCCCGCCACCACCCCCCGCCCGCCGCGCCCGGTCCGCC
>CALMSR010000005.1 GCA_937872465.1 uncultured Paracoccaceae bacterium
GCCGGACAGATTCATCGTCGATCCGATCCACCAGATGCCGGGACTGAACAGCTAGTGTCGGTCCCGGTGCGGGCACGATCCCGGGTCTTCCCGATCCCCGGAGCGGCCGGCGGCGCCAGAATGTCGAAGCTCGTATTCCCCGGAGGGACAAGATGAACCGCAAGATCCTTTGCGCCCTGCTCGCCGTCATGGCGCTCTCGGCCTGCAACACGCTCGCCGGCGCCGGCAAGGACGTCTCCGCCACCGGCGACGCCCTGACCGGCACCGCGGAAAAGGCCGATTCCAAGATGTGACCCTCGCGACGCCGGCGCCCCCGGGCGGCGGCGTCGCAGGCCCGCTCCGGCAGGCGGTGCCTACCTAAAGCGCGTCGGCCAGCAGATGCGCCGCCGTGGCCGCGGAGATCCGGGCCGCGACGATGCTGCCGGGAAGCGCCGGCGTGCTCAGCCGCGTCTGCGCGAAGCCCTCGGTTCGCCCGAGATCGGGCTTCTCCATCAGCAGCCGCACCTCGCGCCCCCGCATCGCGGCGAGATGCAGGCGCACCCTTTCCGCGCCGAGGGCCCGCAGCCGCGCCGCCCGCTCCCGCACCAGGGCGGGATCGACCTGCGGCATGCGCGCCGCCGGCGTGCCCTCGCGCGGGCTGAAGGGAAAGACATGCAGCCAGGTCAGGCCGCATTCCGCGACGAGATCGAGCGAGCGCGCGAACATCGCCTCCGTCTCGGTGGGAAAGCCCGCGATGATGTCGGCCCCGAAGACGATCTCCGGCCGCGCCGCGCGCAGCCGCGCACAGACCGCGATGGCATCCTCCCGCGAATGCCGCCGCTTCATGCGCTTGAGGATCAGGTTGTCGCCCGCCTGCAGCGACAGGTGCAGATGCGGCATCAGCCGCGGCTCGCCGCCGATCGCCTCGATCAGCCGGGGATCGGCCTCGACGCTGTCGATCGAGCTGATCCGGAGCCGCGCCAGATCCGGCACCCGGGCCAGGATCGCCGCCACGAGATCGCCGAGCCGCGGCGTCCCTTCGAGATCGCCCCCCCAGCTCGTCAGGTCGACCCCGGTCAGCACCACCTCGTTGAAGCCCCGGTCGCGCAGCCGCGCGACCTGCCCGACCACCACTTCCGCCGGCACGCTGCGCGAATTCCCGCGGCCGAAAGGAATGATGCAGAAGGTGCAGCGGTGGTCGCAGCCGTTCTGCACCTGCACATAGGCCCGCGCCCGCGTCCCCAGCCCGTCGATCAGCGGCGCCGGCGCCGCGGTCTCGGCCATGATGTCGCCGACCTGCACCCGGCCGCCGCCATCGCGCCCCAGCGCCGCCCAGGTCTCCGGGCGGAGCTTGGCGTCGTTGCCGAGTACGACGTCGACCTCCTCCATCGCCGCGAAGCGCCCGGCCTCGGTCTGGGCCGCGCAGCCGGTGACCACGATCCGCGCCGAGGGATGCTCGCGCCGCAGCCGGCGGATGCCCTGGCGGGCCTGCCGCACCGCCTCGGCGGTCACCGCGCAGGTATTGACGATCACCGCATCCTCGACCCCGGCGCGCTCGGCGAGCCCGCGCATCGCCTCGGTCTCGTAGGCGTTCAGCCGGCAGCCGAAGGTGCGGAAGCTCGGGGCGGTCATCGGAGGGCGGCCAGGAACTCGGCCGAGAGCCGGCCCTCGAAGACCAGCGCCGTGGGCCCGGTCATCCAGACGCCGTCGTCGCGCCAGTCCACGAGCAGCTCGCCGCCATCGAGGCGGACCGTCACCTTCCGCCCGGTCAGCCCCCGCCGCGCTGTCACCACCACGGCGGCGCAGGCGCCGGATCCGCAGGCCAGCGTGACCATGCCGCCGCGTTCCCAGACGCGCATCCGGATGGTGGCCGGGTCGATCACCTGCACGAATTCGACATTCGTCCGCTCGGGAAAGAGCGGATGATGCTCGATGCCGGGGCCGATGGTGGCGAGGTCGACCGTCTCCGCATCCGGCACCACAAAGACGCAATGGGGATTGCCCATGCCCGCCGCGCCCGGATCGCCCTCGATCGGCAGCGCATCGAGATCCATAGCGTGCGCCAGCGGCACCGCCTCCCAGGTGAGCTGCGGCGCTCCCATGTTGACCGCGATCAGCCCGTCGCCGGCATCCCGTGCCAGAAGCCGGCCGCGGCCGGTTTCGAGGTCGCAGGAATCGCCTCCGGATTCGGCCATCAGCAGCCGCGCGACGCAGCGCGTCGCATTGCCGCAGGCATCCGCCGCGCTGCCGTCGGCGTTCCAGAAATCGACGCGCACCGGGCCCGCGCCGTCCGCCCGGATCACCGCGAGCTGGTCGAAGCCGATACCTCGGTTGCGATCCCCCAGCGCGCGTGCCAGCGCAGGCGTCACGGCTTCGCCCGAGGCGCGCGCGTCGAGAACGACGAAATCGTTGCCGAGTCCGTGCATCTTCAGAAAGTGCAGGCCCTGCGACCGCGCGGGGCTTCGGGATTCGCGTTCCATCGCCGCTATATAGGCGAAGGTTCGGGGCGCGGCCACACGCCCGACGCGGCGGGCGATTCCCCTTGACCCTGCGGGCCGGGTTGCTTAGGGCAGCCCCAAGCGTTGGGCCCGTAGCTCAGTTGGCAGAGCAACTGACTTTTAATCAGTGGGTCACAGGTTCGAATCCTGTCGGGCTCACCAAGGCTGAACGTGCGGGCTCGTAGCTCAGTGGTAGAGCAGTTGACTCTTAATCAATTGGTCGAAGGTTCGAATCCTTCCGAGCCCACCACCTAACTCAAGGACTTGCGTCGGATCCCCGGCGCTTGCATCCGCCGCGGACAGCTGGCGGCCTGGATGCGTGGCAATCGGCAGGCGGGTAGGCCACGAGGTCGGACCGCTCCTGCATCGGAGGACGTTTCCTGGTCCATCCGGTCAGGTAGTCACGCTGCCCCGCCGCGCTGGCATCGCAAAGCTCCATTCGATCGCGCAGTCCCACAAACCGGTCGATTGCGCGGACGATTCGTCCATCGCCCCGCGCTCCACGGGATCCGACCGATCCACCATGAACGCGATCGCGACGCGCCCGACGGGCGTCGTGCGGGCGGCGCTCCGCCTGCCATGCTCCAGCCGCAACCGCGCCAGGGCGGCCCAACCATGGCGATCCACCCGAGAAATCCTCTGCGGGCGGACCGAAGGCCCGCAGTCGGTGTCAGAGCATCGCGGGCACGACCTGATCGGGAGGGCGGTGGCCGTCGGCGAAGGTCTTGATGTTGATGATCACCTTCTCGCCCATCTCCATCCGCCCTTCGAAGGTCGCCGAGCCCATATGTGGCAGCAGCATCACGTTGGGCAGGTCGCGCAGGAGCGGGCTGATGTCGTGGCCGTGCTCGTAGACGTCGAGGCCGGCGCCGCCGAGCTCGCCCGCCCGCAGCATCCGGACCATGGCGTTCTCGTCGATCACCTCGCCGCGGGCGGTGTTCACGATATAGGCCGAGGGCTTCATCAGCTTCAGCCGCCGCGCGTTCATCAGATGGAAGGTCGAGGGCGTGTGCGGCACGTTGATCGACAGGATGTCGATGCGCGCCAGCATCTGGTCGAGGCTCTCCCACCAGGTCGCGCCGAGCTCCGCCTCGGTGTCGGGATGCAGGCGTCGCCGGTTGTGGTAATGGACCGTCAGCCCGAAGGTCCGCGCGCGGCGGGCGATCGCCCGGCCGATCCGCCCGAGCCCGAGGATGCCGAGCTGCTTGCCGGCGATGCGGTGCCCCATGAGCGCCGTGGGCGACCAGCCCTGCCATTCCCCGCGCTGGATCATCGCCGCCCCCTCGGGCAGCCGGCGCGGCACCGCGAGGATCAGCGCCATGGCCATGTCGGCGGTGTCCTCGGCCAGCACGCCGGGGGTATTCGTCACCACGATGCCGCGCGAGAGCGCGCTCGCCACGTCGATATGGTCGAAGCCCGCGCCGTAGTTCGCGATCAGCCGCAGGTCCGGGCCGGCGCGGGCGAGCAGGTTGGCGTCGATCCGGTCGGTGATGGTGGGGACCAGCACCTCCGCCCCCGCCATCGCCTGGGCGAGCTCCTCGCCGGTCATGGGCCGGTCCTCGGCGTTGAGGGTCACGTCGAAAAGCTCCCGCAGGCGGGACTCGACCGGCGCAGGCAGACGGCGCGTCACCACGACGCGCGGGCGGGGAGTCGGCATGCGGATTCCTGTTTCTCTGCGGCGCGCTATTCGCTATCGTTGCGGGATAATTGCACGGGGCGGTCCGGAAGATCCAGACACTTCCCGGCACGAGGATGCGAGCAGGAGGCCCCTGTCTTGACGGGAATCGCGGGCATGGCGCGATGCGCGGCGGTCGTGGCGCTCATCGCCGTGTTCGCCGGAGAATCGGCGGGCAGGACCGCCGCCGAGCCGGGCGCGCGCGGGCCGGTCACCAATCTGCCGCTGCCGCGATACGTCTCGCTCCGGGCGGAGAGTGCGAATGCCCGGCGCGGTCCGGATTTCGACCAGCGGGTCGATTGGGAATTCGTGCGCCGCGGGCTGCCGCTGCAGGTGGTGGCCGAATACGGCCTCTGGCGGCGCGTGGTCGATTCCGAGGGCGTGGGCGGCTGGGTGCATAATTCGCTCCTGTCGGGCGCGCGTACCGGTCTCGTCCAGGGCGATGCCGCGGTGGCGCTCCATGCGGCGCCCAGCGAGCGGAGCGCGGTCCGCGCGATGGCCGAGCCGGGCGTGATCGCGCGCATCGCGGCCTGCGAGGCGGAATGGTGCGACGTCTCCGCCGGCGGTTTCACGGGCTGGATCCCGCAGGGCGTGCTCTGGGGCGTCGATCCCGGCGAGGTCTTCGACTGAACTTCAATCGGGACGATAGCGGACCGGGCGCTTGCGCCGCGAACGGCTGCGATGCTAGAGGACTGACCTGCAACGACAGGCGGCAGGACGGGGGCACGGGCCAGACATGACGGAAAGGCCGACCCGGATCGACCACGAGGGCCTTCTTGCCTGCGCGCGCGGTGAGATGTTCGGCACCGGCAATCCGCAGCTGCCCATGCCGCCGATGTTGATGATGGACCGCATCACCGACATCTCCGCCGAGGGCGGTCCGGCCGGCAAGGGGCATGTGGTCGCGGAATTCGGCATCCGCCCGGATCTCTGGTTCTTCGCCTGCCATTTCATCGGGGATCCGGTGATGCCGGGCTGCCTCGGCCTCGACGCGCTCTGGCAGCTGACCGGCTTCAACCTCGGCTGGCGCGGCATGACCGGGCGCGGGCGCGCGCTCGGTGTCGGCGAGGTGAAGTTCACCGGCATGGTGACGCCCGCGGTGAAGCTGGTGGAGTACACGGTCAATTTCACGCGGGTGATCGACCGCAAGCTCAAGCTCGGCATCGCCAATGGCGAGATGCGGGCCGATGGCGAGCTGATCTATACTGCCACCGACATGAAGGTCGGCCTTTTCACGGACTGAAGGAGGACCGGCCATGCGCCGTGTCGTGATCACGGGCCTCGGGATCGTCTCTTCGATCGGCAACGACGCCGACGAGGTCACCGTTTCGCTGAAGGCCGGCCGCTCGGGCATCAGCTTCGCGCCGGATTATGCCGAGCGCGGCTTCCGCTGCCAGGTGCACGGGCGCCCCGATATCGACATCGCGGCGCATGTGGACAAGCGCCAGCTGCGCTTCATGGGCGACGGGGCGGCCTGGAACTACATCGCCATGGAACAGGCGATCGCCGACAGCGGGCTGGAGGAGCGCGAGGTCTCGAACGAGCGCACCGGGCTGATCATGGGCTCGGGCGGGCCGTCGACGCGCAACCTCTTCGAGGCGCACCGGATCGTCATCGAGAAGGGAAGCCCCAAGCGCATGGGCCCCTTCATGGTGACGCGCGGCATGAGTTCGACCAATTCCGCCTGCCTCGCGACCCCGTTCCACATCAAGGGGATCAACTATTCGATCACCTCGGCCTGCTCGACCTCCGCGCATTGCATCGGCAACGGGGTCGAGCAGATCCAGTGGGGCAAGCAGGACATCGTCTTCGCGGGCGGCGGCGAGGAGCTCGACTGGACGCTCTCCTGCCTCTTCGACGCCATGGGGGCGATGAGTTCGAAGTACAACGACACGCCCCGGACCGCGAGCCGCGCCTTCGACGCCACCCGCGACGGCTTCGTGATCGCCGGCGGCGGCGGCGTGGTGGTGCTCGAGGAGCTCGAGCACGCACTGGCCCGCGGCGCGAAAATCTATGCCGAGGTCACCGGCTACGGCGCCACCTCGGACGGCTACGACATGGTGGCGCCCTCCGGCGAGGGGGCCGAGCGCTGCATGAAGCTTGCGCTCTCGACCATCGGCAACCGCAAGGTCGGCTACATCAATGCCCATGGCACCTCGACGCCGGCCGGCGACGTGACCGAGGTCGAGGCGATCCGCCGGGTCTTCGGGGAGGATTCGGTGCCGAAGATTTCCTCCACGAAATCGCTGACCGGGCATTCGCTCGGCGCGACCGGCGTGCAGGAGGCGATCTACTGCCTGATCATGCTGCGGGACGACTTCATCACTGCCTCGGCCAATATCACCGAGCTCGACCCCGCGATCCGGCCCGGAGAGATCGCGCTGGAGCGGATCGACGGCGCCGGGCTCGACACGGTGATCTCCAACAGCTTCGGATTCGGCGGCACCAACGCCACCCTCGCGCTCAGCCGCTATCATGGCTGAGGCCGGGCCGACCAGCGGGCTGATGGCCGGCAAGCGGGCGCTGATCCTCGGGGTCGCGAACGACCATTCCATCGCCTGGGGCATTGCCAAGGTGCTGCACGCCGCGGGTGCGGAGCTCGCCTTCACCTATCAGGGCGAGGGGTTCGGGCGCAGGGTCGAGCCGCTGGCGCGCTCGCTCGGGGCCGAGATCGTGCTGCCGGCGGACGTGCAGGATCCCGCCTCGCTCGATGCGCTCTTCGCCGAGGTGGGGCGGGTCTGGGGCGGGCTCGACGTGCTGGTCCATGCCATCGCCTACTCCGACAAGGCCGAGCTCGACGGCCGCTTTCTCGACACCAGCCGGGAGAATTTCCTGCGCTCGCTCGACATCTCCTGCTACAGCCTCGTCGACCTCACCCGCCGTGCCGCGCCGCTGATGACCCAAGGCGGATCGATCATCACGCTCACCTATATCGGCGCGCAGCGGGTCACGCCGAACTACAACGTCATGGGCGTGGCCAAGGCGGCGCTGGAGAGCGCGGTGCGCTATCTCGCCAGCGACCTTGGCCCGCAGGGCGTTCGGGTCAATGCCATCAGCCCGGGGCCGATGCGCACGCTGGCCGGTGCCGCGATCGCCGGCGCGCGCAAAGTCTATCGCGCGACCGAGATGAACGCGCCGCTGCGCGCCAATGCCAGCCTCGAGGCGGTCGGCGGGGCGGCGCTCTATCTAGCCTCCGATCTCTCCATCTCGACCACCGGCGAGATCATCTTCGTCGACGGCGGCTATCACGTGACGGGCATGGCCCAGCCGGAGAACCTCTGAAGGCCCGTCCGGGCGGGGCTCCGGGGCGCTCGGAAAGGAGGGGTGGTCCCCGTGCTGAAGCTGGTGGTCTTCGATGCCTATGGCACGCTCTTCGACGTGGCCTCGCCCGCGCGCCGCGTCGCCGCGGAGCCGCAGTTCGCGGCTTTCACCCCGCATTTCGGCGCGGTGGCGCGCGACTGGCGCCAGAAGCAGCTGGAATACAGCTGGATCCGCGCGGTGACCGACGCGCATGCGGATTTCTGGACCGTGACCGGGGAGGCCCTCGACTGGGCGCTCGATGCGGCGGGGCTCGGTGCGGAGGCGGGGCTGCGCGACCGTCTGCGCGCGCTCTACCGCGAACCCGATGCCTTTCGGGACGCGGCGCCGGCGCTGGCGCGGCTGCGTGCCGCGCGGCTCGGCACGGCGATCCTCTCGAACGGGGAGCCGGCGATGCTCGATGCGGCGGTGGAGGCTGCGGGCATCGGCGGGTCGCTCGACGCGATCCTCTCGGTCGAGGCGGCGGGGGTCTTCAAGCCGGCGCGCGCGGTCTACGACCTGGTCGGGCGGGAATTCGGCACGGCGAAGGACGAGGTCCTCTTCGTCTCGGCCAACGGATGGGATGCGGCCGCGGCTTCGGGCTACGGGTTCGCGACGGCCTGGGTGAACCGGACGGGCGCGCCGCGGGACCGCCTGCCCTGGATGCCGGATCACGAACTGGCGGATCTCTCGGGCGTGCCGGAACTGGCGGAGGCAGGGCAATGAAGCGTTTCGTGACCTCGGACGGGCTCGGGCTCGCCTATGCCGACGAGGGCAGCGGGCTGCCCCTGCTTTGCCTCGCGGGGCTGACGCGGAACGGGGAGGATTTCGATCCGGTCCGCGATGCCTTCGGTGCGGATCTGCGCCTGATCCGGCTCGATTCGCGCGGGCGGGGCGCCTCGGACTTCGATCCGGATCCGGCCAATTACAACGTCGCCGTGGAGGCGCGCGATGCGCTCGAGCTGCTCGACCACCTCGGGCTGGAGCGTGTCGCATTGCTCGGCACCTCGCGCGGCGGCCTCTTGTCGATGGTCATGGCCGCGGCGGCGCGCGAGCGGCTGATCGGGGTGATGCTGAACGACATCGGGCCGGTGATCGAGGCCGAGGGGCTGGCGCGGATCCTGACCTATCTCGGGGTGCGGCCGAGCGCGCCCTCCCTCGACATGCTCGCCGCGGCCACGGCGGCCCAGATGCGGCCGCAATTCCCGGGCGTGACGGCGGCGATGTGGCGCGTCTTTCTCGGCCGCACCTTGCGCGAGACGCCGGCGGGGCTGGAGCTGCGCTACGATCCGGCGCTGCGCCACGCCTTCCTCGCCCAGTCCGACGCCGGCGAGCAGACCGATCTCTGGCCGCTCTTCGATGCGCTGGCCGGCGTGCCGTTGGCGCTGCTGCGGGGGGCGAATTCCGACATCCTGTCGCAGGCGACCGCCGAGGCGATGCGGGAAAGGCGCCCGGACATGGCGCTCACGATCGTGCCGGACCGCGGCCACGTGCCCTTCCTCGACGAGCCCTGCTCGCAGGACGCAATCGGCGCCTTCCTCGCCCGCCTCGCGCCGTGACCGGCATCGCGGCGATCCGGGCCGCCGCGGCGCGGGCCGGCGACCGCATCCGGCGCACGCCGCTGCTCGCGAGCCCGGCGCTCGACGCGATCGCCGGGCGGCGTGTGCTGGTCAAGGCTGAATGCCTGCAGGTCACCGGATCCTTCAAGGCCCGGGGCGGCTGGGCCGCGGTCTCGGCGCTTGAGCCGGGCCTGCGGGCGCAGGGCGTGCTCGCCTATTCCTCGGGAAATCACGCGCAGGGCGTCGCCTGGGCGGCGTCCGCCCACGGGGTGCCTTCGGTCATCCTGATGCCGAGCGATGCGCCGGCCACGAAGGTCGCGGGCGCCCGGGCGCTCGGCGGCGAGGTCGTGCTCTACGATCGTGCCGCCGAGGATCGCGACGCGCTCGGCGCCCGGCTGGCGGCGGAGCGCGGGCTCACGCTGATTCCGCCCTTCGACCACCCGGAGGTGATCGCCGGCCAGGGCACCACCGGGCTCGAGCTCGCCGAGCAGACGGCCGCGGCGGGTGTGGCGGCGGCGGAGGTGCTGGTGCCCTGCGGCGGCGGAGGGTTGAGCGCCGGCATCGCGCTGGCACTGGCGGCGGAGGCGCCCGGCCTGCGACTGCGCCCGGTGGAGCCGGAGGGTTTCGACGACATGGCGCGCTCGCTCGCCGCGGGGCGACGCGAGCGGAACGCGGTCTCGGCGGGATCGCTCTGCGACGCGATCCTGACGCCCGCGCCTGGCGCGCTCACCTTTCCGGTGCTCGCGCGCCTGGCGTTGCCGGGACTCGCGGTGGGCGACGACGAGGCGCTGCGCGCGATGGCCGTTGCGTTCCGGCATCTCAAGATCGTCCTGGAGCCGGGCGGGGCGGTCGCGCTGGCCGCGGCGCTCTACCGGCCCGAGGCCCTGGCGGGTGATGCCGTGATCGTCCTGGCCACAGGCGGCAACGTCGATGCGGCGATGTTCTCCCGCGCCCTCGCGAGTCAAGCCCGGGAGGGCTGAGCCGAGCGGGGGTGCGCTCAGGGCAGGTCGGGGCCGAGGAGGATCAGCGCCTCGAGCGCGAGGCCGGGCTGGGCGCCGGGGAAGGACTCGCGGAAGAAATCCGCCATGCGGCCCGAGAGGAACAGGTCGCTGATCGCGCGGTCCACCGCGAGCCGGAAGTCGCTGTCGCCGCGAGCGAGCGCCAGCCCCTGCTTCTCGATGGTCAGCGTATTGTCGGAGACCACGAAATTCTCGGCCATGTCGCTGGCGAAATAGAGCGCGAAGAGGATCGACTGGTCGCCGAAATAGGCGTCGATCCTGCCTTCCTCGAGCGCGGCGAGCCCCTCAATATGGTTATCGAGCGGCACGACCTCCGCCTCCATCGCCTTGGCGGCCAGCGAGTTGCGCAGGATGATCTCGGTGGTGGTGCCGGCGCGCACGCCGATCTTCTTGCCGGCCAGCGCCTCGAATTCGTGCGGGGCATCGGCGGGCAGCATGACCGCGGCACCGTCCACGAAGACCGGCAGCGAGAAATCGACGATCTCGCGCCGGTCGAGGGTGATCGAGGCCGCGCCGCAGAGCAGGTCGATCCGGCCCTCCACCACCGCGTCGAACCGATCCTCCGCGCCCACGAGGACATGGGTCGGCTTGACGTCGATGCCGAGCTGCCCGGCGAGGTGCTCGGCGATGGCGTCGCAGATCAGCACCGAATAGCCCGAGGGCAGGCCGGCCTCGCCGGCATAGGAAAGCGGTGCCGCATCCTCGCGATAGCCGATGCGCAGTTCGCCCGCGTCGCGGATGCGGTCGAGCGTCTGCGCCGCCGCCGGCAGGGCGGCGAGGCAGGCGAAAGCTGCGGCGAGCAGATGGCGGGCGGTCGGACGCATCGGGTCTTCCTCTCCTTAAGGGACCCACGCTGCTTAGGCGATGCGGGTCGGAGGTGCAAATCCGATCGGCCGGCGACCGCCCGCGCGAGCCATGGGCAAGGGCCGCGCCTCCGGCGAGAGCCGGACCCCGCGCCGCGACGGCGGCCCGGGAAGGGGTGCGCGCCCGGTGCCTAGTCGCGGTGAAGGAGCCCCGTCCAGATCACGGCGCCGAGCGCCGCTCCGGCCAGCGGCGCGACCCAGAAGAGCCAGAGTTGCCCGAGCGCGCCGGTCTCGGCGAAGAAGGCGACGGCGGTGGAGCGGGCCGGGTTGACCGAGGTATTGGTCACCGGGATCGAGACGAGATGGATGAGGGTGAGCGCGAGACCGATTGCGAGCGGGGCGAAGCCCGAGGGCGCGTTCTTGTGGGTCGTGCCGAGGATGACGATCAGGAAGAGCGCGGTCAGCACGATCTCGATCAGCAGGCAGGCGAATAGGCCGTAGCCGCCCGGCGAATTGACGCCATAGCCGTTCGAGGCGAAGCCGCCGGCGGTGAAGTCGGCCTTGCCCGAGGCGATCACGTAGAGCACGACCGCGGCGACGAGGCCGCCGGCGAGCTGGGCGATCCAGTAGGGGACGAGCTCGCTCCAGGCGAAGCGGCCGCCGATCGCCATGCCGAGCGAGACCGCCGGGTTGAAATGCCCGCCGGAGATATGGCCCACCGCATAGGCCATGGTCACGACGGTCAGGCCGAAGGCGAGGGCGACGCCGAGAAAGCCGATGCCGAGGTCGGGAAAGCCGGCCGCGAGCACGGCGCTGCCGCAGCCGCCGAAAACAAGGGTGAAGGTGCCGACGGCCTCGGCGGAAAGTTTTCTGAACACGGGTGAGCCTCTTTGGACGAAATCTCTTCGCGGACAAAGCCGCGATTCCCTACCGATAGCCCGGTTTCCGGCACCTGTCGCGGCATTTTCTCGCTCATCCGCGGGTCGCGGCCTCGGGATTCGCATGCGGATTTCCGCCGGCCCGGGACTTGCGCGGAACGATTCCTGCATCCGGGCGGTTGTCGTTCGAGGACCCGCCGCGGGGCGCGGCGCCGTCCGGGAGGAGGAGGACAGCCATGCGAAGGCTTGCAATGCTCTGTGCCATGGGACTGGCGCTCGCCGCCTGCGCGACCAGCGAACCCGAGCCGCTGACGATCGCGCAGATCGATGTCGAGGCCGACCTGACCTCGATGCAGAACCCCTCCGCCGTGCAATACTGGCAGAATCTCTCGTCCGATCTCGAGGCGGCGCTCGCCACGGAATTCTCGGGTCAGATCGACCCGGGCGGCAAGACCGTCACCGTCGACGTGGACGAGCTTTCGCTCTCCAGCCTCTACGCCCCCGGAGCCTCCTTCGCGGATGCGCGGCTGTCGGGCCGGGTGACGCTTCTCAATCCCAACGAGACCGTGGTGTCCGCCTATGACGTCACGGCGACCTCCGGCGACGTGGTTCCCTACCTGCCCGAGGGCACCGTGACGGTGCCGCCGACGAGTTCGGCCTATTACGCGGCGGTGGTGCGCGCTTTTGCCCGCGGCGCCGCGGAGACGCTGCGCGCCGGTCCCGCCTCTTGACCGCGGCGGGCGGTCCCGCCATCAGGCGCGAGCGAAACGCGGCAAGCCGGAGGGACCACCATGAACCCGCTTCTGAGCGACTGGACGGCGCCCTTCGGCCTGCCGCCCTTCGAGGCGATCGAGACCGCACATTTCGCCCCGGCCTTCGATGCCGCGCTCGCCGAGGCGCGGGCGAGGATCGACGCCATCGCCGAGGATCCCGCGCCGCCGAGCTTCGCCAATACGATCGAGGCACTGGAACGGGCCGAACTCGCACTCGACCGCGTGGCTGCGGTCTTCTTTGGGCTGGCGGGGGCCGATACCAATGACGCGATCGAGGCGCTGCAGCGCGATCTGAGCCCCCGGCTCGCGGCGCATCATTCCGAGACGATGATGAACCCGCGGCTCTTCGCCCGAATCGACGCGCTGGCGGAGCGCAAGGAGGGCCTCGGGCTCGATGCCGAGTCGGCGCGGGTGCTCGATCTCTACCACCGGATGTTCGTGCGTGCCGGCGCCCGGCTCGAAGGTGCCGAGCGCGACCGGTTGCGCGAGATCATGCAGCGGCTCGCGAGCCTCGGCACCGCGTTTTCCCAGAACGTGCTCGCCGACGAAAAGGCCTGGGCGCTGTCGCTCGGGGAGAAGGATCTGGCGCCGCTCCCGGACTGGCTCGTGGCCGCGGCGGCCGAGGCCGCTGCCGAGCGCGGCGAGGCGGGCCATGCGGTCACGCTCTCGCGCAGCCTGATCGTGCCCTTCCTGCAGATCTCGCCGGACCGGGAACTGCGCGAGACTGCCTTCCGGGCCTGGGTGGCACGCGGCGCGAACGGCGGGCCGAGCGACAATCGCGCCATCGTCGCGGAGACGCTTCAGCTTCGCGAGGAGCGGGCGCGGCTGCTCGGCTATCCGGATTTCGCGAGCTTCAAGCTCGAAACCGAGATGGCGCGGACCCCGGAGGCGGTGCGCGCGCTGCTGATGGCGGTCTGGGGGCCGGCAAGGGCGCAGGCGGAGGCCGATGCGGCGGAACTCGAGCGCCGGCTCCATGCCGACGGCATCAACGGCGCGCTGGAGCCCTGGGACTGGCGCTATTATTCCGCGATCCGCCAGCGCGAGGAGCACGATCTCGATGAGGCCGAGATCAAGCCCTATCTCGCGCTCGAGGCGATGATCGCGGCGGCCTTCGACGTGGCGGGCCGGCTCTTCGACCTGAGCTTCCTGCCGCTCGACGTGCCGCTCTACCACCCGGACGCACGGGCCTGGGAGGTGCGGCGCGGCGAGAGGCACATGGGCGTCTTCATCGGCGACTGGTTCGCGCGGCCCTCGAAGCGGTCGGGCGCCTGGTGCAGTTCGTTTCGCAGCCAGTCGAAGCTCGACGGCGAGGTGCGTCCCATCGCGGTCAATGTCTGCAATTTCGCCAAGGCGCCGAAGGGGAGCCCGAGCCTCCTGACCTTCGACGACGCGCGCACGCTCTTCCACGAATTCGGCCATGCGCTGCACGTGCTGATGTCCGACGTGACCTATGCCTTCATCTCGGGAACCTCGGTGGCGCGGGATTTCGTGGAACTGCCGAGCCAGCTCTACGAGCACTGGCTCTCGACGCCGGAGGTTCTGGAGGCCCATGCGCGGCACGTGGAGACCGGCGCGCCGATGCCGCGCGACCTGGTCGATCGGCTGCTGGCGGCCCGCAACTACGATCAGGGATTCGCGACCGTGGAATACCTGGCATCGGCGCTGGTCGATCTCGATTTCCACGCCGGTCCCGCGCCCGCCGATCCCATGGCCGCGCAGGCGGCGACGCTCGCGGCGCTCGGCATGCCGGAGGCGATCGTGATGCGCCACGCCACGCCGCATTTCCAGCATGTCTTCGCCGGCGACGGCTATTCCTCGGCCTATTATTCCTACATGTGGTCGGAGGTGATGGACGCGGACGCCTTCGCCGCCTTCACCGAGACCGGCGACCCCTTCGATGCGGACGTTGCGGCGCGGCTGGCCGAGCATGTCTATTCCGCGGGCGGCTCGCGCGAGGCTGCCGAGCTCTACACCGCCTTCCGCGGCCAGATGCCGGGGGTCGAGGCGCTCTTGGCCCAGCGCGGCCTGACCGCGGCCTGATCGCGGACGGCGCGCCCCGATGCCCGATCCGAGGCCCTAGCTGTTCAGTCCCGGCATCTGGTGGATCGGATCGACGATGAATCTGTCCGGC
>CALMSR010000006.1 GCA_937872465.1 uncultured Paracoccaceae bacterium
TCTGGGGGGACGAGCGCGTCACGCGCACGGCCTTGATGATCGTGGTGCGGGGCAGACCCGTTTGCTTCGGCAACACCCTGCGCACCTGCGTCCGGGCCATATCGCCCGTGTGGTTGACGGCGCGGTTGCCGATCTTGCGCACCTCGCCCTCGGCGAGTGTGGAAAGCATCTTGCCGAAACGCTGGATGCCGGAGACATCAGCCCATTTCGTCACGAGCATGGGTGCCTCCCGAAACGCGAAAACCCCGCAGCGTTTCCGCGCGGGGCTTCCGAACCTTTTTATCCGTGACAAGGTATAGGGCAAATTTCTGCCGCACGTCAAGCGGTTCTTTTCGCCCCAATGCCCGGCCCCGCAATCAGTTGCACGCGCGGGCCGCGCTCGCCCCACGGACGGGCGACGATCTCCGATTCTGACAGCCGATGCGAGACAAGCTGATTCGCAACGCGGTCGTGAACGCGCCGCAGGGCCGCGGCCCATAGTTCGCGGTCCAGCCTGGCCATGATGTCGGCGACCGGATCGTCGGAGAACTCATATTTGCGATAAGCGCCACGATACGGCCGCCCGGCCTTGCGGTTGAAGCCGTCGACCTCGATCTCGTTCGCCCGGCCGAAGACGTCGCGGACCTGTTTCGCCATGAACCATGCGGGCCTGCCGGCGCGCTCGACCATCCTGATCGCCGGGACCGGCGCGGCCCAGCCCGGCTCGCGGCCGAGCACGGCGCTGCCGATCACGAGGCTGACAAGGTGCGCAGCCCGGCGACCGCGCGGGCGAAGCGTGAACCGTTCGACCGCCCGTTCGATGGCCTGCGCCATCAAGCCCGGCATGCGGTCGTCATGCTGCGGCCAGTCGGGCAGCGGATCCCAGCCGGACGGAATGACGATCTCGCAATGGGCGAGGTCGGCGACCGCCGCGCCCACCGCAAGGGCGTCGTCATGGGGCGCGCCCTGTTCTAGCAGGAAATTGTCGTGGTCGCGGGCGGGCGCGTCGATCGTCGTCATCAGTTCCGCCCAGTTCGTGATCTTCCCCCATGACGACGCCTGCAGCATCCGCCAAGCCGAATTCACGTTGTCCAGCCCGTCCACGCCGCCGCCCTTCGGCAGTTCATGCACGAAAGCCCATGCCAGCATTTCCTCAATCGCCATCGTTTTCATGCCGAAACCCCTATCGTCCCAAATTCAGGGCTTCCGCCCCAATTCTCTTTCTTTCGCCCCAAGGGGCAGTTTTGATAACTATTTGAAAATACAAACAAAAATCAGAAGTAAGGGACGCTAGGGCCGCTAGGGACGATAAATCTCGCGCTTATATGGAAACGAAATTCCCTGTTTTATCGGGAATGTCTCTTTCTATTCGCGCGCGCGCATGGGGAACTTCCGATCTACCGTCCCTAGCGCCCCTAGCGTCCTAACCTCCTGTTTTCCCAGACCCTTTTTCCCGCCGCTTGCGCCCCACCCTTTCAGCTATCGTCCCTCGCAGCCCAAATATCGGCCCGCGCGTTGCGACGATAAGGAGGGAAGGCCAAGGCACGGCCTCCGCGAAAAAGGGGGACAAGGGTTCAATCGCCATGGCCGTAATCCTCGGGCGACGGGCCGGGGTCGCGGCCGGGCGGCGTCACGAACTCGTCGCGGACATGGATGCCGCGATAGACCGTCGTGCCGCTTTTCGATTTCCAGAAGGTGCGCATCTGGCCGTCAGGCCCCGCCCATGACAGGCGCGTGTAGTCGGGGAACTTCCGGGCGAAGGTGGACGCCTTGAACTCCGGGGCGCCCTCCCGCGACGCCCAGTTCGAATAGCCGATATGCAGGTCGCCCGGCGAGGACACGTCCTCCTCGCGCCCTGTCACGATGCAGGCATTGCGCACGAACGCGCCGATGGGGTCGCTTTCCTCGCGGTATTCGCGGGTCGCAGCGAGCACCTTCTCGGGCGGGCGCAGGCCGAAATTCAGATAGTCCAGCGCGCCAGCGATCATCCACGCCAGCACACCCTCGGCCTCGGCCCGCAGTTTGGCGGGAAGTTCCCGGTCGACTTCCTCGACCGGGATCTGGACCTCCCACGGCACGAGATAGACGCGCCGCCAGATGCCGTCCGACGTGTCGTCGATCCTCGGCTTGTGGTTGCCCGACAGCATGATCTTGAACTGGGGCAGCACCTCGAAGAAGTCCTGATGCAGCCGCCGCACGGCGATCTTCTCACCGCCGGTCAGGGTCTTGATCAGCGCGTCCTTGAGTTTCACGCCCATTTCCGGCTCGCTGGCCGCGACGAGGCGGGCGCCGGGAAGCCGCGCAAGGTCGGGCGTCGCCTCGCTGCCGCCGCGCCGGGTTTCGCCGGCGAAGCTGTCGATCGAGAGGGTGACGGCATAGTCGCCGAGGATTTCGCAAAGCAGATCGACGAAGGTGGATTTGCCGTTTCGGCCCGCGCCATAGAAGAAGACGAGGCATTGCTCGACCGTGAGGCCGAGGAGGCAATATCCCGCGAAGCGTTGCAGGAAGGCTCGGATGTCGGGGTCGGGCTGCACGCGCTTGAGAAACGTCTCGAAGGTGGGCGACCTGGCATGCTCGTCGAAGGCGTAGCCGACCAGCTTCGAGATGAAGTCGGCCGGGTTGTGCGGGTCGATCCGGGCGCGCCAGATATAGGTCGGATCGGCGGGGTCGGATTCGTCGTTTTCCTCGCGGACGAAGCGGATCGTGCCCGAGGCGCAGTTGACGGCGAAGAGGTCGCGATTCAAGTCGCCGACCATCATCGCGACATGCGGCAGGGCCTCCTTCATCATGTTGTCGATCTTCGACGACCCGGCCGAGCTCTTGGCATGGCGGTGCCGGGCGGACTTGCGGCCGTTGACCTTCTTCTTCGCCTCCTCGCCTTCCTCTATGGTTTCCTCAAGCTGCATGTAGATGCCGAGCTTCTCGGCATCCCAGTCCTTCTTCGGGATGCCCATCTTCTTGCGCTCGACGCGGGCATCGCGCCCGGCCTGCATCAGCTTTTCCTCTTCCTCGGTCGCGGTGAGCAGCGCGGCTTCTTCCGAGATCATCTCGGCCGTCTTCTGCGCCAGCGGGCGGACGACGGAACCGTCCTCGTCCTCCTTCCAGCGCGCGCCGTCGAAGCCGTGCCAGCCGATCCGGGCGACATGGACGACGCGGCGGCCGTAGCGGATCAGGAAGCGCCTGCCGTTGCCGATGTCGGTTTCCGGCTCGAAGGCGCAGTCCGAAAGCATGGTCTGGGGATCCGGCTCTTCCGGCGGAGGCGGCGCGGAAGCTGCCGAGACGAGCGGCCGCCCGCCATTGTTCGCGCTGCGGTAGGCAGCGGCGACGATGGCGTCGACTTCATCCCATGCCGGATTGTGCTTTCCTCCCTCACTCACGCTTTCACCTCGTCGTCATAAGAAAATGCAGATGGATGACCGGCCAGCATGGCCGCGAAATCGGTGCCGCGGCGCGGCATGATGATGGGCACGAGCCGGCCCGGCCGGGCGTGGCGGGCCTTGGCGCGGACCATGGCCGAGGCCGTCATCACCGGCTCGGAATCGCCGTCGCCGATCAGGACAAGCTCGTCGACATGGTCGGGGACGACCATCGCGTCCGGCTCGCCGCCGTCGCGGAACAAGGGGACCGGCCCCGGCACCATGACGGCGCGCTCGCGGCCGTTCTTGTCCTTCTTGCGCAGCGTCGGGTGCGCGCGGCGCGAGGAAGGGTCGGCCGGGCCGGCCATGTTGCCGAGGTCGCCGGCGGCGAAATAGAAGGTGTCGGGCCGGAAGTCCTCCCAGCGCGCGAAGGCGAGCGTGTTTTCGATCCCTTCCGCGCCGAGCCAGCGGCGGGCGGAGGGCGCGCCGGCGAGCGGGATGAGGCCGCCCTTCTTCGTGCCGCGCATCTTCTTCGTGGCGAGCGGCTCGTAGAGTTCGGCGTCGAGGTCATCGCGCGAGGGCCATCGGTCGCCGGCGCGCCACGGCGCGCGCCCGGCTTCCACGCCCTTACGGGTCAGGCCGAACAAGACGGGCCGGAACTTCGGGGCCGCCTTGAGGTCGATCCATGTGATATGGCAACCGATCACCTGGCCGGCGGGGTCGATGAACGGAGCGACCATGGCCGCGCCGGAATAGATTTCGAGCGGTTGCCCCCTGTCGTCGGTGCCGTGCCAGTAAGGCAGGTCGGGCGCTATGCGCAGCCATTCGTCGTCGGGAACACCGCAGCCGCGTTGCTGAAGGTAGAACCGGCCCTCGCACATGGCTGACGTCCGCAGCGCGGCGGCGTGCCGCACGATGCCCTGCGCCTTCTGCCGTTCGCGGTCGCGGAAGGCGTTCTGGCCGGCCTCGCGCTCGGCCATTTCCTGATAATGGCGCATGCGCAGTTCTTCGAGCCGCGCATGGCGTGCAGCGCGTTCCTCGTCGGTTTCGCGCTCGCCGCCGGCAGGAATATCGCGGCCGAGCACGGCCGAGCACGCCTCGAGGAAACCGGCGCGGCGGCGGACGTCCAGTTCGAGGATATGGGCGGCCATGCCGATCGCATCCTGCCCGCCGACGCCGCCATGGCGGCAGTTCCATTTGTTCTTTTCGGTGTTGAAGGAGAACGTGTCGCGCCCGCTGCAGACCGGGCAGGGCTGCGGATGCTCATGCCGGCGGCCGGTGAATTTCAGGCCCAGCCGTTCGGCCGCCTCGTCGATCGTGACGGCGCGCGCCTCTTCAATGAATTCCTCGACCGGCGTCGTCATGGCGCACCCCGCTCGATCTCGACGACATGCGTCAGGTGCCAGCCGCCGTCCGCGCGCGGGACGCAATTTTCAAGGATATGGGGGACGAGGATTCGCTCCCAGTCGGCCAGCGAGGCCCATCCGGTGCCATTGCCGATGGCGTTGATGTCGAAGATGCCGATGGCGCCGTCGCGCCGGCGAGCCGCGCCGATCCAGTGGGTGAACCGATAGGCGGCGCGGGGCGGAACGCCCGGCTTCGTCCACGGCCCCTCCCATTGCACCCGGCACAGGCCATAGTCGGGCCAGCCGCCCGAGCGGCGCACAGACCAGCGCGCGCCGATGCTCCGCAGCACCGACCACATGAGGGTGGGGTTCGTGTAGTGCTTGTTCTCGAAGTCGCCCATATGCGGGCGAAGCTCGTCGAGCGTCAGGCCACAGATCGCGGCGATGGCTCCCGGCCCGCAATTCGCGCCCCATTCTTCATAGGCGCGGTCGGCATCTTCTGCGGTGAAGCGGGTGGGAAGGATCACGGCGCGGCTCATAGAAGCGTCTCCTGATGAGAGGGCGACTGCCGTGCCACGAATAAATCCGGCTGCTCATAGGCTTTCCGGATGCGCTCCACGGCAATCTCGAAATAGCGTTCGTCGATCTCGATGCCGACGAAGGACCGACCGAGCTTCGCGCATGCCACGCCCGTCGTTCCCGACCCCATGAAAGGATCCAGAACGACCGGACCTTCCGGCACGAAACCGAGGGTCCACATCATCAAGGAGAGAGGCTTTTGCGTCGGATGGCCGAACTCCACGCGACCGACCGGGGCGTTGAACCGCTTCGCCGGCCGATCGAGATTCGTCCAAGCCATCTCGAAATCGGCCATGGTCGGGACGGCGTTCGTCTTGTTCCAGATCAGCCAGCACCGGGTCGGCGGAAGATCGAAATACTGGCCGCCCCACAGGATCGCGGTGTTGCCGACCGCGAGAATGTCGCGCAGAAGGTCCGCAGCCGGCGGCGCGGCGTCCCATTCGAGCATTTCCTTGAAGCCGTCTTTCGCGCCCCAAGTCCCGCCCTGCATTTTCCGGCCGAGGCCATAAGGAGGGTCAGTTACGACGGCCATGCCCCCCCCCCCCCGCTATCAACGGCAGAATCTCCCGGCAATCGCCGAGCAGAAGGCGGCAGTCACCGATCGTCGTTTCGCGGAGAATCATTCGGCGGCCTCCTTCACCAAGAGGGGCGCGTCGTGAACGATGCGGCGGCGGGCCATATCGACATAGTCGGGATTGAGTTCGATCAGGATCGCGCTGCGCTGGAGCCGATCAGCGACAAGCGCGGTCGTCCCCGCGCCGCCGAAGGGATCGAGCACGACGCCGCCAAGGGGTGCGCCGGCCTTGATGCAGGGCTCGATCAGACGCGGGGGGAAGGTGGCGAAATGCGCCTCTGGGAAGGGTTGCGTCGCCACCGTCCAGACGTTGCGGGCATTGCGGCCGCTGCCGCGGCCGACCTGGTCGAGTCCGCTCTGGTCGCTGCTTTCATATTGCGCGTGGCGTGGCGGAAGTCCGCGCTTTCTGGCAACCGCCCGCCGGCCGGTCGTGCGGCCGTGCTGCACATTGGCGCCGTGCTTGTTGACGCCGCCGAACACGCGGGAACCATCGTCCCAATCCGGCACCGATTCGGCCTCGCGGATGGCGTCAGCGTCGTAATAGTAGTTTCGCGTCTTCGAGAGCAGGAAGACGTGTTCGTGCGCCGACGTCGGCCTGTCGGTCACGCTCTCCGGCATCGGATTCGGCTTGTGCCAGATGATGTCGGATCGGAGATACCAGCCATCGGCACGAAGGGCGAAGGCGGCCATCCACGGGATGCCGATCAAGTCCTTCTGCTTGTATCCGGCCGGCGGCTTAACCCATTTGCGGCCGATCACGCCGTTGTCGACCATATTGTCGTGGAAGAACGCCCGCGACCCGCGGTTCGTCGCCTGTTTCTGGTGAGGGCTATCGGCCGGGTTCCCGCCGCGGCCGCTGCCGGCATAGCTGTCACCGAGATTGAGCCAGAGCGTGCCGTCGTCGCGCAGCACGCGCCAGACCTCACGGAATACCTCGACCAGCCTGTCCACGTAGAGCGCGGGGGATGGTTCGAGGCCGATCTGTCCGGCGACGCCATAGTCGCGCAGCCCGTAATAGGGCGGTGAGGTCACGACGCAATGAACGGACTGGTCCGGCAGGGTCTTGAGGACGTCGCAGCAATCGCCTTGGAGGATCCGGATCGTCATTCCGCAGCCTCGCGAAATTCCGCCTCGGCAGGCTTCCGGGTCTTCGGCGCAGCGTCGGCCATGATCGCGCCGACGCATGCCTTCATCTTCGCCACCGAGACCGCATTGCCGATCTGCTTGATCTGCTCGGTCTTCGTGCCGGCGAACTCGTATCTGGTTTCCTCGGTCGTGAAACCCATCGCGGCCGCCAGCTCGTGCGGCTCAAGCATGCGGAAGAGAATGTCGTAGTGGGGCGTCGGCTCTACGAGATGGCCTTGGCCGAGGGTGGGGCCGACCGGCAATGGCTGGTCGAGGCTATGCGTGCGCGGCGCCTGTCCTTCGCGCTCGCCGAATTGCGCGGTGATGAAGGCAAGCTCGCCCCGGTTCGCCCCGGTGATCGTCGGCAGGCCGTCGACGTCCACGTCGAGCGCACGGCCTTCGCCGCCGCCATGCGTGACGGGGACGATGATGCCGAACCTGTCCTTTGTCGTCACGGTCGGGAGGGGGTCCGCGTCGCTGGAGCATGTCGAGGCCCCGCCGTAATAGGCCGTGACAAGCGCATGCGCGCCGCCGGTCGGCGCGGTGGGGATGGGATCGCTGACCGTGCGGGGCGCGCCGCCCGAAGCCTGCGAAAGCACGAACGGCTCGACCAGGTATCCGCCGCCGTCGCAGTTCGCGGTGGGGGCCGGCTCCTCGACCGAATGGGCGCGCGTCTCGCCGTAGCCGTCGCCGTGGCGGTTGAGAATGAACGGCTCGACGATGCCGAACTTGCCGCCGCCTGCATGCAGGGTGCCCAGCGGCTCGTCGACGCTCTTGACCCTGCGCTCGTGGGGATTGCGCTCGCCGGCATCGACGCCATGGGCGGCGGAAACCACGAACGGCTCGACCAGCATCGGGCGGGCGCAGCCGGGACGCTCCTCGGTCGCCGCGCCGCCCGTCGTGATCGTCGGCAGCGGGTCGCCGGTCGTGCGGGCTGCGCCGCTGTTGTGCTGCGAAAGCACGATCGGCTCGGCGATTCCGATATGGGTGCCATTGGCGGCGATGGTCGGCAGCGGGCGGCTGACATCGGAGCCGGCGCCGTTGCGGCGCAGCGTGATCAGCATGGGGTCCGCCGAGCGGCCGCCCTGCGCGAACGCTATCGGCTCGACCCGGAAGTGCCGAAGCCGCGCAATGAGATCGCGCGCCAGCGCCCTGCGCTTCCTGCGCGCCGCGGCCTTCGCCGGCGCATTGCGAACCGAAAAGGTCCAGCGGATATGATAGAGCAGGGACCGCTCTATCTCGCGGGCGAGCAGGAGGATGAAGACCTCCGGCCATTCGAACTTCACCGCGCCGGCATAGATGCGCGCGAGGGTCTTGGGCGCGAGCGGCTTCTTGCGGCCGAAGATCGACTTGCCGCGGATATTCCAGTCGATGATTTCGCGGGCCGGGCGCCACGGCTTCGATTCGGAAAACAGGTCGCCGTTCACCTCGTCGCGCTTGCGATGCGTCGGCATGGGCCAGTGCACCTTGCGGCCATCGGAGCGGGCCATAAGAATGAATCGCTGGCGGGTCGTGGCGTCGCCGTAGTCGGCCGCGTTGAGCTTGCGCCATTCCGGGTCGAAGCCGAGGCGGCGGATCGTCTCGATCCACGCATGGAAGTATTCGCCCTTGCGGGACTTCACCGGCTTGCCCGTGCGCCGGTCGACCGGACCCCACGACAGGAATTCCCAGACGTTCTCGATGATGATGCGCTTGACCCGCAGTTCGGTCAGCCATGTGATGATGTGCCACGGATCGGAACGCTGTTGATCGGACGTCGGCTTGCCGCCGCGGGCGACGCTATGATGGGTGCATGTCGGCGACGCCATCAAAAGGTCGAGATAGCCCTCCGGCACGATCAGGTGCGGGCGAACCGTGGCGATGTCCTGCACATAATGGCGGGCTTCGGGATGGTTCTTCTGATGCGTCTCGATCGCGGTCGGCCAGTGGTTGACGCAAACGAGCTCCATGTTGAGGCCGAGTTCGGCCAAGGCGCGCTCACATCCTGTCGATGATCCGCCAGCGCCGCAGAGAAGGTCGGCGACAAGTATCTTCCGCGTCATGCCTCACCTCGCGCGTCCGCCATCTGGCTTTCGTGGCGGAAGATCGGCGCAAGGCGGATCAGGTCGGAAACCGCACGGGGCGGCCTGCCCATCGCCTTCGCGACGGTGGCGAGCGTCAGGCCCATTTCCATAAGGAGGAGGATGCCCTCGCGCTGCATGGCGGCGGGGAGCGCGTCGATCGCGGCGGGGGTGACGCTACCGGGGTGGCCGAAGGGAGCGATCATTCTTCCGGCTCCCAGACCTGACGGCGATATGCCTGAATGGCGACGAGGCCCGTCAGGCCGAGGGCGCAACCGCTGCGGCCCCGGATCATCGACCCGCCGCGGCCGTCCGCGACCAGGTCGAGCCGGTTCCCGCCAACGACGCCATGCTCGGCCAGCGCCGCGGCGATCTCGTCCGCGCCGGCGAGGCTGCACTCGAAAGCGAAGGCGAACGCCTTCGGCTCCCCGTCGACGACGATCTGATATTGCGCCCAGAATACGCGCATCATGGCCGTGCCCTCCCGTTTTCCGGGCCGGCGGCCACGGCTGTTTCAGTGCTATTCCCGTGAAACATTCCCGCCGGCGGCGTGTAGAAGTCGCGCACCTGCAGGCCCAGCCAGTCGCAGACGGCGATCACCTTCGGCGCGGAAACCGGCTGGCCGTTGGCGATGCGGGAAAGGTCCGGCGAGGTAACGCCGATCTCGGCGGCGCAGGCGCGCCAGCCGCGCCCGTCATCATGCAGGCGACGGCGCAGGATGCGCCCGAGGCCGACATAGTCGTATGCGGCGAGGTCACGCATTTGGCAGGGCCTCCTTCTTGAGAAAGATGGTCGGCTGCTCGCCGATCCAGTCGGCGAGGGCGAAGAACTCGAAGGCGCCGGGATTGCGCCCGCGCGCGGCGCGCTTCACGGCGTCGACCTCGACCATCGCCTCGCGGGCGACGCGGGCCACGGTCTTGCGGCGGTGGATGCGCCGGGCTTCGAGAAAGAGCGCGAAAACCTCGAAGTCGATCATCGCCGGATCGAAGGCATCTGCGCGGAGGGCGGTGGCGTCGTTCATTCCGCAGCCTCATTCATCGCTTGAGACCGATCGGGCCGATCGTCCGTCCTGATCGCGGAAGTGGCCGTAAATGCTCCGGCCTGCCCCCCCCCCCGCTACTCCGGGCGTGCCGAATAGCGGGCCGGGATCCGGCTCGCCGCCTGCGCGGGCGGTCTTGACCTTGAGGGCGTGCGCGCGCCGCCGGGCGGCGCTGTCGAAGACCATGTCCATGCGCCGCGCGATGTCGGCTTGGTATTCGGCCTCGCGCTCGATCAGGATCGAAAGGAAGCCTTCCATGACCGCCGCCTCGCCGGTCGTGCCGGTGCCGGCAAAGGGGTCGAGGATTGTGCCGCCCGGCGCGCAGAGCATCCGGCAAAGCCAGCGCATGAGGTTGATCGGCTTGACGGTGGGGTGGCCGGAGCCGAGGCGGTCCTCGGCCTTCGCCTTCGCCGTGTAGAAGAAGCGTGCCGCCGACCCGGAATCCCCGCGCGGATCGTGATCGCTGTTCGTCGCGAACGCGCCATAGACCTCGGCGGTCTTGCGTCCGCCGCCGCTGTCGGGGCGAACCGGCGCGATCTGGCCGGGCGCTTCGGGGAAGGCCGCGGTGGCGACGTCGCTGCCGTCATGGGTGATGTTGGCGGGCCAGCGGCCGCCATCGTCGCCGACACGGCAGGCGTCGATGTTGATCGCGCCGGTGCCGGTGGCGAGAACCTGGCACGCCACGCTCTTTTCCGCGAGCGGCTTGCGGGCAAGGGCGATCGGCTCATAGGCGGGCTTGAGGGCGATGTTCCAGCCGTCCCAGCGCGCAGCCTCTTCGGTCGCGGGCGCATAGGAGCCGGGCTGGTAGGCGCGGCCGTTGTCCTTGATCCAGCTCCCCGACGAATTCTGGTCGGCGCCGGGGATCATCCGCTTGACGGCCGCGCCGGTCGGCACGACCTCGCCCTGCGCGCCCAGGTGCTTGTCGATGGCCTTGGCCACGTCCAGCCCCTTCGGGAAGCCGGAGCCGAAGGTCCAGAGCAGGTCGCCCAGCGGGTCGCCGGCGGCGATGATGGCGGCGAACGCATCGGCCTGCGCAGGCGACAGGCTTTCGAGGAAGGCGACCTCGCGGTCGGTCAGGTCGTAGAGATGGACGACCCGGTCGCGCATCTCGAAGCCGGCGCGCTCTATGGCGAAGGCCATCTTGTGATAGCACTTCGGGGCCGAGAAGGCGGCGAGCATGCCGCCGGGTTTCAGGACGCGCAGCACGCGCGCCCATGTCGCCGGGTCGAAGGCGATGTCGCCGCCATCCCACGACTTGCCCATGAAGCCGGCCGAGGCGCGGCGGAAGATGCCGTCCGAGCCGAAGCCCGCCTCGGCGGAGCCTTCCTTGCCGAACCGCTGGACGATGGTGTCGAAGTGATAGGGCGGGTCCGTGACCACCGCGTCGACGGACGCTTCCGGCAGCGAATCGAGCACGTCGAGGCAATCGCCCGCATGCAGCGTCACGCGCCCGTCGAGGAAGGTGGCCGGGCCGCTCATGCCGCGGCCTTGTCTTGCGCCTGCCGGCGCAGATGGTGCAGGCAGTAGCGCGTGCCGGGAATGTCGGCGCGCTCGCCGCCGCAGACGGGCATGTCAGGGCCGTTCGGCCCGTAAGCCTCGCCGGCGAACCACAGGCAGCGTTCCTCGTCGATCGCCTGCGAGAAGGGCATGGGATGCGCCGGCGGTTCGGGGATAGGGGCCGGAGGCAGCGGATCGGCGGGCACGATGCTGGGCGCGTCGACGATAGGCTTCGCGGCGCGCGGGCGAACCTCGACCCGGCCGCGCCGGCTGGACCAGCCGTCCAGCATGCCGAAGCGGCCCTTGCCGCGCAGCACCTTGCCGATCACCGCATTGCGCGAGCAGCCGAGGACGCCGGCGATCTGGCTGGCGGACTTGCCGCCGGCGACGAGGTCGGCGAGTTCCTGCTCGCGGGCGGGCGTCCAGAAGCCGGTCATGCCGTGCCACCGGCGCCGACCATGACGATCGCGTCCTGAAACGGGATGACGCGCGCGCCGCGGATGCGCGGCGGCGGCTCGACCGTGAGGGCGAGGCAGTTCGGCGGCAGGTTCGCGCGGCCGTCCCAGCCGTCGACGATCTCGGTCGCGCCGAAATGGCGGGCGAGGCGCTCGGCGTTGCGGGTCTTGCCGCAGCCCATCGGGCCATAGACGATGGTGATCATGCTGCGCCCCCGACCTTGGCCGCGAGGCGGTAGAGCGTCGCCTTCGCCTCGGCGACCTCGCGCATCAGGTCGCGCCGGTCGGCCGCGTCGAGACGCTTGCCGCTGGTCAGAAGCCCGAGCAGGAGGTTGACGACGTTGCCGGTTTCCTTGGCGATGGCCTGCGCGTCGCCCAGTTGAAGCTCGTCTTCCTCCTGCGCGGCGATGGGGCGAAGCTCGAAGCCCTGCATGCGGGCGAGGACGCCGGTGATGACGGGCGCGCCGTTGTGGCGATCCAGTTCGAGGATGACGTCGAGCGGGATGAAATGGTCCGGCTCGGCCATGCCGCCATATTTCGACAGCGCCGCCTTCTTCACGCGGGTATGCGGCTCGAAGTCCGCGCCGCCCGCCATCTTGACCGCCTGTTCGGTGGCGGACTTGAGGCGGCGTCGCTCGGCTTCGGTCGATGCGCGGGGGATCAGACGGAAATCGTCGTCGGACATGCGGGAAACTCCGGGCAAAGCTCCGCCGGTCAAGGAAACAATTGCGAAAATTGTTTCCGTGATCGGCAGCGCGTGAAATGGTCAGGTGCGGGTATGAAAACCCGGCTTTACATCAATCGGTCATGGCGGCGGCTTCTCGGGAGAGGGCGGCATCGGGAGGACGCCCAAAGGCACGTCCCCCCGACCCTTCTCGCTCTCACGGGTATGGGTGTGGATGGTTGCGGGGGCCAGATTCGAACTGGCGACCTCCGGCTTATGAGACCGGCGAGCTACCGCTGCTCTACCCGCGCAAAGATCGTAAACGGCTGGCTGGGCCAGCCTGGCAATGCCGATGGCCTCGGCGCGCTCGTTGACGGCGCGCGCAACGGCCTCGGCGGCGAATTTCTCCGGCTCGACCCCGTCATGGGTGGCGACGATGGCGAGCAGCGCGGCGACCACGTCCGGCACATGGACCTCGATCGCGGTCTGACGATCGCCCTTCGCGCCGAGCGGCAACCTGCCCCATGGGGTGTGCTGGTAAGCGATCATGTCAGCGCCCCTTCATTCCGCTGCCTCGCACGAAAGAGCCGGCCCGGATTCAGAGGGTCCGCCATCCGGGCCGGCAGTCGCGACGCGGTCAACGTCGTGGGAGGTTTCCTGCAACTTCCGGGCCGAAATCTCCGCCAAGTCCTTGACCGTGACGGGGTGATCGAGTCGCTCGGACGCCGCCTCGATAGCGATCCACCATTCGGAGGGGATGCTGTCGCGCTGATGCCATTTCCGCACGGCCCAGACCGACGCGCCGATGTCCGCAGCCATGCGCTGCGGGCCACCCCATTCGTCGATCACGTTTCGAAAGCTGCTCATCATGGTTTCTATTGATAAGGACAGATTGTCCTTAAAGTCAATGCCCAAAGTGTCCCATGACCTGACGGCCGATTTTTCGGACAAGCACCGCATGGCAAAGGGATCTGGCAGCGACTACAAGCAGGACTTCCTCAAGCGCACGAAAACGGCGCGGGAAGGCGCTCGCTTCACTCAGGAAGAGATAGCGAGAATCCTTCAGATCACGCAGGACGTCTATAAGCAGTATGAGACGCGCAGCCTTCTTCCCCATAGATTGATCGGGCCATTCTGCGCCGCGACCCGCGTCTCCGAATCATGGCTGATCACCGGGCAAGAGACGGCTAAACCAAGACGCCAATCCACCGAGGCCAAAACGGCGTAATCATCGCGATTCGGAATCCTTGCGGCGCACCCTGCGCGCGCGGATGGCATTTCTGCCACATTTCGTGCGACTTCTTTAAGGACAAATAGTCCTTGACAATTAGGGACAGATTGTCCTTGAATATCCTCCATCCTCACCGATGGAGGCAATTATGCAGTTCCCAAAGACCGATCTCGGCACCTTCGAGGGCGAGCGCCTTGCCGCCGCCCGCCGCGCCCGCCCCGATAGCGGCGGCTTCTTCCAAGACCTCGCCAGCCTGTTCGCGATGATCGCCTTCGTGGCGTCGCTCGGCTTCGTGCTGGCCGCCGCCTTCGGGCCGGGGATGCCGGTATGAACGGCGCGCCCCGCAACGACCGCGAGGAACTGATCGCGGAACTCGAAGAGCTTGGCTACGACACGATGCCCGGCGTTCGCGAGGACTGGGCCGACTGGCGCGAGCGGCTGACCGACGAGGAACTGCGGACCATCATCCGCAACATCACCGACGCCGCCAACCGCGAGGACGCGCTCACCCGCGCCGAGATGGCCGTAGCGGACGCCTTCGACGGTGCGCAGGAAGAGGACGCCGGCGAGGCCGAGTTCCCCGACATCTCCGAAATGGTCGAGGCGATGCGCGACACGGTTTCGACCGCCGACGCATGGCTTGCCGCCAATCCCGGCATTGCCGAGGACGCGACCCCGGAATGGGAGGCGTGGAACCGCTCTTTCACGGCGCTGCGCGACATGGTCGCGCGGATCGACGCCGCCAGCGCCAGCGCGTTCGGAGGCGACGATGCCTGACCGCGCGCGCGTCCCGGTTCATTCCTTCGGCGAACCCTACGGGGCGAGGCCGGACCAGCGCGCCCTCAATCCGTGGGGGCTGCGCCCCGAGGATTTGAGCGACGAGGACCGCCGTGAATACCGGCGCCGGAAGCGGGAGCTTTACCTCTTCCTCTTCCACCTCACGCTCGCATGCGTGCCGGCGCATCTGTTCTGCGCCTTCCTTCTCTACCTTCTCTATTGGAGCAAGTGATGACGGCTTCCGACCGAACCGCCGGCCCGGACCTTGGTTTCGACCCGGCAAAACACCCCCGCATCGTCGAGATGGCCGAAGCCATACGCAAAGGCCGCGCCACCTTCCGCGCCCTAACCGGAGCGGGGTTCGCTGCAACAGAGATCGCGAAGCTCTACGAACCGGCGCGATCCTTGGCCCAGTCTTTGCCCACAGAGCAGGCGAAGCACTTTGCCGACCGACTCTCCGAAATGATCGACAAGGCCAACGCGGCGATACCTGCGCACATGCCGATGCCGAAGGGTCTGCGGGAAACGCAGGCGATGGTCGTCGCGTGGAATCGCTATTGCTTGGCTCGGGACGCCTACCGGCTGGATGCTTGGGAAGGGCAGCGCGAGCGATGCGCCAAGCTCCTCAAGGCTTTCCTCGTACAGACGCCGGCGGGGCCGTCCACCATTGACTACCTTATGGCCGAGTGCATGAAGACGATGGGGGCGCGGCATTGACCATCGTTCCCTCCTTCCGCCGTGACGGC
>CALMSR010000007.1 GCA_937872465.1 uncultured Paracoccaceae bacterium
ACCAAACCGCCCGCATATCCCTTCATCTCAATCAATCACGTCAAAGAGCGCCAGACAACATTATCGGCCTGCGTCTTTACCTCGACGCGTCCCGCATCCCGTTGCCCGATTTCACCGCCGCAGAGCGGGCCCGCGAGGCCCCGTCCGCTTCGGTGGGCGGTATGTAGGGTCCGGTCCGGGACGGTGCAAGCAGAAAATGACATCGCCTGCACAGATTCTTTGGGCCCTGAGTTGCAGGGATGGAAGCGGGTGCGGAGCCAAGGACAGGGCATGCACAATCCGTGCATCGGCCATGCACCGGCCATGCACGGCGTCCTCGCGCCTTCTTTCATGTCCGGGCATGATCGGTGAACGGGGTCGCGACCGCGGCCGGCAGGCGACGGGCGGCGGGATTCTGAAGTTCAGTATCGCGTCTCGGCATAGGCGGGGCGGGGGACGAGGCCCGCGGCCCGCTGGCGGCGGATCTCGGCGCCGGCCCGGGCGGCGAGGGCGGTGCGCTGCGGCGAGGGTGGATGGGTCGAGAGGATCACCGGCCCGCCCGAGGAGGCGAGCGCCGGCCGCGCGAAGACCACCGCACCGCGTTCGGGGTCGAAGCCGCCCCGGGCGGCGATGAAGGCGCCGAGCCAGTCGGCCTCGAGCTCGAAATCCTGCGACCAGGCGCGGCCGCCCACGAAGGCGCCGATGTTCATCGCATCCTCGATGGCCCGCTGGTTCGCCGCCGGGTCCGATGAGGCGCCCGTGGCGGCGACGAGGCCGCCGAGGATGAGCGCGCCGAGCATCTGGCTCTGCTGCTGCTTGGAGAGATGACGCGCGATGTGATGCGCCGCCTCGTGGGACAGCACGAAGGCGATCTCGTCGTCGGATTGCATCTGATCGAGCAGCCTCGCCCCGACGACGATCGCCGGCCGTCCGGCATCCGTAACGGTCTGAAAGGCATTGGGCGGCATGCGGGGGTCGTCCTCGAGCAGGATGACGTAATCGCAATAGGAGGCCGGCGCCCCAGGCGATTCTTCGCGGCAGACATTCTCGGCCACCGGCTCGATTCGGGCAGCGACACGGCGGAAGTCGCGGGCGCTGCGCCGGGAGCCGGCGGGCGCCTGGGGCGCCGACACCACGGTTGCCGCCGGGCTGCCGGTCACCGGCACCTGGTAGGTGGTGCCGCAGGCGGCGAGGGCGAGGCAGAGTGCGGCGGCGCTGGCGCGGATCATCGGCGTCTCCGATCGGTCGGTCTGCGAGTGTGGCCAAAGCGGCGCGCCTGTCCAGCCATCTCGATCCGTCAGGGTGAAGGGCCTCGCCTCAGCAGGGCGGCGCCGCGAAGCTTGCGCCGGCGGCCGGGTCGATCAGGCCGTTGGCGATCTCCACCTCGCGGACGCATGTCGCGAGCCCGTCGACCTCGACCACGGCCAAGTCGCGGTTCTTCACGAGGCAGAGGGTGATGCCCCGGGAAATCTCGAGACTGCTTTCGGCGCGGGCAAGGCGCGACGGATCGCCCAGCGAGGCGGCGGCCTGGTCGAGGCAAGCGATGGCGCGGGCCTGATAGGCGCGCGCGAGCTCGGTCTGGACCTGCACGTCCTCCACCCGGCGCGCCGCCTGCCCGGTATAGGCCCAAGCCGAGAGCGCTGCCGCGAGTGCGGCGAGGACCAGCACCACCGACACCACGGCCGTGACCGACCAGAGCGGCACGGAGGGCGAGCGGTCTGCGGTCATCGGCGCGAGTCCATCATACGGGACGCCGCGAAGGATCCCGTCGCGACGCCGGGATTCTCGCCGGGGACGGTCACGATTGCAAGACTTTGCCGCCGCGCCAGACCGCGCGAAGCTCGAACTGCGGCCCGAGATGCACCAGCGCGGCGCGCGCGCCCGGTGCGAGTCAGCCGATCCCCAGATGGGGGCGACCATTGCCATGGCGATTTTCTTCATCGTCCTAGTGGGCGTCTCGATCTATCTCTTCGGCATCCAGACGCGGCTTCGGAGGTACCGGTCCTGATGCATGGCGAACCATGACCCATGGCGCGACGCGGGTGACGCCCGCCGATCTCCGCCTTTCCGCGCCTCTGGGCGAAGCCCTGCTCGCGCTCAACAACGCCCATGCGGTCGAGCTCTCCCGGCTCGATCCCGGCCGCCTCGAGCTTCTCGTCGCGCAGGCTTTCCTCGCCGCGCGCGTCGGCACGGTGGACGCCTTCCTGCTCGCGTTCGATGAGCGGGCCGACTACGACAGCCCCAATTTCCGGTGGTTCCGCGCAGGCTACGACCGCTTCGTCTATGTCGATCGCGTGGTGGTCGCCCCCGGCGCCCGGGGCCGCGGGCTGGGCCGCCGGCTCTACGATGACCTCTTCGCCGAAGCCCTCGCCTCCGGTCATCGCCGCATTGTCTGCGAAGTGAACGTGGATCCGCCCAATCCCGCCTCGGACACCTTTCACGCGACGCTCGGATTCGCCGAGGTGGGCAGGGCGAGGCTCCCGGAAAGCGGCAAGGTCGTGCGCTATCTCGCACGCGAATTCCCGGCCGGAGGCGCAGCATAGCCATGTCCAAGGCCGTTGTTCCTCGCTGCCGCGCACGACCACCGCCCATGGGAGACGGTCTCGCTCCTGACCGACGGGATCCACGTGATCGGCCCGCGCCGGCGTCCTGACCCATTACCGTGGGGTCCCGGAGGCTTGTGAAGCGCCTCCGGCTGTGGGACGACTCCGGAGCACGGCCGCCCCGCAGCGGCCCGCTCAGGTTCGCGAGGTCATCATGCGCACCGTCTCGCCCGTTCTCGATGCGCCCGCGCCCGACGCCCGCATCGCTAGCGTCGAATGCCGGGTGCTGCTCGCGCCCGACTACGATCCGCGATTCACCTCCTCGGCCCAGGACAGCCTGATCGTGGTGATCCGCAGCAACGACGGCACGCTCGGCATCGGGGAATGCGATGCCAATCCCTGGATCGCCAGGGCCTGCATCGAATCGCCGGGCACCCATACGATGGGGCAATGCATCCGCGAGATGCTGATCGGCCAGGATCCCTTCGACATCGGCGGAATCTGGCAGCGGGTCTATGTGGGCACGGCGATGAATGGGCGGCGCGGCATGGTCATCCATGCCCTGAGCGCGGTCGAGATGGCGCTCTGGGACCTCTGCGGCAAGCTCGCCGGCAAGCCGGTCCACGCACTCCTGGGCGGCACGGTCCGCGATCACATCGTGCCCTATGCCTCGCTGCAGCCGGGCGGGCATTCCTTTGCGGAATACCGCGACGCGCTGGTCGCCTCGGCGCTCGAAGCCAAGGCCCTCGGCTTCACCGCGATCAAGACCGAGGTCACGATGAACGGGCCCTATGCCCATGGCGGGATGCAGGAATCCTACGACCGGCACAGCGAGGTGGTGGCCGCGGTCCGCTGCGCGATCGGGCCGGAGACGACGCTGATGGTCGATGTCCAATACCTCTGGGAGGACGCCGAGACCTGCCTGTCGGTGGTGCAGGACTGGGCGGAATTCGAGATCTTCTTTCTCGAGACGCCGATCTGGTCGGACAGCCTCGCCGAGATCGCCAAGGTCTCGGAACGGGCGCCGATGCGCATCGCCTTCGGGGAATGGCTGGCGACGCGCTTCGAGTTCGAGGAGCTGATGAATCGCGGCCGCATCCAGGTCGCCCAGCCCGACGTCGGGCGCGTGGGCGGCATCGGCGAGGCGCGGATCGTCTGCGACATGGCGGCCGCGCGGGAGATGCTGATCGTCCCGCATTGCTGGAAGACCGGCATCTCGATCTCGGCGACGGCGCATCTGGCCTTCGTCACGCCGCATTGCCCGTTCATCGAATACCTCCCGCCGACGCTCGCGGTCGAGCGGCTGCGGCGCGAACTCGCCCGGGAGGAGCTGCGACTCGAGAACGGGCGGATACCCCTGCCCGAGAAGCCGGGGCTGGGGGTCGAAGTCGATTGGGAGGCCGTGCGCAGGTATGCGGTCGCCTGAAGGCCGCGGGCCAGGAAAGGGAGCGGGGGATGACGGACAGGCGGTTGCAGGACCGGGTCGCGGTGGTGACGGGTGCGGCCCAGGGCATCGGCTTCGCGATCGCCGAGCGACTGGTGCGGGAAGGCGCGCGGGTCGTCCTGGCGGACCTCAAGGCGGAGGCAGCGGAGGAATCGGCTGCGCGGCTGCGCGCCGCGGGTCATGCCGCTGAGGGCCGGGTCGTGGACATCGCCAGCGACGCCTCGGTCGCGGAGCTGGCGCGCATCGTCGAGGCCAGGCACGGGCATTGCGACATTCTGGTCAACAATGCCGCGATCTCAGGCCGCGGCAGCATCAAAGAAATCAGCATGGCACGCTACGCGGAGGCCGTCGAGGTCAACCAGAACGGCGCGGTGCGCATGACGCTCGCCATGCTCGGGCCAATGCTCAAGGCCGGCCCCGCGCGCAGGATCGTCAACATCGCCTCGATCATGGGCATCCGGGGCTGGCCGGATTCGATCCCCTATTCCACCGCCAAGGGGGCCATCGTCAATTTCACCCGCGCCCTGGCCGCCGATCTCGCGCCGGACGGAGTGACGGTCAACGCGCTCTGTCCGGGCTTCGTCAATACGCTCATGTCGATCCAGCCCGACGGTTCGCACGAATACGATGCCGACTGGTTCCGCGACATCTACGTGAAATACGGGCGCATCCCGATGCGTCGATGGGCCGAGCCCGAGGATATCGCCGGGCCGGTCTATTTCCTCTGTTCCGACGACGCGCGCTACGTCACGGGGCAGATCCTTCTCGTGGACGGGGGCGCCTCGGCGACGTTCTGACCCGCGCGGCAATCCGGCGGGGCGTCGCCGGAACGGCCTTCAGCCGCCGGCCGCGGGTGCCTGCAGGTAGCCCTCCACGATTTCTGCCATCCGGTCGATGCCGAGAACCGGCGGCATGAGCGTCAGCACCGTGCCGGAGGCATCGAGAAGATAGACGAAGGAGCCATGGGCGAAGACCGGGCGGCCCGCGGGGTCCTCGAAGAGCGTCTCGATTTCGACCTGATAGGCCGCCCGCGCCGCCGCGAGCGCCGCGGCGTCGCCGGTCAGGCCGACGAAGTCGCGATGGAAGGCCGGCAGCGCCCTGGCGAGGGTCTCGGGCGTGTCGTGCTCGGGGGCGATGGTGATCAGGACCGGCGTCACCGCGAGCCCGTCGGCCGCCAGAGCCTCGGTAAGCTCGCCCATCGCCGGCAGGACATGGGAGCAGATGCCGTCGCAACTGGCATAGCCGAAGAAGAGGAGTTGCGGGCGGCCGGCGGGATCGGCCTCGCTGCGCGCGTGGCCGCGCTGGTCCACCAGTTCGAAAGGACCGCCGATGGCGCCGCCGAAGGGCGATTCCGCGAGCCCCGGCGATGCCGCGGCGAAGAGCGCCGCGAGGAAATGGGCGCGGCTCAGAACCATTCGGCGATGAAGGCCGCGTCGGCATCGGGCCCCAGCCCCAGATAGCCCTCGGCCTCGATGCGCGCGCGCACGTCCGGATCGGCGCGGAACCACTCGCCGCCCTCGGCGGCGGCCTGCGGATTGGCCGCGGCCCAGGCTTCGGTGAAGCGATTTGCGGGCCGTGCGTCCGCCTCGCCCGGCCGCCGGATGGTCTGGACCTGGAAGAACTTGGCCGGAGTCGCCTCCGGCTCGCCCACCAGGAGGCCGTCGACCTCCACCGTCTCGCCGCAATAGGGCAGGAGATCGGCGACGGCGCCGGAGAAGACCGGCTGGCCGTTCTTCATCGGCATGACCAGCACTCCGTCGGCGCTGCGCAGGAGCCCCAGTTGACGCGCGCCGCCGCCGCAATCCTCGGGGCAGTCGCCGCCGAGCTCGCAGAGCACGTCGACGACCAGTGCCTCGAAGCGGGCGTTCTCCTCGCCGAGCAGGCCCCACGACTTGGCGGCGCTGCCAGCGCTGAAATCCTGCGCCTGCGCCGCCGCCGGCAGCGCCAGCGCGAGGGCGAGAAGGCCCGCGCCGCTCATTGCCCCGGCTCCGGGATCGCGAAGCCCGGGACCGGGCCGTAATCCTCGTGGTTGTGGTTGGTGATGCCCAGGTTTTCGACGACGTTCTCCACGACGATGTAGTTCACGCCGTCGCGCTGGTAATGCAGCCCGTCGGCCGCCAGCCGGTCGGAGGCGACGGTGAGCAGCGTCTCCGGTTCGGCCAGCGGGTCGGCGCCCTCGAGCCGGAGCACCAGATAGATCGTCCCGTCGTCGGCGAGCAGCCCCACCGGAATGCCGCCCTTGGCGCACCAGAGCGCGCAAGTGTGATGCGCCGAGCCCACCACCGCCTCGTAGCCGCCCATCACGCCGGAGAAATAGCACCAGCTGTCGACCATCTCGCCCTCGACCTCGATGCGCTCGGGCGCGGTCTCCGCCGAGGCCGCCGCGGCGAGCGCGACCAGGGGCAGGCCGAAGAGCGAATGCCGCAAACCGCCAGATGCAAGGAACATCGCCGCCTCCCGTCCACCTCGACGGGCGATACGGCGGGGCGGCGGTCGATGTTACTGCGCGGGGCTGCGATCGCCGAAAAAAGGCGGGGCGCCGAGCCGTTTCGGGAGGATCGCCCCGACGTTGGGCGGCGTGCATCTGCGCCCCATCCCGGCGGTGCCTCCAGAGCCGACGCAATTCGCCGCAGCGTTCAGGCGGATCCGAGGTCAGGAACGCGGGGGGCGCAGGCCGCGCCACCAGGGGTCGGCGCTGAGCGCGCGGCGCAGCCGCGTGCGCGTGGTCCAGGGTGCGCGGCGGATGTAACGCTGCGCCTCGGCGAGGCTCTCGCCCTCGAGGCTGCGCAGATAGGCGAGTCCGGCGGCCACGGTGAAGGCCTCTCCCGTCGTCGCGCGGAAGTTCGGCTCGAGATCGGTCCAGACCGCGCCGTCCCAGCCCTCGGCCGCGCACCAGGTCCCGACCGCCGCGACGACCTCGGGCATCCGGCCCTCGCCGCGGCCGGAGGCCTCGGCCCAGCCGATTCGGTGGAGCGGCGCGCGTTCGCGGGCGGCGAGGTCGGAGACCGCCGCGCCGAGCGCCGTGCGGCACGAGCGGATGACATGCGTGGCGCAGGGCGTGCCCTCGTCGGGGTCGAGGCAGACCACGAGGCTCATCCGGCGCTTGGGGCTGATGCGGCTGAATTCCATCGCCAGCCGCGGCCCGGCCCGCAGCGCCCAGTCGCCCGCCACCTTCGGCGCGAGATCGTCAAGGTCCCAGAGCAGTGACCCCCAGCCGAGGATGGCGATCCGCCCGGTCACGGGCGTGCCTGAAGCGGTGCAGCCATGGTATGCTCCTTCGCGCCAGGGGAGGGAATCGCAATGGCCGAGAAGGAGTACAAGACCGTCTGCAGGATGGGAAAAGATTCCAAAACTTACCACACCACCGGGGAGACGCTGCAGGAGGCGCGCGACAAGGCGATGATCTCCGCTATAGGCGACGGTTACTCGGAAGCGACCTGCAAGACCAGCGAGGCCTGAGTCCGCCTCACCACCGCGGACCTTCGCCGGCTACTGAGGCCGTCGGGGCCCGAGACCGTAGGCACGAGATCGGCGAGATCCCGGAGCAGTGACGCCTAGGAAGCGGACTCAATAGCTTTGACCCAGATGCGTGTTGCGGCGAGGGCTATGGCAGCCAGGAAGTTGGTTGCGTGCTTCTCGAAGCGGGTGGCGATGTGGCGGAACTGTTTGAGTTTGCAGAAGAACCGCTCGACCAGGTTGCGTTGCCTATAGAGCTCCTTGGGGACCGAGCGCTGGATGCGCACACGGCTCTGGGTTGGGATCTGCGCCACCCCGCCACGCTCGGCGACGAAGGTAGCGAGGCCCATGCTGTCATAGCCGCGATCGGCGATCACCATGGCCGGGGGCAGCGCCCCCAGCAGGAGCGGAGCCGTCGCCTTGTCCGAGGCCTGCCCGGGGGTGTTCGCCAGCTTCACCGGCAGGCCATCCTGGTCCACGACGGCGTGGATCTTGGTCGTCAGTCCGCCACGAGAACGGCCAAGGGCTTGATCCGCACCCCCCTTTTGCCCCGGCGGCGTGCTGGTGAGCCCGGATGATGGACGAGTCTATGAGCTGCATCGACTGCGGGGAGCGTGCCGCCAGTTCCTCGAATATCTTCAACCAGATGCCGCGCCGGGCCCAGCGGTTGAAGCGGTTGGAGACCGTGGTGTCGGGGCCGTAGTGCTCCGGCAGGTCCCGCCAGGGGGCGCCGGTCTTGAGCACAGAGAAAATGCCGCTCACCACCCGCCGGTCATCCACCCGCCGCTTGCCCTTCCCCGGCCCGGGCAGAAGCGGCCCGACAATCGCCCATTCCTCGTCGCTCAAATCGTATCCCGCCATGCTCACCTCCACTCTCTGGCGGAAATGAATCACGGCTCAGGACACATGGGAATCTGGAGGCTTCTGTGAGGTCGCGCGGTCAGAAGACGCAGGCGCAGGG
>CALMSR010000008.1 GCA_937872465.1 uncultured Paracoccaceae bacterium
CGACGAGCGGCTCGACGACTTCAACCGCAAGGTCTTCCAGCCGCAGATCGACGGCAGCAAGACCGGGCTGGAGCTGCCCGGGATCGTCGACCAGGTCATCACCATGGCCGACATCGCCGATGCCAACGGCCAGCCGCAGCGCGCGTTCGTCTGCCAGACGCTGAACCCCTGGGGCTATCCGGCCAAGGACCGCTCGGGCCGCCTCGACAGGGTCGAGGCCCCGCATCTCGGCAGGCTGATGGAGAAGATCCAGCGCCCCGCGGCGCCTGCCTCCGAACGCCTGACCTGGCCGCCAGTAACCCCGGCCGATCCCGCGCAGGAGCCCGGGCATGGCTGAGCGCCACTCGCCATGCCCGGTGTCCCGATCCGGTCGCCGGGGTGGCTTTTCCCATCTGACGCCGCTGCGCGTCCCATCCTCCAACTGAAAGGAGCCGCGCAATGACCGGACCCTGGAACGACTTCAACTCCGCCCAATCCAACACCAACGTCATCCCCAAGGGCACGCTCGCCAAGGTGCGCCTGACGCTCCGCCCCGGCGGCTTCGACGACCCCTCGCAGGGCTGGACTGGCGGTTGGGCGCGCCGCGCCGCCACCGGCGCCGTCTATCTCGACGCCGAATACACAGTGCTCGAGGGGCCCTATGCCCGCCGCAAGGTCTGGTCGCTGATCGGCCTCTACAGCCCGAAGGGCCCGGACTGGGCCAACATGGGGCGCGGCCTGATCCGCGGCATCCTCAACTCCGCCCGCGGCGTGTCGGACAAGGACAACTCGCCGGAAGCGCAGGCGCGCCGCCGCATCAACGGCTTCGGCGATCTCGACGGCGTCGAGTTCGTCGCCCGCATCGACATCGGCACCGACACCAACGGCGAGGACAAGAACGAGATCCGCGCCGCGGTCACGCCCGACCATCGCGACTACGCCGCGCTGATGGGCACGGTCGCGCCGCAGTTCGCCGCCGCCCCGGCGCAGGGCCAGGCCCCGCAGCAGACCGCCACGGCCACCCAGCCCAGCCAGCCCGCGTCCGCCCCCGGCGCCGCCGGTCGGCCGAGCTGGGCGCAGTAAGGGGAGACCGGCCATGCGCCTGCGCCCCCGCCAGAAGACCTTCGTCGAGCGCAGCGTGGCTGCGCTCGCCTCCCGCGGCAACACGCTGGGCGTGGCGCCCACCGGTGCGGGCAAGACCATCATGCTCTCGGCGGTCACCGGCGAGATGATCGGCGACGGCGCGAAGGCCTGCGTGCTGGCGCATCGCGACGAGCTGACGGCGCAGAACCGCGCCAAGTTCCAGCGCGTGGTGCCGGGCGTCGCCACCTCGGTCATCGACGCCACGGAGAAGTCCTGGAGCGGCCAGGTCGCCTTCGCCATGGTGCCGACGCTGGCGCGCGCCTCGAACCTCGCCGACATGCCGCGTCTCGACCTGCTGGTCGTCGACGAGGCGCATCACGCCGTCGCCGACAGCTACCGTCGCATCATCGACCGCGTGCGCGAGGCCAATCCCGACGCCCGCATCTTCGGGGTAACGGCCACCCCGAACCGGGGCGACAGGAAGGGCCTGCGCGAGGTCTTCGACAATGTCGCCGATCAGGTGCGGCTGGGCGAACTGATCGCCTCGGGCCATCTGGTGCCGCCGCGCACCTTCGTCATCGACGTGGGCGTGCAGGACGAGCTGCGCTCGGTCCGCAAGACCATGTCGGATTTCGACATGGCGGAGGTGGCGGGCATCATGGACCGCGCGCCCGTCACCGACGAGGTGATCCGGCACTGGAAGGAAAAGGCGGGCGACCGGCAGACCGTGGTGTTCTGCTCCACCGTCGCCCATGCCGAACATGTCACCGAAGCGTTCAGGGCAGCGGGCGTTTCCGCAGCGCTGATCCACGGCGATCTGGCGGCCGAGACCCGCAAGGCGATCCTCGCCGACTACGCGGCGGGCAGCATCCGCGTCGTCGTCAACGTCGCGGTGCTGACCGAGGGCTGGGATCACCCGCCCACCTCCTGCGTCGTGCTGCTGCGGCCCAGCTCCTACAAGTCCACCATGATCCAGATGGTCGGGCGGGGCCTGCGCACCGTCGACCCCGAGGAACACCCCGGCATAGTCAAGACCGACTGCATTGTCCTCGACTTCGGCACCTCGAGCCTCATCCACGGCACATTGGAGCAGGATGTCGATCTCGACGGCAAGACGGAGACCGGCGAGGCACCCACCAAGACCTGTCCGGCCTGCGAGGCGGAGATCCCGCTGGCCGCCACCGAATGCCCGCTCTGCGGCGAGGTTCTTCCGCGGGAGGACGAAGAGGCCGGTGAAGGCGGCGGTGCCGCGCCGCTCTCGGGCTTCATGATGACCGAGATCGACCTGCTGAAGCGGTCCAGCTTCGCGTGGGTCGACCTCTACGGCACGGACGACGCGCTGATGGCCACGGGCTTCGCGGCCTGGGGCGGCATCTTCTGGCTGGACGGAGTCTGGTACGCCATCGGCGGCGCGAAGGGCGAACGCCCCCACCTGTTGGGTGTCGGGGAGCGCACCGTCTGCCTCGCGCAGGCCGACGACTGGCTGAACACCCATGAGACCGACGAGAGCGCCTTCAAGACGCGCTCCTGGCTGCGCCAGCCGCCGACCGAGAAGCAGCTGCAATACCTGCCGGCCGAGTGCCGCCATGACTTCGGCCTGACGCGCTATCGCGCCTCGGCGCTGATGACCTTCGGCTTCAACAAGCGCGCCATCCGCCAGCTGATCGACACGGCCGCCCGGCCCGAACGGAGGGCGGCATGACCCATGTCCACATCCACCCCCATCACGGCCGCGGACCGGCGGCGGCTCTGGCATCCGCGTGGAACGCTCTGTGCTGTCTGCCGGCAACCCACCCGTGGTTTTGGCTGGTTCGATCCGCACCGGTCGAAGCAGCCCCGGCCCTCGGTCTGGTTCTGCTCAATGCCCTGCCAGTCCTTCTGGACGCGTTTGGCGCGGGAGCGTTTCGCCATGGTTGACCTGACCGAGGAAGAGCGCGCCGCGATCACCGCCACCATGAAGCGCGTGGCGCTGCTGATGGACGAGATCGGCTGGGCCACCCCGCTCGGCCATCTGACCGAGGCGCAGGTGCGCGCACTGATCGAGGAGGCCGTCGAGGGCTTCCGCGAGGCCATGTCCGACATCGCCCGGGCGCAGACGCCGGAGGTGCCGTTTTGACC
>CALMSR010000009.1 GCA_937872465.1 uncultured Paracoccaceae bacterium
GCAGGCGCTGGAGCTTCTCTATGAGGCGATGCGTGGGGAGCGCGGGTCGCGGTACTACGACATGACGGAGCGCCAGACGCGGTGTGTCACGATCCACTATTCGGATGGGATGCACCTGGACCTCTCGCCCGCTGAACTGATCTACGAAATCGATCCGCGTCGCAGCTACATCTATCACTCCAAGCCGGAAGAACCTCGCAACCGGGACCGTAAGGTGCTGACCAACAGCTTCGGGTTCGCCGAGGTATACAACGCGACCTGCCCGGTCGATCTGTCCTTCCAGCAGGAATACGCACGGCGGGCGCTGCGGGCGGACCAAGGTCTCGTCGCGATGCAAAAGGATGCGGACTCGCTTCCGGTCCCCGTTCACTCCAGCGTCGTGGGCGGCAAATCCGCAGTTACGGTCGCCCTTCAGCTTCTCAAGAGGAACCGCAACATCCGTTGGGCGACGCGGGACGGACGCATGCCCGCGTCCGTCATGTTTAGTTGTCTCACCCTGGAAGTGGCCGAGGCAGGTCGGACCATCAGCCAGAACCTCCGCATCATCGCTCAACATATCCTCGACCGGCTCTTGAAGGCCAAGAGCGTCGGCCTGTTGATCCATGTCGAAAACCCGCGTTGTCCAGGGGATGTGTTCACGGACCGCTGGCCGGAGAACCACGCGGCACAGGATACCCTGATTGCGGATATGCGGCTGTTCCTGAACCAACTCGACATTCTCCTGGACGACAGGCGTTCGTTGCGCGAACGCCGTGATGTCCTGAAGTCGATGTTCGGTGAGAGTATCGGCGAGGAAGTGATGGACGAGCTTGAACGCGAATACGGCGAGGCCATCCGCACGGGTATGCACACCTTCGGTACCACCGGTGGTATCTCAATAAGTCCGGCCATTGCCAAAGCGAAACCGGCGGTGAAGCCGTCAACCTTCTACGGTTCGAAATGGCCGCGTCGGTGAAATCCCTGGGGGCCCAGGTCCAGGCGATGGCCCGGGACTGGCCGCAACTCCAGCCTTCGCGAGGTCTGGGACCACGGTCGGTCGTCTGGTTTGGTGAACTCAAGGGGCTGGAGCGGGCCTTTCACGTCAGCATCGAGTACGGCCTACCGGTCAAGGGTCGGCAAGACCTTTACCGCGTCATGCCGGTCGTGCGGGTTCTCCGGCCCAGCCTTACGCCAAACTGGGAGGCCAAGGAGGAAGCGCCACTCCCTCATGTCTACTTTGAACGCCCTGACATCAGGTTATCGCCGTTGTGTCTCTTCGATCCCAAGGCGGGTGAATGGGACGCCTCGATGCTGATCAGCCGGACAACGGTTGGTTGGACGGTTCGATGGCTCGCTGCCTACGAGTTCTGGGAGATGACGGGGCGTTGGATCGGTGGTGGACGGCACGAAGACGCCGGGGTGGAGAAGGAGCCAGAGAATGCCGCGTGATAGTGACTACGACCATACCGTTCCTCGTCGTTCAGATGGCACCCGGCAGACGCTGCGTGAGGTGCAGCCGTGGCCGACGGGAAAGCCGTTCAAGATACTCTCTATCGATGGCGGCGGCATCCTGGGTATCCTTCCATGCATGATCCTCGCTGAGATCGAGAAACGCTTCCTCAACGGCGATCCAATCGGTCAGCACTTCGACATGATCGTGGGCACCTCCACCGGCGGGATAATCGCGCTGGGTCTTGGCCAGGGTAAGTCAGCGAAAGACATTTCCAAACTCTACACCGAACGGGGCCGATATATCTTCCCCGGGGGGCCTTGGAAACGGTTGCTCCGAGGCTGGGCCGGTTGGGCCTTCACCCCATATGATCTGCGGAACCTGGAACGTGAGCTTCGCCGGGAGTTTGGTGATGGCCTGTTCGGGTCATCATTGGTCCGAACCTGCATTCCTTCCTTCGAGGGCCGGTATGGCGAACCCTATGTGTTCAAGACCCCGCACCATCCGGACTACAAGAAAGATCAGTTCGAATGCCTTGTGGATGTGGGACTCTCGACGGCAGCAGCGCCCACCATCTTCGCGGCGGTAGAGAGGAACGGTTATGTTTTTGCCGACGGCGGCATCTGGGCCAACAATCCGTCAATGATCGGCGTGGTAGACGCGATGACCTGCTTTGACATTGATCGAACCCAGATCAGGCTCCTGAGCTTGGGATGCGGTCAGGAGACCTACCGGATGCGCTGGTGGCACCGCATCGGTGGAAAGTTGGTCTGGGCGGGTCTTTTCGTTTCATCCGCCATGCGGGCTCAGTCCCACAACGCATTGGGTCAGGCCGGGCTGTTGATAGGTCGATCCAACATGGTCCGCCTCGATGCCCCTGAGGTGGCCCGCCGCATAGGCATGGATGATGTTGCACGCGCTTTGGTAGAGATGCCGCCCGTGGCCAGAGCGTTGGCGGAAGGCGCCGGACATCGGGTTGCGGAGTTGTTCTTAAATTCCGATGCCGCGCTTCGGGGCGAAGTTGAGACATTCAATGACCAACCACAATGATGGCCTAGGGGCCACGTCGGAGACAAGCGAAACGGAAGAGGCCCAAGCCCCGGTACCGGGCGTGGATTTCGTTGTCGAATTGGACCGGCTACGAGGCATCGACATCGATACCCTATTATCTCCCATGAACAGTGTAGATTGTCACGACATCAGCCGGTTATTCTCAGAGTTGGCCAGCAATGCCGACCCTAATGATCATCCACCGCTTCAACTGCTGGCTGGGCTCACGGACTATCATTTCGTCCCCGATCATCGCACGGAACCGTTTAGGCCGAAGTTCATCTTCGGAGACCGCAGGTCGTTAGTTCCCAGCGACCTCCTATCAGAGCAAATCGATGTTCTGGCTGGGATTGCTCTAGAGGTCGAGAACGCGGGCCTCAGGGCTCGGCTGGCTGATGTCGTGTGGTTTGCTCAGCGAAAGCGGCACGACATGGCGGAGGGTGCGATCTCAGCCTATTGCGACTGCGTTCGACAGGTGCAGGATGGAACTTCCGTGTTTGCTTTTGGTGACGACTCCCCTTGGGGCGTCCATGCCATCAAGATGTTGGTCCGAGCAGCCCGGATTTCCCATGCCACTCGATGGAAGCATGAGGCGTCAGAAAGGCTACGCGAACTGATCCGTTCGTTGGTCGCCGATGCGTATGTGGCCAGCAACGCGAGTGATTTCGTTCGAGTTGCAGATGTCGATATTAATTACGGCGTCACACCGGTAGAAGAGATCGCTGTCTGGGCCGAGGAACTGGTGGGAGCGGACATCCTTCAAGCCAATCCAGATCAAAGAATTGATCTTTGGAAGGTCGCCGCTCGATGCCACAATCGCAACCGGGACGAACAGAACCACAATCGATGCATGATCGAGGTCGCCGAGTGCCACGTTCAGAAAGCCGAGTTGGCCGGTTCCCCCATGTCAGCATCCGCCTTTCTGAACGATGCAATCCAAGTGCTCCGCAACTACCCGGGTACAAAGGACCGCAGGGATGAATTGACCGCCAGTCTTCGGGAGGTTCAGCCGTCGATCCGTGATGAGATGGGTGCCTTCTCGACCGAAATCGACCTGTCGCGGATCGTGGAGCACTCGGTCGCATCGGTCCGTGGGCATTCTTGGCCGACCGCATTTCTTTCCTTGGTGCTGTGTGATCATCCCCCTGAACCGGACGCTATTCGTCAGGAGGCCGCAGAACACGCCGAGGAGTTTCCATTACAGGGCATCATGCCAATGCAGGTCCATGATTTTCAGGGAAGGGTCGTGTTCAGATCACCGGGCCTGACCGGCAGCGCCGAACAGACGGAGTTGCACTATCGATACTTGATGTCCTTTCATCGCGGGCATTCCCGGCACGTAACAGTTGCCGGTGCCATCAACCCAATTCGAAGGGTGATTTCAGAAGAACACCTGGTGTCCGCTGATGTGGTCCAGGAGATGATCAAGGACAGTCCGTTCATCCCGCCGGGGCACGGGTATATTTTCGCTCGTGCAATCGTCCAGTTCCTTGGTGGTGAAGATGTCGAGGCGGCGTCCCTTTTGGTCCCACAATTGGAGAATTCATTGCGAACGATCCTCTACCATCGAGGTATCGACACCACGACGACGGACGAGAACGGGATACAGACAGAAGCCTCGTTGCCCATGCTGTTGAACCCAAGCAATCCTTGGCGGGTACAGTTGGAAGAAATCCTTCCCGAGCGTTACACCCACGAGATCGATCTCCTGTTCAGTTTTCCCGGTGGTCCATCTCTGCGAAACCAGATTGCCCATGGCAAGGTGCCCGCAGGCGGGTTCTGGGATCACGATATGGTTTATGCTACGTGGCTGATCATCCACCTAGCTGTTCTGCCTTTGGCCCGGCGCTGGGGCGAGATCGAGGAGACCTTCGTTCGAGTGACTGGCCTTGCAACTCCCGACGGTGACAGTTCTTGAAATCGGTGGTTTCTGAGAGCTGTGCCAACCCATCTCTCGGGCGGCTGAACATCATTGGGAAGCGCTCTCGGAACTATCTTTCGAAATCATGTCACTCGCTCGGATTACATGCACGAGTTTTGACAAGTCATCCAAACCAGACGTTCGCCGCACACTGACCAAGGTGCAAGTTGGGCTTGAACCTAAAGTCTGCGGCATTGAGCATGAATGTCCGGTCATACGCAGTAGCCGCGTGATGCGCATATCGAGAAAAAGCGGCGCTCACGCGCCGCCCTCGTGCTTCAGGACCGGAATGCCCAGCTTGCGGGCCTTGTCGGCAAGGTTCTCTTGGATCCCGGTGCCGGGGAAGACCAGCACCCCGATCGGCAGGACGTCCAGCATCGCATCGTTGCGCTTGAACGGGGCCGAACGGCCGTGCTTGGTCCAGTCGGGACGAAAGGCGACTTGCGGCACCTTGCGGTGATCGGCCCAGCGGGAGGCAATGAGTTCCGCGCCTTTCGGTGAGCCGCCATGCAGCAGCAGCATGTCCGGGTGCTTGGCATGGACTCGGTCGAGCCGCGCCCAGATCAGGCGGTGATCGTTGAACTCCGCGCCGCCGGTAACGGCCACCTTGGGACCCTCAGGCAGAAGCAACTGCGCCTCGGCCCGGCGGCGGGCGGTGAGGAAGTCCCGGCTGTCGATCACCGCGGCGGTCAGGTTGCGATGGCTGACGCGTGAGCCGGTCCGGGGATGCCAGGGCTTGCCGAGGTGATGCTCGAAGCCCTCGGCGGCAAGGTCGCGGAAAAGCTCCAGCGCGGTGCGCCTTTCGACCATGCTCTGCCCCTCAGCCACGAGGCGTTCGAGTTCGAGGGATTTAACCTCTGAGCCATCCTGTTCCCGCTGAAGGCGGCGCTGCGCCTGTTCGTTGTCGTCGAGCTGCCGCTCGGCCCGCGCCAGCGCGCGGTGGAATAGGTTGACCGCGCCCCAGAGCAGTTCGTCGAGATCGGGTTCGAGGCGCGTATCACCCAGCGTCGCGACAAGGGCATCGAGGATATCGGCGACGGCACCAGCGATCTGGCTGCCCTCGGGCAAGGGACGCGGGTCGGGTTCATCCTCGTAGGGGCGCCAGCCGTAGAGCTGGAGTTCGGTCAGGACATGGGCGGTCGAGGACGTGCTATGCTGCGGTTCATGGGCATCGGTTTCGGGATCATGGGTCATGTGCGGGGTCCTTCCTCGGGGGAGCCGCGCGCCACACGCGGCCTTCGTGGCAGGAACGCGCCCACGGGCGGCACGGCCGGGCAGCTCGAGCCTTTCGCGAGGGCCTTGATGGCCAAGCCCGGCTATTTTGCCTCGCGATGCAAAGCGCCCCAACGGGGCGCGGCGGAAAATAGCCGGAGCGCGGCCATTGCCGGGCCGTGACGCTTGTGGGCCTCCTGCCCTCCGAGAAGGCCGTGCGAGCCGGCCATTCCCGTGGATGGGACCCGCGCGGGATCCCCTCCGAAAGCGATGCCGCGAGCCGTGCAGCGCCAGCCGGATTGCCGCCCTGTCACACTGGCACGAACCGCGCGGCGTCCTCGGTGTGGAGATGAAGCCGCAACCGCGCTTGCAAGGCCTCCAGCCCATAGCGCCGAAGATCGTCGTTGAAGTCGCCCAATCGCGGCGTGAGGGTCATCGCCTCGATCCCCGCCTCGGCTGCGCGCGCCTTCAGTCGATCCCTTGCCGCCGCGCCCGCCGGATCACGGTCGCGCAACACGTAGAGCCGCCGCAGGCAAGCGGGGAACCGGATGACGGCCAGGTGTCCCGACGACAGCGCCGCGAGGGCGGGCATTTCGGGCAGGGCCGAGCGCACGGAAAGAACCGTCTCGATCCCCTCGCCCGCGATGAGCACGTCACTGGGCGTGCCGAACCGTACCCCGTTCCCCAGCAAAGCCCCCATCGCACGCCGCGGCGTGCCGATATCGGCCTTGGCGCTCCCGTCCGGGCGCAGCCAGGTGCGGTGGGTCCCGGTCTGGCGGCCCTCGAGATCGGTGATGGCAGCGAGCATGGCCGGAAGCCGCGCGACCGGCCCGCCGCCTTCGGGTCGATAGAAACAGGCGGGATGGAACCGCAGGCTTGGCATTTGGTCAATCGCTCTGATGCCACGCCCGCGCAGATAGTTTTCGACCGGAGTGCCGTAGATCGACACGCCCATTGCGAACAGGCGTCGTGCCGCTTCCTGGGATCCGGTAGCAGCCGGTGGCGGTGAATTTGGAGAATGCTGTCGGGGTGGATCAGGCAAGGGCAGGCTCAAAAAGCGTCGGGCCTCATCGGCAACATCCTTGAAGTCGACCAAGCCGCAGCTTTCGCGGATGACATCGAGCAGATCGCCGTGCTCCCCCGTGGCTGCGTCGGTCCATTTTCCGGCCGCACGGGTGCCGGACAGAGGCCCGGACAGTCGAACGAACATCGACCGCCCCGGGTTGTTCTGAACGTCGCCCACCAGCCAGTAGTGACCCTGCTTCCGGCCGTTCGACAGATAGTGGCGGCACGCCGCTTCGGCATTCTGGGCAAGCTGGCGCGAAAGCTCGATGGCGGGGCTCGTCATGGCGGTCTCCAAGAGGTTTGGACGCAATCAGGGGCCCGCCATGACTGACGGGCCCCTGACTTTGGACCTTTGGGGAAGGCCCCGTGCTGCTCGAAGGTCACTCGGCGGCGGTGCGTGCGAAGGCGTCCTCGGCGACGGGATCATCTTCCTCGATCGGGTCGGAATCTCCGATAGCCGGTTCGCCGCCATCTTCCGCCGATTGCGCTTCGCTGCTGTCGGGATCGTCTTCCGAAGCGTCATCGTCGGTGCGTTCGGCCTCGTCGATCAGCTCGATCTCCGGTGCGTCCGCTTCCGGCAGCGGCGGCGTGCGCAACGGTTCGGGCAGCCAGCGGGTGCCCACGAGCAGGTCCTCGGCCGCGGTCACCATCTCAGCCTTCTTCAGCCCGGCAATCCGGTCAGCGGCGTCCTCATCTTTCGCCTCGCGCACGGCCTCGAGGATGCGCGCCTTGGTCACACGGCCGAGGTAGCTGTCACCCGTGGCCGTCCAGCCCGCCTTGGCCATGTCGAGCCCGACGGTCCCGGCCAGCACATCCGCATGCGCGATGGCGCGGGGACGGCGCTGGTAGGGGTCGTGGACCGCATTCACGCTCATCGCCACGCAATGGGCGAAGAGCGCTTCGCGGCTGCAACTGTCGAACTCGGTCAGGGCCTCCCAGAGGTCCTCGGGCGCTTTTGGCAGGTTGAGCGTCCAGGTCTCGTGACGCTGCTCGATGGCCTGCGCGTAGGCCGTGTCGCCGAGGCCCGGCACCTGCGATCCGAAGGCGGCGTTGCGCGGTTCGATCTCGACGCAGCTGTCGACGGCGTAGCGATAGAAGAGCCGCAGGACAATCGCGTGTAGCGCCGCGAGGAAGGCGACCTGTGGGTCCTGAGCCAGCGCATTGCGCAGCGCGAGGGTGCGATGGGCCGTCAGTTCCATGACGAGACGGTCGGAAAGCGGCTTGAGGCCGTCATCCTCTTCCTCCTCGTCCGTCGTAGACGCGACGGTGTCATCGGTGCCCTCGACCGGGGCAGCTTCCGATTTGATCTCGCCGGTGTCCTCCACCTCCTCGACCGGCTCATCCTCGGGTCGCACATAGCCACGCTCGACGCGCAGCCGCCCGGAGCTGTCGATGCTGACGAAGGCCCCGGCCAGCGCAAGGTCTTCGGCCTCGTACCGGAACGGCCGCGCCTCGAGGGCCTCCATCGCCTCCTCGATCTCGCCCAACCGGGTATCGACGTCGTCGGGCAGCTCGTCGGCTTCCGCATGCTCGGCCTCGAGCGCGTCGTATTCGGCCTTCAGCGCCTGGTAGCTGGCGGCTTCTTCGTCGCTCATCGGCACCGCCTCGCCATGAACCCGGCGCATCCCGAAGGTATGGCCATAGGGGAACGCGGTGTCGACCTCGACCCATTTCCAGCCCTCGGCCCGGATGACTTCGGCTTGCTCGGCCAGCTTCTCGCGCACCATGACGTCGAGAAGGGCGGCGTCCTGCAACCAGCCGCCGTCGTCCTGCTGGAACAGATCGCGCAGGATTTCGCCCCCGGCCTCGACGTAATCGTCCAGCCCGACGAACTGCGCCCGCTTGTCCGAGGCCCGCACCGCACCCTCGGTCAGCATGCGGCGGATCTCGTAGGGCTGCCGCGAATAGTGCCGCTGCAGCGCCTCCCAGACCTGTTCCTGCCGCGCGTGATCGGGACCCACCGTGAAGGCCATTAGTTGGTCGAGGGTCATCTCCTCCTCGGCATAGGCATCGAGCAGCGACGGCGCGACCGCGGCGAGCTTCAGACGCTGTTTGACCACGCTGGCCGAGACGAAGAAGGCGGCCGCGATCTCCTCCTCGGTGCGACCCTTCTCGCGCATCGCCTGGAAGGCGCGGAACTGGTCGAGCGGATGCAGGGGTGCCCGCTGGACGTTCTCGGCCAGGCTGTCTTCTTCAGCGAGCCCATCGGTGCGGACGATGCAGGGAACCAGCGCGGTCTTGTTCATGCGCTTCTGCTTCACGAGCAGTTCCAGCGCGCGAAACCGCCGCCCGCCGGCGGGGATCGTGTACATGCCGGTCTCGGCTCCGCTGTCGTCCAGAACGGGCCGCACGGTGATGGAGCTGAGCAGCGTCCGCCGGGCGATGTCCTCGGCCAGCTCCTCGATCGACACACCCGCCTTGACGTGGCGCACGTTCGACTGGCTGAGCATCAGCTTGTTGAAGGGAATGTCGCGCGAGGCGCTGAGGGTGATTTTCTGTTGCTTGGTCATCGGGATATCTCCGCGACGGGCCAGCCGGGAGCCACTCTCCCGACCTCCAAACCCGTCACGGGAAACCCGGCCCACCTCTACCTCTGGAAACTGAGCACGGTAGATAGCCGCCCACGCCAGCATCGAATTCCGACGCAGAAAAACATCCTTCCTGTGCGAGGCAGGCATACGACTGGTGGTGCATTACTCGGCAGATGTCCAAATCGGCTCATCGCCCATCAAGCCAAATTATGCCTTGTGTTCACCGTTCCTCCACAACCGAAACTTCGAGCCCGGAGGTGTTGACGCAGAAGCATGTCTGTGTGCGTCAGCGGTTGATTCACCTTCGAGCAATAATTTGATTAGGTACGTCTGAACGAACTGCGCCGAAACGCCACCATGTACTGCGTTGAAGGGCGCGACCATGCTCTTGCACATCGGGCTAGTTGAAAACGGACGAGCAAAAGTATTGCGCCCCAAATAGCAACAGAGGAATGCGAAGTCCCAAGGCGTAGGATTGTGTTGCTCGAATATCTCAACAAGCCGAGCAACGGGGATATCGCCCGTCGCCCCGCAAAGCGCCGCATCTGTCGAACCATGCCCGAGAACAACAATATGCTCATACGCAGAAAGCTGCTGAGTCTGGCAAACCAAGTTCAACTCTGCATCAGTCCGCAACTTCAAAAATCGCACAAAGGAATCATCCCCAAAAAGAAGCCGACAATACTGCAATACCGTTTTCGCCAACGGATCGAGCAAAGTGCTCTCCGAATGGAAATCATCAAAAGCAATTATTGCGACGCCGACTCGATGATGCATGAATTTTGTCGATACGAGCTCGCTATTCGTACCATCGGGCAACCTAACACGCCGCTTGCGTCCTTCCCGCGCTACGACCTCAGTTCTGTAAAATGCTTGCGTTTGATCATTTACTGCATCTAAGCGGCTGCGACACACGTAGACATGGTCACCAACATTAACGTTTGTCGCCACGGTTTTTCTCCTAGCAGAACGGCTTGAGGTCTGGTCATTGGCAGTCAGGCGTAGGCGTTGAGCCAGTTGCAGTAACGAACGTCGGCAAGTTCTCTGATTTCGGACGTTCCAGCAAGTATTCGTCCAATGAACGACCTTCGGACAATTCAAAAGCGCAATGACAGTTCTGAGTCTCAGTGCCGGCCCGTGTAGGCCGTCACTCGATAGAGTGACTAGACCACCTTCTCCAACAACCCCTTGGCTTTCCCCTCCATCACCAGCCGCGCATCCTGCTGCGGCTTCGACCGGGCGACGGCGGTGATCCCCTGCACGAAGTCGAAGACGCTCTCTGGCGGACGGCCTTCCTCGGCCAGGACCGTCTCGACGATCCGTCCCGTCTCCGCCTTCGAGAATCCGCGTTTGCGCAGGAAGTCCTGGCGGTCATCGTCCGACCGCGCGACGATCTTCTCCCGCGCCGCGCGGATGCCGTCGATGAAGGGCGCGGGCGAGGACTCTGCGAAGCGGCTGAGCGCCGGTGCGGCCTCGTGGGCGAAGCGAGAGGCAGCGTATTTCGAGTGCCGGATCGTGATCTCCTGGAAGTCCTCGACGCCCCAGAGATTGCGGTTCTGGCAGACCGCGCGCAGGTAGAAGCTGGCGATGCCCAGCGTCTTGGCGCCGACCTCCGAGTTCCAGCAATAAAACCCCCGGAAGTACAGGTCGGGTGTACCGTCGGGCAGCAGCCCCGCCTCGATCGGGTTGAGGTCGTCGACGAGGAACAGGAACACGTCGCGGTCCGAGGCATAGAGCGTCGTCGTCTCCTTCGTCACGTCCACGCGCGGATTATAGATGCCGGTGGACCAGTCGAGCATCCCCGGCACCTTCCAGCGCGTGTCGCCGGTGCCATTGCCAGCGATGCGCTGAACGGCGGTGACCAGTTCGTGGTCGTAGATACGGCCATAGTCCGGGCCGGTCACGGCGCGCAGCTCCGTGCGACCATCCACGACCTCCATCGTCTTGATTTGCTCGGCACGGTGGTTGGTTAGGCCGTATTGCAGGTTGATGCCCGCCAGCGGCGCGGGCAGTTGCCGCAGATAGGCCGCGGGGGCGCCAACGAGGCTCGAGAGCTGGCCGAAGGACCAATGCGTCGGCGCGACGGGTTCATCCGTGCCCGGCAGGACAAGGCCGAGATTTTCCGGGTCGTCGCGATGCGCTTCGACCCGGATCGCCGCACTTTCCACCGTGCGCGTCCGGCTCCGCTCCGCCCGGCCCTTGACCGATGCGAAGAGGTCGTCGAGCGACAGGAACCGTTCGTCATCCGGCCGCGCGAACCACTCCGACGACACGCGATCCACGTTTTCGCCCCGCGAAACATCCACCTTGTAGCCGCCGCTGATTTTACGCCCGGCATCGATAATTTCGGTGTTCATTGGAAAACCTCCGCGACGGGCGCCGGAGGCCTCTCCTCCAGCCCTTAACCCGTCACGGCACCCCTCCCAGTCTCTTGCTCTCTCGCTTGGCCAGTGGCGGCTTCCAGCGCCTTAGTGACACCTGCGTTGCGCGATTCGGGCGGCCTATGGCAGACTTCTTTCAGGCAACGGTCTTCGGTCGCCGCCACAGCGAAGGACCCCGAAATGGTGAGAAATCGCATAGAACAGCGCAGTATCTCCGGTTTCCGGGCCGCCGATTTGCGCGACGCCAAAGCAGCCATCTATACGCCAAGCTACGAAAATGTTCGCTCATCCCACCTTCAACCCTCTATTATGCATAGGCTTTTTCCTTCGTACGCGCGCCACCATCTGGCAGGCTGGCGACTATGGAATGGGACCAAAAACATAGGCCAGGGGCTGGCGCGTCAACAGACGCCCAAATCTCATCTCGGGGTGGCGGAGCGACTGCGAACAAAATCGCGCGCCTCGCTTCTACTGGCGATGATCCGCGGCTGGTTAACCTTGTTCGCTTGTTGGCACGGCAGGCGGCGAGAGATTTCATTGAGACAGAGAACAGGCGGCATGCACGGGCTCGCCTCCGCGATTAAGGGGGCTATCGCATGAAAGCAGCGCTTTACGCTCGGTATTCATCTGACAACCAACGTGATGCGTCGATCGAAGACCAGCTGCGCATCTGCCGTGCACGCGCGGAGCGGGAAGGCTGGACGATTATCGACAGCTACACGGATCGCGCGATTTCCGGAGCATCCTTGCTTCGGCCCGGCGTCCAGGAACTGATCTCGGATGCGCTGAAGGGCCGTTTTGAGGTCATCCTCGCGGAGTCGCTGGATCGTCTCTCTCGGGACCAGGAGGACATCGCCGGGCTCTACAAGCGGATGCGCTTTGCAGGCGTGAGTATCGTGACGCTGTCCGAAGGTGAGGTCAGCGAATTGCACATCGGTCTCAAGGGAACGATGGGCGCACTCTTCCTAAAGGATCTAGCCGACAAGACCCGGCGCGGCCTTCGCGGGCGTGTCGAGCAGGGACGCTCCGGTGGTGGACTCTGTTATGGGTATGATGTCGTTCGCACGACCGATCCGGACGATCGGGGCGAGCGGGAGATCAACCCAGCTGAAGCAAACGTCGTTCGGCGCATCTTCCGGGAATACTTGTCCGGACAATCGTCGCGGACGATAGCGATGACCTTGAACCGGGAGGGCATTTCCGGACCGCAGGGCAAGGAGTGGGGGCCCTCCACGATTCACGGCAACCCGAAACGAGGGACAGGGATTCTCAACAATGAGCTCTACATCGGTAGGCTCGTCTGGAACCGTCTGCGATACATGAAGGATCCAGACACCGGTAAGCGCGTCTCCCGCCCGAACCCGGAAAGTGAGTGGGTGGTCCAACAGGTCCCGGACCTTCGGATTGTGGACCAAGATCTTTGGGACGCGGTGAAAAAAAGGCAAATGAGCCTTTCGTTCGATACGTCGTCGGCCGGCAATAATCCGATGAATGATAGACGACGCCCGAAGCACCTTTTCGCCAGCCTCATCAAGTGCGGGTGCTGTGGTGGTGGGTACTCCCTGATCTCGAAAGACCTGCTTGGCTGCGCAGCGTCACGGAACAAGGGCACATGCGATAACCGTCTGAACATCCGTCGGGATGCCTTGGAGGCGTCGATCTTGAATGGCCTTCGGAAGCATCTCATGTCGCCAGAGCTCTTCAATGAATTCTGTGCCGAGTTCACGCGCGAGGTAAATCGGCTCCGGATCGAGCGCGGAGCCGACCTGGCTGGCTGGAGGAGCGAACTTGAGAAGGTTGACCGAGAGCTCGACAAGATGGTCGACGCCATTCTTCAAGGCTTCCCGCCGGCGAAACTCAAAGACAAGGCCGAGAAGCTGGAGGCGAGAAAGGCGGAGTTGACTGAGCTTCTGGACAATGCCGACGAGCCGCCGCCGTTGCTGCACCCGAACATGGCACGTATGTACCAGGATCGGATCGCGAAGCTCTGCGAGAACCTGCAATTGGAGGAAGATCGAGGCGCCGCCGTCGACGTGCTTCGATCACTGGTCGATGAAATCAGCCTCGTGCCTGAGAACGGCGAACTCTCCATCGTCCTGCGCGGCGACTTGGGCGCGATCCTGCGCTTTGCGGCTGGAAAGCAAAACCCCGACTTCCTTTCGGAGGCCGAGGCTTTGGACAACCTGCTTTCGCAGAAATCGTTGGTTGCGGGAGGGCGCAGCAGACGATCCCGGCACCCTAGTCCCACAAAAGCAAAAACCTTCGCGGCAGGACCGGCGGAGGCATCGCAAGTATCGTTGGTTGCGGGGGCAGGATTTGAACCTGCGACCTTCAGGTTATGAGCCCCCACCCTCGGAAGCAGGCTTGTCCTTTAGTTGCAGTGCGTTAGCCGAGTAAGCCTTTGATCTGCAACCCAGTTTCGGCCGCACCAGTCCGCGCTGGGCCGCAAACTGCGACGCAGGACGGAGAACGAAGCCAATACACCGGTTGACCTATTGTTGACCCGCCGACGATCAGCCGAGTGAACGACCGACAGCAAGTCGAGCGATTTAGTCATTCCAGGGACATCTCGGGTGGCATCCGCAACCGACGGCGCGAAGGGCGGACAGCCGCCAATCACTGCGGGCGGCCCGACGGATAACAAGAAGAAGGCGGCCGCTCGGAAGAACGGCGCCAGGGAAGAGACGAGCGTCGCACCGAGGCCGAGGGGTCGGGCGTACGAGATCCGCCGGAAGCGCATGTCGGGACCTCAGTGAAAGGCTATTTCCTCCTCCGAGTTACCGTCGCGGGGGATGCTTCCGATCGTGGTGCCCTTCCGGCCGCGGACCGCCGCAGGTACATCGGCGAGGGCGCAGATCACAGACCGGCCGCCGGTCGCCCGGGCGAACTCCTGCGCCGCCTCGACCTTGGGGCCCATCGTGCCGGCGGGGAAGCTGTAGGCGTCCATCGCGTCGGGCGTCGCCCAGCGGATCGCCTTCTGGCCGGGCTTGGCCCAGTCGACGTAGACGGCGTCGGCGTCGGTGGCGCAGACGAAGACGCTCGCGCCGATCTCGCGGGCGAGAAGCGCGGTGGCGCGGTCCTTGTCGATGACACACTCGACGCCGACGAGGCGGCGGGTGCCCTTCTCGTACATGGTCGGGATGCCGCCGCCGCCCGCGGCGATGACGACCGTCCCCTTCTCGAGCAGCCACTGTACGGGGCGGATTTGGAAGATTCGCTTCGGCAGCGGCGAGGGGACGACGCGGCGCCACTTGTCGCCGTCGGGCTTCACGGTCCAGCCCTTGGCGGCGGCCTCGGCCTTCGCCTCGGCCTCGTCATAAACCTGGCCGACGAACTTGGTCGGGTCGGCGAAGGCCGGGTCGTCGGGGTCGACCTCGACCATGGTCAGGAGCGTGGCGAGCGGCTGCTCGAAGGGCAGACGATTGCCGAGCTCCTGCTCGATCATGTAGCCGATCATCCCCTCGGTCTCGGCCCCGAGCACGTCCAGCGGCGAGTCCTCGCCGGGATAAGCGAGCTCCTGCAGCGCCAGCAGACCGACCTGCGGACCGTTGCCGTGGGTGATGACGAGCTCGTTGCCGGCGCAGAGCGGCGCCAGCGCCTCCGCCGCGATCCGGGCATTGCGGCGCTGGTTCGACGCAGTCAGCGCCTCGCCGCGCTTCAGGAGCGCGTTACCGCCGAGGGCGACGACGATTCGGGCCATGGCTCAGCCCGCCAGCGTCGCGACGAGGATCGCCTTGATGGTGTGCAGCCGGTTCTCGGCCTGCTCGAAGGCGACGTTCATCGGGCTCTCGAACACCTCGTCGGTGACCTCCATCTCCTTGATGTCGAACTTCTCGAAGATGTCCTGGCCGACCTTGGTCTCGGTGTTGTGGAAGGCCGGAAGGCAGTGCATGAACTTGACCGTCGGGTTTCCGGTCTTCTTCATCAGCGCCATGTTGACCTGGTAGGGCGAGAGCAGCTTGATCCGCTCGGCCCAGACCTCCTTCGGCTCGCCCATCGACACCCAGACGTCGGTGTGGACGAAGTCGACGCCCTTCAGGCCCTTGTCGATGTCGTCGGTCACCATCAGCCGGGCGCCGGTCTGCTCGGCCCACTTCCTGGCGATCGCCTGCACGTCGTCGTGCGGCTGGTTCTCCTTCGGCGCCACCATGCGCACGTCGCAGCCCATCATCGCCCCGAGCACGAGGAGCGAGTTGCCCATGTTGTTGCGCGCGTCGCCGAGGAAGGCATAGGCGATCTGGGTGCGCGGCTTGTCGGAATGCTCGACCATGGTCAGCATGTCGGCGAGCATCTGCGTCGGGTGCCAGTCATCGGTCAGGCCGTTGTAGACCGGAACGCCGGCGTATTTAGCCAGATCGTCCACTGCGTCCTGAGACGACCCGCGGAACTCGATTGCGTCGAACATCCGCCCGAGCACCCGCGCGGTGTCCTTCATCGACTCCTTGTGGCCGATCTGGCTGCCCGAGGGGTCGAGGTAGGTGACATGGGCCCCCTGGTCGTGGGCGGCGACCTCGAAGGCGCAGCGGGTGCGGGTCGAGGTCTTCTCGAAGATCAGGCAGATCTCCTTGCCCTTGAGCAGCTCACGCTCGGTGCCGGCGTACTTGGCGCGCTTCAGGTCGCGCGAGAGGTCGAGCAGGTAGAGCATCTCGCGCTGGCTGAAGTCGTCGAGCTTGAGGTAGCTGCGGCCCTTGAGGTTGAAGGACATGGCGTTTCTCTCCCGGTGTTCTCGTTCAGTAGGCGGGGTCGCGCAGGATCGGGCAGGTCATGCAGTGCCCCCCGCCGCGGCCGCGGCCGAGCTCCTGGCTGTTGATGGTGATGACCTCGACGCCGGCCTTCCTGAGCAGCGTGTTGGTGTGGGTGTTGCGGTCGTAGCCGACGATCACCCCGGGCTCGAGCGCGACGACGTTGTTGCCGTCGTCCCACTGCTCGCGCTCGGCGTCGAAGGCGTTGCCGCCGGTGCCGACGACGAGCAGGTCGGAGAGGCCGAGCGCCTCCTTGTAGACCTCGAAGAGATGCAGGCCCTCCTTTGTGATCTCGATTCCGCCCTTGCCGTCGGGGCGGAGCGAGAAGCAGGTGATCTCGTCGACCACCTCGCGGAAGGCCGTCACCTTGTCGTGGTCGAGGCAGGTGAAGACGGTGTCGAGGTGCATCGCCGCCCGCGACTTGGGCATGGCGCAGGCAATGACCCGCTCGGCCGCGCCCTTGGCGAACAGCCGGTTGGCAACCTGGTTGACCGCCTGCCGGGTCGTGCGCTCGCCCATGCCGATCAGCACGACGCCTCGGCCTATCGGCATGACGTCGCCCCCTTCCATCGACGTGTTGCCCCAGTCCTCGTCGCTGTCGCCCCACCAGATCTCGAATTCGTTCCGGGTGAACTCCGGGTGGAACTTGTAGACAGCGCGCTGGAACAGCGACTCTGGCTTGCGCGCCGGCCAGTACATCGGGTTGCAGGTTACCCCGCCGTAGATCCAGCAGGAGGGGTCGCGCTGGAAGAGCGCGTTCGGCACCGGGCGGACGATGAACTCGGTCGGCGACAGCGCCTCCTGCATCACCGGCGTCACCAGGTCCTTCGGCAGGTCGTCGCGGACGATGCCGCCGAGCAGGTGACGGGCAAGCTGGTGGGCGTCGAGCTCGTCGAGCCACGGGCGGACCAGCCGCGCGAGCGCCGGTCCGACCTGGTTGTCGGTGATCCGCCGGTCGAGCACGAAACCCCGCGCCTCCGGCTGGTCGCGGAAGATGTCGGTCAGAAGGTCCTGGATGTCGAAGACCTCGGCGCCGCGGTCCTTCATCTTCAGCACGAAGTCGGCGTGGTCCGAGCGCGCCTTCTGCACCCAGATGACGTCGTCGAACAAAAGGTCGTGGCAGTTGCCGGGCGTCAGCCGCTCGTGCGCGAGCGACGGCCGCGACACCATCACCTTGCGCAGCTTGCCGATCTCCGAATGGACACCGAGTTGCATGAGTTAGGTCTCCTCCCGAATGACGTTGCGGTTGCGCCACTTGATGGCGACGTGGACCGGAATGCCGGCCAGGATCAGCAGGAATCCGAGGAACACGGTCTCGGCCCCGGCGCCGTAGATCGCCCAGAGCGCGTAGAGAAAGCCCAAGGCGCCGAGGACGGCGACCCTGGCGAGCTGCGGACCCGCGACGCTGCGGCCGGTGCGGAGCAGGATCATCAGCTCCGCCAGCGCGCAGAGCGCGTAGGGCAGCAGGCTCGACATGACCGCGAGCAGGATGATGGCGTTGAAGGCGCCGACGAGGCCCTGCGCGAAATTCATCGCGACGAGGATCGAGGCGAGCAGATTCGAGAAGACCAGCGCGTTCGCCGGGGTGCCGTACCGCGAGAGGTGTCCGAGACGCTCGGGGAACACCCGGTCGAGCGCCGCGCCGTAGGGCACCTGACCGGTCAGCAGCGTGAAGCCGTTGAGCGTGCCGAAGGTCGAGATCACTGCGCCGATGGCGACCAGGATGCCGCCGGTGCCCCCCCACATCACCCGCGCCGCATCGGCGAGGGGCGCCGCCGAGGCCGCGAGTTCTGCCGATGGCACCACCCCGATGGCGACGGTGGTGACCGAGATGTAGACGGCGGCAGCAATAAGGACGCCGAGGATCGTTGCCCGCGGGATGGTGCGCTCCGGGTCGATCACGTCGCCGGCCGGCACGGTCGCCGACTCGAGGCCGAGATAGGCCCAGAGCGTCAGCGCCGCCGCGGCGGAGATGGCGGCGAGGTCAGACTGCCCGGAGGTGTTCCAGGGCGTGAAGTTGGCGCCATCGACCCAGAGGAACCCGAGCGTGCCGATCAGGACGAGCGGCACCAGCTTCAGGACGGTCGTGACGATCTGCACGAGCCCTGCCTCGGCGACGCCGCGGATGTTGACGAGGGTAAGGGTCCAGATCGAGATCAGCGCCACCGCGAGGCTGGAGGACTGGGAGGCGCCGATGCCGGGAAAGAGGAAGCCGACATAGCCGGCGAGCGCCACCGCCACACCGGCGTTGCCGGTCCAGAGCGCGATCCAGTAGCCCCAGGCGATGATGAAGCCGGCGAATTCACCGAAGCCCGCTTCGGTGTAGGCGTAGGGCCCGCCGGTCCGCGTCACGATCCGCGACAGCCTCCCGAAGATCACCGCCAGCACCAGCGCGCCAAGCGACGTCACCGTCCAGCCGACGAGCGAGATCGGCCCGAAGGCCGCCAGCGAGGCCGGCAGGAGGAAGATGCCCGAGCCGATCATGTTGCCGACGACGAGCGCGGTGCAGGCGACCAGCCCGAGCCCACCCCCGGCCGCGACGCTCGCCCCGGTCGCCATCGCTTCAGTTCGCCGGCGCCGCTGCCGGCGCCGGGGCCGATGGGGGCGCGTCCGTCATCATCGCCGTGACGCTGAGCGCCGCCGAGATGATCACCGCGAGGATCACGAGCAGCGGCCAGACGAAGCGGAGCCAGCGGTCGTAGGCCACGCGCCCGATCGCGAGCCCGCCCATGACGACGGCGAAGGTCGGGTTGAAGAGGTTCACCCAGCCGTTCGCCGACTGGTAGGCGGTGACCGTCAGGTCGCGCTGCACCCCGGCGAAGTCCGACAGCGGCGCCAGGATCGGCATCGTGAGCACCGCGAGCCCCGACGACGAGGGCACGAGGAACGACAGGATCGTCTGGAACGCCAGCATCACGTTGATGAAGAGCACGTTGCCGAAGTCGGCGAGCGTGCCGGCCAGCGCGTTCAGGATGGTGTCGGTGATCTTGCCGGCGTCCATGATAACGACGATACCCCGGGCGACGCCGATGATCAGCGCGACCCCGAGCAGGTCACGCGCGCCGTTGACGAAAGTGTCGACGAAGGTGTGCTCGTCCATCTTCGTCGCGTCGTCGAACTTGGCGACGAAGAAGGTGAAGATGGCCATTCCGAGAAACAGGGCCGACATCTCGCCCATCCACCAGCCCAGGCTGATGACGCCGTAGAGCATAATGACGAAGGTTAGTCCAAAGAGCGCGAGTATGATCTCGCGGACGCGGGTGAACTCCGGCAGCGGCGCTCCGACCTCGGAGCCCTTGAGGAAGTGCTGGATATTGTCCTCGCGCTGCGCCGCCACCACCGACCGCGCCGGCTCCTCCTTCACCCGCTTGGCGTAGCGCATGACGTAGGCGATGCCCGCCAGGAGGCAGGCGAAGAGAATGAAGACCCGCAGCACAAGGCCGTCGGTGAAGGGCACGCCGGCGGCGTTCGAGGCGATTACCGTCGCGAAGGCGTTGAAGGTCGAGCCGAGCGTGCCGATGCCGCAGCCGAGCATGATGACGGCGACCCCGGTCAGCGCGTCGTAGCCGGCACGGATGAAGACCGGCAGCACGATCGCGTAGAAGGCCAGGCTCTCCTCGGCCATGCCGTAGCTGGTGCCGCCGGCGGCGAATGCCGCCATCAGGATCGGGATCATCCAGATCTCGCGGCCCTTCAGCGCCGTCAGCAGCCAGCCGATGCCGGCGTCGATCGCCCCGGTCTTGGTGACCACGGCGAGGAAGCCGCCGATGATCAGCACGAAGACCGCCACGTCGATGGCGTTCGCCATTCCCGTTGCCGGGTCGTAGAGCCCGGCGATCGGCGCCATCAGCACGGCGACGAGCCCCTGCGGGTTCGGCTCGACCTGGGCGTAGGTGCCGGGCACCGGCGCCTCGCGCCCGAGCGTCTCGTTGAAGGCGCGCTCGTACTGGCCGGCCGGAATGATCCAGGTCAGCGCCGCGACGACGATGATGAGTGCGAAAAGGATCGTGAACGCGGTCGGGAACTTCTTCATCGGCCTACCCTGCTTCGGCAGGCGCGCCTGCATCGGCGTCCCTCCCAGGCCACCCGGCGCGCCGGATTGTTGTTCGTTGCGCCCCGCGGCGCGATGCGTCAGCCGTCCTGTCCAGCCTCCTTCAGAATGCGGTCGATCTCGCCCTCGAGCTCCGCGATCACCGTGCGGTAGTCGCCGATCTCCGGTCGCTCCGCGGCATCCGGGCGCGCCTCGAACACGGCGAGACTTTGCCGCGCCAAGGCGTATTCCTCGCAGATCTCGCAGAAATCGGGGTTGGACCCGGCCAGCCTCCGCAGGGTCGCTGCCGCCTCCGGAAAGCGCTCCAACGCCTGCGCGAGTCTCGCGTCAGCCACGTCAGCCTTCGCCATTGCGCAACCCCGCTCGGAAGACGGGACCGAGACTCCCCGAACCTCACGGGTCTTCGAAGTACGTTACCGTTAGCAACAGGTGCGCCGCGTGCTACAGACGGAGAAAAAGCGTGATCGCCCCGACGTTGACGATGTCGACGAAGAAGGCCGAGACCAGCGGCAGGATCACGAAGGCGTTCGGGGAGGGTCCATAGCGCTTCGTGATCGCTGACATGCTGGCGATCGCGGTGGGGGTCGAGCCGAGCGAGAGCCCGGTGAAGCCTCCCGAAAGGACGGCCGCCTGATAGTTCTGCCCGAGCGCCGGGAAGACCACGAGGACGATATAGGTCGCCGCCACCACCGTCTGGACCGCGACGAGTAGGAAGAGGTCGGCCGCGCTGCCGGCCAGCGTCCAGAGCTGCATGCTCATCAGCGACATCGCGAGGAAGATCGACAGCGCGTAGCTGGACAGCAGCTCGAGCGCCGGCGTGTGCGCGGGCCAGCGGAGCCGCGGCAACAGGACCGGCACGGTGTTCGACAGCAGGATCCCCGCGATCAGACAGGGCACGAAGAGCGGCAGGGTGATGCCGGTCGTCTCGGTTAACCAGGCGTGGGCGAGATAGCCGAGGATCACCGCCACGTTGACCGCGAGCATCGCGCGCATCACGCCCATCTTGTCGATCGGCGCCGCATCGGCCTCCGGCGGCAGCTCCCCGTCCTCCGGGTCGGTTCCCGGCACCGCTACCTGGTTCCTCTCGATCAGGAACTTCGCCAACGGCCCACCGAGCAGGCTGGCGATGATCAGGCTGACCGTGGCGACCGCGATGCCGCTCTCCAGCGCGGCCGGGAATCCGTGCTCGGCAGCGATCGTCGGCCCCCAGGCGATCGCCGTGCCGTGCCCGCCGACGAGCGACATCGATCCGGCGACCACCCCCGCCGCCTTCGGCATCCCGAGCAGGACCGCACCGACGGTGCCGACCGTGTCCTGCAGGAAGACGAAGGCGACCGTCACGAGGCAGAGAATGCCAAGCACGCGGCCGCCTGCGGCGAGGTCGGCGAGCCTCGCGTTCACGCCGACCGTGGCGAAGAAGATGACGAGCAGCTTGTCGCGCGTCGTCATGTCGAATCCGACGTCGACGCGGAAGATGATGTGCAGCGCCCAGAAGACGAGCGCGGCGACGAAGCCGCCGGTGACCGGCTCGGGAATGCTGTAGCGCCTCAGAAACTCGACGCGCTGGGTGATGAGCACCCCGACGAAGAAGAAGACGATCCCGATCGTGAGCGAAAGAAAGTCGGGCGCCACCAGCTCTCTCGCTCCGGTCTCCACGGCGACGCTCCTCTTCCGATGCGCCGACGCAACCTCGGCAGGCCTGGACGTCCGGCAAAGTACGTTACCGGCTACTACATGCTCCCCCCAGGTTTCGGAAGACGCGCGCCTGTGCCAAGATCCGGAACGGATTGCGGAGCGGGCCTGGCGGTCGGATCATGGTGCGGGAGGAGCAGAAGGAATCGGCCGACGCCGTCCTGGCGGAACTCGCCCGCATTCTCGGATCACCGCGTTTCGATGCCAGCGAGCGCAACAGGCGCTTCCTGACCTATGTCGTCGAGGAAGCCCTCGCCGGGCGGAGCGAGCGCATCAAGGCCTACACGATCGCCACCGAGGTCTTCGGGCGCGACTCGAAGTTCGACCCGCAGCTCGACTCGATTGTCCGCATCGAGGCAGGCCGGCTCCGGCGGGCGCTGGAGCACTACTATCTGACCGACGGCCGGACGAGCGGTCTGCGCATCGACATTCCCCGCGGCGGCTACGCGCCGGTCTTCGCCGTGGAGGCGGTCGCGCTGCCGCAGGCCCTTGCCGGCTCTCCGCGTATCCTGGTGACGGCCTTCGAGGAGGAGGGCGACCAGTCCTCCTTCCCGACCTTCACCCGCGGCTTCACCCGCTCGCTGATCATCGCGCTCACCCGATTCACCGGCCTGCGGGTTTTCGGCGCCGAGACCGCGCTGCGCCATCCGAGCGACTTCGACCTCGGCGCGTCCAGGCGAGAAGTCGGTGCCGACTACCTCGTCACCGGCCAGACCTCGCTGCAGCCGGACCACTTCGAAGTCGACGTCCTCCTGGTCGAGGCCGCAACGGGAAGGGTCGTCTGGGCCGAAACCTTCGAGCGGCAGCTCAAACCTTCGGAGATCATCGCGCTCCGCAACGACGTGGCGAACCGCGTTGCGCGGGCCTTTGCGCCGCCCTACGGCGCGATCCGGTCCGATCGCGCCCGCGATGCGGAGGGAAAGGCGCCGGAACTTCTCGGGAGCTACGCCGCCGTGCTGCTGTTCTACGCCTACTGGCGCACCTTCGACCAGGCGATGATCGAGGCGGTGCGTGTGGGACTGGAGCAGGCCGTTGCGACCGAGCCCGACTATGCCGAGGCGCTGGCCTGCCTGTCGCTCGTCTACTCCAACGCCTACCGCTTCGGTCATGTCACCGGAGCGCCCGACCCGGACCCGCGGGATCGGGCCGCCGCGCTCGCCGCCCGCGCGGTCGAGCTCGCCCCGAGCTCGAGCTGGGCGCGCTATGCCCTCGGGCTGGCGCGCTGGTTCTCCGGCAGCCCTGCGGCCGCACTCGAGGCCCTCGAGGCCGGCCGCGCCCTCAACCCGAACGACACGACGATCCTCGCCGACCTCGGCCAGCGCTATGCGATGCTGGCGCGATGGGACGAGGCCGTGCCGCTGCTGGAGGAATCCTACGCCGGCAATCCGGCACAGCCCGGAAGCTATCGCATCGGCCTCTTTCTCTACCACTTCGCCCACGGCCGCTTCGCCGAGGCGCTGGCCGAGGCCAGGCGGGTCAATGCGCCCCAGGTTCTCTACGGCCATGTCGCCGTCGCCGCCGCGGCGGCCGAGCTCGGTCTCGACGACGAGGCGGCCGACGCGGTCTCGGCAATCCGGGGCCTCGATCCCGACTATGGCGTCCACATCGTCGACGACCTCGAGGGCCGCCACGTGGCACCGGAGCTCGTGCCCCTGATTGTCGCCGGCCTCGAGAAGGCCGGCATGCCGATCGCCGAGTCGAGCCGGTCCTCGTAGGCGCATGTCACGCTGGCATCCTCGGGATCGAGCTGCTTGAAGCGAGGGCCACCGACTTCGTGGTCCGATTCGCGGTCTTCGGCCTCTTCGGCTTGCGGCCGCGACAAGCGCGCCTCCTGAAAGCGCCAGCGGCCGAGACCGTCGTCGACCAATCGAGCTCGCGGCTGCACGTCGGCGGGCCTGCGTTGCCTGTCCGATCACCCGGATGGGCGGATACCCTTCTCGCTGAGTTCGGCGGCGATTTAGCGGCCCACGGAGGTTACGCACGAGGGCGAGCACTCGTTCCAATCACCAAGCCGGAAGGCCCTCAATGCCGTTGGGGCCAGCCGCTGGCGAATGACCGGTGCGGAGTGCCGCAATTCATGTCTACAATTCGCCCGATGACGGCGCCGGGCCGGCTTCGGCGATGGCGCCAGCCGGCGCGTCAGGCCGTTCGCGGGGAGGTCGGCGTGGGCCGTGGTGTCATCTCGCGGGGTTGGTTCACAGTAAGGGCTGCTCACCCGCGGGCCATCTACTTCTGGCCGCCAACGATTTTCAACCTTGGCCGCAGCAACTCGCCCACCGCGTTGACGCCGGCCCGCAGGGGGGACTCGATCAGATGCGCGTAGCGCTGGGTGGTGCCGATCTGGGTGTGGCCGAGCAGCTTGCCGATCATCTCGAGCGACGCGCCCCCCGAAACCAGCAACGAGGCGAAGGTGTGGCGCAGATAGTGGATGCGGACGTCGGGGATGTGTGCCACCTCGCGCATCCGGGCCCAGAAGTGCTTCAGCTCGATCACCGGCTGGCCCTCAAGATCACCCGGGAAGAGAAACGGGCAGCCCGCCGGCGCGGCCTCGCGGCGTAGCCGGACGAGTGCAACTGCCTCGGTCGAGATCGGGATGCGGTGGATGCGCCGCTGCTTGGTGTAGGCCGCCTGCTTGGTCCAGATCGCGAGCTCAAGGTTGAACTGATCGAAGGTGGCGGTGCGGACCTCGCCAAGCCGGGCGCCGGTCAGCATGCAGAGCCTCTGGGAGGCCGTGCAGCAGCGCCTCGCCGCCAACCGCCGCCGGCGAGCGACCGGAGGATCCGCCCGGGACCCGAGCCCGCTCGCGGGCCGGGTGCGCGATCCCGATGGCCTGAAGATGCGCCCGAGCCATGCCCGGAAGAAGGGGCGGCGCTACCGCTACTATGTCAGTGCTGCGCTGATCGAGGAGGGTGTCGCTCACGGCGCGCGGGGCTGGCGCATCCCGGCGGCTGAGCTGGAGGCGGCAGTCGCCCGGACCATCGCCGCCAAGCTCCGGGATCCGGCGTTCCAGGCACGGATGATCGCATCCGCCCTGTCCGGAGAAGCTGCATGCGTCGCTCTGAAGCAAATGTGCTCGCAAGTCAGCGAGCTGCTGCAGGATGCCGCCTCCCGGACTGCGAGAGAGATCCTGCAGATGCTCGTCACGAGGGTCGCGTTGACCGGCGATGAGCTTAGGGCAGACGTGAGCCCTGCGAACCTTCGGGGTGCTGGGAACGGACGCATCCCCGGCCTCGCTGCCCTGGAGCTTCCCGACTTCAGCGTCTCCGCGACGCTGAAGCTGCAGCGGCGCGGGCCGGAGCTGCGTGTGATCCTTGGCGGCGCTGCGGCACCGCCACCGACGCCCGACCCGCATCTCGTCCGGACCCTGATCGAGGCACGCTGCCGCCTCGCCGATTATCTCGACCCGGCCACGCGTCCCGGCATCGGCGACATCGCCCGGCGCGAAGGCATCGACATTGGCGACGTGTCGCGATCCCTGCAGCTGGCCTTCCTCGCGCCGGACCTCGTCCAGCGCATCCTCGGTGCCACCCAGCCGGTCAGCCTGACGGCGGACCAGGAAGCGCTCGCGCGAGGGGTAGCCTGCCGCGATCTGCTCCAGCTGGACGAGGTCGGCGCGGCGAACGGCGGTGGCCGACTGCAGGCCCTGCGCGGCTCAGATTGAGCTGCACCTGGTACCTCACCATAGGAGACTATCATGTCGGATTTCGAACGACTGGACGATCAGAGCAAGGCCCTCCTCCAGATCAAGATGGATGGCCATGTCGAAGCCTGCATTCTTGCCGCTCGTCAGCAGAATATCGGGATCGGAGAAGCGATGAAGCTCGCCGCAGCGGCATTCCTCAGGGAGTTTGTCGCCTGGCAGTTTGACCGATCAGCAAAATCGGCGGTTCTCGATGGCGCACTTGGCCAGACGTACCCACAGCCGTTCGCGGTGTTTACTCGGCGGCTCCCGCGGCTCTGCGAGCTCGATTCGCTCTACTGCGACCGCATCCTCGCGCGATGGGAAGCCTTCGCGAAGGACGAGGCCGAGCAGCTGGCCTGCGGGCTCCGACCGGAGGACGGAGCGCTGGAGGCGGCGGAGTGAGCGGCAGGGCCCCCGCCTCGGCCACCGATTGGCCCTGCGATACCAATACGTCGACCTGTCGGAGCTTGGCGACGATCTCCTCGGGCTTATGCTTCTTCCGGGGTATTCCTCTATTCTCCAACTGGCTCGAAAGCCTACTTCAGGGAGGACCACTCTTCAGGGGGCAGGCCAAGCAGGGCGCAGTTCAAATTACGCCGGCGGGCCGCCAGGACTAGGACTGTCGCAGCGCCACGGAGATCGCCCGGTCGAGCTTGTCCACCAGCTCGTCGATCTCCCCGTCCCCGATGATGAACGGCGGCGCGAGCAGCACGTGGTCGCCGGTCCGACCGTCGATGGTGCCCGCCATGGGATAGCAGATCAGCCCGGCCTCGAAGGCCGCGCGCTTGATCCCGGCGGCCACGCGCCGTGCGGGGTCGAACGGATCCCTCGACTCGCGGTCTGCGACGATCTCGAGCCCCCGGAAGAGACCACGGCCGCGGATGTCGCCGACGTGCGGATGCTGGCCGAACCGCTCGGTCAGCGCCCCGGCGAGCTGCTCACCCTTCTCCTGGACGCGCGGCAGCAGGTGGCGGCCGAGGATGGCGCGCAGCACCGCCAGCCCGGCGGCGGTGGCCGCAGGATGGCCGATATAGGTATGGCCGTGCTGGAAAAACCCAGTTCCGGCGGCGATGGTGTCGTGGATTTCGGCCGTGCAGATCATCACGCCGATGGGCTGATAGCCAGCACCGAGTCCCTTGGCGATGCAGACGATGTCCGGCGCCACCCCGTCCTGCTCGCAGGCAAAGAGGCTGCCCGTCCGGCCCATGCCGCACATCACCTCGTCAAGGATGAGCAGGACCCCGTGGCGGTCGCAGATCTCGCGGATGCGCCGGAAATAACCCGGCGCCGGCGGCACCGCGCCGGCGGTGGCGCCCACCACCGGCTCGGCGATGAAGGCCATGACGGTTTCGGGCCCGAGCCGCGCGATCTCGGCCTCGAGCGCGTCCGCGGCCCGGCGGCCGTAAGCCTCGGGGCTCTCGTCGTCGCGCCGGTGGCGGTAGGCGTAGCAGGGCTCGATGTGGCTCACGTCGAGCAGGAGCGGGCCGAACTGCGCCCGCCGCCACTCGTTGCCGCCGGCCGAGAGCGCGCCGATCGTGTTGCCGTGGTAGCTCTGCTTGCGCGCGATCAGCCTGCTGCGGTCCGGCGCCCCCTTCTCGACCCAGTACTGGCGGGCGAGCTTGATCGCCGCCTCCACCGCCTCCGAACCGCCGGAGACGAAATAGACCCGGTCGAGCCCGGCCGGCGCATGTTCGATCAGAAGGTCGGCCAGCGCTTCGGCCGGCTCGGAGGTGAAGAATCCGGTATGCGCGAAGGCGAGCCGGTCGAGCTGGTCCTTGATCGCCGCGGTCACCTCCCGGTCGCCATGGCCGAGGCACGAGACCGCCGCACCGCCCGAGCCGTCGAGATAGCGCTTGCCCACGGCATCGATCAGGTAGCAGCCCTCGCCCCCCACTGCGACCGGCGAGTCGACGCGGGAATGGCGGGGAAAGACATGTGACATCGGGACCCTCCCTTTCGCGCTCCGTCCCTGGCGGGCCCCAGCTTACGGGCTGTGCCGCGTCGGGCTCAAGACAGAACTGCGAGGCAAAAGCGATGGCGTCGCCAAGGAACAAAGGGAATGCTGCAACGGTGAAGCATCGTCGCCTTTGCATTGGCGTCACATCAATCAGGAATACATTATGGCGCAATGCCGAGTCGGATCAAAATTACTCTCTAAGTACGTTTTTAATACAACTCTCTCACCGATTGAAAGATCAGACAATTTTGCATTGGCATCTCGTATTTATTATTACTGTTCCTCTGCAAGATTGCTGGGGCACGACCAAACTCCTTGACTCTTACCTGTTGACGGCGATTAGTTATCGCAATGGGTCAACACAGGGAGAGAGGAATGAAGACGTTCAACCTGCTGGGCGGCGCACTTGCGATTGCCCTCGCCTCGTCGGCGGTATCCGCCCAGGAAACCTTCATCACCATCGGCACCGGCGGCCAGACCGGCGTCTATTACGTCGTCGGCCAGTCGATCTGCCGCTTGGTCAACCGCAACACCGCCGAAACCAACCTGAAATGCACTGCGCCCTCCACCGGCGGGTCGGTCGCCAACATCAATGCCATCAAGGCGGGCGACATGGACATGGGCGTGGCCCAGTCCGACGCCCAGTTCAACGCCTACAACGGCCTCGGCGACTTCGAGGGCGAGCCCTTCGAGAAGCTGCGCTCGGTCTTCTCGGTGCATCCCGAACCCTTCACGGTGGTCGCCCGCGCCGACAGCGGCATCGAGACCTTCGCCGATCTCAAGGGCAAGCGTGTCAACATCGGCAACCCCGGCTCCGGCCAGTATTCCACCATGCAGGTGGTCATGGAGGCGCTCGGCTGGACGATGAGCGACTTCGCGCTCGCCTCCGAGCTGAAGCCGGCGGAGCAGTCCGCGGCGCTGGGCGACAACAAGGTCGACGCGATCATCTACACGGTCGGCCACCCGAACGGCTCGATCCAGGAGGCCACCTCCACCGTCGACGCGCGTCTGATCCCGGTCACCGGGCCCGAGATCGACGCATTGGTCGAGGCCAACCCCTACTACGCCAAGGCCACGATCCCCGGCGGCATGTATGCCGGCAACGATTCCGCCGTGGAGACCTTCGGCGTGAAGGCGACCTTCGTCACTTCCGCCGACGTGCCCGACGAGGTAGTCTATGAGGTGGTCAAGGCGGTCTTCGACAATTTCGACCGCTTCAAGGGCCTGCACCCGGCCTTCGCCAATCTCATGGAAGAGGACATGATCACTCAGGGCCTCTCCGCGCCGCTGCATCCGGGCGCCGAGAAGTACTACCAGGAACGCGGCTGGCTGCCCGCCTCGTGACCTGAACTCGACGGTCCTGGCGCAGGCCGGGGCCGTCTGACGCCTGGACTGAACGATAACAAGCGGGCCGCGGGGTGCGGCTCTCGCGGCGCAGGGGACCAGGATGGCCAGGAGCGACAAGGACCAACAGCAGGCGGCAGCCGTGGAAGCGGAAGCCGCCGGACGCGGCGGGCTCAGCCAGGAAGAGCTCGATGCCATGGTCGCCGCCAGCGATACCGGCGGCCGTACCCCCGGGCAGCCGGTCGCCGCCATCCTGATCCTGGTGGCGCTCGCCTGGTCGCTGTTCCAGCTCTGGATCGCCTCGCCCCTGCCCTTCATGCTCGGCTTCGGCGTCTTCAACGACACCGAGGCGCGGGCGATCCATCTCGGCTTCGCGCTCTTCCTCGCCTATGCCGCCTACCCGGCGGCCCGCACCCCGGCGCAACTCGGCATCGGCGTCGCGGTCCCGGTCATCATGACCATCCTCTTTATGGTCGGCGCCAAGACCGGCACCTCGGTCTGGTGGATCCCGATCGTCGGCGCAGCGGTGATCGCGGGCATCGTGCTCGGCTCGCCCAAGGACCGCATCCCCTCCTGGGAATGGGCCATGGCCATCGTCGCCTCGGCCACCGCGCTCTACATTTACTTCCAGTACCGCAGCATCTCGACCCGGGTCGGCGCGCCGATCCCGATGGATTTCGTCGTGGCGGTCGCGGGCCTCCTGCTGCTGCTCGAGGCCACCCGTCGCGCGCTCGGGCCGGCACTGATGATCGTGGCGACGGTCTTCCTCGGCTATACCTTCCTCGGGCCCTGGATGCCCGAGATCATCGCTCACAAGGGCAATTCGCTCTCGGAAGTCGTGAACCACCAGTGGATCACCACCGAGGGCGTGTTCGGTATCGCGCTCGGCGTCTCGACCAGCTTCGTCTTCCTCTTCGTGCTCTTCGGCTCGCTCCTCGATAAGGCCGGGGCCGGCAACTACTTCATTCAGGTCGCCTTCTCGCTCATGGGCCACATGCGCGGCGGCCCGGCCAAGGCGGCCGTGGTCTCCTCTGCGATGACCGGCCTGATCTCCGGCTCCTCCATCGCCAATGTCGTGACCACCGGCACCTTCACCATCCCGCTGATGAAGCGCGTCGGCTTCTCCGCCGAGAAGGCCGGCGCCGTCGAGGTCGCTTCCTCGGTCAACGGCCAGATCATGCCGCCGGTGATGGGCGCCGCCGCCTTCCTGATGATCGAATACGTCGGCATTCCCTACATCGAGGTGGTCACGGCGGCGATACTGCCGGCGACCATCTCCTACATCGCGCTGGTCTACATCGTGCATCTCGAGGCGCTCAAGGCCGGCATGGAGGGCCTGCCGCGCGCCTACGAGCCCAAGCCGATCGTGCAGCGGCTCATCGGCATCGCCTTCGCGGTCATCGTCATCTGCGCCTTGTCTTTCGGGGTCTATTACGGCATGGGCTGGCTCCGTCCCGCCTTCCCGCAGAGCGCGGCCTATATCGTCTTCGCGCTCCTCGTTGTGATCTATGTCGCCCTGCTCTGGGTCGCCTCTCGCGAGCCGCCCCTAAAGATGGAGGATCCCAACGCCCCGGTCACCAAGCTGCCGCTCCCCGGCCCCACTGTCCGCTCCGGGCTGCAGTACATCCTGCCGGTGGTGGTGCTGGTCTGGGCGCTGATGGTCGACCGGCTCTCGCCGGGCCTCTCGGCCTTCTGGGCCACCGCCTTCATGATCTTCATCCTGCTGACGCAGCGGCCGCTCATGGCCATCCTGCGCGGCGAGGGCGCGCTCGGCGCCGCGATCGCTCAGGGCGGCCGCGACCTGCTCGACGGGCTGGTGACGGGCGCGCGCAACATGATCGGCATCGGTATCGCCACCGCCACCGCCGGCATCATCGTCGGCGCCGTCAGCCAGACCGGCGTCGGCTCTGCGCTCGCCGACGTGGTCGAGGTGCTGTCGCGCGGCAACATCATGGCGATCCTGCTCCTGACGGCGATCCTCAGCCTGATCCTCGGCATGGGCCTGCCGACCACGGCGAACTACATCGTGGTCTCCGCCCTGCTCGCCCCGGTCATCGTCACGCTCGGCCAGCAGAACGGCCTGATCGTGCCGCTGATCGCGGTGCATCTCTTCGTGTTCTACTTCGGCATCATGGCGGACGTGACGCCGCCAGTGGGGCTCGCGAGCTTCGCCGCGGCGGCAGTCTCGGGGGGCGATCCGATCAAGACCGGCGTCGTGGCCTTCTTCTATTCGCTGCGCACCGCCGCCCTGCCCTTCCTCTTCATCTTCAACACCGACCTCCTGCTCATCAACGTCGATCTCCTGCACGGGATCTTCGTCTTCATCGTGGCCACCATCGCCATGCTGCTCTTCGCCGCGGCGACCCAGGGCTGGTTCCTCGCGCGCTCGCGCTTCTACGAATCGATCGCGCTCCTGCTCGTCGCCTTCACTTTCTTCCGTCCCGGCTTCTGGATGGACATGGTGGCGCCGCCCTTCGTCGAGGAACCGCCGGCGGAGCTGGCCGCCGCCGCCGAGGCCACGGCGCCGGGGACCGACCTGCGGCTCCGGGTGGCCGGCGTGAACGACCTCGGCGACCCAGTGGAGTTCGTGGCGCTGGTGCGGGTGCCCGAGGACGCCGGCGAGGACAAGCTCGCGGCCACCGGCATCACGCTGCGCCAGGACGGCGACAAGACGATCATCGACGACGTCGCCTTCGATTCACCCGCCGCAGAAGCCGGGCTCGACTGGGACCAGGAGGTGCTGCGCGTGCTCAGGCCCGCCGATGCCCCGTCGAAGTACTGGATGTATATCCCGGCGCTGGCGCTGCTCGCGCTGGTCGTCTTCGCCCAGCGGGCGCGGGCTGCCGCCGCGCCGCAGCGCCGCTCGGCCGCGTAAAGGATGGGGATGATGTTCAAGTCGATTCTCATTCCGATCGATCTCAACCATGAAGAAACCTGGACCGAGGCCCTGCCTCTCGCGGTAAGTATGGCCCGGGAAAGCGGCGCGGCGCTCCACGTCACCTCGGTGGTGCCCGACTTCGGCTCGGCGATCGTCCAGAGCTACTTTCCGGCCGATTTTGAGACGAAGGCGCTTGAGCGCGCGGAGAGCGAGCTCGAGAAGATCGTAGCCGAGGCCGTTCCGGCCGACCTCAAGTGCCAGCTGCACCTGGAGCACGGGTCGATCCGGAAACACATCATGGATCAGGTCAGGGCCACCGGCGCCGACTTGATCATCATGGCGGCCCATGCGCCGGATCAGTTCCGTGAGATCCTGGTGGGATCCCATGCCGACTGGATCGTGAGGCACGCGCCGGTGTCGGTCTTCGTGCTGCGCAGCCCGGCGCCGTGAGTCCCGCACCCGTCAATTCAGGCCGGCTTCCCTGAAGCATCGCATCGCTCCCTCGTGGATCGGCGCAGTCAATCCGTCGGTTACCATCCCGGCCTTCTCGAGGCCCTCGAATGCCCACACTACACGACTCTCGGGTCTTGGGGCGCTCTTGAAGGAATTCGGTGCCACTCCTGGACGGCCTTCAAGGGGTCG
>CALMSR010000010.1 GCA_937872465.1 uncultured Paracoccaceae bacterium
GCCCCTCGACATCATGGGGCGGCGCCTCGGCGAGAGCTTCGGCGGCAGCGCCCGGGCCGCCGAGCCGGGCGACCCGATCGAGACCGGCGGGGTCCGCGTCGCCTTCCCCCCCGCCGGTCATGTCCTCGGCTCCGCCCAGATCGCGGTGGAGCGCGCCGGCTTCCGGATCGTGGCGGCCGGCGACTATGCCCGCGCGCCCAATCCCACCTGTACCGCCTTCGAGCCCGTCCCCTGTGACATCTTCATCACCGAGGCGACCTTCGGCCTGCCGGTCTTCCGCCATCCGCCCGCCGCGACCGAGATCGGCCGGCTGCTGACCTCCATCGACCGCTTCCCCGAGCGCAGCCATCTCGTGGGGGTCTATGCCCTCGGCAAGGCCCAGCGGGTGATCCGCCTGCTGCGCGACGCCGGATACGAGGCCCCGATCCACCTGCACGGGGCGCTGCGAAGGCTCTGCGACTACTATGTCACCGAAGGAATCGATCTCGGCGAGCTGCGCGACGCGACGACCGACCGGGGAAAGACGACGGATTTCGCAGGCGCGGTAGTGCTCGGCCCGCCATCGGCCTTCGCGGCGACCTGGATCCGCCGCTTCGCCGACCCGCTGATCGCCTTCGCCTCGGGCTGGATGCAGGTCCGGGCCCGCGCGCGCCAGCGCGGCGTGGAACTGCCGCTGATCATCTCCGACCATTGCGACTGGGACGGGCTGACCGCCACGCTCACCGAGATCGCGCCTTCCGAGGTCTGGGTCACCCATGGCCGCGAGGAGGCGCTGGTGCGCTGGTGCGCGCTCGAGGGCCTGCCGGCGCGCCCCCTGCATCTCGTCGGCTACGAGGACGAGGCGGAGTGATGCGCCGCTTCGCCGCCCTGCTCGAACGCCTCGCCTTCACGCCCTCGCGCAACGCCCGGCTCCGGCTGCTCGCCGGCTACCTGAGGGACGCGCCCGATCCCGACCGCGGCTGGGCGCTGGCGGCGATCACCCGGGATCTCGCGCTCGACAGCGTCAAGCCCGCGATGCTGCGCGCGCTGGCGGCGGAGCGGGTCGATGCGGAACTCTTCGCGCTCTCCTACGATTTCGTCGGCGACCTCGCGGAGACCGTCGCACTGATCTGGCCGGAGACCGGCCGCGCCGACGATCCCCCGCTCGGCGAGATCGTCGCGGCACTGCAGGAAGCCTCGCGCCGGACCCCGGCGCAGGTCGTGGCCCGCCTCCTCGACCGACTCGATGCCTCTGGCCGCTACGCGCTGCTGAAGCTCGTGACCGGAGGGCTCCGGGTCGGCGTCTCGGCGAGGCTCGCCAAGGCGGCGCTGGCGGAGCTGGGCGGGCGCGAGCTGGCCGAGATCGAGGAGATCTGGCACGGGCTCGCCCCGCCCTATCGCGATCTCTTTGCCTGGCTCACGGAGGCGGGTCCGAAGCCCGCCGCCGCGGCCGCCTGCCCGTTCCGGCCGGTGATGCTGGCGACGCCGCTGGCCGTGGAGGAACTCGGGGGACTGGACCCGGCGGAGTATCTCGCCGAGTGGAAATGGGACGGCATCCGGGTGCAGGCGAGCGCGGAGGCCGGCACGCGCCGGCTCTATTCGCGCAGTGGCGATGACATCTCGGCGGCTTTTCCCGATCTCGTCGAGGCGCTCGACTTCGACGGCACGCTCGACGGCGAGCTCCTGGTCCGGCATCCCTCTGGCGGCACCGCGCCCTTCGCGGATCTGCAGCAGCGCCTGAACCGCAAGACGGTGACGGCAGCCCAGCGCGCCCGCCATCCGGCCTTCCTGCGCGCCTATGACCTGCTCTTCGCGGGCGGTCGCGACCTGCGCGGCGAGGCCCTTGCCACCCGGCGCGGCGCGCTCGAGGATTTCGTCGCCCGGCTCGACCCGGCGCGGTTCGACCTCTCGCCGCTCGTGGCCTTCGCCGCCTGGGAGGAGCTGGAAGCGCTGCGCGCCGACCCGCCCGACCCGGTGATCGAGGGGCTGATGCTCAAGCACCGCGACAGCGCCTATCTGCCCGGACGGCCCAAGGGCCCCTGGTTCAAGTGGAAGCGCGACCCGCATGTGATCGACGCGGTGCTGCTCTATGCCCAGCGCGGCCACGGGAAGCGGTCGGGATATTATTCGGACTATACCTTCGGGGTCTGGACCGAGGCGGGCGAGCTGGTGCCCGTGGGCAAGGCCTATTTCGGCTTCACCGACGCGGAACTGGCCGAGATCGACCGCTACGTGCGGGGCAATACCACCGATCGCTTCGGCCCGGTGCGCGCGGTGCGGGCGGAGCCCGGGCACGGGCTGGTGCTGGAGGTGGCCTTCGAAGGCCTGAACCGCTCGGCCCGCCACAAGTCCGGGGTCGCCATGCGCTTCCCCCGGATCAGCCGCCTCCGCTGGGACAAGACTCCCGCCGAGGCCGACCGTCTGGAGACGCTCGAGGCGATGCTGCCGCGGGGTGGCCCCGAGGCGGGTCCATAGCCGAGACGTGGATATCCATGCGCGATCCGGGTGAGTGGTTCCGAACCCGGCGCCCGGCGCACCGGCCTTGGTGGCGTCCCGCAGTGGGACCCCACTTATCATATTGTTATTGCTATGCTTTCCAGAAGGTCGCCCGGCTGGAGGTTTCGGACCAGCGGCCCGTCCGCCTGACCGACGCCACGGCGCGCGGACCGAGCCTTGGGACAGGGAGCAGGCCGCGCCGCCTTCCCCCGGACCGAGAAGGCGCGAGCCGCAGGGCGAGGGGAGTGCGGTTTCACCGTCGGTCGGGGATCGGAACGGGTGGGTCCTGGACGGCGCGCATGCGCGCCGGCCCCGGCGGCGCCGGCTCGGCCCGATCGACACCGGTCGATCGGGCCGGGGACCTTTTCCCCGCCTGGGAAGACTTCGACGACAAGGGGGTCGGTATCAGACCCCCACATGGGCGCGGAAGGCCGGAGCCTCGGGGGCGAGGCCGGCGGCGGGCAGGGTCTCCGCGATGCGGCCGGTGACGACGAAGGCGATGCGGTCGGCGAGCGCGAGGGCGGCGTCCACGCGCTGCTCGACGAGGATCGTGGCGACGCCGCTGGCCTTCAGCGCGAGGATGGTGTCGCGGATCAGCGTGATCATCGAGGGCTGCAGCCCCTCGGTCGGCTCGTCGAGCAGGAGGACGCGCGGCTCCAGGCAGAGCGCGCGGGCGATGGCGAGCATCTGCTGCTCGCCGCCGGAGAGCGTGCCGGAGACCTGGCCGAGCCGCTCGCGCAGGCGGGGGAAGAGCCCGAGCACCCGCTCGCGGGTCGGCGCGCCGTGGCCGCGGGCCATCAGCCCGATCTCGAGGTTCTCGGCCACGGTCAGCTCGGCGAAGAGCCGGCGGCCCTGGGGCACGTAGCCGAGCCCGTGGCGCGGGATCTCGTGCGCGGGCAGGCCGTCGAGGCGCACCCCGTCGAGGCGCACCGCGCCGCCGGCGGGCGGCACCAGGCCCATGATCGCCTTGAGCGCGGTGGATTTTCCCGCACCGTTGCGGCCCATCAGGCAGAGCACCTCGCCACCGGCCACCGCGAGGTCGAGGCCGTGCAGCACCTGCACGTTGCCGTAGCCTGCATCGAGTCCCGCCACCTCCAGCATCACGCCCCCAGATAGGCCGCCTGCACGGCCCAATCGGCACGGATCTCGGCTGGCGTGCCTTCGGCGAGCACTTCGCCGAAGTTCAGCACGGTGATGCGGTCGGCGAGATCCATCACCAGCTCCATGTTGTGCTCGATCAGGAGCACGGTGGCGGTGCGGGCGACCTCGCGCACGAGGCGCTTGAAGGTCTCGATCTCGGTGTCGGCGAGGCCTTGCGTCGGCTCGTCGAGGATCAGGAGCTTCGGCGCCAGCGCGAGACCCATGGCGACCTCGAGCAGCCGCTGGTGGCCATAAGCCAGCGTGCCGGCAACCTGGCCGGCGCGGTCCGCGAGGCCGACGCGGTCGAGAGCCGCCAGCGTCTCGGCGGCGAGATCGGCGACGCCGCGGCGCTGCACCGCGAGCGCGACATTGTCGAAGACCGGCAGGCGGGCGTAGATCGCGGTGATCTGGAAGGTATAGGCGATGCCCAAGCCCACGCGGGCATGGGCGGGCAGCGCGGTGATGTCGCGCCCCTCGAAGCGGATCGTGCCGGCGCTCGGGGCGATCCGGCCGCAGATCAGCCCGACGAGGGTGGTCTTGCCCGCGCCGTTCGGGCCGATGAGCGCGCGGATCTCGCCGTTGGAAAGATCGAGATCGACCCCGTCGACCGCGGTCAGCCCGCCGAAGCGGCGGGTGAGCCCCCGGGTCGAGAGCAGGCTCACGGCAGCCATGGCAGCGCCCGTTCCCGCAGGCTGCCCAGGAGGCCCTTGCGGGCGAAGAGCACGAGCGCGAGCAGCGCGAGGCCGACCACCATCAGATGCGCCGTGGTCACGCTCGACGAGAGATCGACGAGGTAGAACATCACCAGCGTGCCGAGGAAGGGGCCGAGCACGGTGCCTGCGCCGCCGAGCAGGACCCAGAGCAGCGGCAGGATCGAATACTGGATCGAGGCGAAGGTCGCGCCGACATAGCCGAACATCAGCCCGTAGGCCGCCCCCGAGGCGCCCGCCAGCAGGCCCGAGGCCACCAGCCCGATCAGCCGGTAGCGGAACGGGTCGTAGCCCAGCATCCGGCTGCGCTCGGCGTTCTCGCGCATCGCCACCAGCACCCGTCCGGTCGGGCTGCGCACGAGCGCGAGGCAGGCCAGGAGCGCCAGCGCGAAGAGCGCGAGCGCGGCGAAATAGCGCGTCCTGTCGTCGGAGAGATCGAGCCCCGCGACCACCCGCGAGGCGCGGTCGATCACATAGCCCTCGTCGCCGCGGGTCAGGGGGCCGAAATAGAGGATGAGCAGATAGCCCGCCTGGGCGAACATCAGCGTGACGATCATGAAGGCGACACCGGTGGTGCGCAGCGCCAGGAGCCCCACGGCGAGCGCGGCGAGCGCGCCGCCGGCGATGCCCGCCAAGAGGCCGGGGCCGGCGGGCCAGCCCGCGAGTTGCACCAGTGTTCCGGTGGCATAGAGGCCGGAGGCGAAGAAGAGCGCGTGGCCGAGGCTGAGCAGCCCGGTGTAGCCGAAGGCGATGTTGTAGCCCATGGCGAAGACCGAGAGCACCATGATCCGCGCCAGATTGCTGACGTGATAGGCGGGCAGCACGAAATAGAGTGCGGCGAGCACGCCGATCACGCCCAGATGCAGGCCGAGGATCGCGCCGCGATGCCCGGTCACGCCGCGCGCTGCCCGAAGAGCCCCTGCGGGCGGAACACCAGCACCAGCGCGACCAGCAGCGTCGCGAGGATCTTGGCGAGCGTCGGCGAGAAGAACACCGAGACGATGCCGTCGGAGAGCCCGATAAGCACCGCCGCCAGCACCGTGCCGCGCAAGCTCCCCAGGCCGCCGATGATCACCACGATGAAGGAGAGGAGCAGCGGGTCGCCGCCCATCAGGTAATGCGCCTGCTGGATCGGCACGATCAGCACCGCCGCTACCGCGGCGAGGGCCGCGCCGAGCGCGAAGACGAGGGCATAGACCCGGTCGACGTCGATGCCGAAGGCGGTGGCGGTCTCGCGGTCGTATTGGGTGGCGCGCATGACGAGGCCGATCCGGCTGCGCACGAGCAGCTGGCGGACGCCGAGCAGGAGCAGGGCGGCGGCGGCCACCACCGCGAGCTTGTAGCCGGAATAGCCGAACCAGGGGAATTGCAGGCGCCAGTCGAACGGCGCCTGCACCGGACGGGCATCGGGGCCGTAGAGGCTCAGCGCCGCCTGCTGGAAGATGTAGAGCAGCCCGATGGTGGCCACGATCGTCGCCTCGGGGTCGTAGTCGAGCCGCTTGAGGATCGCCCGGTCGGCCAGCGCCGCGATGCCGCCCACGATCAGCGGGCAGACCACCAGTGCCGCGGCGAAGCCCAGCGCCGGCGGGCCGGGCACCGAGGCTGTGACGAACCAGGCCAGCACCGCGCCGAGCATGAAGAACTCGCCATGCGCGACATTGACCACCCGCATCACCCCGAAGACGAGGCTCAGGCCGACGGCGGTCAGCGCCAGCACCGCCGCCATCACGAGGCCCTCCATGGTGGCGAGCAGCAGGAAGGGTCCGAAATCCAATGCCGCAAGGCCCCGTGCCGGTCAGAAGGGTTGCGTGGTGTAGTCCACCTCGTCGGGATAGAGGCCGTCCTCGATCGAAGTGGTATGCACCACCTCGAGCCGGCCCTCCGCGACCTTGGAGATATGCTGGTGGCCGAAGACCTGGTGGGTCCGGCCGTTGAAGACCTTGTCGCCCTGGGGATGCTCGCGCGAGAGCGGCATCTCGGTCATCGCCTCGATCGCCTCGACGAAGGCCTGGCGGTCGTCGGGGCCCTGGTAGCCGGCGGCCTCCATCCCGGCCTTGATGACGAAGAGCGTCTCCCAGGCGCTGAACATATGCGCGTAGGTCGAGACCTCCCGGGCGTCGCTGACCGAGGCGCCGTTGTCGTCGACCCCCACCGCCGCGCGGTAGAAGGTCTCGTGCTCGGAGGCGCCGGGCTGCAGGCAGCGCGGATGGCCCTCCCAGAAATGCGTGCCTTCGAGGAATTCGAGCCCGGGGCCGGCGATGTCCACGGCCTCGAGCGAATCGATGAAGCCGAAGATCTCGGGATGGTCGCCGGTGCCGTAGAACTCGCCGAGCTCCTTGACGAAGGTCAGCACCGCCGGGCCGACCATGACGTGATAGAGCACTTCCGTCTCGGAGGGGATGCGCGGCAGGTGGCGGGTGAACGAGGTCTCGGTGGGCGGGATGGCGATGAGCTCGACGACCTCGCCGCCCTGGGCCTCCATGGCTGCGGTGAAGAAATCCCGGTGGTCGTAGCCGAAGGCGTAGTCGGGGAAGACCATGGTAACCTTCTTGCCGAGGTTCGCCGCCACCCAGGGCGCCATCGCCTGCACCTGGCTCTTCACGTCGGTGATGCCGGGCTGGAGGGTCCAGCGGTTGGTGATGCCGGAGGCGACGTGATGGCCCTCGGAGCAGACGAGATAGGGGATGCGCAGCTCGCCCGCGCGCGGCGCGCTGCCGACGACCACGTTGGAGAAGAGCGCGCCGAAGACCGCGTCGCATCTGCCCTGCGTGGCGAGCTTCTCCACCACCTCGGCGCCGCGCTTGGGATCGGTGCCGTCGTCCTCGAAGAGGATCTCCACCGGGCGGCCGTTGATGCCGCCCGCATCGTTGAGCACCTGCAGCGCCGCCTGGGCGGTGCGCTCGTACCAGCGGCCATAGGCGGCGCCGATGCCGGTGCGGTGCAGCTGGAAGCCGAGGCGGATCGGCTCTGAACTCTGGGCCTGGATGAAGCCCGGAAAGGCGCCTGCGGCCGCGAGCGTGCCGGTGCCGGCCGCGATTCCCTTGAGCAGGCCGCGCCGGCTGGGCGTCCGGGTGATCGGGATGTCCTTCAACGGGTTCCCCTCCGCTGTTGCTCTCGCCCGGCCGGAACGCCGCCCGCCCGCGCTTCGGGCGCGAGAATGTGGGCCGGCAGGCCAAATGTCCACGGCGATGTTCGGCCCCGCGGAAATCACCCCTATCCGGCCGGAAAGCCCGTGCTATCGTTTCCCGATCAATCCGAGAAACGAGGGAGAGCAGCATGAACAGAACCCTTCCGGTCCGGCGCGGCGCGGTCGCCGCGATCGCCCTGGCCTCGGTCCTGGCCCTCTCCGCGCCCCTTCGGGCCGAGCAGAGCCTGCTCCAGACGAATGTCGCGTTTTCCGGCACCATCGCCTGGCTCAGCACCGGCGCGCCGGCCTTCGTCATCGCGGCGGTGCGGAACGGCGAGACCGCCTTCGCCGGCTTCGGCGAGCGGGCGGAGGGCACCGGGCAGGCGCCGGAGGCCGACACGATCATGCGCATCGGGTCGATCAGCAAGGCCTTCTGCGGCGAGGTGCTGGCGAGCATGGCCGCGGGCGGCGAGGTCGCGCTGACCGACCGGCTTCAGGACCGGCTGGACTGGGATGTGACGATCCCCGAGATGGACGGACGGCCGATCCGGCTGATCGATCTCGTCACCCATGCCGCGGGCCTGCCGCGCGAGGTCCCGCGCCCCAAGGCCCCCGAGGACGATCCCTTCGCGACCAATACCCCCGAGGCGCAGATCGCCGGGCTCGCCACCGATCCGCTGCTCTTCGCGCCGGGCACCGGGGCGAGCTATTCGAACTGGGGGTTCGACCTGCTCGGCGCGGCGCTCGCCAGCACCGCGGGCAAGTCCTATGCTGATCTGCTGGCCGAGCGCGTGCTGGCGCCGCTCGGCATGAACGACACGCTCTTCAATCCGCGCCCGGAGGACCGGGACCGGCTGATGCAGGGCCATAATTTCGACGGCGCGCCGATGCCCTTCGCGCCGACGCCGGTCACCATCGAATGCGCCGGAGGGCTCTATTCCACCGCCGCGGACATGATGCGCTGGATGCAGTGGCATCTCGACCGTCCCGCCGCGGCGGAGGAGGAGATGCGCCTGCTCGATCACGCGGCCTGGCTCTATCGCGACGGCCTCGTCCCGGCCGCAGGCTTCGACGAGGGCGGCGGCGAGATGGATGCCCTCGGGCTCGGCTGGGTGGTGATGATGCCCGAAGGGAACCGGCCGCTGATCCTGCAGAAGACCGGCGGGCTGCAGGGCATGTTCGCTTATGTGGCACTGGCGCCGAGCCGGGACATGGGCGTCTTCGTGGCGATCAACCAGTTCAGCACCGGCGGATTCTCCGTGATGGTCAAGACCGCGCTCGACCTGATCACCACGCTTTCGCCGCGCTGATCGCCTTCGGTCAGGCGGCGACGGGCGTCGAGAGGAGCCAGAGGCCGAGCACGGTATAGGCGACCATCAGCGCGGTCATCGGCAGATGCGCGGCCCGGGTCGGCGGCGGGTCGGAGCGCCCGGCGATCGAGAGCCCCAGCACCACTGCCAGCAGATGCGCGCCGAGGATCAGCCCGAACTGGAGGTTCCAGATCACCTGGACCGCGCCCGCGTCGCCGAGGAAGCCGAAGGAGACCCAGTGCTCGGGCAGACCCAGCGGGTTCCAGCCGCGCCCGAAGGGATCGCTCGCCGCCACCACCGCGTACTGGCCGTTCGTCAGCAGCGCCACGAGGTAATGCGCGGCATGATAGCCCGCGGCGATGGGCAGGAAGGCCAGCATCGCCGGCCCGGCGTCGCGCCAGAACGGCCCGGCGGCTCCCGCGATATGCCGCCCGAGTGCCATGGCGCCGAGGATCGTGGCCCCCGTCAGCAGCCAACCGGCGACGAGCCCCGCGGTATTGGCGCCTATGACCGCCGAGCGTCCGGGGAAGTCGAGCGGGTTGAGGCCAAGGCGGGCGAGCCACCAGAAGGTCTCCGAGAGCCCATCGAAGGTCACCGAGGCCAGCATCAGCGCGACGAAGGCGGTCTGGCCCCGGTCGAGCGGCGGCATGGCGAGGATGCGCGTGCCGGGGAGCGCCGCCATCAGGCGGGACCGCTCCGCGCCCTGCTCGACCCAGAGCGGGGCGATCCGGGCGACGAAGCCGAAATAGACGGTGAGGAACTCGCCGCGCTCGAGCCAGGCTTCGCCCTCGATCACCGCGAGCCCCAGCATCAGCAGCCAGTAGGCGGCGACGGCACGGGCGAGCACGGCCGGGTCGGCCGGGGCGAGCGAGACGATCTCGAACCAGGCGAAGGCGAAGAGCCCCGCCACCGCCGGCCAATGCCCGAGCCGCGCCAGCCCGGCCGATCCGTCGCGGCCGATCAGCCGGCGCAGGCTCCGGACCGGGCCCCGCCAGGGGTTCAGCGGCCGCCAGACGTCGCCGAAGGCGAGCGCGAGCAGCGGCAGGCCGACCCAGAGCAGCGTCCAGACCGTCTGCACCAGCAGATTGTCCAGGGGGTCGCTGGTGCCGAAGAAGCCGTTCAGGATCAGCGCCCAGAGCAGGAGCGCGGCGAGCCAGCTCGTCAGCCCCGGCGGCAGGCGGCGCCTCCAGCCAAATAGGCTGCGTGCCGCCGGCCAGGACGGGCGGCGCGGCAGGAACGCGCCGATCAGCGCCGTCAGCGCCACGACCAGCGCCGCGCCGAGGGAATAATAGCCCGTCGGCAGCGTCAGGATCACCATGCGCTCGCCGGCATGGGCCGAAGCGGCGGCGGGCCGGAGCAGCGCCGCGCCGGCGGCAAGGGCCACGAACCCGCGCGGCGGCGCCCGCTCCGGGGCGACGGGGGAATGGCTGGACATGGCTACGGGCCCGATGCGGCAACGGTACGCGCGAAGGCGTGGTTTCCGGAGGAGGAGTCTGGGGCAGGCCCGGCGCCCTGTCAACGCGGGGCCCGCCGGGGCCCTCGGAAGACGATGGGATTTGACCCCCATTCTTTCTACCTCGACCGTCCCGCCGAAAGACGAGGGCAGCGCCCGCCGGGCCAGGAAGAGTGATGGGACCTCCGGTGATCGCTTCCGGTTCGGGCGGCCAACCGCGCCGCCCCGTTCCCGGCCTCGCCTCAGCGGCTGGCGCGCGCCATTCCGGCCGGGGGCAGGACCTGCCCGAACCGGCGCAGGCGTCGGGTGTAGCCGGAAACGGATTCGGCGAAACGCTCGGCCGTGAAATCAGGCCAGGCGACCGTCGGGAAGTCGTATTCGGCGTAGGTGGACTGCCAGAGCAGGAAATTCGAGACCCGGAACTCGCCCGAGGTGCGGATGATCAGATCCGGATCCGGCAGTTCCCTCGTGTCGAGCGCGGCCGCGATCCCGCGCTCCGAGATCGCCCCGGGCTGGAGCGCGCCGGAGGCGACGTCCCGGGCCAGCGACCGCACCGCACGGGTGATCTCGTCGCGGCCGCCGTAGTCGATGGCGATGGTCAGGTTCAGGCCCTCGCAATGGGCGGTGCGATCCTCGAGATCCTGCATCAGCTGGCGCAGCCGCGCCGGCACGCGGTCGCGCAGGCCGATGAATCGGACCCGGACCTCATGGGCCTCGAGGTCGTCGATCTTCTTGCGGATATACTGCCGGAAGATGCGCATCAGCGCCTCGACCTCGACCAGCGGCCGGCGCCAGTTCTCGGTCGAGAAGGCGAAGATCGTGAGATGCGTCACCCCGAGCCCCGGGCAAGCGTCGACGATCTCGGTCACACGACGGGCGCCGCGGGCGTGGCCCGCCACGCGGTTGAGGCCGCGGGCCTCGGCCCAACGGCCGTTGCCGTCCATGATGATCCCGACGTGGAAGGTCCGGGTCTCGCGAAAATGCATGAGATTCACCTGCTCGTTGGGCTGAATATGCACATCGTTGCGCCGGGGCAAGCCCCGAGTTGGGCCTGCCCCGGCGAAGTCCCGCCGAACGAGGAAAGGCCCGCCGGAGCGGGCCTTTCCGGTTTCGGGAGATTGGCGCCGGTCAGGCCTGGCGCGGCACCCGGACGTTCTCGACCAGATCCTGGATCGCCGCGGGCGTCGGCTTGGTCATGCCGGCGACGACATAGGCGGTCGCGAAGTTCAGGAGCGCGCCGATCACCCCGAAGCCGAGCGGGTTGATGCCGAGGATCCAGCCCGATGCATCGTCCGGCAGCGGGTTGGTGCCGGGGATGAAGAACCAGCCCTTGTAGAGGAAGATGTAGACCATCGTCGTGATCAGGCCCACCAGCATCCCCGTGATCGCCCCCTCCTTGTTGATGCGCTTGGAGAAGATGCCCATCATCAGGGTCGGGAAGAGGCTCGCCGCCGCCAGGCCGAAGGCGAGCGCCACCACCTGGGCCGCGAAGCCCGGCGGGTTGAGGCCGAGATAGCCCGCCACGACGATCGCCACGCCCATGGAGATGCGCGCGGCCCTCAGCTCCGACCGCTCGCTGATCGTGGGCATGAAGATGCCCTTGAGCAGGTCGTGGCTCACCGAGGAGGAGATCGCCAGCAATAGGCCCGCCGCGGTGGAGAGCGCCGCGGCGATACCACCCGCCGCGACCAGGGCGGCGACCCAGTTCGGGAGTGCCGCGATCTCGGGGTTGGCGAGCACCATGATGTCGTTGTTCACGGTCAGCTCGTTGCCCGCCCAACCGGCCGGCTCGGCGACTTCGGCCACGTAAGTGGCGTTCTTGTCGTTGTACCACTGGATCCGGCCGTCGCCGTTGAGGTCGTCGACCGCGAGCAGGCCGGTCTGCGCCCAGCGGGTCATCCACTCGGGCTGCTGGTCGATCGGGAGGTTGCTCTCCGGATCGGCGACAGGCTGGCCCTGCTCGACGCCCGGATGCACGGTGTTGGCGAGGTTGAAGATCGCCATGGCGCCGACCGCCGGGGCGACGGTGTAGAGCAGCGCGATGAAGATCAGCGCCCATCCGGCCGAGGACCGCGCGTCCGACATCTTCGGCACCGTGAAGAAGCGCACGATCACATGCGGCAGACCCGCGGTGCCGATCATCAGCGACAGCGTCAGCAGGAACATGTTCCACCGGCCCATCGCCACCCGGTCGGTATAGGGTCCGAAGCCGAGATCGACCATGGTCTGGTCGAGCGCGTGCAGCATGTGGGTGTCGGAACCGGCGATATTGCCGCCGAGGCCGATCTGCGGCAGGAAACTGCCGGTGATCTGCAGCGAGATGAAGATCGCCGGCACCGAATAGGCGAAGATCATGATCACGTATTGCGCGATCTGGGTATAGGTGATGCCCTTCATGCCGCCGAGCACGGCATAGACGAAGACGATCGCCATGCCGACATAGAGGCCGATCTCCACCGAGAGGTTGAGGATGTTGGCGAAGGCGATGCCCACGCCGCGCATCTGTCCGATCACATAGGTGAGCGAGATCACCAGCAGGCAGACCACCGCCACGGTCCGCGCCGTGGTCGAGTAGAACCGGTCGCCGATGAACTCCGGCACGGTGAACTTGCCGAACTTGCGCAGATAGGGCGCGAGCAGAAGCGCCATCAGCACGTAGCCGCCGGTCCAGCCCATGAGGTAGGCGCCGCCGGCATAGCCGGCGAAGGCGATGATGCCGGCCATGGAGATGAAGGATGCCGCCGACATCCAGTCCGCGGCCGTGGCCATGCCGTTGAGGGTCGGGTGAATGCCCTTGCCGGCGACGTAGAATTCCGAGGTCGAGCCGGCGCGCGCCCAGATCGCGATGGCGATGTAGAGCACGAAGGTCAGTCCGACCGCAATAATGCTCAGCGTTTGAAGATCCATTGCGGCGCCCCCCTACTCTTCGTGCACGTCGAATTCCCGATCGAGCCTGTTCATGCGCCAGGCATAGTAGAAGATCAGGATGATGAATATGTAGATGGAACCCTGCTGGGCGAACCAGAAGCCGAGCGGGTAACCCCCGATACTAAAACCGTTCAGCATCGGTGCGAATAGGATCCCTGCGCCGAGCGAGACCAGTGCCCAGACCACGAGGCACCAGGTGATGATGCCGATATTCTTCCGCCAGTACTCACTTCTATCTTTCGTTGGTGTAGTCATCCTTACTCCCCATTTTTGCGCTATGTGAGGTCTGCCGCCTCATCTCTTGTCGCATAGCTGTCCCGTGCGGCCACAATGCTATGCCGCACTGCACAATTTTTAGTTGTTTTACAGCTGATAGTCCAGCGCCAATTTCGTCTGGAGCCGCTTTGCCTCGCGAAAGGCCTCCTTGAGGATCCGGCGGTCGAGGTCGTTGAGCTTCGCCGGATCGATGCGGTTCGTGAGCGCGCTGCCCGCCGCGGCCTGCTCGTCGTTGGTGCGCATGCGCAGCAGCCGGATATAGTCGTAGGCGTCGGTCCATGCCGCCACGTCGCCGGCATCGAGCGCGCCGGCGGCCGCCGCGCCGGTCAGCCGCTCCACCGTGTTCGTGACCGGAACGCGGTGCGCGAGCGCGAGGATCCGCGCGGCGTCGATGAAGGGCGCCACCCCGTTCAGCTTCAGGTCCAGGGTATTGGATTCCTCGCCCTTGCCGCTGAGCCGGAAGTCGCGGAATAGGCCGAGCGGCGGCGTGTTCTGCAGCGCGTTCGCCGCCATCTGCTTGCGGAACCGGCTGTTGGCCGAGGCACGCTCCATCAGCCAGTCGCGCAGCGCTGCCGCCGGCGCCTTCGGCCCCCAGATCGTGCGGAAATCGAAGAAGATCGTCGATTTGAGCAGATGCTCCGGGGTCCCCTGGTCGATCCAGCGGGCGAAGCGGGCGCGCCATTCCTCCGCACTCAGGCAGCATTCGGCGTTCATCGCCATGATGCCGCCGGTGCAGAGCGGGAAGCCGCATTGCGCCAGCGCGAGGTTGATCCGCTCGGCGATCGGCATCAGCAGGGCGCGGGCCGCCTCCGGGTCCATGCCGGCGGGCGCCTCGAAGAGGATGCCGTTGTCCTGGTCCGTCTTCAGGGTCTGTTCCTGCCGCCCCTCGCTGCCGAAGGCGAGCCAGGAGAAGGGAGCTTCCGGCGCCCCGCCGGTCTCCTCGAGCACGATCGCGATCACCCGCTCGACGATCTGGTCGTTCAGCAGCGTGATGATCTGGGTGATCTGGCCGACCTTGACGCCCTGGGCGACCATCTGGGCGACGAGCAGGTGGATGTCGCCCGACCGCGCCGCGACTTCGGCGACGCTGCCCGCCGCGGTGATCGACTTGGAGAGATTGACCAGCCCCACCCGCTGCATCGAGAAGAGGTCGCGCTCGGAGATCACCCCAACGAGGCGCCCGTCCTCGACCACGACAAGGTGCTGGATCCCGGCCTGGGCCATCTGCATCGCCGCCTCGAAGGCGAAGGCGGAGCGCGGCATGCTGATCGGATCGGGTGTCATCACCTGCCCGATCGGGGCATCCAAGGCGACGCCGGGCAGCGCGACCCGGTTCATCAGATCCTTGAGCGTGAAGATCCCGATCGGCCGCGCCTCGGCATCGACGATCACCATCGAGCCGACCTTCGCCGCGCTCATGCCGCGCAGGACCTCGATCACCGGGGTCTCCGGCCCCGCGGTCAGCGGCGCCTTGAGCGTCTTCTCCGCCAGCGGCAGATTGAGCGAGCTGTCCTCGCCGAGATCGCGGACCGCTTCGGCCTGCACCTGCCGCTTGACCCTTTCGAGCAGCCCCGACAGTCGGTTGGCGCAATATTCGTTGAAGCCGGGCGACAATTCGCGCAGCGCGTCGAAGGCCGCGCGCGGCATGGCGAGGCAGACGACCTCGCCGACCGCGCGCTGCACGTTGCGCACCGGCCGGCCGTTGACAAGCGCGCCGATGGGGAAGCATTCGCCCGGCACCAGCTCCCAGGCATTGCCGTCGATGCTCTCGTCCTCGCCCTGGTCCTCGCCGACGATCAGCCCTTCCTGGAGGATGTAGAACCATTCGGCCGGGCCCGCCGCGGGATCGGTCACCGCCTCGCCGTCGGCGAAGCGGATCGCGCGGAGATGGGCGAGCAGGAAATCGACATGCTCGCGCCGCATCCGGTCGTAGGGCGGATGCCGCAGCAGGAATTCCCGCACACCCTGGTCCTCGGTGGTCTCGTCCTGCACCGGCTCGGTCACGTCGCTCTCCCCCGCCGCTTCAGCCCGCCGCGCCCTGGCCATGGGCGACGATCGCCGCCCGCTGGCGCAGATCCGCCGCCATGTTCGATTCCCGCATCACCGCGCCGAAGGTCGCGAGGCCCTTGGCCTCCAGCCGGTCGATCATCCGGATCAGCAGCTCCGCCGTGCCGATGGTGTCGCCCAGCGCAGTGTGGCGCCCGGCGATGGTGATGCCGTAGCGGTCGCAGAGCGCGTCGAGCGAATGCTCCTCCTCCTCGCCGTCGAGCATCAGCGAGACCAGCATGGTGTCGAGGACCGGATTGTCGAAGCGCACCCCCGCGGCCTTCTCCTTGAGCGAGATGAACTTCATGTCGAAGGCGACGTTGTGGCCGACCATCACCGCCGCGCCGACGAAGTCGCGGAAGGCCGGCAGCACCTCGGCGATCGGCGGGGCGCCGGCCACGTCGGCATCGGTGAGGCCGTGGAACTTGATCGAGCCGGGCGGGATCGGGCGGCCGGGATTGACCAGCCATTCGCGGCCCTCGCCGGTCAGAACGCGGTTCTGCAGGATGCGCACGGCGCCGATCTGGATGATCTCGTCGCCGCGCATCGGCTGGAGCCCGGTCATCTCGCAGTCGAAGACGACGAAGTCGATCTCCCGCAGCGGCCGCGCCGCCAGCGCCTCGTCGCCCAGATGCGCCCGCATCAGCCCGAAATCGTAGAATTCCGGCCGGGGCGGCAGCCGCTTGGGCGAGGGCACGAACTGCGGCCGGTGCGGCGCCAGCAGCGGCAGCCGCAGCAGGGCATGGCCCGGCCGCCCGGTCGCCTTCGACCAGGGCTCCGACCCGTGGCGCTCGAGGATGTCGCGCAGCCGCTGCCCGCCCGACTCCTGCGAGCAGGCCATGTCGAGCCAGCTTTCGAGCAGGCCCTCGGGCACCGGCGCGCCGGCCCAGACCAGGTCGAGATAGACCCGCCGGTCGCCGAGCAGCGGCTCGATCTCGAAATCGCGCGCCCCGGTCTCCTCCGCGATCCGGCGGATCAGCGCCTCGACCGCCTGGATCAGCGAGAGGCTGTCCCCGTGCAGCCAGAGCGGGATGCCCACAAGGCTCGCGCGGATCCCGCTCTCCGCGAGATCCTGGGCGACGCAACGCGCGAGGTCGGAGGCATGGATATCCGCCATCGGCCAGCGCCCGAGCATATGGCCGCGGATCTCGACGCCGAGCTCGTCGATCTTGTCGCTGATGCGCCGGCTCTCGTCGAGCACCACCTTCTCGAATTCGGCGCGGCGCTCGGCGGCCATGGCGGGGTAATCCACCATCGTCTCAGCCGCCGCGCGCAGGTTCCCCACCATGCCGCGCAGGTCGCGGGTCAGGGCGCGGCGCACGCCGTCGCCATGCGCCAGCAGCGCGAGGTCGTCCGAGACGTCCACCAGCGTCACCAGATAGCCCGTGACCGCGCCCGCGGCGTCGCTCAGCAGCGCCATGCGGCCGTTGAGCATGCGCCCGCCGTCCACCGTCGTGCAGAGGAAGGGGGCGGAGAATTCCCGCGCCGCCTCCGGTCCCTCGGCGTGGCGCTGTTCGAGCTGGTTGAGGGAATGCCGGATCGGTGCCAGCATGACCAGATCGCCCAGGCTGCGGCCGAGCCCGACCTTGTCCTGGGCGCGCACCAGCTCGACCGCGGCGGGGTTGTAGAGCATGATGCGATGCTGCGGGCTGCAGACGAAGACCCCTTCGGAGAGGCCCTGGACGATCGCCTCGAGCCAGGCCTTCTGGGCATCGACATGGGCCGCCTCGGCCTGCGCGGCCTTGCGCGCCTCGCGCCGGGTGCTGCGCAGGGCGGTGACCAGCGCGTCGCATTCCGCCGGCAACTCGCCGAGCAGCGGCGAGGCGACGGTGCCGAGCCCCGCCTCGGCGCTGCGCGATTCCCGCACCGCCCGCAGGCCCCGCGCCAGCCGCCGCACCGGCGCGAGCAGCAGGAGCCGCAGGCCGAGCCAGATGCCGAGGACCGCCAGGGCGGCGACCGCACCGGCGGCCGGAGCCGCCGGCCCGCCGCCGTCCGGGGCGGCCATGCGCACCGCGCCCCAGACGAGCGCGAAGGCGAGGGCGGCCAATCCGAGGAAGAGGGCGGAGACCGCGCCGCCGGCGCCCGTTGCCGCCGACAGTTTCAGGAATCGGCTCCGGGCATGTAGTGGCGGACGCGCGCCACCACGTCGCGGGTGGAGAAGGGCTTGGTGATGTAATCGTCGGCCCCCAGGGCCAGGCCCTTTTCCTGTTCGACCGCGCGGCCCTTGGCGGTCAGCATGATGATGCGCAACCCGGCCCATTCCGGGGTCGCCCGCACGGTCTGGCAGACGTCGAAGCCGTCGCGCCTGGGCATCATCACGTCGAGCAGCATCACGTCCGGCAGCCGGTCGCGCAGCGCCTCGAGCGCCGCCTCGCCGTCGCGCGCGACCCGCACGTCGAAGCCCTGCTCCTTCATGAGGTATTCCAGCGAGAGCGCGATGTTCGCCTCGTCGTCGACCACCAGAACCGAACCCGCCGCCATCGCCTTCCTCCCACCCGGCCGGGCTCAGACTAAGCCAAGGAGCGCTGCGGTTGCACGCGAAAAAGCGCGCGGGGTCCGGCTCAGAGCAGGCGGGCGAGGCCCAGCGGCCGGCGCGGCATGTTGAGCGACATCACCCGGTAGAGCTGGCCGTAGACGAAGGCGGTGACGAAGAAGAGGATCGCCGAGAGCCAGGCACTGTCATAGGCGACCAGCACGAAGACCGTGGTGAGCAGCGGCACGACCCAGGTCACGATGCTGGTGGCCGGGTTGCGCAGATGCACCGGCCCGCCCTTGCGCACGATGCGCCGGGCATAGCGGCGATGGGCGAGCATGTGGAAATGCACCCGGTCGGGCTGGCCGACGCTCGATCCCTCGCGCCGGTGCTTGCGCCACATGGAGGCGAGCGTCTCGATCACCGGGTAACCGCAGATCAGGATCGCGGTCCAGGCCGAGACATCGGCGTTGCGCGAGGGCAGCAGCACGCCGAGCGAGGCGAGCAGGAAGCCGCAGAAATAGGCGCCGCCGTCGCCGAGAAAGATCCGGCCATGCGGGAAATTGACCGCGAAGAAGCCCATGACCAGCGCGGCATAGATCAGGGCGAGGCTCAGCACGAGATCGTCGCCGACCCGGAAGGCGACATAGGCGAAGCCGCCGAACATGATCACCAGGGCACCGGCCGCCAGCCCGTTGAATCCGTCGATGATGTTGATCGCATTCGCCACGCCTCCCATGGCGAAGCCGGTGAAGACCAGCGCCACCGCGTAGAAGGACAGCAGCCAATCGACGCCGGGCAGGTCGACCTTGTCCATCACGTAGCCGGTGGCCAGCGCGAAGAGAATGCCCGAGATCATCGTGGCATAGAGGCGGCCCTTCACCCCGACCCGCCGCGTCAGATCCTCGGCGAGGCCGGCCGCGAGCGCCGGCAGGCCGGCGAGGCCGATCATCGCCCAGGTCGCGTCGAACCCGTCCGGAACCACCGGCCAGACCGCGGCATAGGCCAGCGCGATGGCGAGGCCGCCGATGCGCGGGGTCGGATCGCGGTGGAACTTCTGCACGCCGTGCAGGTCGTCGTGGGTGATGCTGCCGTGCCAGCGCTGCGTCGCCACCAGGGCCATGCAGAATCCGAGCGACAGGGCGAAGGCGGCGAGGGCCGTCAGCGCCACTTGTGGCTGAAGGGCATCTGCCCAGGACATGCTCATGGTCCGGAACGGCCTCGCCCGTCGGGCTACGTTGCTGCGGCGCGGTGTTTACAGGGTCTTTCAGGCGATTGCGAGCAGAACTTGGTCAAGGCCCGCCGATTTCGGCGGAGTGTCGCCGAAAGCCCTCGGGATTGGCCCGCGCCCAGGCCCAGGCCGAGGCGCAGATCGCCGCGAGACCCTGCCCGGCCCGCCAGCCGAGCACGCGCCCGGCCCGGGCGGGATCGGCATAGCAGGCCGCGACATCGCCGGGCCGGCGCGGCCGGATCGCGAGCGGGATGGCGCGTCCCGAGGCGCGTTCGAAGGCCGCGACGGCCTCGAGCACCGAGACGCCGGCGCCGGTGCCGAGGTTGAAGACCTCCGCGCCGGCGCTGCGCCCGGTCCAGCCGAGCGCGGCGAGATGGGCGCGCGCCAGATCCATGACATGCAGATAATCCCGCACCCCGGTCCCGTCGCGGGTGGGATAATCGTCGCCGTGGATCTCGAGCACCGGCCGCCGGCCGAGCGCGACCTCGGCGATCGCCGGCACGAGATTGCTCGGCGGATCCGACGGCTGCTCGCCGATCCGGCCCGAGGGATGCGCGCCGGCGGGGTTGAAATAGCGCAGGATCGCCACCGAGAGCCCCGGATCGGCCTCTGCCGCCGCGGCGAGCAGCGCCTCGCCGGCCGCTTTGGTCGCACCATAGGGCGTGGTCGGCCGCAGGGCGTGGGCCTCGTCGATCGGCAGCCGGTCGGGTGGGCCGTAGACCGCGGCACTGGACGAGAAGACGATCCGGCGGCAGCGGGAAGGTGCGAGCGACGCCAGGAGCCTGCGGGTACCCTCGACGTTGACCTCGGCGTATTCCGCGGGCCGCGCCAGCGATTCGAGCGGCGATTTCAGCGCGGCGCAATGGATCACCGCCTCGGGGCCGAAATCCGCCACGAGGCGCGCCAGCGCCGGCCGGTCGCGGATGTCGATGCGCGAGAAGCCGAAATCCCGCCCGGCGATGGCGCGCACCCGTTCGAGCGCCTGCGCGGGGCCGCCGACCAGATTGTCGAGCGCATGGGCCGCATGGCCGGCCGCCAGCACCTCGGCCAGCACGTGGCTGCCGACATAGCCGGCGGCGCCGGTGATCAGGATGCGCAGCCCGCCGGGGGGGTCCGGCGGCGAGGCGGAGCGGTCTTCGGCGATGGGGCACCTCCGGGACGCAGTTAGCCGCTGCGCGCCGGCGCTGTCGAGGTGGCGGCTGCGTCGAGCCGGGGGCGCAGCAGCGCCATGGGATGGACGCGCAGCGTCAGGCGCAGGGCGGAATAATCCGCCACCACCTCCTCGCCGAGCGTCGCGGGCGGCAGCACCACCGCCTCCTCCGCCCCGCCCTCGCCCTCGATCCCGGCGAAGAGCGGCAGCGGCGCCGGGCCGGCGATGGCGCGCACCTGCCAGAGCGCCTCGCGCCGGCCGAGGCCCAGGCCCGCGAAGGCATCCGCCTCGGCGAGCACCGCCAGCAGCCGGGGCGCGATGCCCGCCCGGCGCCAGACCGCGGCCACGTCGGCATAGCCGTTGCCGCGCGCCGCGGCGATCCAGTCGGCCTCCTCCGCCGGCATCGCCCGGATCTGGCGGAACCCCAGCCGCAGCGCCAGCCCCCCGCGCCCGTCCGGCTCCAGCGTGTTGTCGAGATAGCTCGCGTTGATGTCGACGGGGCGCACCTCCACCCCATGCGCGCGCGCGTCGCGCACGATCTGCGCCGGCGCGTAGAAGCCCATCGGCTGCGAATTCAGCAGCGCGCAGGCGAAGACCGCCGGATGATGGCATTTCAGCCAGGCCGAGGCATAGACGAGGAGCGCGAAGCTCGCCGCATGGCTCTCCGGGAAGCCGTAGGAGCCGAAGCCCTCGATCTGGGAGAAGCAGCGCTCCGCGAAATCCCCCTCGTAGCCGTTCGCCGCCATGCCCGTGAGGAACCGCTCCCGGAACTCGCTGACGTTCCCGTGCTTCTTGAAGGTCGCGAGCGAGCGGCGCAGCCGGTCGGCCTCCTCGGGCGAGAAGCCGGCGCCGATGATGGCGATCTGCATCGCCTGCTCCTGGAAGAGCGGCACCCCGAGCGTCTTGCCCAAGACCGCGCCCAGCGCGTCCGACGGGAAGACCACCTTCTCCTCGCCGCGCCGCCGCCGCAGATAGGGATGCACCATGTCGCCCTGGATCGGGCCGGGGCGCACGATGGCGACCTCGATCACCAGGTCGTAGAAGCAGCGCGGCCGCATCCGCGGCAGGAAGCTCATCTGCGCCCGGCTCTCGACCTGGAAGACCCCGAGGCTGTCGGCCCGGCAGAGCATGTCGTAGACCGCCTCGTCCTCGGCGGGCAGGGTCGCGAGCGTGTAGCGCACCCCGTGATGGCTCGCCAGGAGGTCGAAGGCCTTGCGGATGCAGGAGAGCATCCCCAGCGCCAGCACGTCGACCTTGAGGATGCCCAGCGCATCGATGTCGTCCTTGTCCCAGGCGATGACGGTGCGGTCTTCCATCGCCGCGTTCTCGATCGGCACCAGCTCGTCGAGCCGGCCTTCGGTGATCACGAAGCCGCCCACGTGCTGGCTCAGATGCCGCGGGAAGCCGATGATCTCCTCCACGAGCGCCATGGTCTGGGCGAGCCGCCGGTCGGTCGGGTCGAGGCCGAGCTCGACCAGCCGCTCGACCGGCAGCGCGGAACTGCCCCAGCCCCAGATCTGGGACGAGAGCGCGGCCACCGTGTCGCGCGAGAGCCCCATGGCGGTGCCCACCTCGCGGATCGCCCGCTTGGCCCGGTAATGGATCACCGTGGCGCAGAGCCCCGCCCGGTGCCGGCCGAAGCGGGCGTAGATGTACTGGATCACCTCCTCGCGGCGCTCGTGCTCGAAGTCGACGTCGATGTCGGGCGGCTCGTCGCGGGCCTCGCTCACGAAGCGCTCGAAGACCATGGTGCCGATCTCGGGGCTGACCGAGGTCACGCCGAGCGCGAAGCAGACCACCGAATTGGCCGCCGAGCCGCGGCCCTGGCAGAGGATGCCCTGGCTGCGCGCGTAATCCACCACGTCGCTGACGGTGAGGAAATACGGCGCATAGGCGAGCTTGTCGATCAGGCGCAGCTCGTGATCGGCCTGGGCGCGCACGCCGCCCGGCACGCCCGCGGGATAGCGCCAGTCGAGGCCCTTCGCCGTCAGCCGCGCGAGCCGCGCCTGCGGATCCTCCCCGTCCCAGATCTCGCGCGGATATTCGTAGCGCAGCGCGTCGAGCGAGAACCGGCATTCCGCGGCGATCTCGCCCGCCCGGTGCACGGCCGCCTCGTGGCCGGCGCAGAGCCGCAGCATCTCGGCCTCCGAGCGCAGCCGCCGCTCGGCATTGACGAGCGCGGCGCGGCCGATCCGGTCGATCCGGCGCCCCTCGCGGATGCAGGTCAGCACGTCCGTCAGCCGCCGCCGCGACCCGTGATGCATCACCGGCTCGGCCGCGGCGACGCGCTCGAGGCCCAGATCCGCCGCCAGCCGCGCCAGCCGGTCGAGCCGCGGCGCATCCTGGCCGTCGTAGCGCGGGCTCGCGACCAGATGCGCCGGGGCGGCGAGCGCGCGCAGCGCGGCCCGCGCCTGCGGCAGCCAGGGGCGCAGGCCCCGCCCCGCCGGGGGATGCAGCAGGAGGTGGAACCCCGGCCCCAGATCCGCCAGATCCGCGATTCGGATCAGGCAATCCCCCTTCCTCGCGCGCTGCGCCCCGGCCGAGAGCAGCCGGCAGAGTCGGCCCCAGGCCGCGCGGTCGCGCGGCAGCGCGGTCAGCTCCACGCCTTCCTCGAGGCAGAGCCGCGCCGCCGGCAGGAGCCGCGGCGCGGCGCCGCCGGTCCGCCGTGCGATCTCGCGGACCTCCAGATGCGCCCGCACGATGCCCGCCACGGAATTGCGGTCGGCGATGGCGAAGGCCGCGAGGCCGAGCTCGGCCGCCCGGCGCGCATATTCCTGCGGATGGCTGCCCCCGGTCAGGAAGGTGAAATTCGAGGTGATGGCGAGCTCGGCGAAGCTCATGACCGCCTGCGGCCTTGTCTGGCCCCGCCCGCCCCCCTACGTTTCGGGGGCAGCCCCGGGGCGCGCCGGCCCGCCGCCCCGGCCAAAGCGAAGGGAGGATCGCGATGAGCATGGTCCAGGTCGATGATTACGCCCGCAGGCTCTACACGGCCCATGGCGACCGCGCGGAATACGAGGCGGCACAGAAGGCCAGGGATGCCGAGGCCAAGGGCGATCCGGAAACCGCCGCGCAATGGCGCCAGGTGCGCGAGAAGATCCGCATCCTGCGCGGCCCGCACGAGAGCTGAATCCCGCCGGGCGTCCCGCGCATGCCTTGAGGTTTCATTCAGGCAGAATTCCTGTCGAGCAGTCGGGGCCCCATGCCAACAGGCATGGGGGAGAAAAGCGGCTCGGCCAACGGGCCGGTCATTTTTATTAAATAATATCATATACTTGCCGGATGTCCCATGGGGACACGCGCCGCACCCGCGTCTCATGCGAAGATGCCTTGGGCGAACCAGCCCGCGGGGGCCTCGCCGCCGCGGGCCTCGAAGAGCCAGAGCCGGTCGCCCGCTTCCGTCTCCACCCGCCAGTAATCCCGCGGCCCCGAGCGCCAGGCGGGATCGTCGAGCCACCATTCCGGCGCGATGCGCTCCGGCCCGAAGGCCGCCGCCCGCCGCAGCGCGCGGCGGCGCCAGACGAAGTCGCGCGGCGGCGCCTCGCCGTCCCGCGGCGTCACCGGCTCGGGCGGGAAGATCACGATCGGCCGCGGTGCCGCCGGCGCCGGCCAGTCCCGCGCCGGCGCCGAATAGGCCGCCGCCATCACCGTGGCGCCCTTCTCCGGCAGATGGCTCTCGGCGGGATGCAGCCGGGTCAGCGCCTCGAGCCCGAGCCGCGCGCCGATCCGGCCCAGGAGCTCCGCCATGCCCTCGGGATCGCCGCCCTGCCGCGCGGCGGCCGCCGCCGCCGAGGCCGCGAGCTGGCCACGATGCTGGCGCGGGCTGAGCGGCTCCACCGCCACCGCCTCGAGCCGCAGCACCTCGATGCCGAAGCCCGCGTCGATGCCGCCGAGCTTCAGCGCCAGCAGCGGCCGGATCGCCTCGGGCGCATCCGCGGGCCGCGCCAGCCCCAGCTCGCGCGTCTCCGCGCCGCCATCGACCCGCATCAGCGTCAGCCGAACCCGCCGCGCGCCCCGGCCCGCGGCGCGGAGCCGTGCGCAGAGCGGCGGCAGCAGCCGGTCGAGCCCGGCCAGCACGTCGGCCTCGAGCCCGATCGGCTCGGGGAAGGTCAACCGCAGCGCGAAGACATGCTCCGGCCGCGCCGGCGAGACCGGCTCGGGCGCGCGGCCCAGCGCCTTGTCGAGCCGGCGCACCACCTCCGGCCCCAGCCGTCGCGCCAGCTGCGCCCGCGGCAGCACCGCCACATCCTCGATCCGGCGCAGCCCCAGCCCCTGCAGCGCCTGGATCTCCGCCGCGCCGAGCCGCAGGGCGACCACCGGCAGCGGCCCGAGATGCGCCCGCGTCTCGCCCGGCGGCACGATCCGGCAGCCCCCGGCCGGCGGCCCGGCGACCGGCGGCGGTGCGCCGCCGCGCTCCCAGCGCCGCTTCTGCGCCCGCGACCGCGTGGCCCGCGCCTCCTGGTCGATGGCGTCCCCGGCATGAACGGGCCCCGGGCCCGCGCCCGCGAACCGCGCCACCGCCCAGGCGGCGCCCGGCGTGTCGGCGATCCCCAGCCGCAGGCTCAGGCCGAGCCCCGCCGCCCCGGCCTCCACCGCCTCCGCCAGCCCCGCCTCGCCGCCGAAGAGATGCGCGCAGCCGGTCACGTCCAGCACCAGCGCCTCGCGCCCCTCCACGGCCACCCAGGGCGAGAACCGCCCGGCCCAGCGGCGGAGCGCGGCCAGGAAATCCGCCGCCCGCACCGCATCCTCGGGCCGGGTGACCAGATCGGGGCAGATCGCGCGCGCGTCCCCCAGCGCCATGCCGCGCCGCAGCCCGGCCGCCTCGGCCGCGGCCGCGAGGCTCGCCAGCACCAGCGCCCCGCCGGCCTCGGCCACGATCCCCAGCGGCCGGTCGGCGAGCTGCGGCTCGGCGCGCATCACCCGCTCCGCGTCGAGGCGCGGGAACCACAAGGACAGGATGCGGCGCTGCTGCATGACCGGTGGGACTCGAATGTTCCTGTTACGTTCCAGAATATCCGAGTCCGGCGCGGAGTCGAGTCCCGGCCGCGCCGGGACCCCGCGAGGCCGCTGGACGCCACGGCATACCGCGGATAGGAGGGGGCGTTCCGAACCTCCGTGATCCCGATGTCCAGCGAGCGCATGCGCCTCTTCGCCCTGCAGACGGTCTTCGCCCTCAACGGGCTGGGCCTCGCCGTCTGGTTTCCGCGCATCCCAGACGTGAAGGCCGCGCTCGGGCTCGACGTGCTCGCCCTCGCCTTCAGCCTCTTCGGCCTGCCGGCCGGGACGATGCTGGGCTTTCTCGTGGTGGGCCGCGTCAGCCGCCGCCTCGGCCTCAAGCGCACCTGCCTCTGGGGCGGATCGATCTTCCTGCTGAGCTTCATCGGTCCGGCGCTCGCGTCGAGCGCGCTGGCGCTCGGGCTGACGCTCTTCCTCTGCGGCCTTTCCATCGCGACGATCGAAGTGGCGATGAACGCCAAGGCGAGCCAGACCGAACGCGTGCTGAAGCGCCGGATCATGACCCGCTGCCACGCCTTCTGGAGCTTCGGCACCGTCACCGGCGCGCTGATCGGCGGCGCCTTCGCGCAATGGGAGGTGAGCTTCCTCGCCCAGCAGCTGCTGCTGCAGCCGGTCTTCGCGGCGCTGAACGTGGTGGCCGCACTCCGGCTCATGCCCGACGAGCCTGTGCAGGACGCCCCCGCCGGACGCTTCGTGCTGCCGAGCCGCGCCCTGCTGATCCTCTGCCTCGTGCCGATCGGCGCGCTCCTGACCGAGGGCGCGATGATGGAATGGTCGGCACTGCTCCTGCGCGAGCATGTAGGGGCGAGCCCCTTCGCCACCGCCGCGACCTTCGCGGTCTTCGCGCTCTCCATGGCGCTCACCCGGCTGGCCGGCGACCGGCTGGCGGAAGCCTTCGGGCCGCAGAGGGTCATCACCCGCTCGGCGCTGCTGATGGGGATCGCCATGCTCGGCTTCGGCCTCTCGCCGGGCCTCTGGCTCTCGGTGCCGATGGCGGCGCTGGCCGGCCTCGGCTGCGGCAACATCTATCCGCTGACCATGTCGGTGGTCGGCCAGCTGCCGGGCGCCCGCACCGAGCGGAACGTGGCGACCCTGGCGCTGATCGCCTTCACGGCCTTCCTCGTAGGCCCGCCGGCAATCGGGATCATGGCGCAGCTGCTCGGCCTGCCGATGGCGCTGGCGGCGCTGGCGCCGCTCGGGCTCGTCCCGCTCCTGCTCATGGCGCCGGCGAAGCCGCCCCGGACCACCTCCGGCTGAACCGCCGCGCGGCGGCGCCTATGCCATCAGCCGCGCCACCGCCGCGCCGGCCTCGGCGGCGAGGCGTTCGGGCTCGACGGTGCAGAGCCGCCCCCCGGCGACCACCTTCCGCCCCTCCACGATCAGGTCGCGCACCGGCAGCGGGCCGCAGAGCACCAGGGCCGCGACCGGATCCCAGGCGCCGGCCGCCTCGAGCCCGGTCACGTCCCAGATCGCGAGATCGGCGCGCTTGCCCGGCGCCAGCGCGCCGCAATCCTCGCGGCCGAGCACCTGCGCCCCGCCGAGCGTCGCGATCTCCAGCACCTCGCGCGCGCTCATCGCATCCGCCCCGCGGGAGACGCGCTGCAGCAGCATCGCCATGCGCGCCTCGGCGACCATGTTGCTCGAATCGTTGGAGGCGGATCCGTCGACGCCGAGCCCGACCTTCACCCCGGCGTCGCGCATGGCGCGTACCGGCGCGATGCCCGAGCCGAGGCGGCTGTTCGAGCAGGGGCAATGCGCGACCCCGGTGCGCGACCGGGAGAAGAGGTCGATCTCGCCCGCGTCGAGCTTGACGCAATGGGCATGCCAGACATCCGCGCCGGTCCAGCCCAAGTCCTCGGCGTACTGGCCGGGCCGGCAGCCGAAATTCGCCAGCGAATAGGCGATGTCCTCGTCGTTCTCGGCCAGATGCGTGTGCAGCATCACCCCTTTTTCGCGGGCGAGCAGCGCCGCGTCGCGCATCAGCTCCCGGCTGACCGAGAAGGGCGAGCAGGGCGCGAGGCCGACCCGCACCATCGCGCCGGGGGCCGGGTCGTGGAAGCCGTCGACGACCCGGATGCAATCCTCGAGGATGGCCGCCTCCTCCTCCACCACGCTGTCGGGCGGCAGGCCGCCCTTGCTCTGGCCGATGCTCATCGCGCCGCGCGTGGCGTGGAAGCGCAGGCCGATCTCGGCGGCGGCCTCGATCGAATGCTCGAGCCGGGCGCCGTTGGGAAAGAGATAGAGATGGTCGGAGCTGAGCGTGCAGCCCGAGAGCGCCAGCTCGGCGAGCCCCAGCCGGGCGGAGACGCGGATCTCCTCGGGCCCCATGCGCGCCCAGATCGGATAGAGCGATTGCAGCCAGCCGAAGAGCAGCGCGTCCTGGGCGGCGGGGACCGCGCGGGTCAGGGTCTGGAACAGGTGGTGATGGGTGTTCACGAGCCCCGGCGTCACCACGCAGCCCGCCGCGTCGAGGATCTCGGCGCCGGGCGCATCCAGCCCCGCCCCCACCGCCGCGACGACGCCACCGCGGATCAGCAGGTCGGCATCGGCGAGCTCGCGCCGGTCGGAATCCATGGTCACGATCGAGCGGGCCTTGCGAATCAGGATGTCGGGCATGGTCGGTCCTCAACTGGCGGCGCGGGTTCGGAATTGGTCGGGATCGGCATCGGCCGCGGCGCCGGAAAGCGCGGCCTTGCGCGGCAGGATCACCCGGAAGGTCGCGCCCGGTCCCCCGGGCAAGAGGATCAGGTCGCCGCCGAGATTGCGCATGATCTCGCGGCTGATCGGCAGGCCGAGCCCGGCGCTGCCGGCGAGATTGGCCTCGCCGAGCCGGGCGAATTTCTCGAAGATCTCGTCCCGCTCGCCCGCGGGGATCCCCGGGCCGTGGTCGGAGACGTCGATATGGGCCCCGGAATCGCTCTCGCCGACCGAGATGGTCAGTTCCGGGACCTCGCCGCAGCCGTATTTCACCGCGTTCGACACCAGATTGATGACCACTTGGGCCACGCGGTCGAAATCGGTCTCCACCGCGAGATCGCTGCCCTGATAGGCGCGCGCCACGGCGATGTCGGAGGCGGTCAGCAGGCCCTCGGTGCTGGCGAGCGCGCGGTCGATCACGTCGACGAGGCGCACCGGCGCGATGTTGAAGGTCACGCGCCCGGATTCGAGGAAGGAGAGATCGAGGATCTCGTCGAGCAGCCGCGTCAGCCGCTGGCTCTCCTCGCGGATGATGCCGAGGAAGCGCTTGGCGTTCTCGGTGGAGACGTCGGGCATGTCCCCGAGGATCTCGGCGAAGGAGCGGATCGAGGTCATCGGCGTCCTGAGCTCGTGGCTGACCTGGCTGAGGAAGGCGTCCTTGAGCGCATCCATGCGCTTGAGCGCGGCATTGGCCTCGCGGAGCTGGCTGGCGGTCTCCTCGAGCTCGCGGGACTGGCGTTCCAGGCTGCGCTTGGCGTCGATGAGCTGGAGCGTCTCGTCGGCGATGCGCATCAGCCCGTCGACCGAGACGGTGCCGCGCCCGGCGAGCTGGCTCACGAGCTCGTGCGCCGAAGCGGCGCCGACCGAGCCGGCGAGCTCGCGCTCGAGGCTCTGGATGAAGCCGTCGGTGGCGTCGGGCAGCCCTGCGGCCTTGCCCTGGCGCCGGGCCTCCCTGGCGAAGAGCGTCTGGGCCGGCTCCGGGCCGAGGATGCGGTTGGCCAGCGCCAGCAGATCCTCGGCCGCGGCGCTGCGCTCCACCAGACCGGGGCCGGCCGCCGAGAGGCGGAAGACGTCGACGAACTGCGCGGCCTGGAATTCCTCGAGCGGCCGTGGCGTCGTGGCGAGCGAGACGCCGACGAAGAGGCCGACATTGGCCACCATGCTCCAGAAGATCGAATGCACCAGCGGGTCGAGCCCCTCGAAGCCGAAGAGCGCGCGCGGCCTGAGCGCGGCGATGCCGAGGAGCCCGTGCTCGATGGTGTCGAGCGACATCACCACCGCGCCCTCGAAGCTCGGCAGGAAGAGCGTATAGGCCCAGATCACGAAGCCGCCGGCGAGCCCGGCGAGCGCGCCGGCGCGGGTCGCGCCGCGCCAGTAGAGCGCGCCGACCAGCGCCGGCGCGACCTGGGCCATGCCGGCGAAGGAGATCAGGCCGATGGCGGCCAGCGCGCGCGGGGCGCTGACCAGGAAATAGAGATAGCCGAGGCCGAGGATGGCGACGATCGACAGTCGCCGGCTCAGCAGGAGCACCCGCCGCAGGTCGCCGCGCTGCCCGGCGCCGTCGCCCCAGTGCAGCCAGAGCGGAATGATGATGTGGTTCGAGACCATGGTCGAAAGCGCGATGGTCGCCACGATCACCATCGAGGTCGCCGCCGAGAAGCCGCCGAGGAAGGCGAAGAGCGCGAGCCCGTGCTGGCCGGCGGCGAGCGGGACCGAGAGCACGAAGAGATCGGGATTGGCCTCCGCCCCCTGGGTCGCGATGCCGGCGATCGCGATCGGCAGGACGAAGAGCGAGATCAGCGCGAGATAGAGCGGGAAGGCCCAGGCCGCCGTGGCCAGCTGCCGCTCGTCGGTGGCCTCGACCACCAGGACCTGGAACATTCGCGGCAGGCAGATGATCGCGGCCGCGGCGAGGAAGGTCAGCGTGACCCAGCGCGGGGTGAAGATCGCATCGGCCTCGGCGATATGCGGCGGCATCTGCGCGAAGACCGCCGCGGGGCCGGGAAAGAGGCCCCAGACCACGAAACCGCCGACCGCGAGCAGCGCCATGAGCTTGACGACCGCCTCGACCGCGATGGCGGCGACCACGCCGTGGTGGCGTTCGTTGGCGTCGACGTTGCGCGTCCCGAAGAGAATGGTGAAGGCCGCGAGCCCCGCCGCGACCCAGAGCGCGGTCGCCGCCGGCCCCATCGCGGGCGCATGCGACCCTTCCTCGGCGGCGAAGGCCGCGAAGCTCAGGGTCAGCGATTTCAGCTGCAGGGCGATGTAGGGCGTCGAGCCGATCACCGCGAGCAGGGTGACGGCGACGCCCAGAAGCCCGCTCTTGCCGTAGCGCGACGAGATCAGATCGGCGATCGAGGTGATTCGCTGGGTCTGGCCGATGCGGATCAGCTTGCGCGGCAGGAAGTACCAGGCGACGAAGACCAGCGTCGGGCCGAGATAGATCGGCAGGAACTCGAGGCCGCCCCGCGCCGCCGATCCCACCGCGCCGTAGAAGGTCCAGGCGGTGCAATAGACCGAAAGCGACAGCGTGTAGACATAAGGAGAGCGCAGCCAGCCGTGCCTGCCCGCCTTTGCCCGCCGTTCGGCCCAGAAGGCGATGGCGAAGAGGAACGCGACATAGGCGAGGCTGGCGGTGACGAGGAGGTTCCAGCTCGGCACGGGGCTCAGCCTTCCCCGTCGTCGGCGCGCAGCCGCCCGGCGAGCCGCGCGGTCGCGGCGATCAGGGCGAGCCAGACGCCGAAGACATAGAGCACGCCGACCGGGATGCCGGCGAGGTGCCCGGCATGCGCGACGACATTCGCGAAGGGCGAGGCCAGAAGCACGACCCCGAGCAGCGGCAGCACGAGCGCGACATCGCGCCGCCGGCGCCGGGCCGCGGCCTCGCGCGCGAGCGGCAGGGCTGCCCGATCCGGCGAAGAAGACTCGCGGTCCTGGTCGGACATGGCGCCCCCCGAGGCAAGGTCCGCGTGACGATGCGGCCGGGACGGAGCTTACGGGCGCGAGGGCATGGAGGGCAATCCCGCAGCCGGCGCCGGGCATTCTGCCGCAGCGCAACATTTATATGGTTTTACAACGTTCGGAAGACTGAATATAACCCTGCGCCAGAGGCGCGGGGGGCCGGCGGCCGGGTGCCGTCAATTCCGTGTCGGAACGTCCGAAGTCCATCGCCGGTCCGGGTGCATTTCCGGTCCCGCGCAGGCAGTTCATGGAGTGGATACGCCAGATGACCGACCAGATGCACCAGCCTCCGGCAGAGATCGTCGAGAACGCCAACGCGAATGCCGAGACCTATACGGCCATGTACGCGGCCTCCGTCGCCGATCCGGATGCATTCTGGGGCGAGCACGGGCGCCGGATCGACTGGATCAAGCCCTTCACCAAGGTCAAGAATACGTCCTTCGACTATCACAACGTCTCGATCAACTGGTTCGAGGACGGCAAGCTGAACGTCTCGGCCAATTGCATCGACCGGCATCTCCCGGCCCGGGCCAGGCAGACCGCGATCATCTGGGAAAGCGACGATCCGGAGGTCAGCGAGCATATCTCCTATCAGGAGCTCTACGAGCAGGTCTCGAAATTCGGCAACGTGCTGCATTCGCTCGGGGTGAAGAAGGGCGACCGCGTCATCCTCTATCTCCCGATGATCCCCCAGGCCGCCTATGCCATGCTCGCCTGCGCACGCATCGGCGCGGTGCATTCCGTCGTCTTCGCCGGCTTCTCCGCCGATGCGCTGCGCGCGCGCGTGGTCGGCTCCGGCGCCAAGCTGGTGATCACGGCCGACGAGGCGCCGCGCGGCGGCCGGCGCACGCCGCTCAAGACCAACGCCGACCGGGCGCTCGAGGGCCTCGAGGGCGTGCGGCAGCTCGTCGTGCGCCGGACCGGGGGCGAGATCCCCTGGAACGCCGACCGCGACGTCTGGCTCCACGAGGAGATGGAGCGCGTCTCCGACCATTGCGAGCCGGTGGTGATGGAGGCGGAGGATCCGCTCTTCATCCTCTATACGTCGGGCTCGACCGGGGCGCCGAAGGGCGTGGTGCACACCACGGGCGGCTATCTCGTCTATGCCGCGATGACCCATGAATATGTCTTCGACTACCACGAGGGCGACATCTACTGGTGCACCGCCGACGTGGGCTGGGTCACGGGGCACAGCTACATCGTCTACGGGCCGCTCGCCAACGGCGCGACCACGATGATGTTCGAGGGCGTGCCGACCTGGCCCGACGCCGGGCGCTTCTGGCAGGTCTGCGAGAAGCACGGGGTCAACATCTTCTACACCGCGCCCACCGCGATCCGCGCGCTGATGGGACAGGGCCGCGAGTTCGTTGACAAGCACGACCTGTCGTCCCTGCGCATCCTCGGCTCGGTGGGCGAGCCGATCAATCCGGAGGCCTGGAACTGGTACGACGAGGTGGTGGGCAAGGGCCGCTGCCCGATCGTCGACACCTGGTGGCAGACCGAGACCGGCGGCATCCTGATCACGC
>CALMSR010000011.1 GCA_937872465.1 uncultured Paracoccaceae bacterium
CGTCAGGCTCATAACCTGAAGGTCGTAGGTTCAAATCCTACCCCCGCAACCAAATTCCTACGCGTTATCAAACGCTTGAACGCCGCCCTCCGGGGCGGCGTTTGCGTTTCCACCGCCCGTGGAAGCACTGTGGAAGCAAGAGGGGCCGAAGTCGTACATATCGCTTCGCAAATCGGCACGGTCCGAAATGAGTGCAGCATGAGCGGCACCCCTCACGGGAAGATCCTCTCGCAGGCTGACCGATGTGCACGCGACAGCGCCTCTGGATCGATCCCAAGCCGATCAGCGTACTGGATGCTCATGCCGTCCATCACATCGGTGATCGACGCCGCGAGCAATTCGTCCTTCGAGAGGTGCGTCCTGCGATAGACCTGGTCCATCAGGGGAAGGATGTGGCGCTGTATCTTGGTGCGTTCGCCTGGTGAGAGCCGTGCGCACAGGCAGGCATGCATGCACCAGAAGCAGGTGGCCCAGCATTCGAGTAAGTCGGCAGGAAGTTGGTCGTGGACGCTGTCGAGCTTCAAGCTTCGTATCGCGGGCTTTGACCCGCCGAAGACTTTGAAGATCAGCCGTCCGAGAACGTAGGGCCAACTGTTGGCATCGCCCTCCACGGGCAGAACCTGCAAGCTTGTCCGATCCTTCGGCTTTTCGCCTGCCTTGTCTGTGCCTCTCCAGGAGGCGGCACAGATGATCATCAGTAGGGCGCGAAGCCGCAGAAAATCGCGGGACGAAAGGCTGCCACTCTCCTGCTTGAGCTCGATGCGCTTTGCGAAGTCCGCGGCCGCCTTCACAAGCTGATCCTTCGTCGCCTTCGCCCGACGAGCGTTGCGACGCTGCTCTTCCTCGCCTCCGTCCGGAACTGGCCGCGAAGTCGGTTTGGCCGCGAACTCCTCCCCTGCCGCCATCGCGGCTTCGGCGTTCTGGGTCTCGTCCCCGAGATCGAAGGCAGCCTTCAGGGCATCCTCGTCGTTTTCATCGACCGGCGTTACGAGCGAGTTCAACCCGACGATCCGGTTCAGGAAGCCGCGGACGATAGATACGTCGCTGCCGCCGAGGCTGTTGTGTTGAACATGCCCCGATTGGTGTGGCCGACGACCAGCGATGAAGTCGTCGTAGCTCAGTTGGCGATGCTTCTGGCCGCCTTCATCCGTTTCCTTTCGAGCCTTCGGGATGGAGACGCCTTCGCCGTGCCCGTCGGCATCGCGATCTTCGATCTTCTCGAGCAAGTCCTGCACTTCGAGCAAAGCGAGGGTGGCTTCTGTTTCGCCGTCCAGCTGAGCGAGCGCATTCTCCGTTTGTCGTGAGTGTGTTTCTCGAATTGCGATCTGCAGGGCATCGATGTGCGTGATGATCCCTGGCGTGAAATCCTGCGGCCCGATCAGTCGTGCGAAGGCCGGAAGGTCATCGGTTGCCTTAATCTGGAAGCGGATTCTCCGATGATCAGCACCTTCGAGTCGTGTCGGGTTGCTGACCAGCGGCGCGCCGGAAGCAGCCAGCAATTCGACTTCATATGCCTCGGGTGCCCCGATTTGCGCAGCTGGTCGCCAGCTCAGCGTGTCGCCGTGAACCGCGAAAATGCCCGGGTGACTCTGCGAGAGGGCGTCGAACGGGATGTCGTCTTCGACGCGCAGCGGCGGCAGCTTCTCAGCCTCAATTCGCCTCTCGGGCGTGAGCACCTTCTCCAGCCCCAATTCCGAAACAGCCCGACCTGGCGGCAGCTGCCGGTATAGGCTTGCCTCGCTGTTGGAGCCTGATGTGTTCCCAGTGCCAAGAGCTGCAACCGTGCAGTTCGCGCTGCCGATCAAGAGGTGGTCCGCCGTATCGGTTTGCGCGATCAGAGCTTTGGCATGGATGAAGCGACTGCCCCCAAAGCCGTCCCGGCGATAGAGCGTGATGCCGGAAATGCTCCCTGTCGCATCCCGCGGGAACAACCCGGTGTCTGTGTCGATGAGCACAGCGATTGCCCGTGGGCGAAGCCGCTCAGCAAGAGCCGACAAGGCTCCGAGCCGCTCATCCCAATAGGGGCTGATCACGATCAGGCGTTTCACTTCGCCGTCGATCTCGCGGGCGAAGCGGGCGCCTATGCCCTCGGCTGAGTTTGAAAGTAGGAGCGCTGCCCTTGTTCCATCGCCAAGCTCGACAGGTCCCTCGGCAGGTACTGCAGAACGCAACCAGGCAGCGCGGGCGAGCATCCACTCGAACTGCGTCGGAAGCATCGGGTCAGCCGGATCGATAAGGCTGGAGAGGTAGCGATAGGCTTGGGCGATCAGACGCTGCGCGCCGTCATCTTCAACTCCAGAAGTGAGAAGCGAGACGAGTTCTAGATTTCCAGCGAGGCCTGCTGCCGTCAGGTTGGCAGACCCGATAAACAGGCGACCACCCTGACGTCCGATCTGCAAGAACAGCTTTGGGTGAAAGAGGCCCGCAACTTGCGCTCCAGAGGCGGTGTAGAGTCTTCCCGCTTGCCTTGGCAGCGGCGACGCTCCGCCAAGTGCATGAGTCAGCATGCGTGCGTCAGCGAGGACCATGTTGTTGCGGCAACCGGCCCCCCGGATGCGTGGCAGTACGATGTTCTCGTAGGCATCGAAGTCGATACCGAAGGTCGTGGCGATGCTGCTGTGATAGCCCTTGTCGGCGAAGCGTTCGTACAGCCTCATGAATAGATGGCCTCTCGCCCCGCCTCGGTGAGGCCGGTGTTGCCCAGCAGTCCAATATCTTTGAGGAAGGTAATGGCGGGGCCCAGCCGCGGATTGGTGAAGACCGGACCGTCCTTCTCCCGGAGCCGCAGCTTACCGTCATCGGACTCGATCAGGAACGTATAGTCTCCTTGGTGGCGCAGCTTTCGCAAGGCAACCCACAGATGCCGACGGATCACCCGCTCTTCCAGAACGCGCTCGATCGTCTGCCCAAATGGGGCCTCGCGATGCCGATCGAGGAATCGCGTTTCACTTAGCAGCGACCGGAAGGCGTCTGGATTGAAGCCGCCGAGTGGTTCCGTCAGGTCCGCCCCCACCAGGTCAATCCTCCGATGCAGTATGGCAAGCAGGCGAACGGCCTTTGCTGCCGTTTCCGGCGTACATATCCGCGCGTCGTCACGGCCGGCCCGAATGATCTCATTGGTTAGCGAAACCTCGGAGTCGGGATCGCTTGCATCGAAGGCGTTCGAAGCAGGCTCCAACCCCTCAAGCAGGGCCGACCAAGTTTCCGGCACAGGTGAAATTTCTGATAGAATGTGTTGCGCACAGCGGCCGATCAGTCGCTCCATTCCCAGACCAGAGGGATAATCACCCAACGTATCGAGCGTGAACTTCAGCAGCGCCTCATGCGCGATGTGGCACAGATCATTTGCGTGATAGACCCACCATCGCGACCGCTGCGCTTCGAGCGATGGATCGTCGAGGCTCAGGATGTTTCCTTGCTGATCGTGACCCGCGTAGAGCACCCATCGAACTTCATCGGCTCGGGGCTCCCGCTCCAGGAAGTCCGCCACCTTGAGGATCAGCAGGATGCTCAGCTTGCGCGCCAGCGCCCCGCTCGACGGAGCGCTGGCGCGTGACAGCAGGATTGCTTCGTAGAATTTCTGCTCCGTGCTCTCGCGGGCAATCCGTGAAGGCAGCAAGGGAGCGAGTTCGTCGAGCTCGTCGTGATTGACCGATCCAAGCTTGATCAGCCTGAAATAGAGCTCAGCCCGTGAACCGAGCGAGTGTTCGAAGGCCTGAGCAAGTCCCTCGCCAAGGTCCTTGCTGGGCAGCGGAATCTCATGGTCGTCGGAGCGGTCGAAGATGCCGATGTCAAAGAGCTGACTGCGATAGGCTGCGCCGAAGGCGCCCCAGGCCTGTTTCAGGTAGTAGGCCTCGCTGCCAGGCTCGGCAGCCTCCTTGAAATCGATGGTGTCGTCGGGCGCCTCTTCGAGCGTTCTCGTGGCCCAGTCCGTTCCGGCGACGCCGGGCTCACCTCCATGGTGCGTTGCGACGAGCGCATAAAGCGCTTCAGCACGCCTTACGTGCCGCTTCCAGTTGTTCGGGTCGGTATCACCGATCTCCTTGGCATAACGCTGCGCCAGCCAAGCATAGAGCCCATAGTAGCGCATCCGCAGCGTCACGTTCGATATGCCGGGCAAAAGCGACTGGTAGAGGTTTACGCTACTGTTTTGCATCCCGAGCGGGTCGAGACCGTTCTTCTTGCGGTACTCGGTCCACTCGGGAAAGGCGATGAGATCCTGATTTTCGGCCGGCTCGTTCAACGTTCTCAATTCCTGTTCCGAAATTTCCTCGTTCCCGATGCTTTTTCCCACCTGCCTTCTCCGCACGACCGGATTCGGCAGCTCTCTGAATCACAGGGGCTCTGTTCCCCGGCTGAGTATGCTCAAGTAGTCGCTGTAGACATACATCCGGCCACGCTGCTTGCCCGTCACCTCCCGCACGATGCCGAGATCCTCCAGATGCTGGATCGACTTCGCGATTGTCGGGGGCGAGATGCTCAGTCGCTGCGCCGCCGCGGGAATGCCGATGATCGGCTTCTGCTGCAGCAGCTGGTGGACCCGGAGCGCAGATGCGGCCGGGCGCCCGAGATCCTCGATCCGATGCCGATCGGCTTCGAACAGCGCGAGGATTTCGCGCGCCGCCTCTGATGCCTGAAGAGACGTCTCGGCGATACCGTCGAGGAAGAACTCCAGCCAAGTCTCCCAGTCGCCGTTCTCACGGACCTGCTGCAGGAGGTCGTAGTACTGGCGGCGATGCGTCTTGAAGTAGAGGCTGAGATATAGGATCGGCTCCTTCAGGATGCCCTGCGTGCAGAGAAGGAAGGTGATCAGTAGGCGGCCGAGACGACCGTTCCCATCGAGAAACGGATGAATGGTCTCGAACTGCACATGGACCAGCCCGGCCTTGATGAGGGTCGGCATCTCCGGCGTGTCGGCATGGATGAACGCCTCCAGGTCCGACAAGAGGTCGAGAACGTTCTCGGGGGGCGGCGGGACGAACAGCGCATTGCCCGGTCGTGTTCCGCCGATCCAGTTTTGCGAACGTCGGAACTCTCCCGGCTGCTTCGTGCTCCCGCGTCCCTTCTCGAGAAGGATTCCGTGGATCTCCCGGATCAGGCGCAGAGAAAGCGGAAATCCTTCGCGGATTCTGTCGAGGCCATGGTTCATGGCGGCGACGTAATTGGAAACCTCCTGCACGTCGTCGAGGGGAACGCCCGGCGCTTCCTCGCTCTCAAAGAGCAGCAGGTCGGACAGCGACGACTGCGTGCCCTCGATCTGCGAGGACAGCAGCGCCTCCTTTCGAACGTACATGTAGAGGAAGAGCGGGGTGTCGGGCAGGATGGAGGTCACGCCATCGAGCCGGCCGATCGCGCGGTTCGCGCGCTCGAGCTGACGGTATAGCCGGTCCATCCTCACTGGCGGGGCTGGCGGCAACGGGGGAGGCACGAATGCCTCCGCGCGTTCGCCCGCGGTCGAGATGGCGACGCGCTGACCCAACCGTGATGGCTCCGGTGCTAACGCCATGGTTGAAAAAGGATCCTTTCCTTGGCAGGCTGTCTGAGAAAGGATATCGCATATTCCTTTCTTTGTCGTGGTTCTAACGGAAGGTTCCTTTTCTTGTCGAGTGCTCATTCCCCCTGTCCGCGCCAGATCCGGTCCGGGCGCACCCTCTGAACCGGTGGCGCGATGGGACATCAGCGCCTCGGAAAACTCCCCACCCACCAATACCTGCCGGACATCGTCAGGTATCTGGTGACCGGCGGCACGCCCACCGCGCACTTGGTGGAACAGATCACCGAAGTGGGGCGGGATGCACTGAAGCGCGCCCTGAAGGATCCTGTGTTCGTTGAAGCGTTGTGGCTGCTCATCAGGTTGCCGCAGGCGGCCGCGTCGAGGGACTTCGGGGCGGCTCTCGCCGAGATCGGCATGGGCGCACAGCGGCCGACGTCAGTCGCGGAACTGATGGTTGCCTTCGACAATGCGCTGGAGCGCGTGCAGCGGCGCGAACATCGGGATGCCACGGACCTTGGCGAGATCGCCCGTCAGGCAGCACTTACCGCGCTCGGCGATGCTGTGCGAGCCGGGATGCCAATGTGGTCCCCCACGGCGGACGATGTGCAGGCATCGGTGGCTGCACTGAGGTCACCCGAGAAGTTCGGCGCTCTGGCCCACCACTTCCACGCAAATACCGTGGAGCGCGTCATCCACTACTATGTCGATCGAAACCTGCATGAACTCGTCGGCGCCGATCGCGTTGTGTCCTCGGTCCACGATCTCGCCACATACGATTCAGCGATACGCCGCCATTGCATGGAAGCCGCGCTGATCATGCGCGCCTTCGCCAGAGACTGGCTCGGCAAGAACCAGTATCGGGACGGCAAGGACATATCGAAGAACGACGCTCGTAAATTCTCGGCGTACGCCGTCGAAAAGATCAGTATCGAGCTCAAGAACAGGAAGGGGCCAAAGTGAAACGGTGCCTGATTGAATGCGGCGTGCGGCAGGTATCCGAAGAGGGCGCTCTCGCGATGAACGTGAGCGACCCCGGCAAGAACGTCAATCTGAGGATCGACTCCATCAGCCGCTCGATGGTCGGGAACATCCCCGACCTTCTGATCGATCTTCTGGAGATCGCGGCATACGTCTACTGCGTCGATCAGCGCGTCAAGCGCGGGACTGAGATGCTTATGGATTACGGGAAGGATTGGCGCCGCAGTCTGACCTTCTCGATCCCTGTGCGCCATCCCGAGATCTGGAATGGGGAAGAGGTGCAGGAACTGCTGGTCGAAACCCTCGGCTTCCTCTCCGACGACAGCTATGCATTCCGGTTCCGCAAGGCCGAAGCGCCGGTTCAGCCGCGCGATCCCTACTTCCACGAACTCCTCGATACTTTCCAGGAGAACGACGAGGTGGCGCTGTTCTCGGGCGGCGTCGATTCCTTCGCCGGCGCGGTCAACGACATCGTCACGCTGGGCAAGTCTGTCACCTTGGTTGGCCACTGGTCGGTGCCGAAAGTCCAGAATGTCCAGGCGACCCTGGTCGACGCGTTGAAGCAGCGCGGCTACGGGCGGCGGCTGTCTTACGTCCCGGTGTGGGTTTCGAACACGGACATCAAGCCGGCCGAGTACACCCAGAGAACCCGATCATTTCTCTTCGCGTGCATCGGGCTGGTCGTGGCGCGGATGTCCGGGAAGGATGGTTTCAGTTTCTACGAGAACGGGGTTGTCAGCATCAACCCGCCGCTGGCGGGGGACGTGGTCGGCGGCCGAGCCACGCGCACCACGCACCCCAAGGTACTCCGTGGTCTCGAGGACTTGTTCTCGACCCTCCTCGACCGCCAGATCGAGATCCGGACCCCGCTCCAGTGGCTCACCAAGAAGGAGGTCACCGAAACGATAGCAGCCGCGGGCATGGCTGACATGATCGGGTCCACGGTGAGTTGTACCCGCACGCACAGTCGGACGAGAAGGCACACGCACTGCGGAGTATGTTCGCAATGCATCGATCGAAGGTTCGCTGTCTTGGCTGCGGGAATGGCCGATCATGATCCCGCCGACCAATACAAGAAGGATCTACTCCTGAGCGATCGAAGCGTTGATGACAGCCTTCGAATGGCGATGCACTACGTGTCCTTCTTCAGGAAGATCGGCTCGATGACAAAGGACCGGTTCCTTGTCGACCTTCCGGAAATTGTTTCGGCTCTTGACCACTTCCCCGATCTGTCAGCCGATGAGGCCAGCGCACATCTGTTCGATCTGTTCCAGCGGCACGCGCGATCCGTAGAAGACGTCATCGCCCGGGCCGGGAGCGAACATGCTGGCCCGCTTTTCCGAGGCGAGGTTCCCGCTGGTTCGCTTCTGGCCACTTGCTTCGCTCGTGGTGACCGTGTCGAAGTTGCTCCGAGGTCTGACTATGATGAGCATGTAACCGCTTTCGTCGACCGGCTCAGTGCTCCCACCCTCGAGTTTGCGATGGATCACGATGCCGAACAGGTGCTCTTTCACGGTGGGCACTTTCTTGGCGGCGCGAATTATCGGTTTGTGAATGCGCTGATCGAGAACTTCCGAACCGCGAAGAAGGCGCGCTCAGAGATCCCGTTCAAGCCGCCCCACACTGTGGCAGCGGAAATTGGCGCAGATGCGAAACAAGGCGTGGGTGATCAGTCTATGCGCCAGCAGTTGCACAGGTTGCGGAAGGCACTCGAACCGCTGGCGGTGTCGCTCGGGATTCCGCTGGACCAGGACAGTTTCATCGAGACCAAGGAACGCGCTGGATACCGCCTCAACCCGGCGTGGCGTGAGATTTCCGTCGGCGACATTCAGCCCTCGAATCCGGCAGCGTCACAGGGATAGCCCCCCGACGTCACAGGCCAACGCGCACAACGTCACAGTCTGCCCAGCGAAGCCCCGATTTTTCGGGGCTTTTTTCTTGTCTGCACGTCACAAGAAAATCCGGGCGTGATCATATACGTAGAGCCGCAAAGCATTGAAATTGTTCGTGTATCCGGGCGCACCAACGTGCCGGGGTGAACAACGGACAACTCAATGAGGTTTCGGATGTCAGTCACACATCTCAACCAGGTCGAGCTGGCGGCTCGATGGAAGATCAGCCCGCGCACGCTGGAGCGCTGGCGTTGGACCGGTGAGGGCCCCGCCTTCATCAAGATCGGGGGGCGGGTCGTTTACCGGCTCGAGGATGTCGAGGCCTACGAGGCCAACCGGCACTGCTCGAGCACGGCCGACAAGCCCGCCGTGAAGCTGGCGTGAGGGGGTGGTCATGACGATCCCCAACCACATCACCCTCGACGATCTGCCCACCATGCCGGTCGGCGAGATCGCCGCGCAGGCGGGCGACCAGCTGGCGCTCCTGAAGCAGGAGGCCGACGAGCGGCTTCGCTCTGCGAAGACCCTCTGCGACTGGCTCGATGGCGCGATTGCGCTGAAGTACGGCGATCAGGCGCAGGAGGTGCGCCGCGGGGACGGCAAGGACACCGGCACGGTCAGGCTGCAGGACGGCCAGGTCACCGTGGTCGCCGAGCTCCCCAAGCGCATCGATTGGGATCAGGCGATGCTCGCCGGTCTGGTCGAGCGAATCCGGGCCGATGGCGCCGATCCCGCCGAGTACGTCGACATCGCGTTCAGCGTCCCCGAGCGGAAGTACACCTCCTGGCCCAAGGACATCCGCCAGGAGTTCGAGCCGGCGCGCACGGTTCGCACCGGCAAGCCGAAGTTCCGGCTGCTGCTCGGCGAGGAGGCGCGCTGATGGCCATCTCGCTCGCATCCCTGCAAACCTCGACGGCTCTGCGCCCGCCGCGCGTGCTGATCCACGGCGTCGCCGGCATCGGCAAATCCACCTTCGCAGCGTCGGCCGACGCCCCCGTGTTCGTCCTCACCGAGGACGGGCTCGGCAAGCTGCAGGTGCCGCACTTCCCCCTGGCGACGACCTACGCGGAAGTCGCCGAGGCGCTCGACGCCTTGCTCGACGAGGACCACCCCTATTCGACGGTGGTCGTCGACAGCGTGGACTGGCTGGAGCCGCTGATCTGGGCCGAGGCCTGCCGTCGCAACGGCTGGCAGTCGATCGAAAGCCCCGGTTTCGGTAAGGGCTACGCCGAGGCGCTGACCATCTGGCGCGAGTACATCGACAGGCTGAATGCGCTCCGCGACCGGAAGGGCATGGCGGTCATCCAGATCGCCCATACCGACATCAAGCGCTTCGACAGCCCCGAGCACGAACCCTACGACCGGTACGTGATCAAGCTGCAGGCCCGCGCCTCGGCGCTGCTGCAGGAGCACTCGGACGTCGTGCTCTTCGCCAACTACCGCATCTCGGTCAGCAAGTCCGACGTCGGCTTCAACAAGAAGGTGACCCGGGCGCTCGGCTCCGGTGCGCGCGTCATGCACACCGAGGAGCGCCCCGCCTTTCTCGCCAAGAACCGCTACGGCCTGCCGGAAACCCTCCCGCTCGACTGGTCGGAGTTCCTGGCCGCCATGCCCCAATCCGCCTGATTACGACCGAAAGGACAGAACCATGGCACGTTTCGACACCGCCTTTGACGCCGCCGGCATCGAGCCCACCACCGCCTATGAGATCCTGCCCGCGGGCAAGTATCGCGCCCAGATCGTAGAGAGCGAGATGCGCGTCACGAAGAACGGGATGGGGAAGTATCTCTGGCTGATGCTCGACATCCTCGAGGGGCCGCAGCAGGGCCGCAAGGTCTTCGACCAGCTGAACCTCGTGAACGCCAATCCGACCACGGTCGAGATCGCGCAGCGCACGCTGTCGGCGATCTGCCATGCCACGGGCAAGCTGCAGGTGAACGACAGCGAGGAGCTGCACCTGATCCCGATGACGATCCAGGTTGGCGTGAAGCCCCCGAAAGACGGCTACGGCGAGCGCAACACGATCCGTTACATGGTGCCGGAGGCCCCGACGCAGGCGACCCCGCCCAAGCCCGCCGCCACGCAGCCGGCCACCGCGCCCGCTCAGGCGTCCGCCCGCCCGGCCACCGCGCCCTGGAACCGCAAGAGCTGACGCCCTCGGCCGCCGCGGGCTGAGATCCGCGGCGGTCCGGACATCGCCAGACCCGAGAGACCGACCATGACCAACACCACCGACGCGGCCTGCGCGGCCGCGAACGCCCCCGGCTTGCCTGACGACACCCGGCGCCTGATCGAGATCGAGGACGCCATCGCGAAGATCCGCACGCAGATCGCGACCGCCGATCTGACGCGGCAGCGGACGGCCAGGCCGATCGACCCCGACTGGTTTCACCGCGCGCGAACGGCGCTGCGCCACCTCAACCGCGAGCGCGCCGAGATCGTCGCCCGTCAGGGCGGCCGCCGCCGGCGCGAACGGCTCAAGGACATGATCATCGCCGTACTCCGCGCACGCCATGACAGCGCCGCCTGGACCGCGGTGCTGGCGGAGGCGCGGGCGCGGCTCGAGCGGGAGGAGGCATGCTGATGGCCGAGCTTCCCGAACCCCCGACGCCGACCCTGTCCGCCATCTACGCCTCCTACGAGGCTCGGCAGGGCGACGGCTTCCGCGACCACCTCGGCGCCTCGCTGATCGGCAAGTCCTGCGCCCGCGCGCTCTGGTACGACTTCCGCTGGGCGACGCCAGCGCGGCACACCGGCCGCATCCTGCGGCTGTTCGAGACCGGCCAGCTGGAAGAGGCCCGGCTCGTCCGCGATCTGCGTGCCACCGGCGCGACAGTGCTGGAGGTCGATCCCGAGACCGGGCGCCAGTTCCGCGTCGAGGCGCATGGCGGGCATTTCGGCGGCTCGCTCGACGCCGTCGCCCTCGGGCTGCTCGAGGCGCCGAAGACCTGGCACGTCGTTGAGTTCAAGACGCACTCCGCGAAGAGCTTTGCCGAGCTCGTCGCCAAGGGCGTCGCGCTCGCCAAGCCCCAGCACGCCGCGCAGATGCAGGTGTACATGCACCTGACCGGCATCACGCGGGCGCTCTACGTCGCGGTCTGCAAGGATACCGACGCGCTGCACATCGAGCGCGTCGTGGCCGACCCCGAGATGGGCGAACGCCTGCTGGAAAAGGCGCGGCGGATCATCTTCGCCCAGCACCCGCCCGAGCGGATCAGCGCGGATCCCGCCTGGTTCGAGTGCAGGTTCTGCGACCACCACGGGCTTTGCCACGGCGAGGACGCCGCGGCCGTCACCTGCCGGTCCTGCCTGCATTCGACGCCCATCGAAGGCGGCTGGCACTGCGCGCGCCACGACCGGCTGCTCGACCCGGCCGACCAGCGCCGCGCGTGCCCCCGACACCTGTTCATCCCCGATCTCGTCCCCGGCGAGGTGACCGACGCGGGCGAGGACTTCGTCTCTTACCGCATGCACGACGGCTCGGCCTGGACCAACGACGCCCGCAAAGAGGAGGCCGCCGCATGCTGACCCTGCGCCCCTACCAGCAGGCCGCGATCGCCTCGATCTACGGCTATTTCGAGAAGGAGAGCGGCAACCCGCTCGTCGTGATCCCCACGGCCGGTGGCAAGAGCCTCGTCATGGCAGCCTTCATCGACGGCGTACTCAAGGCCTGGCCCGACCAGCGCGTGCTGGTCGTCACCCATGTCCGCGAGCTGATCGCGCAGAACCATGCCGAGATGCTGGGGCTCTGGCCCGAGGCGCCGGCGGGCATCTACTCGGCCGGGCTCGGTCGCCGCGACGCGCGGGCCCGGATCCTCTTCGCCGGGATCCAGTCGATCCACGACAAGGCGACGCGCATCGGCCATGCCGATCTGGTGCTGATCGACGAGGCCCATCTGATCCCCGGCCGGTCGAACACCATGTATCGCCGCTTCCTCAATGACCTGCAGCAGGCTTGCGTCTCCGCTTGCGACCGCCGCGTCGATGTTTTCGAAGTGCATGAGCCCAAGTGCTGTCCGAGCGACCTCGCTGATCGCTTCTGGATTATCCATCAGGCGCGTAAGAACACCGGCCCCTCCCTCCGTGGCTTCGTAGGCAAGGATGGCGCGGCGGTTATCACGAGCTGGAAGCGGCTCGCTTAGGATCTCGCCTTCTTCAAGCTGGTAGACGACCTCGATCCCCCGCAAGAGCGCATGTTGAACGGTGGTGATCGTGCTTGGGTCGAAGTTTTCCGGTTTCTTTAAGCGGAACAGAAGCGCGTTCTTGCGGTCCCTTACGATCGGCACGATCCGGACTGGCTTGACTACATCGGGCGGAGCGTCGGTCTCCGCATCCTCGTCCTCAGATTTTGCCCAGTAGCCTGTACGGGGATCGATATTGAAGCCGAAAACCGTCTGGTCCTTTCGGCGCTTCAGACCCTTGTTCAGACGACTAATCTCGGCGCTGTTGGCGTATTGCAGTGCGAGCAGAGAAGTCTCGCCGCATTTGAATTCCGCGTTCGTGACCTGTAGCTGATCGTCCTTCTTCGGCCACGAAAATACGGTCTGGATGTCGAAGCCCTGTCGCACGCGCTCTTCATCGTTCGCGGTGATGCGTTCAGTGGGTGCGGCTTCCACATTGTCGATGCGAAGCGTGCGCTTGATGGGCACCTCTCCGGCCATGTGTGCGTCGCAGCCATGGCAGCGCTCTACCTCTCCTTCGTGGCAGGCTCCGCAGTTGGCGCATATGTAGATGTCTTTGGTCGCGAGTTCCGATCCGTCGCCTTCGCGAACCTCTGGAGGGAGCTTTGCCTTCATCACCCGGTAGGCGCGACCTTCGTGGTAGATCAGACTGCGCGGTCCAAATTCCGATATCGCAAGAAAGCGCGCGCGAGAGAGGAACGAGCCGGTTTTTCCCTCGCCAGGCACGAATGCATAGAGCGGCAGGCGCGGGAAATTGTAGCCGGGAAGGAAGCCCTCCGTCGCGAGGTAGCGGTACGAGTAGAAGTCTGATCCGTTCGATGCCTTTCCTTGTTCCAGGATCGCAATCTGGTCGCTGGCCTGCATCTGTGCGGCCTTGATTTTGCGGCGGTCGCCAGCCGAGAGCCCTGTTATCTCTGATCGGGCGTTGGCTTCGGCCAGTTGAGTGCGAGCAGAATTGTAGAGCTCGCGCCAACGGTCAAACGCTCGATCGAACTCCTTGGGAGCGTTCATTGCCACGTGAAGCACAAACTCTTCCGGATCGTCCATCCAGACAGGCAGCGCTCCTTGATCAGCGGCCAAAATCTGCTCGAGCACCCGCTGCATTGGTGCGCGCGCGCGGGAGACAAGATCCGATTTGGAAATGGTGGTCAGGATCTCTTCCTTCAGCGGATAGCGGTCGCCACCAAGGTCGAGGATATCCGGAATGTCTGGTTTGAGTGCCAGGCGGCTCTCAGCAAGCCAAACCGCGTGCAGGTGCGAACGCACCAGTTCTTCGTTCGTTATGTCCAAAGCTGGTGGCCGCACGACGCCCGCCACCATGTCATTGCGACGCTCGAAGAAGTACTGGTCGTGTGGAGAGCCCGATGCGCAGTACGTCACCACAACCGCTGCCTGGCCAGACCGGCCCGAGCGGCCAGCACGCTGTGCGTAGTTGGCGGGTGTCGGGGGGACGTTCCTTAGATAGACCGCATTGAGCGCGGAGATGTCGACCCCAAGCTCCATGGTCGGCGAGCAGAACATCGCTGGAAGGAACTGGTCGGATTCCCCGGTGGTCTTGATTTCGGTCCGAAACTCCGAGGTACTGAGGTTTTCGAGGTCGTCGTCTTCATACCTGAACCGCCACTCGCGCCATTCACGCTGCCTTTGGGAAACCTGCGCGGTGTGCTCGCGCCCCTCCAGCCCCCAATAGGCGCTGTGACCCGATGCCAGATCGTCCGCAATCGATGCGTACAGATCGTGGAAGTATCGGTTTCCCCGTTTGCTCTTGTCGGAGAGCGCGGGCCCGGGGACAAGGCGGACGGCAGAGGGCGTCAGCCGCCAGCCTACGAGATCAGCGTCGAGCTCGACCGGGACAATCAAGCCCTCATCGGCGAATAGCTCAAGCAGGCGCGAGAAGAACTCGAGATAATCGTCCCGCCCGAGCTTCGTACCCAGCACGCTCTTTTTGTTGATGAGCCGCGCAATGCGGGAGTTGTGACCGGCGCGAAGGAGTGTTTGTTCCTCACGAAGTCCCACGGCGTTCTTGCCTGGTGCGCGCAGAAGCAGCGACGACCTCCCGCGCGGGTTCTCCTTGGCATCTATCGCCCACGGAGCGCGCAACAGCGACCGCGATTTCTGCGCGACGCCGTCCAGGACAGTCAGGTCCAAGGCTTCCGTGTTGACAGTAAGGCCTTCGAGCATTGCGCCCAGCACGGTCTCTAGCAGGATGGCTCTCTGCTCTTCGGATTGATCGCCGAGCTCGGGCAAGACTGTCATCAGCCTCTCTCGGTCTGCTGCCATGTCGGCGACGCCGACGAAGTCAACATCGAGAAGCTTCAGAACGGAGAGGCTGGGGTTGGTGTAGCGCCAACCCCTGCGGAGATCAGTCCACACTCGATGAGCGAGAACCTTTGCGAGTGCGCGCTGGGCGTCTTCCCGAATAACGGCGCCAGCCGAAGGATCGAGCATCCAGTGGGCGCGCGCCTCCTTGTTTGCAGACGTGAAGCCAAGCGCCTTGACGGCGCTCAGACCGAACTCATCCTCCGTCAGGCCCTCGGGCCCTGCTGCAATTATCGCTCGCAGAATGGCCCCACGGAGAAGGCTCACGAACAGAAAATCGTTGAAGTGGCCGGACTGAAGCGCCGCGTCTTGCCGATTGTCCGTGAACCCCAGCAGCTTTCGCTTCGTTTTCGGAACACCGCTCGTCGGCTTGTTCATCCACTCGAGAGCGCTGGAAACGAGAAGCGTCGTTGCGGAGCTCCGCCCTTCCCCGGACAGGCCGGCCAGCTTGCTCCGCTCGCGCATCCCCTGATTGGGCTCGTCCTTGCAGCAGAGGCAGAATGCAAACTTCCCGGGGATGAACCAGAACTCCTTGCCACCAGCGCCATGGCGACCGTCTGGCGTCACCACATAGGAGATGGGCGCGCGCTTCTTGCGATAGGATCGAAGCCGCTCGATGCCGTTGCGCTCTTCTAGCCAGCTCTCGGGATAGCCGCTCAACTCGCCATCGAATGCGAAATCGGGATCATTGGCCGGAGCCGGACAGAGATATCCCGCCACATCATCATCGTCTTCGGTTTCCAGCGGTGTATCGTCGATGTTGCGGGGGAGAAACCTGATGTGACCGTCGTCTTCGTTCTTCGTGACGACGTGGTATTCGTGTCCGCAGTTTCTGCAGAAGCGTGTTGGGTAAAGCCGGTTGCCCGGAGCATCGGGATCCTCGAGCTGACCCTCGAACAAAACGGTGCGTGGCTTGTCCGTAAGCGTGGTGAAGATCTCGCCCGCGCCGGAAATGAACCTGTGCAATTTGAATGCGAGGAACGCTCCGTCCCCGGTCCCACCGCGCTGATCTTCGGGGAGGCTTACCAGCGTCAGGAAGCCTTCGAGCTGCTTCCGACAATGCTCTGCGTCGACACCAGTGTCTTCGGCCAGCCGCTTGACGGCGTCCTCGAAGGGGATGGGCTTCTTTCGTTTCAGCTCCAGCCCGTCATCGAGTCCGAGCGCAAGCTCCGCCCATACCGCGAGCGGATGCTTCCCGAGCTGCTCGTCGTCCAAGCCCGCCGGGAGAGGCTTTCGCACCACATCAGCCAGTGCGGCGGTCGCTTGCGCAAGGGTGATAGTGTCGTCAGTAGCCCGTTGCAGGGACTCATCTATTACGGCATCCGGGCCGATCTCGGAGCCAAAGAGCCTGGTCGCAACTTTGGCCACGGCGACCGCTCGGCTTTCTTCGGTGCCTTCTGAAGCCATCGTCGCCGACGTTCCGATGCAGATCGGAGCTTTGTCAGGGGAGCAGCGGTCGCGCAGCCGCCGAACGAGCACCGCCACATCTGCGCCTTGGCGCCCTCTGTAGGTGTGGAGCTCGTCGAGGATGATGAATTCAAGGCCAGTCGCGTTCTTGACGACCTGAGCGTCCAGATCGTCTTGGCGGGTCAGCAGGAGTTCCGCCATCATGTAGTTCGTGAGCAGGATATCTGGCGGATTGGCCGCGATCCGTTGACGTTCCTCTTGGCTTTCTTGCCCCGTGTAGCGTTTGACAACAGGCTTCAGGGCGTCAGGAAGCCCTGACTGTCCGATGAATTTGTCGATTTCCTTCATCTGGCTGTTTGCCAGAGCATTCATCGGATAGACGATGATTGCGCGGGTTTTTCGAGGCTTGCCGGCACGCAGCGCCCGAATGATGGCGTCGACAACTGGCACGAAGAAGCACAAGGACTTGCCGGAGCCGGTTCCTGTCGTGACGACAAAGCTCTTTCCGGATTTCGCCTTGGCAATCGACTCCGCCTGGTGTCGATGGAGTCGGAGAGGCTTCTCGCTGAACCGGAAAACCTTTCCAGTTCCCTCGTCCAGATCACCAGAAGCGACCAGGTCATCCACGCTGGGACCCGAAAGATACCTAGGGTTCAAGGAGAGGAGAGCATCGGGCCAGAACCGACCGGCATCATACTGCGCATCTATCGCCGCCCGAAGATCTTCGGAGCGAATGCTGCTGAAAGAGCGGGAAAAACGCTCGTATGAACTGATCACGTGGTGATCGAACTCAAACGCTCTCATGAAAGCTCCTGCGGGCTGCGGGCAGCACCATTCATCCCAAAGACGGCCTGACGGTTCAAAAGAACGATCTGCTGATCCTGCGGTCTTCGGGCTGCCGGATCGGTGTCTAGTCCGAGCCGCCTGAGCGCGTAGTAGAGGAGCGCGCGCCTCACCTTGATCTTCGCCTTGCCGCCTCGCATCCCGTAGTCGAGCGCGATGACCTTGGCTTGCGAATCCGAGAGCTCAGGGTGGGGGCCAACCTCCAGGGTGACCTCGGAATGCCAGTCGCGATCTTCGTTGGCCGACGTTTCGCTCTCCCGCGATCCTCGGATGCCGAGGATCCGTGAGAGCAGGAAGTCCTTGAAGCAATCGTCGGTCAGGCAGAACGCCCGCGTATGCCAGCGAAACCCGTCGAATCCGATGGCGTGCGGAGCGATCCAGCGCCAGCGCGGCTCCGGGGTCGACAGAGACTGGTACTTCACCTCGATCGCCTCGGACCGGCGGATGGCACCGACGACCGAGCGGAGCGTCACCGGATCGACGCCCCGCACAGGCGTCGGTGCCGAAGCGTAGGACGGCAGGTCAGGGATCCAGCAGTCTTCGCGCTCCAGCACATCGTCGGCAACCAGGCGGAGCTGGGCGAGGTAATGCGCTGCGTCTGGCGGGCGGAACCTGCAGTCGAAGTCCGGACCACGGACATAGGTGCGCGCGCTCTTGTCGTAGACCATGTTGTCCGGCGCCAGCGCGATGTAGCGGTTCAGGTCCGAGGATGCCTGGTTCACCGAAACGCCGAACTGCTGCATCACGTCGATGCGATTGACGTGACCCTCCCAGAACAGGCGGAACTCGATGAACTCGAGCCGCTGCTCGATCCCCCAGCGAAGTTCGGCCTTGTCCCGGTCCACGTCGCACCCCCGCCCAGCCCTGCGCGCACGCGAACTGTGCGCGCCCAATTTCTGGGCTTTCTTGGAGGGTAGCCGCGCGGAACTGCGCGATCAATCGAAAAGGGACGTGGCGGGGCGCGATTATCCCAAGGATTGCCTGAGGTTCTGCGCCACCGCATCGGCAGCCATCCGCACCGGCTCGGCCGCCAAATGGGCGTAGCGCGCCGTGGTCTGGACCTGCGTGTGGCCAAGGAGCTTGCCGATCATGGGCAGACCCTGACCCGAGGCGACGGCGGTCGACGCGAAGGTGTGGCGCAGGTCGTGGATGCGGACGTCCTTGACGCCGGCGCGGGCACGGACGCGCTGCCAGAAGGGCTGCAGATCGCTCAGGCGCTTGCCCGGCAGGGTGCCGGTGATGACCCACGGGTTCTCGTCGATGCGCTGAGCGTCGCGGAGCAGATCGACGACGGGCTGGCCGAGATGGATGACCTTGGCGCCGGACTTGGAATCCGGCAGGCGCAGGACGCGCTCGGCCAGATCGACGTGGGTCCACTTCAACGTCATGATCTCGTTCAGGCGGCAGCCGGTCAGGATCAGCAGGCGCGCCGCGAGAATGGCCGAGGGCAGTTCGATCCCCTCCGCCTCCATCTCGCGCAGCACCTCGCCGATGCGGCGCAGTTCCGCCGCGCTGAGGAACCGCTCGCGCTTCTCTTCGGGATACTTCCGGATGTGCTTTCGCGGATTTGTGCCGTCCGGACGCAGCCCCCACATCTCGGCGAGGCTGAACATCTTCGAGACCACTTCGAGGCAGCGGTTCGCCTGATAAGGGATGTGACGCATGTCGTGATGGAACTTCGCCACGTCCGCCCGGGTGATGCCCGTGACCGTCAGCTGCCCGAGCGCGGGCAGGATGAAGCGTTCGAGGTTCCGGCGATATTCCTTGGCTGTGCTGGCCTTCACGCGGATCGCGATGTGTTCCCTGTCGAACCGCTCGGCCAGCTCCTTCACCGTGATCGCCTTGCGCCCCGCGTCCCGCTCGGCGGCGGGGTCCGCGCCGTTGCGCGCGGCGGCGACGATGGAGATGGCGCGGTTGCGGGCCTGCTCGCAGGTCAGGACCGTGCTGGGCCCGAGGCTGATCCGCCGGGATCGGCGTCCGGCGCGATACTGGACCACGTAGCCCTTGCGCCCGCTCGGCAGCACGCGCAGCCCGAAGCCGGGGATCTCGCTGTCCCAGACGAAGTATTCGGCGAGGCGGGCTTCCGCGGCGTCGACGAGGCGTTTGGTGATCTTGGGCATGGCGTTCTTCGGTGGTTCTTTCGCCGTTCCACAGTGCTGAAGCGCGGGCGACAGTCAACGAACACATTGAAATTGCGAAGGAAAAGGAAATAGCGCGCGGTTCCGCGCATGGCGTTTCGGCGCGCTGGTGCGGGAAATCGACGAGTCCAGCGAATCAGAACGCAGGTTCCGGCGCCCGCGGACCGCTGATAGGCTCGGGGAAAAGAAACTGGCGATCCGATGGCTTCCAAGACCACCCTCAATGCGAAGAACCTCGAAGCGCTGGGCGCCGTGCGCCTGGCGCAATTGCTGATCGAGGTCAGCACCGGGAACGCGGCGGCCAAGCGCAAGCTGCGGCTCGCGCTCGCGGGGGCCCAGAGCCCGAGGGAGGCCGCACGGGAGATCACCAAGCGGCTGACCAGTATCGCCCGTGCGCGCAGTTTCATCACATGGAAAAACCGCAAGGCGCTGGTCACCGATCTCGAAACCCAGCGGCGCGCCATCGTTGAGCAGATAGCGTCGGCCGATCCAGACGAGGCGCTGGCGCTCATGTGGCGGTTCATGGCGCTCGCCTCGCCCGTCTTCGAGCGCTGTGACGACTCCAGCGGCACCGTCATCGGCATCTTCCACCAGGCCTGCGCCGATCTGGGTCAGCTGGGCACCCGCATTTACCTGTCAGTTTTCGTCGAACCGTGATTCACTCGGCC
>CALMSR010000012.1 GCA_937872465.1 uncultured Paracoccaceae bacterium
GGAGGGCGGTGATGGCTCGTTGCAGCATGGACGATCCTTTCGAACGGAGTCGCCCAGTAGAATCGATCACGCCGCCCTCAGCCAGACCTAGTGTCGTGCAGTGTGCATGAAGGCCGCTCATTGCAGGCCGCGCGTCATCATCGTCACATCACGCGGAAGCCCGATCGGCACGGGCGTGGCGCGCCGCCAAAATTTGCATTGAATGCCGCCGAGATTGCCCCCGGACCGGGCCGGTCGGTTAACCGTTGCTGAGGTGCGGCCGGGATAGGGTGCCGGCCATGTCCACCTCGCCGCCCTCCCCAGCCGGCATGACACCCGACCGCCAGTTCGCGCGGGCGTGCGCGATCATGCTCTGCGCCGGGCTGGCGATGCTCGTGGCATCCTTCATCGAGGTGGAGCGCAGCGCCCGGCGGCAGGCGCTGATGGCGGATCTCGCCCTCGCCGCCGCCGCCGAGGCCGCCTCGGCGCAATCCATGGTCGCGGCGCTCGACATGCTCGCCGAGCGGCCGGATGCGCCGGACGCGCCCATGCAGCAGACCCGGCTGGCCTGGGACACCGAGCAGCTGCTCGGCCAGGAACGGGACCGGCTCGCCCGGGCCGGGGTCGAGGGCGAGACCTCGACGCTGGTCGAGATCGCGGGCGAGGCCGCCGCCCTGTCGCAGAGCCCGCGGGTCGACGCGCGGGAGGCCGCGCGCGTCGCCGCGGCGCTCGAAGCCAGGATCCTGCCCCGGCTCAACCTGATCGCCTCGCGCCATCGCGCCGCCACCGAAGCGGCCGCGACCCGGACCCGGAGCACGATCCTGGTCGCCACGGCGCTCCAGCTGCTCGGCGGCGTGGCGCTGGTGGGGATGGTGCTCCGGCCCGCGCGCCGGCGCATCGCCGAATGGGTCGCCCGGAGCCGCGAGACGGACCGCGAGAACCGCTTTCGCCTGCTCCACGATTCCCTGACCGGCCTGCCGAACGCCACCTATCTGCACGCCTTCCTTGCACGCATCGCGGCCGGGTCGGAGCGGAGCGCCACCCAGACCGCGGTGCTGCGGGTCGATCTCGACCGCTTCGGCATCCTGCGCGAGACCCTCGGCCAGCGGGATTGCGACGAGATCATCCGCCTCACGGCGCGGCGCATCCGCCAGGCGATGCGCGGCGGGGATTTCGCCGCCTATGTCGGGCAAGACAATTTCGTCGTCGTCGCCCTCGATCTGGAAGACGCCAACGCCGCCGCGCCGATCGCCGCCCGCATCCAGGCGGCGCTGCGGCAGCCCTTCTCGATCCGCGGCGGCGCGCGGCACATCAGCTGCAGCATCGGCGTCACCCTGCTCTCCGACGACCAGCCCGACCCGGACCGCATCCTCGCCAATGCCAGGATCGCGCTCGGCGAGGCCCAGGGCGTGGGCACCGGCAACGTGCGCTATTTCCGCGACGGGCTGCGCACCGCGGTCGAGCGGCGCGAGACGCTCTATACCGAGCTGCTCGCGGCGATCGACACCGGCGAGCTGATCCCCTTCTTCCAGCCGCAGATCGCGCTCGAGACCCGCGCCTTCGCCGGCTTCGAATCCCTCATCCGCTGGCAGCATCCGCGCCACGGGCTGCTGATGCCCTCGGCCTTCCTCGACTTCGCCGAGGAGACCGACCTGACCGAGCGCATCGGGGAAATGATCCTGACCCGCTCGCTCGACGCCATCCAGGCCTGGGACGCCGCCGGGCTCGTCGTGCCCAAGGTCGGGGTCAATTTCGCCCTGGCGCAGCTCCGCGACCCCCGGCTGATCGAGAAGATCAAATGGGAGACCGAGCGCTTCGACATCGATCCCGCGCGGCTCTCGATCGAAGTGCTCGAGACGGTGCTCATCAAGAGCGACGCGGACCTCGTCGTGCGCAACCTGCGCGGGCTCGCCTCGAGCGGATTCTCCATCGAGCTCGACGATTTCGGCACCGGCCATGCCTCGATCTCGAACCTGCGCCGCTTCATGGTGAACCGCATCAAGATCGACGGCAGCTTCATTGCCGGCATCGAGGGAAGCGAGGAACAGCAGCAGCTGACCGCCTCGATGATCGCCATGGCCCGCGCGCTCGGAATCGCGACGCTCGCCGAAGGCGTGGAGACCGAAGCCGCCGCCGCGATGCTCCGGCGGCTCGGCTGCGGCTTCGCCCAGGGCTTCCTGATCGCCGAGCCCATGTCCTTCGCCCAGGCCTCGATCTGGCTGCATTGCGTCCGGGAGGCCGGTGGTTTCGTGCCGGTCGCCGCCGCCGCCGGAGCGGGCGGGAAGCGCGACCCGAATACACCTTGACCTTTCAGGCCCGCGGCTGTTGAACCCCCGTCAGGTTTTCAAGACCCTGACTGGAGCCGCGTGGATGGACGACCAGAACAGAAACCTGATCCTGGCGACCGCGCTGAGCTTCCTGGTCATCCTGGTCTGGTTCACGCTCGGCCCGATGCTCTTCCCGGAATGGTTCCCCGAGCAGACGCAGCCGCCGGCCATCACCGCCGAGGCGCCCGAGGGCACCGGCCTGGCGGTGCCGCCCGCCGAGGGGACCGCCGGCGGCGCGCCGGAACTGGCGGCCGCGGCACCGCAGTCGCTCGACGCGGCGCTCGCCAGCACGACGCGGATCCCGATCCGCACCGCGCGGCTCTCGGGCTCGATCTCGCTCCAGGGCGGGCGCATCGATTTCCTCAAGCTCACCGATTATTTCGAGACCGTCGCCAAGGATTCGCCCATGGTGACGCTGCTCAAGCCCTCGGGCGTGCCGGAGGCCTATTACGCGCTCTACGGCTGGCGCCCCGGCGCGGGCCTCGCCCCCGACGCCGTCCCCGGCCCCACCACCGAATGGCGGATCGAGAGCGGCAGCGAGCTCACCGAGGCGACGCCGGTGACGCTGATCTGGGACAACGGCGCGGGCCTCGTCTTCCGCCGCACGATCTCGGTCGACGAGAACTACATGTTCGACGTGACGCAATCGGTGGAGAACACCAGCGGCGCGGAGGTGCGCGTCGCACCCTACGGGATCATCGCGCGCCACGGCAAGCCGAGCAACCTGCGCGGCTTCTACATCCTGCACGAAGGCGTGATCATGGTCGCCGACGGCTCGCTGACCGAGCTGAAATACGACAAGATCGCCGATCTCGAGACGAACGAGGCCGAGAACGCCGCCGCCAGCGTCGTGGAGGTCGCGGAAAACGGCTGGATCGGCTTCACCGACCATTACTGGATGACGACGCTGGTGCCCCCGGCGGGCCAGCCCTTCACCGCCGTCACCAAATACACCGAGAGCTCGGACACCTTCCAGACCGACGTGCGGCTGCCGACCATGGCGGTGGCCCCGGGCGAGACCGGCGAGGCGACCACCTGGCTCTTCGCCGGCGCCAAGGAATGGGAAACGATCCGCGCCTATCAGGAGGAGCGGCACATCGACCGCTTCGTGGACGCCATCGACTGGGGCTGGTTCTTCTTCCTGACCAAGCCGATCTTTCAGGCGCTGCATCTCCTGCACGGGCTCATCGGCAACATGGGCTGGGCGATCATCGGGCTGACCTTCATCATCAAGGCGCTGCTCTTCCCGCTGGCCTACAAGTCCTATGTCTCGATGTCGAAGATGAAGGCGCTCCAGCCGCAGATGGAGAAGATCAAGGAGACCGCCGGCGACGACAAGATGAAGATGCAGCAGGAGGTCATGGCCCTCTACAAGCGCGAGAAGGTCAATCCCGCGGCCGGCTGCCTGCCGATCCTCATCCAGATCCCGATCTTCTTCTCGCTCTACAAGGTGATCTTCGTCACGCTCGAGCTCAGGCACGCCCCGTTCTTCGGCTGGATCAGGGATCTCAGTGCGCCCGACCCGACCTCGATCTTCAATCTCTTCGGGCTGCTGCCCTGGGATGCGCCCGGACCGGCCAGCCTCCTCGCGATCCTCTCGATCGGCGTCTGGCCGATCCTGATGGGCATCTCGATGTGGCTGCAGATGAAGCTCAACCCCGCACCCACCGACAAGACCCAGGCGACGATCTTCGCCTGGATGCCCTGGGTCTTCATGTTCATGATGGGCCAGTTCGCCTCGGGGCTGGTGATCTACTGGGTGACCAACAACCTCATCACCTTCACCCAGCAATACACGATCATGCGCAGCCAGGGCGTGAAGCCGGACGTATTGGGCAACATCCTCGGCCCGCTGAAGCGATCCAAGAAGGCCGAGTGACGCGGTGGCGGCGCGCGTCGCGCATCTCTGGCGCCATCCGATCAAGTCGCACGGGGTCGAATCGGTCGCCGGCGCGGATTTCGCCGCCGGCGCCACCATGCCCTGGGACCGCGTCTGGGCCATCGCCCACGAGGCGGCGAAGGTGTCGCCGGTCGCTTCGGACTGGGCGGCGTGCGCCAATTTCAGCCGCGCCGCCAAATCCCCCGACCTGATCGCGATCCGCGCCTGCGTCGACGAGGCCGCCGGCACGGTCACGCTCAGCCACCCCCGCCGCGCGCCGATCACCATCGACCCCGACCGGCCCGAGGACGCGACCCGGCTGATCGCATGGGTCGTCCCGCTCTCCGACCCGGAGCGGAGCCGCCCGGCCTTCGTCGCCCGGGCGCCGCGCGGCATGACCGACACCGATTATCCCTCGGTCTCGATCCTCGGCCTCGCCAGCCTGCGCGCGCTCTCCGAGCGATTCGCGAGCCCGCTCGCCATGGAGCGGTTCCGCGGCAACATCTGGCTCGAGGGCCTCGCGCCCTGGGAGGAATTCGACCTGATCGGCCGCTCCCTGCGCATCGGCGGCGCCACCTTCCGCATCCGCGAGCGCATCACCCGCTGCAAGGCGACCACCGCGAATCCCGCGACCGGGCGCAGGGACGCCGATACGCTCGGCGCCCTCGAGGCCGGCTGGGGCCATCGCGACTTCGGCGTCTACGCGGAAGTGACCGAAGGCGGAAGGGTCGCGCTGGGCGATGCCGCCGTCCCGGAGGCAGCTTGACCCAGGCGTTCGGTCTGGCCGCGGAGCCCGATGCCGAGGCGGTGGAAGCGGGGCGCCGGCTCTTCGCCGGCGAGTGCAGCTTCCTCAAGGGCGTCGTCGCCATGGACGGCCTGCCGCCGGCCGACCGGCTGGAGGTCTGCTTCGCCGGCCGCTCGAACGTCGGCAAATCCAGCCTGATCAACGCGCTCACCGGCCGCAAGGCGCTGGCGCGGGCCTCCAACACCCCGGGCCGCACCCAGGAGATCAACTTCTTCGCGCTGGGGCCGGAGCGCTATCTCGTGGACCTGCCCGGCTACGGCTTCGCCGAGGCGCCGCGTGCGATCGTCGAGCGCTGGCAGGCGCTGATGCGCGCCTATCTCGCCGGGCGCGCGACGCTGCGCCGGGCGTTCCTGCTCGTGGACGCCCGCCACGGCCTGAAACCCGTCGACGGCGAGATCATGGGGCTGCTCGATCGCTCCGCCGTGACCTTCCAGGTGGTGCTGACCAAGGCCGACAAGCCCGGCGCCGCCGATCTCGCCCGCATCGTGGATGAGGTCCGGACCGGGCTCGGCGCCCATCCGGCCGCCTTCCCCGAGATCCTGCTGACCTCCGCCCAGACCGGCCGCGGCCTTGAAACCCTGCGCGCGATCGTCGCCGGCATGGCCTGACCGGAACCACGCCCCCGGACCGAGCCTCGGGATGGGGAAAGGCCGGGCCGCAGGCCCGTCGCGGGGCTTGCACCAGGCAATTCCGTGATGGGAAGGCGCCGGGCCGGCGCGAGCGGCCGGCGTTTGCGCGGGTCGGCGGGATCACAGGCCCTTGAAATCGAAGATCCCGGGGTCGAGCAGGTGGCTCGGGCTGACCCGGCCGAGCGCGGAGAAGAGGATCTGCCGCCGGCCCGGGGACCGGGCCTCCCATTCGTCGAGCATGCGTTTGACCTGCTGGCGCTGGAGCCCGTCCTGGCTGCCGCAGAGGTCGCAGGGGATGATGGGATAGCCCATCGCCTGCGCGAAGCGCGCGCAATCGGCCTCCGGCACATGGGCGAGCGGGCGGTAGAGGTGAAGGTCGCCCTCGTCGTTCAGGAGCTTCGGCGGCATGGCCGCGAGCCGCCCGCCGAAGAGCAGGTTGAGCATGAAGGTCTCGAGGATGTCGTCCCGGTGATGCCCGAGCACGATGGCCTGGCAGCCTTCCTCGCGGCCGATGCGGTAGAGATGGCCACGCCGGAGCCGCGAGCAGAGGGCGCAGAAGGTCTTGCCCTGCGGGATCTTGTCGAGGACGATGGAATAGGTGTCGCGGTATTCGATCCGGTGCGGCACGCCCATCCGCGCGAGGAAATCCGGCAGCACGGTGGCCGGGAAGCCCGGCTGCCCCTGGTCGAGGTTGCAGGCGAGGATCTCGACCGGCAGCACGCCGCGCCAGCGAAGCTCGGTCAGGGCGGCGAGCAACGTGTAGCTGTCCTTGCCGCCCGAGAGGCATACCAGCCAGCGGTCGCCCGGCCGCGCCATGCCGTAGGTCTCGATCGCCTCGCGGGTCAGCCGCAGGATGCGCTTGCGCAGCTTGCGGAATTCCGTGGTCTGCGGAGCGCCGTGGAAGAGCGGGTGGATGTCGTCATGGTCGAGCATGGGCGGCATATAGGGGACCCGGCACGGGCGCCGCAAGCGAGGGGTGGGCGTGTCGGCAGGGGGCGCATTCCACGGCGCGACGCCTTCGTCCGGATTCTGGGCGCGCCTGGCGTCACCATCCGGCCCGGCGGGAACCGCCGGGCAGCGCCCGCCCCGCCCCCCGGCGGGCGCCTCGCACCTGCTCGGGCCGGGCGCTGCCCTCGTTGGATTGTGGAGCGGTCGAAGGAGAGTGGATGCCCCCCCCCCGAATTCCGACGCCCCGGCCGCCTCAGCGCGGCACGTTGTCGATGCCCGACCCGCCCCAGGGATGGCAGCGCGCGATGCGGCGGGCGGCGAGCCAGCTGCCCTTGAAGGCGCCGTGGGTCTCGAGGGCCTCGAGCGCATAGGCCGAGCAGGTCGGCTGGAACCGGCAGCCATGCCCGACCCAGGGCGAGAGCAGCAGGCGATAGCCGCGGACCGGCAGCGCGAGCAGGGCCGCGAGCGGGCTCATCGCGGCGCCGCCTTGGCATGGACGGAGGCGAGCGCCGCGCGCAGATCCGCGCAGAGTTGGGCGAAGTCCCGTCTGGCGGTCTCGCCGGGGCGTCCGATCAGCACATAATCCCATCCCGGCCGGCCTCCGCCGGGCAGGACCTCCCGCGCGATGGCGCGCAGGCGGCGCTTGGCGCGGTTGCGCGCGACCGCATTGCCGACCTTGCGCGAGCAGGTGAAGCCGACCCGGATGCCCTCCGGCGCCTCGCCCGGGCCGCGCGGCCGTCCCTGGAGGGAGAATCCCGGCTTGCCCTGGCGGAAGGCGCGCGCGGCCGCGAGGAACTCGGCCCGTCGCGTGAGCACCGAGACGGGGCCTTCCGGTCCGGGATGCGGCGCCGCGGCGCGCATTCCCGGCGGCGGGATCAGGCCGAGAGGCGCTTGCGGCCGAGGGCGCGGCGCCGGTTGATGATGATGCGGCCGTTCTTGGTCGCCATGCGCGCACGGAAGCCGTGCCGGCGCTTGCGCACGAGATTGCTCGGCTGGAAGGTCCGCTTCATGATCCGTCTCCTCTTCGCGCCGAAGCCCTTGCCGCGGCGAAACCGCCTGCTCCTCGCGGGAGGCGCCGGCGGGCTGAATTCCGAAGGCCCGTCCATACGCATCCGCCGATGCGAAGTCAATTCGCGCCGGCGGGCGGATCCAGGGGAATCGCATTTGGCAGCGCGACCAGCTCAGGCCGGTATCCGCGCGCGCCTAGTTGTTTGATCCCACGGTTTGATGGTGCGATCCATTCGTCGGAATGGAAGGA
>CALMSR010000013.1 GCA_937872465.1 uncultured Paracoccaceae bacterium
TGCGCCCCGGTACAGAGGGGGGGGGCGCGCGGCCCGGAGGGTGCGGGGGGCCCGGGTGGGGCCGGAGGCACGCCTTCGGGGGGACGGGGCGGGGCGGGGGCTGGCCGGCGGTGCCCGCCGGGCGGGATGGTGGTGCCGGGCACGCCTGAAATTCGGGCGGATGGGGTCTTGTTGCCGGATGCGCTCCCTCGGCGTCGCGCCGCTCAGAGTTCGCCGTGGATGAAGACCACGGCCGTGGTGGCGGCGCGGATCGGGGCGTGGTCGAAGCCGGCGAGGCCGAGCTGGAAATCGCCGGGGCCGAAGCGCGCGCCGCCGACCTCGAGCTCGCCCTCCAGCAGCACGCAATGCTCGTCCATCGCATGGGCGTGGCGCGGGATCTCCGCCCCCGCCGCGACGCGCAGGAAATAGGACTGGGTGCCGGCAGGGCGGTCGACATGCAGGAGGCGCTTTTCCAGCCCCGGAGCGATCACCTCCCAGCCCTCCGGCCCGCTGCGGCGGCTCTGGGTGCCGGGCGAGGCGCGGGCGTCGGCGATGGTCGCGGCGATCCGGCGCCAGAGGCCCGGCGGCGGCGGCACCGCGCCGGCGGGATCGAGGGCGGCGAGGCGCCTTTCCCAATCCGCCGCGGCCGCATCGCCGGCGCCGCTCCCTGCGGCGAGGCCCAGCGCGGCCTCGGCCGCGGCGATGTCGTCTTCGTCGCTCATCCGTCCAGACATTTCCGCAAGGCCAGCAGGCCCCGGCGCACGCGGGATTTCAGCGTCGGCACCGGCTCGGAGAGACGGTCGCTGAGCTCCCGGTAGCTGAACCCGTAAAGCGCGCAGAGCCAGATCGCCCGGAAGCTCTCCGGCGCCAGCCGCTCGAGGCACTGGCGCAGGCTCAGCGCCGCCTCGTCGGAGCGTTCCACCGCCGCCGCCGGCGCCGGCAGCGCCTCCGCGTCGATGGCGCGCTCCAGCCAGGGGCTGGCGCGCAGCCGGTCGATCGCCTTGCGCCGCAGGATCGTCCCGAGCCAGGCCCGGGCCGAGCCGCGCCGGGGATCGAAGCGCGCCGACGAGCGCCATACCGCCACATAGGCCTCGTGCAGCACGTCCTCGGCGGCAGCATGCTGGCCGGTCATGCGCAGGGCGATGGCGAAGAGCCGCGGCGCGGTCTCGCGGTAGAGCGCCTCGAAGGCGGCCTCGTCGCCGCGCCCCGCGCGCTCGATCAGCTCTTCCTGGGTCAGGACGCTTTGCGCCAAGGCCCGCCTCCCGGCACCGTCAATCGCATCACGGGCATGTTACCACATCGGGAGGCATCCTTCACGGCCAGGGGCGCGAACAGCGGATTGTCGCGGGACGTGCATTACCCGCGGCGGAACGCAACCAGATTGAAGGATATGTCCCATGGCCATTGCTCCCCTGCCGCTTCAGACGGTGTCGGGCTGCCTCGGCAGGCCCTGCCAGATCGTCAAGGTCGAGACGCGCAAGCCCAAGATCGACGAAGCGACCTGGACCGACGCCTGCTCGCCCGCGCAGGTCGGCAGGCTCCAGTCCCGCGCCGAGGCGATGATCGAGGCCGCCGCCATGGCGACCGGGAGGCCCTGCCCCGAGGGCTGCGTCTGCCAGCCCCTCGGTGGGCCCGCCGAGCCGCCGACGGAATGGTTCACCATGACCACCAAGGCCTTCGACGTGGTGGACGCCAAGAACCCCAAATGCGTGCTCAAGGTCGCCAAGGGCAGCATCGAGGCGCGGATGTCCGCGACGCGCGGCCTCTGCCGGCCGTTGGTGCTGCCGGTCCTGTCGCTGCTCTTCAGCGACCGCGGCGATCTGATGTTCCAGAACCCCGGCGAGATCGATGCCGACATCGCCGACAGGTTCCGCAAGCTCGTCGAGGCTGACGGCGGCGCCGGCTGAGCCCGGGGGCCGCCCGCGGCGCATGGCTCCGCGGGCGGCCCGCACTCCCAAGCCTTGTGGGCGGCCGGCGATCTTGTGGGGCCAAGTTACATCTACCCAACCTGTGGACCCCGCCCTATAGTGCCGGCGATCACGACTCCGGGAGCCCGGCATGCGCTGTCCGTTCTGCGGCAATATCGACACCCAGGTGAAGGATTCGCGGCCGGCCGAGGATCATGTCTCGATCCGGCGGCGGCGGTTCTGCCCCGCCTGCGGCGGACGCTTCACCACCTACGAGCGGGTGCAGCTGCGCGACCTCGTCGTCATCAAGAAGAACGGCAAGCGCGAGCCCTTCGACCGCGACAAGCTCGAGCGCTCGATCCGCATCGCCATGCAGAAGCGCCCGATCGAGAGCGAGCGGCTGGACCAGATGATTTCCGGCATCGTCCGGCGGCTGGAATCCATGGGCGAGACCGACATCCCCTCCGACACGATCGGCGCCATCGTCATGGAGACGCTCGCGCGCATCGACACGGTGGCCTACGTGCGCTTCGCGAGCGTCTACAAGAACTTCCAGGCCGCCGACGATTTCGAGGATTTCGTCTCGGAGCTGCGGCCCGTCCCGGTCTCGACGGACGACGACTGAGCCCGTGACGGCACTCGAGGAAGACGCGGCCTGGATGCGCACTGCGCTCGGGCTTGCGCGGCGCGGGCTCGGCCGCGTCTGGCCCAATCCGGCCGTCGGCTGCGTGCTGGTATCGGAGGGCCGGGTGGTCGGGCGCGGCTGGACCGGCGACGGCGGCCGGCCGCATGCGGAGGTGGCGGCGCTGACCGCCGCCGGCGCCCGCGCCCGGGGCGCCACCGCCTATGTGACGCTCGAGCCCTGCGCCCATACCGGCCAGACGCCGCCCTGCACCGAGGCGCTGATCGCCGCCGGCATCGCGCGGGTGGTCGTCGGCATCGAGGATCCCGATCCGCGGGTTGACGGAAAGGGCGTGGAGGCCTTGCGCGCCGCGGGGATCGCGGTCGAGGTCGGCTGCCTCGCCACCGAGGCCCTCGACGTCAACCGCGGCTTTCTCACGCGGATCGCCACCGGGCGGCCGCTGGTGACGCTCAAGCTCGCCACCTCGATCGACGGTCGAATCGCCACGGGCGCCGGCGAGAGCCGCTGGATCACCGGGCCGCGCGCCCGCTCGGAAGTGCATCTGATGCGCGCCCAGTCCGACGGCGTGCTGGTCGGCGCGGGCACCGTGCGCAACGACGACCCGAAGCTCGACGTGCGCGACATCGGCCTCGCCGCGGCCAGCCCCGTGCGCATCGTGGTGACCGGCGGCCTGATGGTGCCGCGGGACGGCTATCTCGCGGAGACCGCGCCGGCGATCCCGCTCTGGCTCTGCCATCATGCCGAGGCCGAGCCGGCGCGGATCAAGGCCTGGGAGGAGAAGGGCGCCGTGCTCATCGACGTGCCCTTCGAGCCCGACGGCCAGCTGGATCTCTCGGCGATGATGCAGCGGCTCGGGGAGCGCGGGCTCACCCGGCTGCTCTGCGAGGGCGGCGGGCGGCTGGCGGCGGCGCTGCTCGAGGCCGATCTCGTCGACGAGATCGTGACCTATGCCGCGGGCATCGTGCTCGGCGACGATGCCGTGGCGGCGATCGGGGCGCTGGAGATCGAGGCTCTGCAGCTCGCGCCGCGGTTCCGGCTGATCGAGACCGCGCGGATCGGTCCCGACACGCGGAGCCGCTGGCGGCGGCGCTAGGAGCCGCCGGCCGTCACAGCCGCCGTCGGGACCGACCCGGAGCCGGTCAGTTGCTCACCGGGAGACGGGCGCTGTTGCCGCGCCAGTCCTCGATTACCATCTGCGCCGAAGGCGCCTGGCTCGCGATGCCCTTGTAGGCGGATGCCGGGGGCTCGCCCGTCGCCACCGCGAAGAGCAGCGCCAGGATGCCGAGCGCCAGCAGCGCCAGGATCGGGGTCGGTCGAAGCGGCAGTGCGCCGGCCGGCCGCGTTTCCTCGTAATGCACGTTGGCCATTGATCTCTCCGTTCGTCTGGCTGTTGCGCGATGGCATGGAGATAGGGAGTCAGGCCGCATCACACAAACGAATGTTTTTCATGGAAGACACAACAGGAATTGATATGTTGGCCGGCGGCCTTCCGCCCCAAGGACGCCGTGGCCCCGGACCCGGACTTCGGGAGTGAGAAAGGGCTACGCCCCGCTCGGCCCGATCGCCACCGGTCGATCGGGGAAGGGCTTCTGGCGCATGCAAGGCGTTCGCGGCGGGGGCCCTTGGTCCTACTTGGCGATTGCGGCCACCGATCCGGCGAGGCTCACCACCGTCGCGCCGGTGCCGAGCACCCGCGACCAGGCGGCGAAGGGCGCCTCGGTGACATAGACGGTGTCGTTGTTGCGGATGATGAACTGGCGCGCGGAGAAGAGCCCGTCCGGTTTCGTGAGGTCGAGCACGTAGGCCACCTGCTGCTCGCCGACCAGGTCGCTGCGGCCGAGGATGCGGTTGGCGATGCTCGAAGGCTCGCTGCGGAAGACGAAGATCCCCGTGGGATCGGCAGCATTGCCGTTGAGCCCGCCCGCCGCGGCGATGGCTTCGAGCGCGGACATGTCGCGCTTGTTGAAATTGACCCGCGACTGGTTCTCGGTCGCCCCGAGCGCGGTGAAGGAGCGACGGTCCTCCTCGACGATGATCCGGTCTCCGGCGCGCAGCGCCACGTCGAGCCGGGGATTGTCGTAGAGATCCTGCAGCCAGATGCGCCCGGTCCTGCCACCGCGCTCCATCTGGATCTGCGCAATGTCGGGAACCAGCACTACGCCGCCCGCATGGGCGAGCATCGCCGAGAGGCGCCGGGTGGGGGTCTCGATCGGATAGACGCCCGGATCCCGCACCCCGCCCATGACGCTGACGGTCGCGCCGTCGCCGGCCACGCGCGCCACCTCGACCTGCGGGTCGGGGGTCTGCACCTCGAGCTTGGCGACGATTTCGGCGCGGAGCGCGTCGGGGGTCATGCCGGCGGCCTGGAGCCGGCCGGCATAGGGCACGTAGATCTGGCCGCTCTCGTCGACCTGGATGCGGTCGAGCGCGGTGACCTTCTGGCCGACGCCTGCGAGCAGCCCGGCGTCGACGTTCTCCCAGACGGTCACGGAGAGCGCGTCGCCCGGCCGGATCGTGTCGGAGGACACCGGCGCGGCGGTCACGAAGGCCTCGCTGAAGGCCAGGGTCTCGGAGGAGCGCGCGGCGGCGGCGATGCCGGGCGTGACGTTGACGATATGCATGTCCCCGACCGGCGCCCGCGCCGCCGCCTTGATCTCGCCGGCGGTCGGTCCCGATCGCGGCAGGGTGCAGCCCGCCAGTGCCGCGGCGACCAGCACCGCGGCCGCGCAATGCGCCATCGCCCTGAGCCCAGACTGCATCGATTGCCTCATCTGCCGCTGTTTTCCAGCTTTTGCCGGGAATCCTACAATTTTATCCCCGCCGAGGCCAGAACGAACATCGCGAAGCGGCGCGCATGTCGCGAAGCCGCCGGTTGGAGGCTTGCCGATGCGGGCCGGCCGGGCTAGGAGGCGGCCGAGGGACGCAGGGGGGCGAAGGCGATGTTCACCGGGATCATCACCGACATCGGCACGATCGCCGAGCTCGAAGACCGCGGCGACCTGCGCGCCCGCATCCGCTGCGGCTACGAGGCCGGCGGCATCGCCATCGGCGCCTCGATCGCCTGCGACGGCATCTGCCTGACGGTGGTGGACCGCGGCCCCGCCGAGGGCGGCGCCTGGTTCGACGTCGACGTCTCCGCCGAGACCGTGGCGCGCACCAACATCCGCTCGGGGCGCGCGGCCTGGGCGGCGGGGCGGCGGATCAATCTCGAGCGCGCGCTGCGGCTCGGGGACGAGCTCGGCGGGCATATCGTCTCGGGGCATGTGGACGGGCGGGCCGAAGTCGTCGCGTCCCGGCGCGAGGGCGACAGCACGCGCATGACCTTCCGCGCGCCGGAGGCGCTGGCGCGCTTCGTCGCGCCCAAGGGATCGGTGGCGCTGAATGGCACCTCGCTCACGGTCAACGAGGTCGAGGGGCGCGACTTCGGCGTCAATCTCATTCCCCATACGCTCACCTGCACCACCTGGGGCGAGATCCGGGCGGGCGACGAGGTCAATCTCGAGATCGACACGCTGGCGCGCTACGTCGCCCGGCTGGCCGAGCATATGGCGGCGGCATGATGGACAGCGCGAACGGCAACGAGAGCTATCACGACGCGATCTCCTCGGTCGACGAGATCATCGAGGACGCCCGCAACGGCCGCATGTTCATCCTCGTCGACCACGAGGACCGCGAGAACGAGGGCGATCTGGTGATCCCGGCGCAGATGTGCACGCCGACCGCGGTCAATTTCATGGCGACCCACGGGCGCGGGCTGATCTGCCTGACCCTGCCCGGCGAGAGGCTCGACGCGCTCGGCCTGCCGCTGATGGCCGCCTCGAATTCCTCGCGCCACGAAACCGCCTTCACCATCTCGATCGAGGCGCGCGAGGGTGTCACCACCGGCATCTCCGCGCATGACCGGGCGCATACCGTCTCGGTGGCCATCGATCCGCGCACCGGGCCGCAGGACATCGCGACGCCCGGGCATATCTTTCCGCTGCGGGCGCGGGACGGCGGCGTGCTGGTACGCGCGGGGCATACCGAGGCCGCCGTCGACATCGCCCGCCTCGCCGGGCTCAATCCCTCGGGCGTGATCTGCGAGATCATGAACGAGGACGGCTCCATGGCACGGCTGCCCGATCTCGTCGCCTTCGCCCAGCGCCACGGGCTGAAGATCGGCACGATCTCCGATCTCATCGCCTATCGCCGCCGCCACGACAACCTGGTGCGCGAGACGGAGGTGCGTGCGGTGACCTCCGAATACGGCGGCGCCTGGCAGATGCGGGTCTTCGCCGACGTGACCGCGGGGGCGGAGCATATCGTGCTGACCAAGGGCGACATCACCTCCGCCGAGCCGGTGCTGGTGCGCATGCATGCGGCCAATCCCTTCGAGGACATGCTCGGCCTCCATGCCGGCCGCAGCCACCAGCTGCGCGACGCGATGCTCGCCATCGCCGCCGAGGGCCGGGGGGTCGTGGTGCTGTTGCGCGACATGTCGATGAAGCTCGATGCCGGCGATCACGTCAGCCCCAACAAGCTGCGGCAATACGGGGTCGGCGCGCAGATCCTCAACGCGCTCGGGCTCCACGATCTCGTGCTGCTCTCCAATTCGCCGAGCCCCAAGGTCGTCGGCCTCGAAGGCTACGGCCTGGCGATCCTCGGCACCCGCCCGATCCCGGCGGCGGGGGGCTGAGATGGCACGTCGCGACGAAACCCGCTCGCTGCCGGCCCCGCGCTTCACCCGCCCGACCCGGGTGCTCCTGGTCGTGGCGCCTTTCTATCGCGCGATCGCCGATGCGCTGGTCAGCGGTGCCGCGGCGGCGCTGGCGCGGGCCGAGGTGGCGCATGAGATCGTCGAGGTTCCCGGGGCGCTGGAGATCCCGACCGCCATCGCGCTGGCCGCGCGGTCGGGCGAATTCGACGGCTATGTCGCGCTCGGCTGCGTGATCCGCGGCGAGACGACCCATTACGAGACGGTCTGCAACGACAGCTCGCGCGGGCTCACCCTGCTCGGGCTGCGCGGGCTCTGCATCGGCAACGGCATCCTCACGGTCGAGACCCCGGCGCAGGCGGCGGTGCGCGCCGAGCCCGGCGGGCAGGACAAGGGCGGCGGCGCGGCGGAGGCCTGCCTGCATCTGATCGCACTGGCCCGGCGCTTCGCGTTCGCCCCGAAACCCCTGCCCGAGGGCAGCTTCCGCGTCGCCGGCGGCGACGGCAGCGAGATCGCCTGAATGGCGGGTGCATCCAGGGCACGGCCGACGGCGGCCCAGGCGCGGCGCATGCGGTCGGCGGCGCGGTTCTACGCGGTGCAGGCGCTCTTCCAGATGGAGGCCGCGGATACCGGGCTCGAGACGGTGCTCGGCGAGTTCGAGACGCACCGGGTCGGCGCCGAGATCGACGGTGCGACCTTCGCCGAGCCCGACCTGCCGCATTTCCGCGCGCTGCTCGCCGCCGCGGTGACAAATCAGGCGCGCATCGACCAGACGGTCGACCGGGCGCTGGAGGCGCGCTGGCCGATCGACCGGATCGACCCGACCCTGCGCGCGGTCTTTCGCGCGGCCGGCGCGGAGCTGGTCGCCACCGACACCCCGCCCAAGGTCACGATCAACGAATACGTGGACGTGGCCAAGGCCTTCTACCCGGAGGGCAAGGAGGCGAAATTCGTCAACGGGGTGCTCGACCACATGGCGCGCGAAGTGCAGCCGCAGGCCTTCGGGTGAGCGGGGACGCGCCGGGGGGCCTCGGCATCGGCAGTCTGATCTCGGCCACGCTCCGGCTGGCGGGCGACGGCTTCGGGCGGATGTTTCCCGCCGCCCTCGGGGTTTCGCTCGTCTCGGCCCTCGCTGCCGAGGGCCTCGCGCCCGCCGATCCGGTGCCCGCGCTGGGGCCGGGCCTGCTCTGGGCGGCTTTGGCCGATCTCCTGCTCGGTACGCTGCTCACCGGCTTTCTCTGCCTCGTGGCGATCGACGTGGCGATCGGGCGGCGCCATTCCACCGGGCAATATCTCCGGCAGGCGGTGCGGCAGTTCCTGCCGCTCCTGGTCTTCACCCTCGCGGTCTCGATCGCAATCGGCATCGGGATCGTCTTTCTGGTGATCCCGGGCCTCTATGCCGCGGCGCGCTACCTGCCCTATTGCGCGACGACGGTCTTCGAGGATGCCGGCTGGCGGGGGATCGAACGGGCCGAGGTGCTGACCCGCGGCTACCGCTGGCCGCTGGTCGGGCTCCTGGCGATCGGCTTCGCGCTGCTGCTGGCGGTCGGCATCCCGATCGGGGTTCTGTCCGCCGAATTCGGCCCGCTGACGGGCCTTGCCGCGCAGGTAGCACTCTCCGCCCTCGGCTATCTCGTCGCGGCGGCCTTCTCGGCGATGGTCTATCTCCGGCTGCGGGACCTGCGCGAGGGCGTTTCGGCGAGCGATCTGGCGGCGTCGATCGGGTGAGATCGGCGGCCATTCGGGGCGAGCCGATGGCCTCCAGCCCGATCGGGCCGGGACGTCGGTCGGGCGGTCACTCGAAGCGGTTGCTCTGGGGGAAGCCGCGGGGGGCCATGCGGCCGGCGCTCGCCCGCGCGCCGGTCCAGTCGGAAAGGTCGGTGACGGTGCGGGTCCGGCCGGCGGGATCCTTCCAGCTCAGCCCGTCGCGCAGGTCGAAGGTGATGGCGTCGGTCAGCGCCCCGTCGCGGTCCTTGTAGCGCTGGAGCCGCACGCCCTTGCCGCGGCCCATCTCCGGCAACTCGGCGCGCGGGAAGACCAGGAGCTTGCGGTTGTTGCCCACCACCGCCACATGGTCACCGCTCACCGGACGGCAGACCACCGCGCGCACGCCCTCCTTGAGGTTGAGCACCTGCTTGCCGGCGCGGGTCTGCGCCACCGCCTCGTCCTCGGGCAGCACGAAGCCGTCGCCCGCCTCCGAGGCGACCAGCAGCCTTCCGCCCGGCACATGCACGAAGAGCGTCAGCACCTGCGCCTCGTTCGGCAGGTCGACCATCAGCCGCACCGGCTCGCCCATGCCGCGGCCGCCGGGAAGCTGGGTCGCGCTCAGCGTGTACATGCGCCCGTTGGATGCGAAGAGCAGCAGCTTGTCGGTGGTCTCCGCGTGCAGGAAGAAGGCCGGCCCGTCGCCGTCCTTGAACTTCAACTCGGCGCCTGGGTCCACATGCCCCTTCATCGCCCGAATCCAGCCCATCGCCGAGCAGACGACGGTGATCGGCTCGCGCTCGATCATCGCCTCGTAGGCGACCTCCTCGACCTCGGGCGCGTCGGCGAAATCCGTGCGTCGCGCGCCGCCGGGAGAGTCCTTGCCGAAGGCCTTGCGGACCTCGCGCAGTTCCTGGGCGATCCGGCTCCATTGCAGGTCCTCGGAGTCGAGAAGCTTCGCAAGATCGGCGCGCTCGGCGATCAGCGCGTCGCGCTCGGCGCGGATCTCCATCTCCTCGAGCTTGCGCAGGTTCCTGAGCCGCATGTTCAGGATGGCCTCGGCCTGCACCTCCGTCAGCGAGAATTCCGCCATCAGCACCGTTTTTGGCTCGTCCTCGTAGCGGATGATCGCGATCACCCGGTCGAGGTTGAGATAGGCGACGAGCAGGCCGCCCAGCACCTCCAGCCGCGCGTCGATCTTCTCCAGTCGGAACCGCGACCGCCGCAGCAGCACCTCGCGCCGGTGGTCGAGGAAGGCGCGCAGCACCTCCTTCAGCGTGGAGACCTGCGGCGTGCGCCCGTCGATGAGCACGTTCATGTTCATCGCGAAGCGGGTCTCGAGGTCGCTCGACTTGAAGAGCATCTCCATCATCAGTGCCGGGTCGACGGTGCGCGCCCGCGGCTCCAGCACGATGCGCAGGTCCTCGGCGCTCTCGTCGCGCACGTCGGCGAGCAGCGGCACCTTCTTGGCGTTGATGATCTCGGCGATGCGCTCGATCAGCTTGCCCTTCTGCACCTGGTAGGGGATCTCGGTGACGACGACCTGCCAGGTGCCGCGTCCGAGATCCTCCACCGCCCAGCGCGCGCGCAGCCGGAAGCCGCCCTTGCCGGTACGGTAGGCCTCCTTGATCGCCGCCCGCGGCTCGACGATGATGCCGCCGGTGGGAAAATCCGGGCCCTGGACGAAGTCCATCAGCGTCTCGTCGCGCGCGTTCGGCGCCTTGATCAGATGCAGGCAGGCGCCCACCAGTTCATCGATGTTGTGCGGCGGGATGTTGGTCGCCATGCCGACAGCGATGCCGCTCGAGCCGTTGGCGAGCAGGTTGGGGAAGGCCGCCGGCAGCACCACCGGCTCGCGTTCGGAGCCGTCGTAGTTGTCGCGGAAATCGACCGCGTCCTCGGTCAGCCCTTCGAGCAGCGCCGCGGCGGCGGCGGTCAGCCGCGCCTCGGTGTAGCGCTGGGCGGCCGGGTTGTCGCCGTCGATGTTGCCGAAGTTGCCCTGGCCGTCGACCAGCGGGTAGCGCACGTTGAAATCCTGCGCGAGGCGGGCGAGCGCATCATAGATCGCCTGATCGCCATGCGGGTGATAATTGCCCATCACCTCGCCGACGATCTTGGCGCATTTCCGGAAGGCGGAACCCGGGTCGAGCCGCAGGCCCCGCATGGCATAGAGAATGCGGCGATGCACCGGCTTCAGCCCGTCGCGGGCGTCGGGCAGCGCGCGGTGCATGATGGTGGAGAGCGCGTAGGTGAGATAGCGCTCGCCCAGCGCCCGGGCGAGCGGCTCGGCGGTCACCGTGCCATCGGGCATGTCGGCGTTGTCGGTCGTGTCGGCCATAGATATGGTGTAGCGCGGCGCTCAACCGCCGTCCAGCGTCGAGACGTCGGGCGCGCGGGGAGTAGCTGCGCGCGCCCGCGATCGGGATGGGGCGGTCAGGCGGCGGCGGCCTTCCATCCCAGCTGGTTGGCGATCCTGCGGCCGCGCGCCAGATATTCCGTGGCACGGTCGAGATTGATCAGTGTCCCCAACTCCCGGTTGTATGCGATCGGGCGGAAGGGATGGCAGGCCGCGAGGCTGGCGAAGGTCAGTTCCGAGAAGACCAGCCGGTCGTCGAACTTCAGGAAATCCACCCGGACATGCATGAAGTCCTCCGAGAGCCGCCGGGCCTCGGTCACCATCGACTCGAAATCCGCCGGGCGCGGCACCGGCCCCATCTCGACGGCCCCGCCGCCCTCGGCGACGAGGTCGAGACGCCGCCAGTCGAGGTCGTAGACCGCGCGCTCGTAGCGCGTGCCGTTCCGGGCGCCGATGACGGTGACATAGACCGGCTCGCCGTGCATGCAGGCGAACTTGAACTCCAGGCTCTCGCGCCGGGCCGTGATCAGTTCCTCGATCAGCCAGCGCTTCGGCACGCTGCGATAGTGCAACTCGCCCGTGCGCCGCCACTGGTCCCAGTTGTTCCAGGCCTCGAGCACCGCGACGAGACGGTCACGGTCGGGGCCGTTCCAGCCTTCGTGGATGTAATTCTGCCCGCTGCCGTAGGTGGATTTCATCACGAACTGCTCGGGAAACTCCACGTCGTCGAGATCGGCCGGCGTGCTGCCGGTGGCGATCAGCTCGGGAGGCTCGATCTCCGATCCCTTCCACCGCACGTAGTCGCGCACCGCGATCTTGTCGGCGGCGAGGCTCATCAGGGGATTGCGGTGGCGCAGGAATTGCCAGCGGATCTTCTCGTTGATCCAGACCGGCTCGATGAAATCCGGCATGTGGTCGTTGGCGACCGCGTAGAAATAGGCGACCGCTTCCGCGTCGGACCGGAAGGACGCGTCGTAGACGGCGGCCTGGATCCCCCTCGCCGGCTGGCGCATCTTGCTTTCCAGCCAGTATCGGCGATGCGCCCATCGGCGCCGGCGGTCTATTCGGCTGACGAATCGCTCCCGATCCTGATCGAATCTAGGCATCTCTACCCCTCTATTTTCCTGCCTCGATTGGTGCAGCCTCCGCCGGGACGGGCCCGGCGCGGCCACACTCTTGTTGTATTGCGAGCAAGGTAGCTCACCTCCCGGCAGAACCCCTAATGTTAACAAAGGGACGCAAGGCACTGAGCGGATTTCCGCTTATGGAGGAATCGTGAGCCTCGCGAAACCATTCGGCAACACTCTTCCGGCCGGGACCGATTCCCCGGACCCGAAACACCGGCGGCGGTCAGGCGGCCCGTTGCGCCGCTTCGGCCATGCGCGGCCAGCCGAGTCCCGCCGCGACCCGCCGGCCGTTGGCGAGCGCATCCGCCGCCCGGCCGAGATCGATCTTCGCGCCCAGTTCCGCGTTCATTTCGACCGGCTCGAGGGGGATGCGCGCCGCGAGGCTGGCGAAGGTGAGCTCGGAGAAGACCAGCCTTCCGTCGAACTTCAGGAAATCCACCCGGACATGCAGGAAATCCTCCGAAAGGAGCCGCGCGAGCGCCAGCACGCGGTCGAGATCGGCGGGCCGTGGGACCGGCCGGGGGTCATGGGCGCGGCCGCGGCTGCCGAAATGCACGCGCCGCCAGTCGGTGTCGAAGTTGACCCGGGAATAGGCATCGCCGTCGCGATCGGTAATGACCGAGATGAAGGCCGGTTCGCCGTGAAAGCAGAAGACCTTGAATTCCAGCTTCTCGCGGATCGCCGGCACGTATTCCTCCACGAGCCAGCGGTGCGGCACGTCGCGATAATGCAGCTCGCCGGTATGGCGCCACTGGTCGAATTCCGCCCAGGCGCCGAGCTGGCGCATGAGCTCCGGCCGCTTGACCGGCGCGGTGCCGTCGACGATCCGGATCTGGCCGCTGCCATGGGCGGTCTTGAGCACGAAGCGCGCAGGCAGGTCGACGGCGAGCAGGTCGTCGGGCGCCGCGCCGGTCGCGATCATCGCGGGCGCCTCGATCCGCGCCTGCTTGTGCGCGAGATAGTCCCGCACCGCGATCTTGTCGGCGGCGAGGCTCATCAGCGGGTTGCGGTGGTGCAGGAACTGCCAGCGGATCTTCTCGTTCAGCCAGGTGGGGTGGTCGAGATCCGGGAGATGATCGTTCGTGAGCGCGTAGAAATAGCTCACCGCCTCCGCGTCGCTGCGGAAGGTCGCGTCATAGACCGCGGCCTGGAGCCCGCCCGTCGCGCCGAGCAGGCGGCCGAGCCGCGCGCAGCGGTGGTTCCACCGCATCCGACGGTCGATCCGCATGACGAAACGGTCACGTTCGCTTCGGGTTCGCTCCACGGCATCTCTCCGCTTTACGCGGGCGCGCCGGCCGGGTAGCGCGCAGGCATGACAGGCAAGTGCATTCTCATCACCGGTTGCTCCTCCGGCATCGGACAGGACGCAGCGCTAACCTTGCATATGCGCGGCTGGCGCGTGCTGGCAACTTGCAGGCAGGCGGAAGATTGCTCATGGCTGCGCGAGAGGGGCCTCGAGAGCCTTCCGCTCGACCTCGCCTCCGAGGCGAGCATCGCCGGGGCCGTGCGGGAGGCCCTCGATCTGACCCGGGGTGGCATCGACGCGGTCTTCAACAACGGCGCCTTCGCCTGCCCCGGCGCGGTGGAGGATCTGCCGCGCGCCGCGCTGCGCGAGATCTTCGAGACCAACCTCTTCGGCCAGATCGACCTGACCAACCGGCTCATCCCCGCGATGCGGGCGCGGGGCACGGGGCGGATCGTGATGAATTCCTCGGTGCTCGGCTTCGTCGCCGCGCGCTGGCGCGGCGCCTATGTGGCGAGCAAGTTCGCGCTCGAAGGCATCACCGACACGCTTCGGCTGGAGCTGGCGGGAACCGGCATCCAGGTCAGCCTGATCGAGCCCGGCCCGATCAGGACGAATTTCCGCCGCAACGCGATTCCCCATTTCGAGCGCCACATCGACCGGGATGGTTCCGTGCACCGGGATTTCTACGCCGGTGCCATGCACCGGCGGCTCTATGCGCCCGACAAGGCGCGGGACCGCTTCGAGCTGCCGCCCTCGGCAGTCACGGACAGGCTGATCCATGCGCTCGAGGCGCGAAATCCGCGGCCGCGCTACCGCGTCACCCTGCCCGCCCGCATCGCCGGCGGATTGCGGCGCGGGCTGCCGACCCGGCTTCTCGATGCGGTCCTGCGCCGGTGGTGACCGTGGTGGCGCCGGCGGCGGGATCCGCCGTTCCGTCAGGAGCCGTGCGGGGTGAATTCGGCGACGCACCAATCGGCGTAGCGGTCGATCAGCTCGTAGCTGCTGCCCTGGGAGCCCATCTCGCGCAGCACCGCCCGATAGGCGTCGAGGCGCCGCTGCGGCGCCAGCGGCACCCAGATCTCGAGCACCTGCGCCGACCAGCGGGTCATCATCGTCATGTCCGAGGCGGAGAGCACGCCGCCGGCATAGCCGTACTGGCCGGCCATGCCGATATAGGCGGCGCAGCGCAGCGCCTGCGCCGAGCGTCCCGAGAGCACCGTCTCCGCGCCGCCCGCCGTCGCGGAACATGTCGCGGCGAAGGCCAGAAGGGCGAGGCGGCAGGTCGCAGGCAGGCTCATTCCACATCCCCCGGACGGAAGGCGGGACGCCCCGGGACGCGGGCGCTCGCCGGGCGCAGTCTGCACCGGTTCCGGGCTCCGGCAAACCGCCGTGTCGCGGATGGGTTAACCGCGCCCGCCCGCGCTCGGGGCCATCGCGTCGTTCGGGGCTCCCCGGCAGCCCGGCCGGACGGCCTTGCATCCGCGCGCAATTCGGCTAGGTCTCGTCCGGAGGCTCGGGAAACGGGATGTTGACAAGGGATCCGCTTTTCATCCTTGCGGGGATCGCCTGTCTCGCGGTGCTTGCGGTTTTGGTCTTCGGGGTCGCGACATTCGCCCGCGGCGGGGAGTTCAACCGCAAATATGCCAACAAGATCATGCGGCTACGCATTCTCTTGCAGTTCATCGCGGTGATCCTGATCGTGGTCTTCGTCTATTTCTCGCGCCGAGGCTGAGCCCATGGTCGTGCTGAACCGCATCTATACCCGGACCGGCGACTCGGGCGATACCGCGCTGGGCAACGGCGTCCGCGTCGCCAAGCATTCGCTCCGCGTCGGCGCCTATGGCACCGTGGACGAGGTCAATGCCACGCTCGGGATCGCGCGGCTCCATGCGGACGCGGATCTCGGAGCCGGGCTCGCGCGCATCCAGAACGACCTCTTCGATCTCGGCGCCGATCTCTGCACGCCGGATATGGAGAACGACGCGGCCGCGCCCCATCCGCGCCTGCGCGTCGTCGCCGCGCAGGTCACGCGCCTCGAGACCGAGATCGACGCGATGAACGCCGGGCTGAAGCCGCTGCGCAGCTTCGTGCTGCCCGGCGGCTCGGCGCTGGCGGCGCATCTGCATCTCTGCCGCACGGTCTGCCGGCGCGCCGAGCGGCTGGTGGTCGAGCTCGCGACGCTGGAGGCCGTCAATGCGGAGGCGGTGCGATACCTCAACCGCCTCTCCGACTGGCTCTTCGTGGCGAGCCGGCTGGCCAATGACGGCGGCGCGGCGGACGTGCTCTGGGTGCCCGGCGCCAACCGCTGAACCGGCGGACGACCGCCGAAGACGGTAACCATTGCGTAACTAAACGGCTTCCCGGGGATGCCGCGGCTGGCGTATGATTGGTTCTGGATTACTTGTGTGGAGTTGTCGGAGTGGTCCTGGCGATGTTGCCGAAGCGTGAACCCATGGTCTATACGCGCACCGAGCGGGTCTCGGACGCCATGGTTCACGTCGCCGGCCTCGCCTCGGCGCTGATCGCGGCCCCGGTGCTCGTGGTGCTGGCCTGCCTGTGGTTCGGCGATTTCGGCACCGTGACCGCCACGACGGTCTATGCGATCAGCCTCGTGGGGATGCTCGCCTGCTCGGCCATATACAACACGGTGACCCGGCCGGGCTGGGGGGATCTGCTCCGGAGGCTCGACCAATCGGCGATCTACATGAAGATCGCCGGAACCTACACGCCCTTCGCGGTGCTGACCGGAACCCATGCCGGGCCGTTCCTGGCCGGGATCTGGGGGGCGTCGCTGACCGGCGCATCGATGATCCTCTTCGGCCCGGCGCGATGGAAGCGCCCGAGCTTCGTGCTCTATCTCGTGATCGGATGGGCCGGTATGCTCTTCGGCGGGCCGCTGATCGCGGGGCTGAGCCCGGCCGGCCTCGCCCTGATCCTCCTGGGCGGGACGCTCTATTCGATCGGCCTGGTGTTCCTGCTCTGGGAGCGGCTGCCACATCACAACACCGTGTGGCACGTCTTCGTTCTCGTCGCGACCGCCCTGGTCTATTCCGCGATCCTGGTCGAGCTTTCAGGCCGGGCGGCGGCGGCATGACGCGGCCAAGCATGGAGGTCGCGTCCTAGTCCAACCGAACTTGAGCTCGACGAAGTGCAGGCAGAACCGCGTGCACTCGAAATCCCTTTCACCGAACGAATGAACTACAGGAGCTGGAAATGGCACTGATAAAAGGCAACGATCTGAACAATGTGCTGCGCGGCACCAGCCTCGCGGACATCATCTACGGCTATGGCGGCGCCGACACGATCTACGGCTACGACGGCGACGACCGCATCTCCGGCGGCACCGGCAACGATACCATCAACGCAGGTAACGGCGACGACCGGGTCAACGGCGGCACCGGCAACGACCGCGTCTTCGGCCTGAGCGGCAACGACCAGATCATCGGCTACGACGGCAACGACCGGATCGACGGCGGCGACGGCAACGACCGCGTCTATGGGGACGGCGGCGACGACCTGCTCTACGGCGGCACCGGCAACGACCGCATGCTGGGCGGCATCGGCGACGACCGGATGTACGGCCAGGACGGCAACGACCGGATGTTCGGCGGCGACGGCGGGGACCGCATGGTCGGCGGGCTCGGCAACGACACGATCTACGGCGACGGCGGCAACGACGTGATCACCGACGAGGGCGGCAACAACATCGTCGACGGCGGTAGCGGCAACGACACGATCGTCACCGGCAGCGGCGACGACAGTATCGGCGGCGGCGAGGGCAACGACACGATCGACGGCGGCGAGGGCAACGACACGATCCGGGGCAACCGCGGCGACGACACGCTCACCGGCGGGCTCGGCGACGATGTCCTGAGCGGCGGCAGCGGTGCCGACCGGATGTACGGCGGCGAGGGCAACGACCGCCTGAGCGGCAGCTCCAAGGACGACATCATGTACGGCGGCGCCGGCGACGACATCCTCGCCGGCGAATCCGACAACGACAGCCTCTACGGCGAGGACGGCAACGACACGCTGAACGGCGGCTTCGGCAACGACCGCCTGGTCGGCGGCGCCGGCAACGACCGCCTGATCGGCCTGACCGGCATCAACATCGTGACCGGCAACGAAGGCAACGACGTGTTCGTGTTCACCGCCGAGCAGACGACGATCACCGACTTCGAGAACGGGCTCGACCGGATCGATGTGACCGCGCTCGCAAGCATCGATTCCTTCGACGACTTCTTGATCGGCCAGTTTGGTCCGAACGTGAAGGTGGTGTCTGACGAAGGCACGATCATCATGCTCGGCACGACTGTCGGCGAACTCGACGCCACCGACTTCATCTTTTGAGCCAAGAAGCCGGCGCCGGGCGACAGTCCGGCGCCGCCTGCCCTCGCTTCGTGAAGTTCCTGTTGCGCAGAACATCATGCGACCGTATCCAGCCGATGCGGAATCGCGCGGGGTAAAGCGTCGCTTTCCGCCGCCCGCGCCGCCGCGGCCCGGGGCAGGAAGGGGCGGTCCGGCCACGGACCGCAGGAGCGACACAAGGGAAGCGTCATGAAGATCCTCGTCCCCGTCAAACGCGTCATCGACTACAACGTGAAGGTCCGGGTCAAGGCGGACGGGAGCGGCGTCGAGCTCGCCAATGTCAAGATGAGCATGAACCCCTTCGACGAGATCGCCGTCGAGGAGGCGATCCGGCTCAAGGAAAAGGGCGTGGCCTCAGAGATCGTCGCGGTGTCGATCGGGGTGAAGCAGGCCCAGGAGACGCTGCGGACCGCGCTCGCCATGGGGGCCGACCGGGCGATCCTCGTCGTGGCAACGGAGAACGTCAACGAGGATATCGAGCCGCTGGCGGTCGCCAAGATCCTCAAGGCGGTGATCGACGCCGAGGCGCCCGGGCTGGTGATCGCCGGCAAGCAGGCGATCGACAACGACATGAACGCCACCGGCCAGATGCTCGCGGCGCTGCTCGGCTGGCCGCAGGCGACCTTCGCCTCGAAGCTGGAGATCGCCGAGGGCACGGCCAAGGTCACCCGCGAGGTGGATGGCGGGCTGCAGGTGATCGATGTCGCGCTGCCCGCCGTCGTCACCGTGGATCTGCGGCTGAACGAGCCGCGCTACGCGAGCCTGCCCAACATCATGAAGGCCAAGAAGAAGCCGCTGGACGAGAAGACCCCGGCCGATTTCGGGGTCGACGCGAGCCCGCGGCTCAAGGTGCTGAAGACCGTGGAGCCGGAGACCCGCAAGGCGGGCGTCCGGGTTGCTTCGGTCGCCGAACTCGTCGAGAAGCTCAAGACCGAAGCGGGAGTGCTCTGATGGCCGTCCTCATCCTCGCCAAGCACGACAATGCGGCCCTGAACGACGCCACCGCCAAGACGGTGACCGCGGCCAAGACCATGGGCGGCGACATCCACCTTCTCGTCGCCGGCAAGGATTGCGCCGCGGTGGCGGCGGCGGGCGCCGCGATCGACGGCGTCGCCAAGGTGATCCATGTGGAGGGCGACGCCTATGCCCATCGCCTCGCCGAGCCCCTGACCGAGCTGGTGCACGGCCTGGCCGATGGCTACGAGCACATCGCCTTTCCCGCCACCACCACCGGCAAGAACGTCGCCCCGCGCCTCGCGGCGCTGATGGACGTGATGGTGATCTCCGACATCACCGGCGTGGTCTCCCCGGACACCTTCGAGCGGCCGATCTACGCCGGCAACGCCATCCAGACGGTGCAGTCGCGCGACGCCACCAAGATCGTCACCGTGCGCGGCGCGAGCTTCGAAGCCGCCGGATCCCAAGCGCCCTGCCCCGTCGAGACCGGCGCGGCCGCCGCCGATCCCGGCATCTCCGCCTGGGTCGAGGACCGGGTACAGGCGAGCGACCGGCCGGAGCTCACCTCGGCGCGCATCGTCGTCTCCGGCGGGCGCGGCGTCGGCTCGGAGGAGAATTTCGCCATCATCGAGAAGCTCGCCGACAAGCTGGGTGCCGCGGTCGGCGCCAGCCGCGCGGCGGTCGATTCGGGCTACGCGCCCAACGACTGGCAGGTCGGCCAGACCGGCAAGGTGGTGGCCCCCGAGCTCTACATCGCCATCGGCATCTCCGGCGCGATCCAGCATCTCGCCGGCATGAAGGATTCAAAGGTCATCGTCGCCATCAACAAGGACGAGGAGGCGCCGATCTTCCAGGTCGCCGATTACGGCCTCGTGGGCGATCTGTTCCAGGTGGTGCCGGAGCTCGAGGCCGCGCTCGGCTGAGGCGTTCTGGGGCATCCAACCCACTGAGTACGGGCCCGGGGTGCAGAGCGGTCCCTGTGGCCTTGCCGCCAGCGACCAAAATTGACCCGCCGCAGCGGGCAAAAAAGGACGTCAGGAGCCCGCTGCAGGAAATACAAAGCTAGAGCTCATCCGGCGAATAGGCCGTAAACAACTCGTAGCTGCAGCCGGCCGCTTGCTGAGAGGTTAGGGCGACGAACAATACCGTCTCCCCATTTGGGGAGAGAGCCAAAGTCTTGGATGTGAATACGTCTGGAAACATTGCCCGGCCAGCACCCTGTTCACTGCCGGTGTAGAAGTTCATGTTACACCAGACGTAGTCGCCGCTATTTGTTCTAACCTTAATATAGACCCTCGCCGCCGTGGGATCGATCCTCATTGCGAACCAATCGGGCGATGCTTCGAAGACGTGTCCGACGATCGACTCCCCGACAGCAACCTGATTGGCCGCTTCGTATCCATCGTTCGGCTCGATCTCCTTGCCTTCCGCGAACTTCCTGGGCGGAATGACCATCTGATCTGAAGAAGCCTGGGCCAAACGGAAGGATGCCCTGTTGGTCTGCTGTGCCGCAATGCCGTTGCTGGGATGAGCGACCAAGAACATCCCTAGGACTGCCGCTTCAAGCCATCCCTTTGTGAACCCAAAAGACCGGTTGACCTTCCATTCCGGATCGCTCTCCAAGCGCACAAACATTCTCATCACCCGGCCCCCGTCAAACTTCAATCCCGTGCCCGGTAGACTATCGGATAACGAGCGTCCGATCAAAGGCGGCTGTCGCCCGTGATGCGGATATCATACTCGCACATCCTCGTGCCCCATGTCGAAGCCTTCAGAAAGATGTAGTCGTGCTCTCCGACAAAGACGCTCTCTCGAAGAGAGGAACCGATCGGAGCAAAGCGCCAAGTCTCCAATGGCTCAGCCTTGGCGTCGAGGACGGCGATCTCGCAAACTTCAGGCTCGTCGAAAGTTGCAGCGCCGCTTGAGACCTCAATGGATAGATCCTGCAGACCGAGTGCAGAGACCGGTATGGCGTACCAGTCCTCCCGATCTCCCCGTCCCGCATCCAATCTGGCCGAATAGACAACCCCTAGGCTGATCTCGCTTGCACGCGGGGGCGAGTTGTTCGGCTCTTTCTCTCCGGCATGCTCCAGGTCGACCGGCGTGCCCGGGATCTCGCCGCGTCCCCCGTTGTCTGGTCCAGCCGACGATTGTCGCTCCGCAACCACGAGGGGCGTCGCGATGAACCCGGCTCCGATCAGGAAGACGAGCAGGCCCGCCGATGACGACTCGAACTTCAGACCGAACAGCTCAAGCTTGGCCGAACCACGGCCCTTTGGCCGGAACATCAACCACAACCCTGCCAACGCGAAAACTGCGCCGCACCCCATCAGGAATAGGAGCTTCGTCTCGTCCAACTCGCCGAACTTCATCAAATCTCCTGGTGACACATCGGACTCGGGTTACCTTAGCCCAGTTGTCCAGTGCCGCGCACTATTCACGAACTGACGGATGCGTCGACTATTGGGTCGGCCGGGCCGGATAGGGTGTGGCGCCCGAGCTCTTCATCGCCATCGGCATCTCCGGCGCGATCCAGCATCTCGCCGGCATGAAGGATTCGAGGGGCATCGTCGCCATCGACAAGGACGAGGAGGCGCCGATCTTCCAGGTCGCCGATTGCGGCCTCGGGGGCGATCTCTTCCAGGTGGTGCCGAAGCTCGAGGCCGCACTCTACTGGGGCCCCGGGCGGGCCGGTCGGCGCCCGCTGAATCCCGGAAGCACTTCTCCCACTGACCGATGGGCCCGACCCCTCCGCGCGACCGGCGCGGAGGGGCGTCCGCCGGCCGGATCAGCTCTCCCGGTACCAGATCGAATGCTCGATCTGGTCGCCGAGTTCCGGATAATCCGCCGCGTGGAAGACCGGCTCCTTGCCGGCTTTCCGCTGCTCGAAATAATCCTTGGTCAGCTTCACCACCGTCCCCGACAGCGCCACGATCGCGATCAGGTTGATCGTCGCCATGAGCCCCATGGAGGCGTCCGCGGTGTTGAACACCGTCGCCACCGCCTGCAGCGACCCCCAGATCACCATGAGCAGCACCACCACCCGGAGCACCATCAGCCCCTCGTGCCGGCCGACCCCGAGATAGACCATCGCCATTTCCGAGTAGGAGTAGTTGCCGATGATCGAGGTGAAGGCGAAGAAGAAGATTGCGATGGCGACGAAATAGGTGCCGGCGCTGCCGATATGCTCCCCGAGGGCCGCCTGGGTGAGCGCCGTCCCGGTCACGTCGCCGCCGGGCACGTAAGCGCTGGAAAGCAGGATCATCATCGCCGTGCAGGTGCAGATCACCAGCGTGTCGATGAAGACGCCGAGCGCCTGCACGAAGCCCTGGCTCGACGGGTGGTGCGGCACCGGCGTCGCCGCCGCGGCGATGTTCGGCGCCGAGCCCATGCCCGCCTCGTTGGAGAAGAGCCCGCGCTTGACCCCGTTCAGCATCGCCGCGGCGACCCCGCCGGTGATCCCGCCCGCCGCCTCCTGCAGCCCGAAGGCCGAGCCGATGATATGGGCGAACATTCCCGGGATCTGCGGCAGATGCGTGAGCAGGACCCAGATCGCCACCAGGAGGTAGATGCCCGCCATCACCGGCACGATGTACTCCGCCACCGTCGCGATCTTGCGAATGCCTCCGAAGATCACCACCGCCGTGAGCGCCGCGACGACCAGCCCGGTCACGATCTTCGGCACGCCGAAGCCGCCCTGCATCGCCTCGGCGATCGAGTTCGCCTGCACCGCATTGAAGACCAGGCCGAAGGAGAGGATGAGACAGACGGAGAAAACCCCGCCGAGCCAGGGCATCCCGAGCCCCTTGGCGATGTAGAAGGCGGGCCCGCCCCGGTAGACCTGATGCTCGGGCCCGTGCACCTTGTAGAGCTGCGCGAGGGTCGATTCCGAATAGGCGGTGGCCATGCCGACCAGGGCCACCATCCACATCCAGAAGATCGCGCCGGGCCCGCCGAGCGTGAGCGCCACCGCGACGCCGGCGATGTTGCCGGTGCCGACCCGGCTCGCGAGGCTGGTGGCCAGCGCCTGCAGCGGCGTGATGCCTTCCTTGTCGGTCTCGCCGGAGCTCAGGATCACCCGGAACATCTCGCCGAAATGCAGGATCTGCTGGAAGCGCAATCGGATGGTGAAATAGACGCCGACCGCAAGCAATCCGTAGATCAGCACGTAACCCCAGAAGATCGTGTTGAGAAAATCGATGATCGTGTTCATGGCCGTCCCCCTGTGCCCTGATCGGCATACGCTACGCCCGGTACAAAAACCTGTCCACCGAATGCTCGCAGGCGCCAAGGTTTCCGGGACAAAGCCTTGCACGCCCCGGCGGCGCTGCCTAATCTGGCCGCCGAACGGCTATCGGGGCGAAAATCCATGGAAATCAAGCAGGTCGGCGTGATCGGCGCCGGGCAGATGGGCAACGGCATCGCGCATGTCTTCGCCCTTGCCGGTTACGACGTGCTGCTCAACGACATTTCCGAGGAGGCCGTGGCGCGGGCGCTGGAGGTGATCGGCCGGAACCTCGAGCGGCAGGTCTCGCGCGCGCGCATCACCGAGGCCGACCGCGAGGCGGCGCTGGCGCGGATCCGCGCCGAGCCCGATCTCGCGGCGGTGGGCGCCGCCGATCTCGTGGTGGAATCCGCGACCGAGAAGGAGGCGATCAAGAACAGCATCTTCGAGAGCCTCGCGCCGCATCTCGCGCCGCAGACGATCCTGACCACGAACACCTCCTCGATCTCCATCACGCGGCTGGCGGCCCGGACCGACCGTCCGGAACGCTTCATGGGCTTCCATTTCATGAATCCGGTGCCGGTGATGCAGCTGGTGGAGCTGATCCGCGGCATCGCCACCGATCAGGCGACCTACGACACGCTGCTCGGGGTGGTCGAGACGCTCGGCAAGACCGCCGCCAGTTCCGAGGATTATCCGGCCTTCATCGTCAACCGCATCCTGATCCCGATGATCAACGAGGCGGTCTATGCGCTCTACGAGGGCGTGGGCTCGGTGGCCTCGATCGACATCTCGCTCAAGCTCGGCGCCAACCACCCGATGGGGCCGCTGGAGCTGGCCGATTTCATCGGGCTCGACACCTGTCTCGCGATCATGAACGTGCTGCACGAGGGGCTGGCGGACACCAAGTACCGCCCCTGCCCGCTCCTGGTGAAATACGTCGAGGCCGGCTGGCTGGGCCGCAAGTCGAAGCGCGGCTTCTACGACTATCGCGGCGAGACGCCGGTCCCGACCCGCTGACCGGCCGCCGCGCCGACGAGCTCGAACCCGATTTCCCCGAGCGCGCGGCCGTTCGCGAGGATCTCCAGCCGGTGCGCGCCGTCATGATAGACCCGCGTGGTGATGCGCCGGATCGAATGCCGGCGCGCGAGTTCCAGCGTCTCGCCCGGGGCGAGCGAGAGTTGCCGCCACTTGAAGACCTTGGCCGAGGTTCCGCCGTTGGCCTTGCGGTGATGGATCGCGTAGTCGAGCACGATCTCCTGCGGGTCCCCGCCTTCGGAGCGCAGGCACGCGACAAATTCCAGCGCCTCGCCGAAGGCCACCACCGGGCTCGCCAGATCGAGGCGCTCCAGCCGCAGCGCCGCCTCGCCGAAGCCGAGGGCTGCGAGCGTCGGCCGGTGGCCGGCCTTGACCAGCGAGCGGCAGGCATGGCGCACCAGCCGGCGCCGCTCCGGCGGCGCGCCCGCCAGCCAGTCCCGGGCGATCCCGGCCACGAGATCGGGATGGTCCTTGGCGATGTCGTTGAGGCTGTTGGCGACCGAGCGCCGCACGTCCTCCGAGGGATCGTCGCGCAGCCGCCCGAGCAGCGGCATCAGCGGCGCGGGATCGGCGACGAAGGGCGCGAGGCGCATGCCCCAGGGCAAACGCGGCCGCGAGCCCTCCGAGGCGAGCCGCCGCACCCGCCAGTCCGCATGGCCGGTCCAGCGCATCATATGCCCCATCGCCCGCTCGGGATCGGCGAGAATGAAGGGGCGGACGGCGAATTCGGAGCTGAAGCGCCGGGTCATCTCGGCCAGAACCTCCATGGCCCGGTCGAAATCGCCCAGGCCCCGCAGCGCCACGAGATCGGCCATGGGCATCACCGCCCAGCCGCGAATGCCGGGCGCCCCCTCCGCCGCATCCGCGGGCGCGAGGGCGGCGAGCATCAGGTCGCAGGCCGGGCCGAAGTCCCTTGGCAGGCAGGCGTCGAGCGCCCGGGTTATCTGCGCCGCGCGGGCCTTGAGTTCCAGCGCCTCCAGCCCGTCACCCGCCAGCGCCTCGAAGCGGTCGCGATCGAAGCCGGGTGATCGCGCGGCGAGGTTCGCGCCGATCATGGCGATGGTGCCGGTATTGAAGAAGGTCTTGAAGGGCTCGGGCATGGCCCATTCTGGCGCGCTCGCGCCGATGCACGCAAGTGTGCCTGTCTGAAGCGCGATCCCGCGCTATCATTCCGGCAGGATGCAAGCTCGGGAGGCGGTCATGCTGGCACGGGTCGCGGCGGTCCTGATGATGCTGCCGGGGATGGCCCTGGCGACGCCCTGGGTCCTCGATCCCGAGACAAGGATCCTGGTGGATGTGGCCTGGCAGGGCTCGACCGTGGAGGTGCGCTTTCCCGCCCCGACCGGGGAGGTGGATTTCGACGAGACCCGGCCCGAGGCGGCTCGCGCCCGGATCCGCATCTCGACCCGCGAGGCCACCACCGGCCTCGCGCCGGTCGATGCGCTGGTGCGCAGCGCCGAATATCTCGACGCCGAGCGCTTTCCGCAGATCACCTTCAGCCTCGACCGGCTGGTGCAGACCTCGAAGCAGACGGCGCAGATCTTCGGCGAGATCACCCTGCGCGGCGTCACCCGCCCGGCGCGCTTCGAAGCCACGGTGATCCGCTACGGCCCCGACCCGGCCGATCCGAAGCGCTTCGAGGCGGGATTCGACCTGACCGGCAGCATCGACCGCACCGAATTCGGCTCGACCGCCGGCCTGCCGGAGGTGGGCGCGGAGCTGCCCGTGCGCATCCGCCTGCTGATGACCTCGAAATGAGCCCGGATTGAGGCGGCGCCCATGCGGCTCGCGAATTCCGAGAGGAGCTGGGGCTGGGGCGCGCGGGTGCTGCACTGGACCATGGCGGCGCTCATTCTCTTCCAGCTCGCCCTCGGCCTGCGGATGACGGTGTTCACCGAGGATCTCCTCGCCCGCTTCGAGCTGACGCAGTGGCACAAGAGCTGGGGGAGCGTGATCTTCGCGCTCGCGCTGTTGCGCCTCGGCTGGCGCATCGCCAATCGCGCGAGCCCGCGGCTGCCGGCGGGCACGCCGCCTTGGCAGGTCCGGGCGGCCGGGGCGAGCCATGCCCTGCTCTATCTCCTGATGATCGCGCTGCCGCTCTCGGGCTGGGTCGCCGCCGCCGCCTCGCCGGTGCAGGACATGCTCGGCATCGAGAACCGGGTGTTCGACTGGTTCTCCCTGCCCGACCCCTGGGTTCCGGGCGAGAAGACGGTGGCGGATGCGGCGGCGGCCTTCCACCGTTTCGCCGCGCTCGCGCTGGCGGGGCTTTTGGGCCTGCATGTCGCCGCAGCGCTCCGGCATCATTTTGTCGATCGCGACGACGTGCTCGCCCGCATGACCTTCGGCGGCTGAGCCGGGAACCAAGGCCCGGACGCGCCGCCGCCGCGCCCCTTTCGGGGAACGCGGCGGCGGGAAGTGGCTGGCCGGGAGCCGTCAGCTGGCCTGCGGCGCCTGGCGGCTCGACATGAACTGGTCGAATTCGGCCTGGTCCTTCGCGGCGCGCAGCTGGTCGAGGAAAGCGGTGAAGGCGGCGCGCTCCTCCTCCAGGCGCTTTAGCGTCTCCTCGCGATAGGCGTCGAAGGCGGTGTTGCCGGTGCGCCCCATCCCATGGCGGTTGTGGCGGTGATGACGGCGTCCCCAGGAATTGCAGCTCATGCGTTTGCTCCAGATCACGTAGAAGAGAAGGGCGAGGCCGACCGGCCAGAAGAAGACGAAGCCGATCACGATCGCGATGATCCAGGCCGCCCTGCCCCGGTCGTCCATCCAGTCGCGGGACCGCTCGAGCGTCTCGCGGACGCGTCGGGGCCACTGACCCGCGGGCTCGGACCATTCGTTGGCAGTGTGCATCAGCCGCTCCTTTCGATGTTAATGTGAATAACATTTACATAGATGGAAAGCCGCCGCCCGGCGTCAAGTGAGCGGGGCGAAAAAGTTGCGGGGCGGGGCGGGCGCAACCCGGCGGTGCCCGCCGGGCGGGTGGGTGACGCCAGGAACGCCCGGTACTCCGCCGACGCGTTCGCATCACCGGATGCGACCGCTCCGGGCCTCCCGAGGCAGCCGGTCGCGATTTGCGGGGATCGGTGGTACAATGCCGCGTTTCACAGGACTTGCGTCGGAGGCCCGTCGCCATGGCACAGACATTGCGCGAACCGGAGAACGAATTCGTCACCTTCTGGAACGATGTGCTCGTCCCGAAATTCGTGCGCTACAAGCATGTCCTCGTCGGCGGGCTCAGCCAGCACAGCGACGCGATCTTTCCCCGGCTCGAGGTCAATCCCGGCGAGCGGGTGCTGGATGCCGGCGCCGGATTCGGCGACACGGCGATCATGCTCGCCCGGAGGGTCGGGCCGAGCGGCCATGTCACCGCCATGGATTGCTGCGACGCCTTCCTGGATTTCGGCCGCCGCGACGCCGCCGCCGCGGGCATCGCCAATATCGACTTCGTCGAGGCCGACGTGCAGACCGCGCCCTTCGCGGCGGACCGCGATCTCGTCTTCTCCCGCTTCGGCACGATGTTCTTCCAGAACCCGGTCGCGGCGATGCGGAACCTCGGCCGCGCCCTGAAGCCGGGCGGGCGCTTCACCATGATCGTCTGGCGCCGGATCGAGGACAATCCCTGGCTCGGCGCCGCCAAGGCCATCGCCCTGCGCCACCTGCCGCCCCCGGGCGAGGATGCCCAGACCTGCGGCCCGGGCCCCTTCTCGATGGCGAGCGAGGATCTGGTGCGCGCGCAGATGAAGGCGGTGGGCCTCGAGCGGGTGAGCTTCGAGCGGGTGGACGCGCCGGTGCGCATGGGGGATTCGATCGAGGATGCGATCGGCTTCCAGATGGCCCTCGGCCCCGCCGGCGAGGTGGTGCGGGAGGCCGGCGAGGTGCCAGACGCCAAGCGTGCCGCCATCGAGGCGGATCTGGCGGAGATGCTCGCGCCGCATGTCACCGCCGACGGGGTCTACATGGGGTCGAGCTCCTGGGTGGTCTCCGCCCGCAAGCCGCAGTGAGGTCCCTGCCTCAGTTGGGGATCAGCCCCAGCCCGCGCAGATAGATCGCCGTGCCGCTCTCCAGCATCTCTTCGGCGGAATAGGGCGCCCGCCCGCCGGGCCGCCCGCGCGCGAAGAGCTCCACCACCCCGTGGCTGAAGGCCCAGATGTGATTGGCGACCATGGTCGCCGGCGGCCGCCGCTCGGCCGGCAGCCGCGCCGCCAGCTGCTCGGCGGCGCGGATCAGCACCGACATCGCCCGGTCGGCGGCCCGGGCGAGATCGGGGTTGCCGGAGATCGCCACGCCGGATTCGAACATGGCGATGTAATGGCCGGGATAGGCGCGCGCGAAGGCGAGATAGGCCCGGCCGGTCGCAAGGAACGCGCTCAGCGCCGAGGGACGGCCGTCGTCATAGGCCCGCTCCATCTGCTCGGCGAAGAGCAGGAAGCCCTGCCGCGCCGCTTCCTCGATCAGATCCTCGCGCCCCTTGAAATGCCGGTAGGGGGCGGCGGGGCTGACCCCGGCGGCCCGGGCCGCCTCCGCCAGCGTGAAGCCGAGCGGCCCCTTCTCCTCGATCAGCCTCAGGGTCGCCTCGACGAGCGCCTCGCGAAGGTTGCCGTGGTGATAGGACTTTCGCGGCTCCGCGTCGGGATCGGACATCGGCAGCATCTAGCCGCGCGAAGGGCGCCGATCAAGCCGGGAGATCCGGGCGCCTTTCGGGCCCTGTCCTGCCATTGGCCCCTCCGCCCGACCGAAGCTGCAGTCGCAGCACCAGGCTTCGGGACGGGCAAAAGCGCGCGGCCGGCGCCGCATGGCGAGGGAGGTGCTGCCTTCCTGCCGGTCGGGGATCGGGACGGGGCGGCCCCGGGCCGGCGCTGCCCGACCGACACCGGCGGATCGGGCGGGGATCCTCGGCCTCGGGGCGCGGGGTGAGGGTTGGTCGCGGGTCAGAAGCCTTCGCCGAACCGGTCCGCCACCAGATCCCGCAGCGCATCGGCGAGGGCCTCGGCCTGGGAGCCCTCTACCAGGATCTCGATCGAGGTGCCGCGCGAGGCCGCGAGCATCATCAGCCCCATGATGCTGTCGCCCGACACCTGCATGCCGTCGCGGCTGACGGTGGCGCGTGCATCGAAGCGCTCGACGGTCTCGACGAATCGTGCCGAGGCCCGCGCATGCAGCCCCTTCTCGTTGATGATATCGAGGGAGAAGCGCATTCCCTCTCCGTGGCGGCCGGCGTCAGAGGGCGATCGGCGTCCAGTCCTCACCGAACCCGTCGATGCTGTTGATGTATTTGCGGCCCGCGGTCAAGGCGCTCACGATCGCCTCGTCGATCGGCATCCCCCGCGCCTTGGCGAGCTTGATCAGAAGCGGCAGGTTCACCCCGTAGAGCACCTTGTGGTTGGCCTTCTTGCAGGCGCCCATCGCCAGGTTCGACGGCGTCGAGCCGAACATGTCGGTCACCACCACCACGCCGTCGCCGGTATCGACCCCTGCCACCGCGGCGTCGATGTCGGTCTGCTTGTTCCGGCAACTGTCCTCGGGCCCGATGGAGATCGCCGTGACGCCCGGCTGCCGGCCCACCACATGCTCCATGGCCGCCAGGTATTCCCGGGCAAGGCCGCCATGTGCAACAATCACGATCCCGATCACGCCAACCCCACTCCCGCACCCACGGGCGCTTCAGCCGACGCGGATGACAGGTCCCGGTGCCGAGTTGACACCCGCCAACCTTCCTCCGCAAGCGTTTTTGCGATCGCCTCGACCAGAACCACCGAGCGGTGCCTGCCGCCGGTGCATCCCAGCCCGAGGCCGAAATAGCTCTTGCCCTCCGCCCGATAGGCCGGGAGCAGGAAGCCCAGGAAATCCATCAGCCGCGCGACGAAGGGCGCATAGGCCGGGTCGGCCCGCACGAAGGCGGCCACTTCCGGGTCCCGGCCGTCCTTCGGCCGAAGTGCCGCCTCCCAATGCGGGTTCTTCAGGAAGCGCACGTCGACGATCATGTCGACCCCGCGCGGAATGCCGCGCTTGTAGGAGAAGGAATGCAGCGTGACCGCCAAGTCGCCCTGCGGCTCCTCGGTGGCGAAATGCCGCGCGATCTCGGCGCGCAGGTCGTGCGGGGTCATCGCGCTGGTGTCGATCAGGATGTCGGCGCGGGCACGCAGCGGCGCGAGCAGCGCCGTCTCGCGACCGATGCCCACCAGCGGCGTCTCGTGCGGGCTCAGCGGATGCCGGCGCCGGGTCTCGCTGAAGCGGCGGATCAGCGTGCTCGCGTCGCAATCGAGATAGACCAGCACCGGATCCCGCCCCGTGGCGGCGCCGACATCGGCGATATGCCCGATCAGGCGCTCCACGTCGAATTCCCGGTTGCGCGGATCGATCCCGACCACCACCGGATGCTCGATCGGCGGGCCGGCGAAGAGCCGCGGGAACAGCGAGAGCGGCAGGTTGTCGATGGCCTCGAAGCCCTGGTCCTCCAGCGCGCGGATCGCGGTCGACCGGCCGGAGCCCGAGGGTCCGGAGACGATCACTATATCCTGCCCCGATCCGGGGCTTCCCGTTTCGGTCACGGTAAGCATGCCGCCGAATGTACTGCCCGAAGACGCCTCAAGCCGGGCTTGGCTGGAAGTTATCGAGTAGAATCGTCAAGATAGCGTCTAGATTTGGCACGTCCCGGCCGGAAATCAATCTTACATTCCTTCCCAGATACGTGATCCGGTCACACTGTGGCATTCGCGCCGCCGGCGCGCGGTCGAGATCGACGGCGAGGACCACCTCCGCCGCCGCCTCCGCCGGAGCCCGGAGCAGCCCAACGCCCCGCGCCTCGATGAGGCCCGCGATCGCTTCCGGCGCCCATGCCTCCAGCCGGCCGTCGCGGATCCCGATCATGACCCGGTCGTCCGCGATCAGCCCCGCGCCGAGCGCCATCATGCGCAGCGCGAGCCCCGACTTGCCCGATCCGGAGGCCCCGAGAATCAGCACGCAGCGCCCGCCGCGCGCGACCGCGCTCGCATGGAGGATCGGCGGGGCCTCGCCGTCCATGCCGCTGCCACCGGTCATGCGGCCGCCCGAGCGGGGTCGCTTTCGCTTCCCCAGATGTGAAAGCAAGCGAACACCGACTTCAACATCGGAGCACAGCGCGACCCAAGAATCGCCTCCCCCTGGCCGGCATTAACGCTATCTCCACCATGAATGCATCCGCGGACATGGTATAGACATGCTTGGGCCGATATCCCCTCGGGACCGGCTCCGGAAGACGAGTGGATGGGTTTCGACCCCGACTGCACGAGGCGCAGGGGGTCTCGACGGAGTACGGGGCGGGACATGGCAAAGGATACCGTAACGATGGACGACACCACCGCGGCGAGCCGGCTCGCGGCCAGCGGCTTTCCCGGCGTCGGCCGGGTTCACGACAACCTGCTCGAAGCGGCCCTGATCGAGGCGGCGGTGCAGCGCGGCGAAGGCAAGATCGGCCGCGGCGGCACGCTGCTGGTGACGACCGGCAAGCACACCGGCCGCTCGCCCAAGGACAAGCATATCGTGCGCGAGCCCTCGGTCGACGCGCATATCTGGTGGGACAACAACACCCCGATGTCGCCGGAGCATTTCGAGGCGCTGCATCAGGACATGCTGGCGCATGTGCGCGGCGACGAGCTCTTCGTGCAGGATCTCTATGCCGGGGCCGATCCCGCGCACCGGCTGAACGTGCGGGTGATCACCGAGCTCGCCTGGCACAGCCTCTTCATCCGCCACCTGCTGCGCCGGCCCGACGAGGCCGAGCTCGCCGGGTTCCGGCCCGATTTCACAATCCTGAACTGCCCGAGCTTCCATGCCGATCCCGCGCGGCACGGCTGCCGCTCGGAGACGGTGATCGCGATCTCCTTCGAGCGCAAGCTGGTGCTGGTCGGCGGCTCGGCCTATGCCGGCGAGAACAAGAAGGGCGTCTTCACGCTGCTCAACTACCTGCTGCCCGCCAAGGGCGTGATGCCGATGCATTGCTCGGCCAACCATGCCAAGGGCAACCCGGACGACGTCGCGCTCTTCTTCGGCCTCTCGGGCACCGGCAAGACCACGCTCTCGGCCGATACCGCCCGGGTCCTGATCGGCGACGACGAGCACGGCTGGTCCGACGACGGCGTCTTCAACTTCGAGGGCGGCTGCTACGCCAAGACCATCAATCTCTCGCCCGAGGCCGAGCCGGAGATCCACCGCACCACGACGATCTTCGGCACGGTCATCGAGAACATGGTCTTCGACGAGCGCACGCGCGAGGTGGATTTCACCGACGACAGCCTCACCGCCAACATGCGCTGCGCCTATCCGATGGCGGCGATCTCCAACGCCAGCGACACGGCGCGTGGCGGGCATCCGCGCAATGTGGTGATGCTCACCTGCGACGCCTTCGGCGTGCTGCCTCCGATCGCCCGACTCAGCCCGGCGCAGGCGGAATATCACTTCCTGTCGGGCTTCACCTCCAAGGTCGCCGGCACCGAGCGCGGCGTGACCGAGCCGCAGCCCACCTTCTCCACCTGCTTCGGCGCGCCCTTCATGCCGCGCCGGCCGGAGGTCTATGGCGGGCTCCTGCGCGACAAGATCGCCGAGCACGGCGCGGCCTGCTGGCTGGTCAATACCGGCTGGACCGGCGGCGCCTACGGCACCGGGCGGCGCATGCCCATCGCCGCGACCCGCGCCCTGCTCTCCGCGGCCCTCGACGGCTCGCTCAATTCGGTGACCTTCCGGCGCGACCCGAGCTTCGGCTTCGAGGTTCCGGTCGCGGTGCCCGGCGTCGATCCGGCGCTGCTCGACCCGCGGAGCACCTGGGCCGATCCGCGCGCCTATGACGCCCAGGCCGCGCGGCTGGTCGCGATGTTCTCCGACAATTTCGCCCGCTACGAATCCCATGTGGGCGAGGACGTGAAGGCGGTCGCCGTCAGGGCTGCTTGACCGGCGGGACCGCGCCCCCGGGCGCGGTCCAGAGCCCGTAATCCTCGTCTCGGAACGCGATCACCTCCGCAGGCTCCGCCTGCGGATGCGCCCGGTCGAGCGGCGCGATCAGCACCGCGCCGGGCGTCGCCGCGAGCCAGGCCTCCGCCGCGGCGAGATCGCCGATCGCGACGACCGGGTTGCGCAGGCGCCCGGCAAAGCTGAACTCGCCCTGATAGGATCGGCCGAGAACGGCGATGCCCGCGCCGTCGTGCGGTGCGATCGCCGCAGCCAGGGGCTCGGGATCCTGGATGCTTCCCGCGGCGCTCAAGAGGAACAGGGCATCGGCCGCCAGGGCGAAGCCGAACCCCAGCGCGGCCAGCCGCACCCCGCGCAGCCGCAAGGCCGCCGCCGCCAGGGCGAGGAAGAGCAGCCCGGCCACCGCGACCCCCCAGCCCGGCACCGCCTGCCGCGCGAGGTTCGGATCCGGCGCCCAGCCGGTGGCGAGCGCCAGCAGGAAGGCACCCACCAGCGCCGGAACCACCGCCGCCGGGCGCGCCCGCCATGGCGCGCGACCCATCGCCCGCGCCACGACCAGCGCCGCCGCCGGCATCGTCGGCAAGAGGTAATGCACCTGCTTGCCCTCGATAAGGCTGAAGATCACCAGCGCCGATCCCGCCCAGATGGCGCAGAGCCGCAGCCCGCGCTCGCCGCGCAGCTCGAGCCGGCGCAGCGCCGACCAGAGCGGGCCCGACCAGATCCAGGGCCAGAGCACCAGCGGCAGCATCGCGAGGAAGAACCACCAGGGCCGCCCGTGCCCGAAGGAGCCGGAGATCCGGCCCGCGCTCTGGGTCCAGAGCACCGCCTCGCGGTATTCCGCTCCGCCGGCCAGCAGCGCCGGCACCAGCCAGAGCCCGATCAGCAGGAGCCCGACCGCGAGCGAGTGGCCGAGCCCGCCCAGCATCGGCCCCGGCCGCGTCCCGGCCCAGAGAGGCATGGAGAGCGCCACCGGCAGCAGATGCACCAGGATCACCGGACCCTTGGCGAAGCCGCCCAGCGCCAGAGCAGCGCCGAAGCCGATCCAGCCGCGCCGCGACCCGCCCGAGACGACCAGCACCAGCACCCCGAGCAGCACCGCGAAGGCCAGCAGCCCGTCGAACATCGTCAGCCCGGCGTAGATCGCGAAGAAACCGAAGCCCGCCAGCACCAGCGCCGCCCGGCCGCCGATCCCCGGCTCGCCCGGCCAGAGCCGCCGCGCGAGGACCGCGGTGCCCGCGATGGTCGCCATGCCGAAGGCGGGCCCGACCAGCCGCGCGGCGGTCTCCGACACGCCGAAGGCCGCCCAGGTCAGGTCGATCAGCCAGAAGAGCAGCGGCGGCTTGTGGGAATAGATCGCGCCGTTGAGATGCGGCACCAGCCAGTCGCCGCCGAGATGCATCTCCCAGGCGACGGCGAGATAGCGCGTCTCGTCCACCGGCAGCAGCGGCCGCATCCAGATGCCGGCGAGGGAAACCAACCCGAAGGCGGCCATCGCGATGGCCGTGCCGGCCCGTTCGAGGATCATGCTGCCACCCCGGTCCCTCTGCGCGGCGGCCGCAAGCCGCCCGGTGCTGCATTGCGCAAAGCCCGGGCGAGGGCAAGCGCCGCGCTCAGCCGAATACGGCGCGGCGCAGCAGGTTCAGACCGGCGATGATCAGCACCGCCAGCGTAGCCTTGCGGAACTTCTCCTGGTCCAGCCGATCCTGCACCAGGTAGCCGGCGAACATCGCCGCCATGGTCGGCAGCACCAGCCAGGCCGATGCCGGCAGGGTCTGCGCGTTCAGCACCCCGGAGCGAAGATGCGCGCCGATCAGCACGATCGAGCCGAGCAGGAAGCTCAGGGACTGCGCCCGCACCATGGCGACCTTGGGCACCCCGGAGGCCAGCAGATACATCACCACCGGCGGCCCCCAGATGCCCGAGAGGCCGCCGAAGACCCCGCCGACCAGCGCCACGGCCGTCTCCACCCGGCCCCGGTTCCGCCCCGAGAAGCGCAGCCGCAGCCCCCCGAGCTGGCTCAGCCCGAAGGCGGTGATGAAGACCCCGAGCACCCCGAAGAGCCAGGCCTCCGGCAGCCGCACCACCAGCTGCGCCGAAATGCCGATCGTCACGACCAGAACCAGGTTCAGCCGCCAGAACTCCTTGAGACTGCCCCAGGCGGCCATGGCGCCGTTGCGCAGCGACTGGAAGGTGTTGGAGACCAGGGTCGGCACGATCAGCAGCGCGACCGCCACCTCGTAGGGCAGGAAGGATCCGTTGACGCTCAGGGCGACCATCGGCAGGGCGAAGCCGACGACCCCCTTGACGAAGCCCCCCGTCAGAAACCCCAGCACCGCCCCGAGCACGGCCAGCCAGCCGAATTCGGCCACGAAACCGCCAAGACCCGCCATGTTCCGCCTTTCCGCGCCGCCGGCCGCTCATGACAGGGCCGCCGCCCCTGTGCAAGCCGCCGGCGCGCCGGGCGATTGACCCCCGGCCGCAACGGCCCTAGCCTCTGAGCAGTCGCAACATTCGATTCCGCGCTGCACAAGCGGCAGCGTCGCCAGGGCGCGAGGCAGACCCATGATCCAGGCCGAACGAGCCGCCATTCCCGAGGGGCCCCTCCTCCCGGGGCTTCTCGACACGACGCGGCAGGCCTGCGGGCACGGCCGCGCCCTGCTCGACCTGGCGCGGTCGCGGCTCCGCGCCCGCCTCGGCGGTGGCGGTCGGGTATCCGGCGCGGCGCTCGAGGCGCATCAGAGCGCGGCCCATGCGCTGGCCTGGCTCGCCACCTGTGCCGAGGGTCTCGTCCAGCTCCAGGGCTGGGCCGAGCGGCTCGCGGCGGAGGACCGGTTCGGCGAGATGGAGCAGCTGATCCTGCAGATCGGCTTCGGGGAGTATCTCGCCCAGATCGCCGGCGGCATCCCCATGTCCCAGGGCGAGATCGCCCGCCCCGCCGACCTCGGCCTCGATGCGGAAGATCTCCTGCCGCCGCCGGCGGTTGCCGGGCTGATGCGCACCGGCAATTCCGACGCGGCCCGGGCGCGGCTCGTCGCGCTGATGGAGGCCCGGGAGGGGGCCGCCAGCTTCGGCGCCACCGGCCTCGGCGACGAGGACGAGATGGTCCGCGACATGTTCCGCCGCTTCGCCGAGGAGAAGGTCGTCCCCCACGCCCATGGCTGGCACCTGCGCGACGAGCTGATCCCGATCGAGATCGTCACCGAGATGGGCGAGCTCGGCGTCTTCGGCCTGACGATCCCCGAGGAATACGGCGGCGCGGGCATGTCGAAGACCGCCATGTGCGTCGTCTCCGAGGAACTCAGCCGCGGCTATATCGGCGTCGGCTCGCTCGGCACCCGCTCCGAGATCGCGGCCGAACTGATCCTCGGCGGCGGTACCGAGGCGCAGAAGGCGGAATGGCTGCCGAAGATCGCCTCGGCCGAGGTCCTGCCCACCGCCGTCTTCACCGAGCCCGACACCGGCTCCGACCTCGGATCCCTGCGCAGCCGCGCCGCCCGCGACGGCGAGGATTACGTCGTCACCGGCAACAAGACCTGGATCACGCACGCCGCCCGCGCCGACGTGATGACCATGCTGGTGCGCACCGACCCCGCGACCTCCGACCACACCGGCCTCTCGATGCTGATCGCGCCCAAGCCGCGCGGAACCGCGACCGACCCCTTCCCCGCCTCCGGCATGACCGGTGGCGAGATCGAGGTGCTCGGCTACCGCGGCATGAAGGAATACGAGCTCGGTTTCGACGGCTTCCGGGTGCCGGCCTCGGGACTGCTCGGCGGCATCGAGGGCCAGGGGTTCCGGCAGCTGATGCGCACCTTCGAGAGCGCGCGCATCCAGACCGCCGCCCGCGCCATCGGCGTGGCGCAATCGGCGCTGGAACTGGCGCTGGCCTATGCGCGCGACCGCAAGCAGTTCGGCAAGCCGCTGATCGCCTTCCCGCGGGTCCACGGCAAGCTCGCGATGATGGCGGTGGAGATCATGATCGCCCGCCAGCTGACCTATCACGCCGCGCGCGAGAAGGACGGGGGAAGGCGCTGCGACCTCGAGGCCGGCATGGCCAAGCTGCTGGCCGCGCGCGTCGCCTGGGCCGCCGCCGACAACGGGCTGCAGATCCACGGCGGCAACGGCTTCGCGCTGGAATATCCCATCAGCCGGGTGCTCTGCGACGCGCGGATCCTGTCGATCTTCGAGGGTGCCGCCGAGATCCAGGCCCAGGTGATCGCCCGCCGCCTGCTGGAATCGCCCGACGCCTGATCCCTCGGCGCCCCGACGCGGGATATGCTAGACTGGCGGCTTCCGACCGGAGGCCGACATGCTCTTCAGGCAGCTCTTCGACAGGACGTCCTGCACCTACACTTACCTGCTCGCCAGCCGGCACGGCGGCGAGGCGTTGCTGATCGACCCGGTCTTCGAGCAGACCGAGCGCTATCTCAAGCTGCTGGAGGAGCTCGACCTTCGGCTGGTCAAGGTGGTGGACACCCATATCCACGCCGACCATATCAGCGCCATGGGCCGCCTGCGCGACGCGACCCGCTGCACCACCGTCATGGGCGAGCAATCGCCTGCGGACGTGGTCTCGCTCCGGGTACGCGACAACGACGCCCTGACCATCGAGGGGCTGAGCCTCACCGCGCTCCACACCCCCGGCCATACCTCCGAGAGCTACAGCTTCCTGATGGAGGACAGGGTCTTCACCGGCGATACGCTCCTGATCCGCGGCACCGGCCGCACGGATTTCCAGAACGGCGACCCCTACGACCAGTACCATTCGCTCTTCGACCGGCTCTTGAAGCTGCCCGACCGGACGCTGGTCTACCCGGCCCATGACTACAAGGGCGACACGGTCTCGACCATCGAGGAGGAACGCGCCTTCAACCCCCGGCTCCAGGTGCGCTCGGCCGAGGAATATGCCGAGATCATGAACAACCTCAAGCTCGCCAACCCGGCGATGATGGACGTGGCGGTGCCGGAGAACCTCAGGCTCGGCCTGCGGCTCGCCGCCCAGCACCGGGTTCCCGCCATCGAGGTGGACGAATTGCTGGCCGCCTGGCCGGCCGGGGACATCCAGCTCGTCGATCTGCGCGAGGAGGGCGAGCGGCACCGCGACGGCGCGATCCCGGGCTCGATCCACGCGCCCTACGGGCGGTTCGACCAGTATTGCGGCAGCGCCGGACCGCTGGCCGGGATCGCCCGGTCGAGCCGGATCCTGCTCTATTGCGCCGTGGGCGAGCGCTCGACCCTGGCCGTGGAGATCGCCGGCGAGCTGGGCCTGCGCAACGTCGCCCATATCCCCGGCGGCTTCCGCGCCTGGCGCGCCGCCGGCGGCGCGGTCGAGCCGGTCGCCTGATCTGTGCCGCCCTTCCGCCCGACCGACGCCCGTGGCTCCTATACCGAGAGTCGACGGCGAGGGCCGTTGCTATCGCTCCTCCCCGGGCGGCCGTTCGACGCCGCGGGCGGAGAGGAAGTTGCCGAAGCTCTCGAGCGCCGGGATATGCTCGCAGAGCGTGCGGATCATCACCAGCAGCGGCGTGGCCAGCAGCATGCCGGTCACCGACCAGAGCCAGGCCCAGAGCGTCACCGAGACGAAGACCACCACGGTGTTGAGCTGCAGGCTGCGGCCCACGAACCAGGGGGTGATCAGCTGGCCTTCCACCGCGGTCAGGACGAAATAGGCGCCGCCCGCCATCAGCGCCTCGCCGGCACTGTCGAGGCTGATCATGCCCACGATCACCGCGATCAGCACCCCGATCATCGAGCCGAGGAAGGGGATGTAGTTCAGCAGGCTGCCGATGACCGCGAAGAGCAGCGGGTTGGGCATGCCGAGCGCCCACATCGCGCCGCCGATGGCGATGCCGAGCAGGACGTTGATCAGGGTGATGGTGAAGAGATAGCGCGAGAGCTTGCGCTCGATGTCGTGGGCGATGCGGATGGCGCGGCGCTTGTCGCCGAAGGTCGGCATCGCATAGACGAGCTTCTCGTAGAACATGTCGCCGGAGGCGAGCAGGAAGAAGAGCAGGATCAAGGTGAAGGCGATCTGCGCGAGGATGCCCGGCGCGAAGAGCGCGAGATCGGCGGCGAGGCCCGAGTTCTCTACCACCACCTTCTGCACCTCGGGATCGCTGGGCGTCTCCCCGGCCTTGGCGATCGAATCCACCTGCTCGGCCGCCTCGCGCATGCCTTCCGCCGCGCCGCGAAGCTCACGCATCCGCTCCTCGATCTGCCGGCCGATCTGCGGGGCCTGGTCGATCCATTCGCTCGCAGGGGCCGCCAGCGTGGCGATCCCGGCGACCAGCCCCGCGAGCAGCGCGCCGACGATCAGCAAGGCCGCCGGCCCCGATCCCAGGCCCGCGCGTTCCAGCATGCGGCGCAGCGGGCTGAACACCAGCGCCAGCAGCACCGCCAGCACCAGCGGCATCAGGAAGGCCCGCGCATAGGCCAGCGTGTGGATCAGCAGGATGAGGAAGATGCCGATGACCGCCCAGCGCGGCGCGGCACCGCCGGCCGGATGCGGCCGGTCCGGCGCCTCGCCGGACATCAGATCGCCTGTCTGCGGCTCTCGGAGAGATAGATCTCGCGGAGCCGGCGGGTGACGGGCCCGGGCGTTCCGGAACCGATCGCGGTTCCGTCGATCTCGACCACGGGCGTCACGAAGGAGGAGGCGGCGGTGACGAAGGCCTCCGCGGCCGCCTTGGCCTCGTCGAGGGAGAAGGCGCGCTCCTCCACGCGCATCTGCGCCTCGCGCGCATAGGCGAGCACGGCGGCACGGGTGATGCCGTGCAGGATCGCGTTCGAGAGGTCGCGGGTGACGAGCGCGCCGTCGCCCGTGACGATCCAGGCATTGTTCGAGGTGCCCTCGGTCACCAGGCCGTCCTCGATCATCCAGGCGTCGTCCTTGCCGGCACGCCGCGCCATCATCTTGCACATGGAGGGGGCGAGCAGCTGCACCGTCTTGATGTCGCGGCGGCCCCAGCGGAAGTCGGGCACGCCGATGACCCGGATCCCCTCGCGCCCCGCGAGCGAATCCTCGAGGCCGCGGGCCTGGGTGAACATCACCAGGCTCGGCTCGGGCTCGGCCGGCCAGGCGAAGTCGCGGTCGGCCGCGCCGCGGGTGATCTGGAGATAGACGAGGCCCTCCTCGAGCCCGTTCCGGGCCACCAGCGCGCGATGCAGCGCTTCGAGCTCCGCGTCGCCGAGCGGCGCCGGCATGTCGAGCTCGCCCAGCGAGCGGTGCATGCGGCGCAGATGCCCCGGGAAGTCGATGAGCCTGCCCTCGAGCACCGAGGTGACCTCATAGATGCCGTCGGCGAAGAGAAAGCCCCGGTCGAAGACGCTGATCCGCGCCTCTCCCTCCGGCACGAATTCGCCGTTCACATAGACGGTGCGGCCCATGCTGCCTCCCGGAACCCCCGGCCGCGCCCTTCGCGCGCCGCCGGCGATCCTGCGCCATGCGACGCGGCGCGTCCAGAGCCCCGCCGCGCCGGATCGCGGCGCGGGCGTCAGAGCTCGAAATCGACCGCGGGCATCGCGCACACCTCGGTGCGCCGCTTGAAGATCAGCCGCTGGCCGCGCCCTTCCGGGGCCGCGACCATGATCAGGCATTGGGCGAGCTGCTCCTCGCCCTCGAAGATCGCCGCATTGCCCCGCAGCGCCGCGGTCGGCGAGGCGTCGATCAGGCAGCTGTCGCGATCGAGATCGACGATCGGGAAGCGCCGCGCCCCGACCTCGAGCCAGAGCGCGGGACCGCTCCCGCGCGGCGGCGCGAATCGCTCACCCGTCGCCCCGGCAACCGAATATTCGTCCATCGACACCACTCATTCGCCGCGGCGAGAAATCGTCACGCCATTTCCACGGCTTAGCCCATAGCACGAATTGGAGGCTCCGCCTAAGGCGAAAATCCGCCCCCTTCTCGAAGGCACGATCAAGCCGCAATTGTCCTCGGATTGTCGGCGAGCAGAGCCACGTGCAGAGCGCCGTTCCGAACCGCGGCCGCTTGTCCCGATGTGCTGCCGCGGACCCTGGCGGCACTCTCTCAGCCGGCGTCGGCCCCGGGCCGCAAGACGTCGCCGGTGCGCGACAGCAGGACGGCGGCGGGCCGTGTCGCCTCGAACTCGGCGAGCACGATGATCAGGGCCGCGGTCATGGGGATGGCGAGGAACATCCCGGTTGCCCCCCAGAGCGCGCCCCAGGCGAAGAGCGCGAAGATGGTGACGAAGAGCGAGATGTTCAGAACCTCGCCGGACATCCGCGGCAGCAGCAGGTTGCCGATCACGACCTGGAACGCGCCGACGCCGAGGAGGACGACAAACGCCGGCTCAGGCGCCTGGAACTGAAGCAGCGCGATCAGCGTCGGCACGATCGTCCCCAGGATCGACCCGATGGTCGGGATGAAGTTGAGCAGGAAGATCACGACCGCCCAGAAGCCGGCGTTGTCGAGCCCCACCAGCCGCATCACGCCGTAGCTCGCCGTCGCCGTCATGAGGCTCGCGAGGCTCAGCACGAACATGTAGCGACGAATGCCGTCGCCGACGCGCTTCAGCAGCGCCCTGACGGCGGCGCGACGTGCGGGATGGCGCAGCACGATGTCGAGCTTGTCGCCGAAGAACGCCTGGTCCGCCAGAAGGAATGCGACATAGATCAGCACGATGCCGGAGGTGGAGACGAGTTCCGCCGCTCCCGCCGCGATCCGCACGAGCAGCGTCTCGAGGCCGAGCCTGCCCGAGATGGCATCAAGGACCGCCGCCTGCTCCGCCCCCGCGAGATCGGCGATCCACGCGACGAGCGGCTCGAACGCAACCCCGAAACCGCCCGCCCCCGCGCCGATCGACGCCCGCATGGCCACCGTGGCGTCGACGGCGAACCACGCCAGCATCAGCAGCAGCGCCAGCGGCAACGCGAAGGTGGCCCAGCGCGGGAGCCGGGCGCCGACACCCGGCAGGCCGCGGGTGGCGTCCGCCATCGCGTTGAGCACGAACCAGACGAAGACCGCCGTGGCCGCCGGCGCCAGCAGATCGCGGCCCAGACGAAGAATGAGCGCTGCAAAGAGCACGCTCCCGAGCATGAGGAACGCTCTCAGGAGCGGGCCACCGGAGCCCGCCGTCGTGACGCCTTCCGCGCCCGGGCTCTCGGCATCTCCGGTCATTCCGATGGGGCGCCCAGCGACATCAGGCCGCCGCAGGCGTCTCGCGTCGGACGGACCAGGCCATCCTCGCGATCGCCACGCCTTCGGCGATCCGCTGGATCCCGATGAAGATGCCGAACAGCAGCAGGCTCATGCCCGCACCCATCAGCCGCCAGACGGCGATCAGCGCGCCGAGGACGCCGCTGGCCAGCACCCGGCCCCAGGTCGCCGAGGGGCGCACGGTCTGAAGCATCGCGCCGCGCATCGCTGCGGCGGCAGCGTCGAGGGAAGCGGTATCGGTCACTGGTTTCTCCTCTTCACTCGACCATATCCCGGATCGCCGGTACCAGGCGCTTCCCCCAGGGAGGGCGACGACCTCCAGGACTTCGGTCGAACGCGCCGACGATGACCGGATCGGCCGGTCCGGTATTCCGCCCCCAAGCGGCCTGCCGGGATTGCCCCCGGTTTCACGGCCTCATCCCCGACCTTGTTATGGTCCAAGCGGAACTCGGGCAAGGCCTTCCCTTCGAGCCGCCACGACCACTGCCCGATCGACCCGGCCCGCCGACTTCGAACCCGCTCCGGCGCGGCGACCGGCCCCGCGCTCCCGCCGCGCGGGCCTTGGAGGCGTCCCGCAGCGGGACATGGCGTCGATTGTTGTTGCTGCTTGGTTTCTTGCTACAGCGCGATGAACGCTTCGGACAGGCGCGAGACGGGCCGTCTCACAAGTGCCGGTTCAGGTCGGTCGCCATCCGATCCGTTCAACCGGACCGACCGTTGGACTGCTCCCCACGCACGCGTCCAGCGCATCGGCAAGCGTCGCCCCGTTGCCGAGGCCCGGCGACCACCGGACGTCCGGCCCGCCGGTGAGGCTTCGGTTCTTCCTGATGACCGACGGCCGTTCCACGCGCAGCTCGGACCGCTTGTGGCAGCCCTCTCTGCGGGCTATCAGGACGCGATCGAACCGGGGGAGCAGGGTGATGGCCGATCTCGGCCCCATTGAATACATCGTTCTGGGATTCGACGGGACCCGCCTCGCCGGCGACACCGCACCGGCCCTCGTGGACCTGCTCGAGACCGGGATGATTCGGATCGTCGACCTCGCCGTCGTCTCCAGGGACCCGAATGGCGTGGTCTGCATCCGCGAGACGGAGGAGCTCGGCCCGGAAATGGCGGCGGCCTTTGCAAAGCTTCCGGGCTCGGTGCCCGGCCTGCTGTCGGAGGCCGACCTCGAGGAACTGGGGAATGAGCTCGCGCCTGACAGCACCGCGCTGGCCATGCTCGTCGAGCATCTCTGGGCCACCCGATTCGGCTCGGCCGTGCGCGCGGCCGGCGGCCGGCTGGTCCTCTCGGAGCGCATCCCCCACGCGGTTGTCGAGCAGGCGCGCGCCTCGCTCGCCTCGACCGCATCCAGCTGAGAAAGGGGAGACCATGTTTCGGTCCAGAAGCGGACGGCCCAGCCTGATCGGCCGCGCGGCCCAGACCGCCGCCCGCACCGCCGTGATATCGGCCACCGCCACGGCGGTCTCCGGCAAGGTCGCCGCCCGGCAGGCCACGGCCCCACAGCCGGCCGCGCCCATCGCCGCCGCGACCGCGGATCCCGGCGCGGCATCGGCGGCGCCGGCTGCGGGCGGCCTGTCCGACGGGGACATCGCCAGGCTGCAGAAACTTGCCGAGCTGCACGGCGCAGGCGTCCTGACCGCCGAGGAATTCGCCGAGCAGAAGGCACGCATCCTCGCATAGGGCCCGACCGCGGGACGGCCGGCCACCTCCTCCGGGACCCCGGCACGACGGACCGGCGCCATCCCGGATCCATTGCTCGCCGCGACAGGCTCGCCACGAGCGCCTGCTCCGAGCGCTGGTAGCGGGCGACGAGCTCGGTCGAGAAGCGGCCGTCGCGATCCTTCGGCACGCGCAGCTCCAGCTTGCCGACCCGGGTGACCAGCGTGCGCGGGTAGGAACCCGCCCGGTAGCCGCGCCGCCCCTCGCTCCGCTCGCCCTTCGCGGCGCCGATCGCATCGGTCATCTCCGCCTCCAGCGTCGCCTCGACCACCGCCCGCACCATCGCGCGCAGATAGTCCCCATCCCCTTCCAGCAACGCTTTCACGTCGATCACGCTGGTCGTACCCTGTTTCCCGGTCATGGCACTCGCCCCTCCTACGGGCCCGGTGACGTCAAACATCACCAGCGTGCCATGACCGCCGCGCCCCACTCAGCGCTTTTGCAGAAGACCCAGTACATCACCTGCCCCTCCCTCGCCCTGCGGCTTGCGCCTCCGGGCGACCGGACCGGCCGAGGCGCCACCGGCGCCTCGCCTTCTCGGCCCAGGGGCCTGCTCCGCGGGCCGCGCGGGGCGCGGCCGTCTCCCTGTCCGAAGGCCCGGCCTCGGCAGCCCACGAAGGCGTCCCCGCACACACTACACGACTCTCGGGTTTTTGGGCGCTCTTGAAGGAATTCGGTGCCACTC
>CALMSR010000014.1 GCA_937872465.1 uncultured Paracoccaceae bacterium
TGGGGATCGCGGCGGCAAGCTCGGACCGACCGGCGATCCTGCTGGCGGGGCTGGCCGGGGCCGCGGCCGGGGGGGCGCTCTAGGCGGGGGGGGGGGGGTCGTTGGCCGTATTGGGGGGGTTTTTTGCCCGCGCCGCGCCCGCCGCCCCTAGATGCGGCGCACGCGTCGCAGAGCCAGGCCTCCCGCCGAGCCATGCAGGTCTTCGAGGGGAACAACATCATGGCTCTACGTGCTACGCTCGCGCTCGTGCTCCTGGCCGGAGCGGCGGCCGCCGATCCGGTGACCATCGAGACGGCCCGCGGGCCGGTCGAGGTGGAGCGGCCGCAGCGGGTCGTCGTCTTCGACATCGCGGCTCTCGACACCATCGACGCGCTGGGAATCGTCCCGGTCGGGGTGCCGACGCCGCTCTATGTTTCCTATCTCGCGCATCTCGAGGATGCGGCCGCGCCGGTCGGCACGCTGTTCGAGCCGGATTTCGAGGCGGTGGCCGCGCTCGAGCCGGATCTGATCGTCGCCGGCGGGCGATCGTCGGCCCAGGTGGCGGCGCTGGAGAAAATCGCGCCGACCATCGACATGACGATCGAATGGGAGGGCTCGCTCGCCGAATCGGCCAAGGCGCGGCTCGATGCCTATGGAAGGCTCTTCGGCAAGGAGGCGGAGGCCGCGGATCTCGCCGCCGGGCTCGACGAGACCCTCGCCGGCGCGCGGGCGGCGGCGGCCGGAAAGGGCGATGCGCTGATCCTGATGACCGACGGGCCGAAGGTCTCGGCCTTCGGCCCCGGCTCGCGCTTCGGCTGGCTCCACGAGGACCTCGGGCTGCCGGCGGCGGTCGAGGACGTCGAGGCGGCGACCCATGGCGAGGCGATCTCGTTCGAATTCGTGCAGAAGGCCGATCCGGACTGGCTGATCATCGTCGACCGGGCCGCGGCGATCGGCGAGACGGCCGAGGCGGCGCGGCAGACGCTCGACAATCCGCTGGTCGCCGGCACCAGGGCCTGGCAGGCCGACCAGCTCGCCTTCCTCGATGCGCCGAGCATCTACATCGCCAGCGGCGGCATCCGCTCGCTGACCGGCCTCCTCGACCAGGTCGCGGACGCCTTCGGGGAATGAGCCGTGCGGCCGTCGCCGCCGCCGGGCTTGCCGGGCTCGCGCTCCTGAGCCTCACGATCGGCGTCGGCGACTTCGACGCCTTCGACCTGACCTCGGACAGGGCCTCGCAGCGCCTGCTCTGGGTCAGCCGCCTGCCCCGGACGCTCGCCGTGCTCCTGACCGGCGCCTCGATGGCGACGGCCGGGGTGATCATGCAGGTGATCGCGCGCAACCGCTTCGTGGAGCCGACCACGGCGGGCACCGGCCAGGGCGCGGCGCTCGGGCTGCTGGCGGTGACGCTGTTCGCCCCGGCGACGCCGCTCTTCCTGCGCATGGCGGCGGCGAGCCTCGCCGCGCTCGCCTCGACCGCGGTGTTCCTGGTCATCGTCCGCCGGCTGCCGCCGACCCAGCCGCTTCTGGTGCCGCTGGTCGGGCTCGTCTACGGCGGCGTGCTCGGCGCGGCGGAGACCTTCATCGCCTATCAGGCGGATCTGCTGCAATATCTCGCGGTCTGGCTGAACGGCGAGTTCTCCGGCGTCCTGGCCGGGCGATACGAACTGCTCTGGGTCTCGGGAGCGGTGGCGGCGCTCGCCTATCTGGTGGCCGACCGGTTCACCATCGCGAGCCTGGGACGCGACGCGAGCCTGGGGCTCGGGCTGAACTATCGCCGCATCGTCGGGCTCGGCCTGGCCATGGTGGCGATCATCACCGCGCTCGTCGTCGTGACCGTCGGCATGATCCCCTTCGTCGGCCTCGTCGTTCCGAACCTCGTCAGCCGCGTGATGGGCGACAATCTGCGCCGGACCCTGCCCTGGGTGGCGCTGACCGGGGCGGGACTCGTGCTGGTCTGCGACATCCTGGGCCGGCTGATCCGCTACCCCTACGAGATCCCGGTCGGCACCGTCTTCGGCGTCGTCGGCTCGGTGCTCTTCCTCTACCTGCTGCTGCACGAGCCGCGCCGTGCCGCGTGACCGGCTGCTGGTGCTCGCCGCGCTGCTGGCGCTGGCCGCGCTCGCCTTCATGACCCTCGGGGCGAAGGGGAGCTGGAGCTTCCTGCTGCCGTTCCGCGGCCTGCGCCTCGCGGCGCTCGCGCTGGTGGGCGCGGCCGTCGGCGTCGCGACCGTGTTGTTCCAGACCGTCACCGGCAACCGCATCCTCACCCCCTCGATCATGGGGTTCGACGCGCTCTACGTGCTGCTGCAGACGGCGCTGGTCTTTCTGCTCGGCGGCCTCGGCTACGCCATGCTCGACGCGCGGCCGAAGTTCCTTGCCGAGACCGGGCTGATGATGCTGGCCTCGGCGTCCCTGCTCGGGCTCCTGCTCGGTCGCGGACGGCACGACCTGCACCGGATGCTGCTCGTCGGCGTGATCTTCGGCACGCTCTTCCGCAGCCTCGCCGCCTTTCTCCAGCGCCTGATGGATCCGAATGCCTTCGCCGTCCTGCAGGGCGCCAGCTTCGCGAGCTTCGGCAGCGTGGAGACCGATCTCCTCGCCCTCGCGGCGCTGCTCGCGGGCGCCGGCGGCGCGGCCACCTGGCGCCTGCGCCACGCGCTCGACGTGGTGGCGCTCGGCCGTGCGCCGGCCATCGGACTCGGGGTCGGATACGACGCCATCGGGCGTTTCACGCTGCTGATCGTCGCGCTGCTCGTCTCGGTGTCGACGGCCCTCGTCGGGCCGGTCGCCTTCTTCGGGCTGATCGTGGCGAGCCTCGCGCATCTCGTGGTCCGTTCGCCGCACCACGCGCATCTGCTGCCCGCCGCCGCGCTGATCGGCGCGACCATCCTCGTGGCCGGCCAGACGCTCTTCGAGCGCGTGCTCGGGCTTCAGTCGACGCTGAGCGTCGTCATCGAATTCGCCGGCGGCCTGCTGTTCCTGGCGCTGCTCCTGCGGGCTCGGCCGACGTGATCGAGATCGACCGCGTCAGCCACGGCTTTGGCCGCAGCCCGGTCCTGCGGGACGTGTCGCTCCGCATCCCGAAGGGCGGCATCACCGCGCTGATCGGGCCGAACGGCGCCGGCAAGTCCACGCTGCTGTCGCTGATGGCCCGGCTGATCCCGCTGCAGGCCGGCAGGATCGCCTTCGACGGGCTCGACGTCAGCCGCACGCCCTCGAACGAGCTGGCGCTGAAGCTCGCGGTGCTGCGCCAGGACACCGCGATCGCCACCCGCCTGACCGTGCGCGACCTCGTCACCTTCGGCCGCTACCCGCGGTCGGGCGGACGGCCGGGGCCGGAGGACCACGCGGCGGTCGGCCGCGCCCTCGCCGAATTCGACCTCGGATCCCTCGCCGGCCGCTTCCTCGACGAGCTCTCCGGGGGCCAGCGCCAGCGCGCCTTCGTCGCCATGACCTTCGCGCAGGCCGCCGACTACCTGCTGCTCGACGAGCCGCTCAACAGCCTCGATCTCACCTATGCCCGGGCGCTGATGCACCGCCTGCGCTCCCTCGCCGACGACCACGGCCGCACCGTCGTCGTCGTTCTGCACGACATCAACTACGCCGCCGCCTGGGCCGATCGCATCGTCGCGCTGCGCGAGGGTGCCGTGGTGGCCGAAGGCACGCCCGCGGAGGTCATCCGCCCCGATCACCTGCGGTCCATCTACGGCGTCCGGATTTCCGTGATCCGCCATGGGGACGCGCCGCTGGCGCTGCACCACCTGGCCGATCCCGGCTGATGCCGGCCGCGGTCCCGGCCGGCGCCGCGATGCGGCATTTCGGCAACGTCCGACCCGGCACCGCCGGGCCGCTGCTGGACCGGATGTCACGATTTCCCTAACGGTCGACTCGACGAGCCAGCCCCCCGCCAGCCGGTCGTAAACCATGGGTGGGGTCGAGAATGTCTCAACGCATCGCGGGATTCGCGGTATCGGGGCCCGCTCTGGCCGCGCTCCTCGGCACGACGGTCTGGGCGGCCGCCTGGCAGCCGCTCGCCGCCCAGGAAGCGGCGGGGGCCGAAGCCGGGGAGGGAGCGTCCGCGGAGGAGGAAGCCCTCGCATCGAGCGAAGCGGCGTTCGTCCTCGACACGCTCCAGGTCACCGCGGCGCCGGGCACGACCACGGAGGATTCCGGGTCCTGGACCACCGAATGGATGCGCTCGGCGACAGGCATGCCCCTGAGCCAGAAGGAAACGCCGCAGTCGACGAGCGTGATCACCGACGCCCAGATAAGGGCGCGCGACATCACCTCGATCGGGGAGGCGCTCGACACGGCGACCGGCATCACCGTGCAGGCCTACGAATCGGACCGGGTGAACTTCTACTCGCGCGGGTTCGAGATCGACAGCTACCAGTTCGACGGCGTGCCGGTGGCGCGCGAGGACGGCTGGCAGTTCGACGACGCCAATGTGGACATGGCGATCTACGACCATGTCGAGATCGTGCGCGGCGCCACCGGCCTGATGCAGGGCGCGGGCGAGCCGGGCGCCTCGATCAACCTGATCCGCAAGCGCCCGACCGACTTCCTGCGGCGCGAGGCCGCGGTGCTCCTCGGCTATCCCGAGGCGGTGCGCGGCGAGATCGACATCTCCGGACCGCTGAACGCCGACGGCACGGTGCGCGGCCGGCTGATCGGCGCGGCGGAAACCCGCGACGGCTGGATCGACCACTACGAGAAGACCCGTGCCATCGGATACGGCGCGATCGAGGTCGACCTGACCGAGCGGACGCTGCTCGCCGCCGGCATCAGCCACCAGCAGACCGACAGCAACGGCGTGACCTGGGCCGGGCTGCCGCCGTGGGACAGCGATCTCGCGCTCATCGACTGGCCCCGGGGGGCGACCAGCGCCGCGCCCTGGACCCGGCTCGAGACCGGCCGCACCGAGGCCTTCGCCGCCCTCGAGCATCTCTTCGACAACGGCTGGACCGGGCGGCTGACCTACACCCGTCTGGCCACCGACTTCGATTCGACGCTGCTCTATCTCTACGGCCTTCCCGACCACGATACCGGCATCGGCGTGGAACCCTATCCCGACCGCTACACCGGCGACGGGACGCAGGATTCGCTGAATGCCGTGCTGAACGGCGACTTCGAGGCGATCGGGCGGATGCACGACTTCGTGCTGGGCGCGTTCGGCTCGAAGGCCGACAGCGACCAGCAGGGCTACCCGATCGTCGGCGACATCGCGCCGATCGGCAGTTTCTTCGACTGGGACGGCTCCTACCCGGAGCCGGAATGGGGTTCGGAGCCGGACCGCTTCTGGACGAACGACGTCACGCAGATCGGCCTCTACGGCGCGCTGCGCTTCCGTGCCACCGACGCGCTGTCGCTGATCGGCGGGGCGCGCCTGAACTGGTGGGACGGCAGGCAGACCGATCCCTATTCCCTCGCGCCGTTCGAGTATGATTACAGCGGCATCGTGACGCCCTATGTCGGCGCGACCTACGACGTCAACGAGACCTGGTCGGTCTACGGAAGCATCACGAGCATCTACGAGCCGCAGCTGTTCCAGGACCTGGATCGCAACTACCTCGACCCGACCTACGGCTACAACTACGAGCTGGGCGCCAAGGCGGGTCTGATGGATGGCGCCCTCTACGCCGCGGCGGCGGTGTTCTGGACCGAGCAGAGGGACGTGGCGAACTACCTCTACACCATCGAGGCGGAGGATCGCAGCGTCTACGAATCGATCGAGGGGACCACGACGCGCGGCTTCGAGCTGGAGATGGCGGGAGCGATCAACGAGCGCTGGAACGTCTCGGGCGGCTTCACCTATCGCTATTCCGAGGACCGGGACGGCAACGAGCTCTTCACCGATCAGCCGCGCAACACGCTGAAGCTCGCGACCGACTACCGGATCCCCGGCATTCTCGACGACCGGCTGACGGTCGGCGGGGCGATGCGCTGGCAGAGCCAGACCGACAGCATTCCCTGGGAGGGCGACCTGCCGAACATCGTCCAGGATCCTTACGCGATCTTCGACGTGAGCGGCCGCTACGACATCAGCGACGACATCGCCCTGCAGCTGAACGTGACCAACGTACTGGACGAGAAATACTACCGCACCACCGGCTTCTACGACACGGTGGTCTACGGCGACGGCCTGGGCGCGGAACTCTCCCTGCGCGCACGCTTCTGACCGGCAAAGCGGCCTCCCGGCACCTGTGTCGCCGGGAGGCCGGTGGCGCCGTGTGCAGGTCCGGGTCCGGAGCGCCGCCCTCAGCGCAGGGTGATCGACACGTTCGGGTAGTTCGAGACCGGATAGGCCGGTCCGTAGAGTCCCCACCCGCCCCAGCCGTATGGCGGCCGCCACGGATAGGGACCCGGATAGCCCCAGCCGCCGGGATAGCTGCGCCAGAAGGTGTCGATATCCGCCCGGCCCGCGCCGGCCAGTTCGCCGGCGCGGCAGGCGAATTCGAGCTCCGGCGACTGCGGCCCGAAGTTCGGCAGGACGAGAACGGACGGCGTGACGAGTTCCGTCTCATAGAGGCTCGATCTGACGGCGCAGTTTGCGCCGAGGACCTCCTGGCGCTCCCCGGCCTCGTCTTCGAGGAAGGTCCGGACCGTGAGCCGCGCTTCGCCCTGCACGGCCTGGAACCGCGCTCCGGGCACCACGACCTGACGCTCGACCGGAACGCCCGAGGCGCAGCCCGCCAGCATCAGCCCCAGCAGGATTCCCAGCGCAGCGCCACCGCTCCGGCCGCCCTCCGACAAAGCATGGCCTCTGCTCATCCGCTCCTCCCTGCGCGGTTCAGTATCGCTCAGGACCGCCGGCGGCGCCCAACACGTGCGCGTTACCTCCGGAGCCCGCCGCAGCGGCATCGACCGCATCCGCTTCTCCTTCGGAAGGCCCGGCCGCGACCGATCGCACTTGTCAGATTGACCATCCCAGGGGCATGTCGCAAGGGTTCGAGCAAACTTGACGAAATGAATCAGGAACGATAACGGGCGTGCGGCGAAGCGCCGTCGCGCTTCGACGGACCAAGCCAGCCACCTCGTTCCGAGACCGCCAGCGATCATCTTCACTGCGAGGGACGCTGGACATGATTCTGACACTGCGGCGCCGGAAGGCGCTTGGATTGCTGTTGGCCGGGGCGGCCGCGGTGGCGCCGGGCACGGCCGCCCGCGCCCAGGAGGAAAGCTTCGTTCTCGACCAGCTCGTGGTCACCGCGACCGGCGGGGTGTCCGACCTGCGCGACGCTCCCGCGAGCGTCAGCGTGGTGACGGCCGAGGACATCGCGCAGACGCCCGCGACCAACGTGGCCGAGGTGCTTTCCCGGGTCGAGGGCATCACCATCAACCGCGTCGGCAACCAGGAACAGGTGCAGATGCGCGGCCTGCCCGAGCGCTACACGCTGTTCCTGATCGACGGCAAGCGGGTCGACAGCGCGCCGAACCTCTTCCGCGGCAATGCCTTCGACTCGGGCTGGGTGCCGCTCGACGCCATCGAGCGCATCGAGGTGGTGCGCGGCCCGATGTCCTCGCTCTACGGCTCGGATGCGATCGGCGGCGTCATCAACATCATCACCAAGCCGGTCTCGAACGAATGGCACGGCTCGCTGACCGCGGACTACACGCTGCAACAGGACCGCGACGCCGGCGACACCTGGAGCACCGGCTTCTTCCTGACCGGGCCGATCGTCGAGGACAGGCTCGGCTTCAAGCTCTACGGCAACGTCACCCATCGCGACGCCAGCAGCGACGACTACAACCCCGCGCCGGGCGAGGATTGGGCGGTCGATCCCTGGCCGGGATTCGCCGAACAGGACGACCGCTTCATCCACGGCACGCTGAGCTGGGCACCGAACGTGCAGAACACCGTCGACCTCGACCTCGGCTACGAGCGTCGCGTCGAGGGCGATTTCCCGATGAAGCGCTTCGACTACGGGCTCACCCATTACGGCGACTACGACTTCGGCACCACCGAGCTGCGGCTCTACGGCGACCAGATCGACAACGAATACGGCCATGGCAACGTCGCGGGGGTCGACCAGCCGAACACCGCCTACAACCGCGGCGCCGAGGGCCGGGTGGTGCTGCCGATCGAGGGATCGCTGCCGCAGACGCTGACCCTCGGGGCCGAATACCGCTACCAGCAGATCGACGACGACTACGTGCTGACCGGCGACGGCACCTCGTCCATGTGGCAGGCGGCGGTCTATTTCGAGGACGAGGTCGCCTTCGGCAACGATTTCCTGCTGACCCTCGGCACCCGCGTGGACAACAACGAGAAGTTCGGCGACCACTGGAGCCCGCGTGTCTACGGCGTCTACAACGTCACCGAATCCCTGACGATCAAGGGCGGCTGGGCGCAGGCCTTCAAGGCACCGACCCTGCTCGAGAGCAGCCCGAACTGGGACCAGATCTCCTGCGGCGGCGGCTGCTTCCTGCGCGGCAGCGAGGATCTCGATCCCGAGACCGGCAACAATTACGAGATCGGCGCGGTCTTCGAGCAGGGGCCGCTGGCGCTGACCGGAACGATCTTCCGCAACGACCTCGACGACATGATCCAGTTCCCGCCGGCCCGCACCGGCGACCCGGCGGTCGCGCCGACCTTCGACAACTTCGTCGGCTTCACCTCGGACGGGATCCCGATCTTCGGCTACGAGAACATCGAATCCGCCCGCACCCAGGGCCTCGAGGCGGCCGCGCGCTACGACGTCACCGACAGCGTGACGCTCCGGGCCAATTACACCTATCTCGACGCGACCAATACCAGCGGCGGCCTCGACGTGCCGCTGGCCTACAACCCCGAGCATTCGGGCCATCTCGCCGTCGAATGGCAGGCGACGACGGCGCTCTTCACCTCGGTGACGGTGAATTACGTCGGGGACCAGTACACCTACGTCCCGCAGGACGGCAACATGGCGAATGCCGTCGATGCCGACGCCTATACGACCGCCGACCTGATGGCGAGCTACGACTTCGGCGAGAACCTCACCCTCCAGGGCGGCATCCTCAACCTCTTCGACGAGACGATCGAGCGCGAGGTCGCCGACGACTTCAACGTCGAGGGGCGGCGGTTCTACGTGTCGCTGACCGGGCGGTTCTGACCATGCGGGGCGGCGTCCTTCTCGCGGCGGCCCTGGTCGCGGCCATGCCGGCGGCGGCCGATCCGGTCGTCGTCCCGAATTCCGAGAGCTTCGTGATGACCGCCGCCGAGACCGGGCGCCGCTATCGCATCCTCCTCGCCCGGCCGCTGCTGCCGGCGCCGGAGGCGGGCTATCCGGTGCTCTATTTCCTCGACGGCAACGCGACCTTCCAGACCGCCGCCGAGGCGATGCGGCTGCAGACCCGCCCGCCGAAGGGCTTCGAGCCGGCGGCGGTGGTGGCGATCGGCTACGAGACGGACGAGCCCTTCGACACCGCGCGGCGCTATTTCGACTATACGACGCCGGCCGATCCCTCGGCCCTGCCGAAGCGCGGGAACGGTGCGCCCTTCCCGGAGCTCGGCGGGGCGGATGCCTTCCTCGACTTCATCGCGGACGAGCTGATGCCGGAGATCGGCCGCCGGCTGCCCACCGATCCGGCGCGGGCGACGCTCTTCGGCCATTCGCTCGGCGGCTATTTCACGCTGCACGCCTTCCTGACGCGCCCGACGCTCTTCGCGACCTGGGTCGCCGGCAGCCCGTCGGTCTGGTGGAACGGGGAGGAGATCCTCGCGCGCGCCGAGGCCTTCGACCCGGCCGCGGCCGATCTCGAGGGACGCAGTCTCTTCATCGGGGTCGGGGCCGAGGAGCTGCCGGACATGGTGGTGGGTGCCGGGCGCATGGCCGAGATCCTCGCCCCCCTCTCCGAGCGCGGGCTCTCGGTCTCGCACCAGGCCTTCGCGGGTTCGGAGCATATCACGGTCCTGCCGTCGCTGATCAGCCGGAGCTTCTCGCTCGCGCTCCAGGCGCCGGCCGACATCCGCTAGGCATCTTCGGCGGCCGCCCGGCAACCGCCGACGCGGCGGAAAGGGTAGGGGCCGGCACCCCTCCCGACACAGGCGGCCACCCGGTCGCTGCCTGGGACGGGAGCGCCTCGCGCGGCCTTCTCCCGTTCCCGGGGTTCGGCCCCGGGCTCAGGGATCGGTCGGTCGGTCGGGCCGCTGGCATGGGATCGGGGCCGCAACGGCAGGGATGCCATATCGCGCTCGCTGGCGGAGGCTCCGCCGCAGTTAATGCTTGGCAGGGCCGGGCCTGCCGCCCTAAATGCCTCCGTTCTGGTTCGGGCGGCATGCCGCCCGACAAAAGGGAACACGGTGAGGCGCCTCGTGCCGATTCCGTGACTGCCCCCGCAACTGTAAGCGGCGAGCGGGCCCGATGATGCCACTGCGGGACATGTCCTGCGGGAAGGCCGGTGCCTGCGACGACCCGCAAGTCAGGAGACCTGCCAGAACGGATCACCCGGTTCCCATGCGGGGTGCATGGCGGACGGCGGACTCTCCGCAGTGGTGGCGCATGCAACCGTCTGCGGATCGGGCCGGCCCCGTCCAACGACATCGAGAAGGTCACCGGAGCGGCCCATGCCGCCCGATCTACGGGGTTCGAGATGAGACATTCCTTTCCGGCCGTCGGCGCCTTGGTGCTGGCCGCAGGCTCCGCCGTCGCCCAGGACAGCGCACCGCTCCGGCTCGACGAGATCATCGTCGGCGGCGGCCTGACGCCCATCGAGGCCGAACGCTACGGCCGTGCCGTCACCGTGGTGACCGGTCAGGACCTGCAGGAACGCCAGATCCGCCATGCCGCCGAAGCGCTGCGCGCGCTGCCGGGCGTGGCGGTGAGCCAGAGTGGCGGCACCGGCACCTTCACCCAGGTTCGCATCCGCGGCGCCGAGGGCAATCACACGCTGGTACTGGTCGACGGCGTGGAAGTCTCGAACCCGGCGAGCGGCGAATACGACTTCGCCAACCTGCTGACCGACGACATCGCGCGGATCGAGGTGCTGCGCGGCCCGCAATCCTCGGTCTTCGGCTCCAACGCCATCGGCGGGGTGATCAACATCATCACCGAGGGCGCCGCCGAGCCCGGCTTCGCCGGCAATGCCGAGGCCGAGCTCGGCACCCAGCAGAGCGGCGGCGGCCGCCTGTCGCTGCGCTATGGCGGCGAACGCGGGCAGGTCTCGGTCTCCGCGGCGCGGCGGGTGACCGACGGCTACGACATCTCCGGCAGCGGGGGCGAGGACGACGGCGACGCCAACACGACGCTGAACGCCCGCGGCGCGTTCTTCGTGAACGACGACATCACCCTGGGCGCCACCCTGCGCTACGTGCACCGGACCTCGGATTACGACCAGTCCAACTGGGGCGCGGCCACAATCGACGACCTGGTGACCGATGGCGACCTCGAGACCGAGGTCAGGGATTTCTTCGGCTCCGCCTTCGCCACGATCGACGCCGTCGAGGGCCGGTTCCGCAGCGAGGTCACCTTCTACTCGGGCACCATGGACACGGTCGATACCGATCAGGGCGCCGCGACCTCGGACACCACCGCCACGAGGTCGCGGCTCGCCTATCGCGGCACCGTGGCGCTCGACGGCTTCGACGTCGACAGCTCCGCCCAGATCCTCAGCTTCCTGGTCGAGGGCAAGGAGGAGACCTTCCGGAACAACGAGCCGTCGCTGGTCTTCGATTCCGCGATGCTCGACGAGCAGAGGCGGAGGCTCTACGGCTACGTGCTGGAATACCGCGGCAGCTTCCTCGACGATGCCTTCACCCTGCAGGCGACCGGGCGGCACGACGACAACGACGGCGATTTCGCGAACACCGACACCTGGTCGGTCGGGCTCTCCTACCTGCTGCCGAACGCCACCACGCGATTCCATGCCTCGGCAGGAACCGGCGTCCAGAATCCGACCATGTACGAGCAGTTCGGCTACAACCCCGGCACCTGGATCGGCAATCCCGACCTGGAGCCGGAGGAGAGCATCGGCTGGGACATCGGAGTCGAGCAGCGGTTCCTGGGCGACCGGGCGGTGGTCAACGCCACCTATTTCCGGTCCGAGCTGACCAACGAGATCTCCAGCACCTACGATCCGGCCACCGGCGAATCGACCCCCTACAACGAGGACGGCACCAGCGACCGCAACGGCGTCGAGGTCTCGGCGGAATTCGCATTCGACAACGGCCTGACGCTCGGTGCCGACTTCACCTGGCTCGATGCCACCGACCCGGACGGTGCGGTCGAGGTGCGGCGGCCGAAGAACGAACTGGGCCTGCGCGCCTACTACCGGCTCCCCGACGACAGGACGCTTCTCGGGGCCGACCTGCGCTATGTCAACGGCAACTGGGACTTCGACTATACCACCCCGTCCTTCGGCGCCGACCGGGTGGAACTCGACGACTACACCCTGGTCAACGTCACGGCCCAGCACCAGTTGAGCGATCGGCTGCTGCTGACCGCGCGCATCGACAACCTGTTCGACGAGCAATACCAGGAAATCCTGGGCTACGATGCGCCGGGCCGGACCTTCTATGCCGGCGTGGCGGCGAATTTCTGACCATGCGCCACCCGCTCCGCCTTGTCCTCGCCATGAGCCTCGCCCTTGCCGGGCCGGGTCAGGCGGCGCCGCAGCGGGTGGTGTCGATCAACCTCTGTACCGACCAGCTCGCGATGATGCTGGCCGCGCCCGGGCAACTCCTTTCGGTCTCCTACCTCGCGCAGGACCCGCGCAGCTCGGCGATGGCGGAGGAGGCGCTGGCCTGGCCGGCGAACCACGGGCTGGCCGAGGAGATCTTCCTGCTCGACCCCGATCTGGTCGTCGCCGGCAGCTTCACCGCCCGGGCCACGGTCTCGATGCTGCGCCGGCTGGGCATTCCCGTGGTGACCATGACGCCCGCCCGTTCGCTGGACGAGGTGCGCGACCGGATCGCCGAGATGGGAGGGCTGCTCGGCCGCGAGGAAGCCGCCGCGATGCTGGTCACCGAATTCGATGCCGGCCTCGCGGCGCTGTCGGAGACGGTCGCCGATCCGCCGCGAGCCGCGATCTATGCCGCCCGCGGCTATGCCTCCGGGCCGGCGAGCCTGTCGGGGGCGATCCTGGAGGCGGCCGGCTTCGCCAATGTGGCCGAGGAGGTCGGCCTGTCGGTCGGCGGCGTCCTGCCGCTGGAGCAGCTGGTGATGCTCGACCCCGACCTGGTGGTGCTGCCGCAGCCCTGGCCCGGCGCCTCGCGTGCCGAGGAGGTGCTCAGCCACCCCGCGCTGCTGGCCCTGCAGGAACGCGCCGGAACCGCGCCGCTGACCGACCGCGACTGGGTCTGCGGCACGCCCCATGTGCTGCGCGCCATCGCCGGGCTGGCCGAGGCGCGAAAGGAGCTGCCCGAATCGCCATGATCCCCTACCGCTGGCTCCTCGCCGGGCTCGCGACCCTGGTCGCGGCGCTCTTCCTCGCCTCGCTGCTCGTGGGGCCGGCCGGGATTTCGCCGGGCCAGGGCTTCCGCGCGCTGGTCCTCGGCGACGGTGGGCCGATGACGCTTGTGATGCGCGAGATCCGGCTGCCGCGGGCATTGCTCGGCATCCTGGTGGGGGCGAGCCTCGGGCTCTCGGGCGCGGCGATGCAGGGCTACCTGCGCAACCCGCTGGCCGAGCCCGGCCTGCTCGGGGTCTCGGGCTCGGCGGCGCTCGGTGCCGTGCTGGCGATCCAGACCGGGCTGGCCGCGGCCTTCGCGCTGGCGGTGCCGCTGGCGGCGCTTGCCGGCGGGGGCGTCGCGGTGGCGCTGCTGCTCCTGCTCGCCGGTCCGCGCGGCGGCTCGCTCACGCTGATCCTCGCCGGCATCGCGGTCTCGGCGCTGGCGGGCGCGCTGATCTCGCTGGTGCTCAACCTTTCGCCCGACCCCTTCGCCGCCTCCGAGATCGTCTTCTGGATGCTGGGATCACTGGCCGACCGCTCCTTCCTGCATGTGGCGCTGGCCACGCCCTTCGTGGCGCTCGGCGCGGCGCTGCTCCTGCCCCTGGGGCGCAGGCTCGACACGCTGACGCTGGGCGAGGATGCGGCCGAAGCGCTCGGCACCCGGCTCGGCCGGCTCCGGCTGATGCTGGTCGCCGGCGTCGCCGCCATGGTCGGCGCGGCCACGGCGGTGGCCGGCGCGGTCGGCTTCGTCGGCCTCGTGGTGCCGCACCTGCTGCGCGGCGCGGTCGGGGCGCGTCCCGGCCGCCTGCTCGCCGCCTCGGCGCTCGGCGGCGCGGCGATGGTCCTGGCCGCGGATATCGCGGTGCGGCTGATCCTGCCCGGGAGCGACCTGAAGCTCGGCGTGCTCACCGCCATCGTCGGCGCGCCGCTCTTCCTGCATCTGGTCTACCGGACCCGGAGGGACCTGGCATGACCCTGCTCTCCATCGAGGGGCTCACGGTGCTGCGGGGCCGGTGTCCCGCGGTCGATGCGGTTTCCGTCTCCATCGCTCCGGGCGAGGTGGTGGGGCTCATCGGCCCGAACGGGGCCGGCAAGACGACGCTGATGCGCGGCGCGCTCGGGCTGCTGCCGCATCGCGGCCGCTCGTCTCTGGCAGAACTGCCCCCGGCCGCCCGCGCCCGCCACGCGGCCTGGCTGCCGCAGGCGCGAGAGATCGCCTGGCCCGTCACGGTCGGGACCGTCGTGGCGCTCGGCCGGATGCCCTACGAGGCGCGCGGCGCCGCGGCCGATGCCGTGGCCGTCACCCGCGCGATCGACCGGATGGACCTCGGCGCCTTCCGCGACCGCATCGCCACGCAGCTCTCGGGCGGCGAGCAGGCCCGGGTGCTGCTGGCCCGCGCGCTAGCCCAGGAGACGCCGCTGCTGCTGGCGGACGAGCCCATCGCGGGGCTCGATCCGGCGCATCAGATCGCCACCATGGACGTCTTCAAGGATCTCGCCGCCGCCGGGCGGAGCGTGGTGGTCTCGCTCCACGATCTCGGCCTCGCGGCGCGCTTCTGCAGCCGGCTGGTGATGATGCGGGCCGGCCGGATCGTGGCCGATGGCGCGCCCGCCGAGATCCTCTCGCCCGAGCGCTTGGCCGATGTCTTCGGCATCACCGTCTGGCGCGAGGCGGCGCCCGAGGGCTTGCTCCTGCTGCCCATCGCCCGCGCGGGGGCGGGGCGGTGAAGCTCCTCCACACCGCCCCCTGGCTGATCGCCGATCTGGGCGCGCCGCGGCGGGTGCTCAGCTGGACGCTGAACCGGCCCGGCTTCGTCGCCGCCCGGCGGATCGTCATCCGCGAGGTGCGCAACCGCGATCTGCCCCGGGACCTGGACGCCGCGCTCTGGCTGGGTCGCGAACTGGTCGCGACGGGGCTCGCCGATGCCCCGGCACTCCTGACCTCGCGCGACATCTCGGCCTTCGAGTGCCGTTCCGCGCAGGCCGGCGACGTGATGGTGCACTGCCTTGCCACGGTGGGCCTCTCCAATGCCGAGCGCGTCGGTCACCGGCAGAGCTTCGACCCGGCCCGATGGGGCACGATCAACATGGTTCTGGATTGTTCCGCCGGGCTGACCAGGGCGGCGCAGATCGAGGCGCTGACCATCGCGGTCCAGGCCCGCACCGCAGCGGTGATCGATGCCGGCTTCGCCCTGCCCGAAGGGCCGGCCACCGGCACGGGCACCGATTGCATCGCGCTCGCCGCGCCGCCGGGCCGCACCGCCTTTGCCGGGCTTCACACCGATGCGGGCGAATCACTCGGCCGGGCGGCCTATGATGCCGTGGCCGCCGGTGCCGCCCGCTGGATCGACACCCGCGCCGGCCTTGCACGAGATCCCCATGCCCGGTCCTGAAGGCGTCCCGACCGAGCGCCTGCCCGAATGCCGCCGTCCCTGGCGAAGCCCGGCGAGACCGACGCGGCGGATGCCAGGCACGCTTGCGCGGCGGTGCGCCGCATCCGGCTCCCGCATTCCCGACCGCGCACGAGGCTCACGCAGCGCAGGCCTCGCGGCATCCCGGGACGTCGCCCTTTCGCCGCGCGGCGCGGCATCTACTTGGTAAGTATGAGCTTGTTCTGCCGGGTGATCCGGAGCGTGTAGATCTGCCCGTCGAGCTCGATCCGCGCCACACCGTCCGGATCGGTCAGCGCTTTCGCATCATAGCGCGGGGGCTCGCTGGGCATGTCCCGCGGCACAGGCGAGGGCTTGGCGTGGATCATTGGCTGCGTTCCGTTCGGTCAAGAAGCGCCTCGAGCGCGAAATCGGACGGAGGAGGGCAGTCGAGCGCCAGATGGATCAGTTCGAGAGCGTCTTCGCCGCCCGCCCCCGGACGGCGCTCCTCGTTCTCGTCTCGCTCTTCCCTGCCGTGGCGCATCGCAAAGCTTCCGTGTCCCTGAAGTAAGGATCCGGGCTCTCCTGCGAAGGCACAGGATGGCTGGGGTCGGGAAATATCTGACTGAATAACTCGGGTAATGTCAATATCCCAGCGACGGGCCGCGTCCCGCTCGCCCTGCGAGCCTCCGGGGCCAGCGCGGATCCCCATCGGTCCGCATCCCCTCCACCGGCCATCCGAGCCTCCCCCGGCGCAGGATCCGCCATGCGCAAAGCGTCGGGATGACGGCACGCGCCGAGCCTCCGGCCCCGCATTCGCGAGCGCCTCCGGGACAGAAGCGCGCCGGCGTCATCCACCGGCGAGGCGCAGGCTGCCGGTCGGTGCCGATGGACTCGCATCCCGGGCATATACCGCGCCGAGGACCCTTGTCCGAGCGATGCGTTATGCTGTAACGAGTCGCGGAACTGTTATACTGTAACGATTCGATCTCATGTCGACACGCCTCCCGGCAACGAAGGAAACGGGGAACGCCGGCTTCGCTTCGCCGCATCGGACATGGGCAGGGAAAGGAACACGATGCGCCCCGAGGCAACGACGGCCGCTGTTCTGGCGGTCACCGCTGCAGCTGCCAGCGCCGCGGAGGTCACGGTCGGGTGGCTCTTCCTCCCGCATGATGCGCAAGCCGGGCCACCGTGGCCGCCCCCCGGAGCGGCCGCATTCCCGATGGATGCCAAAGAGAAGCTGCGTGAGATGAAAGCGCACTGACCACGACCAGCGGTCCACCCTTGCCGCCCGATTGATCGGGTCGGTCATCTCCCTTTGCACACTCACCCAACCAGGGCCCGCCATGCTCGAAACAGCCGAACCCTTCGACCGCCTCCCCGTCACCGTGCTCTCGGGCTTCCTCGGCGCCGGCAAGACCACGCTCCTCAACCGCATCCTGACCAACCGCGAGGGCCGCCGGGTCGCGGTCATCGTCAACGACATGTCCGAGGTGAACATCGACGCCGACCTCGTGCGCGCCGGCGGCGCCGAGCTCAGCCACACCGACGAGAAGCTCGTCGAGATGACGAACGGCTGCATCTGCTGCACCCTGCGCGACGACCTGCTCGCCGAGGTGCGCCGGCTCGCGGCCGAGGGTCGCTTCGACTATCTCGTCATCGAATCGACCGGCATCGCCGAGCCGCTGCCGGTCGCCGCGACCTTCGCCTTCCGCGACGCGGACGGCGAGAGCCTCTCGGACGTCGCCCGCCTCGACACCATGGTGACCGTGGTCGATGCGGTGAACCTGCTCGGCCAGTACGCGAGCCAGGACTTCCTCCGCGACACCGCCGAATCGCTCGGGGAAGACGACGAGCGCACCATCGTCAGCCTGCTCGTCGAGCAGATCGAGTTCGCCGATGTGGTCGTGCTCAACAAGGTCGGCGACGCCGGGCCGGTGCTCGCCGAGACCGCCCGCAAGATCGTCCGCAGCCTGAACGCCGATGCGCGGCTGATCGAGACCGACTTCGCCGACGTGCCGCTCTGGGAGGTGCTCGACACCGGCCGCTTCGACTTCGACCGCGCCCACGAGCATCCGCTCTGGGCCAAGGAGCTCTACGGCTTCGCCCATCACGTGCCCGAGACCGAGGAATACGGCATCTCCTCCTTCGTCTACCGGGCGCGGCGGCCGTTCCACCCGGCGCGGCTCCAGGCCGTGCTGACCGGCCCGCTGCCCGGCGTGATCCGCGCCAAGGGCCATTTCTGGATCGCGACCCGGCCCGATTGGGTCGGCGAGTTCAGCCTCGCCGGTGCGGTGGCGCAGACCTCCGGCCTCGGCCGCTGGTGGACCGCCGTGCCGCGGGACCGCTGGCCGCGCCATCCCGAGATGCTGGCGCAGGTCGAGGCGCAGTGGCATCCGAGCTTCGGCGACCGGCGGCAGGAACTGGTCTTCATCGGGACAGGGCTCGATCAGGCGGCGATCGCCGCGGCCCTGGACGCCTGCCTCGTGCCCGGCGAGGCCTTCGAGCCACATGCCTGGGCGCAACTGCCCGACCCGTTCCCGAATTGGGGCGCCGCTGCATGAGATCCGGCAACCTCGGCCGCACCGGCCTGCGCCGCCGGCGGCGCGACGGCTGCCCGATGGCGGATTACGACCGGCTGCCGGCCGACCTGCGCGTCTGGCTTGCCGCGGCGGCGCTGCCCTGGAGCCCGCGCTCGGTGGCCCGCGCCTTCGCCAAGGCACTCGCGCGACACCCTAGCGACCGCGCAGCCGCCCTCACCGAGCTCGACCGGCTCCAGGAACGCAGGCTGGCGACAGCCGCCGAGGGGATTCCTGCGGCATCCTCGGGACGGCTGGCCCCGGTGCCCGTCGAACGGCGTCCCGACCGGCGTCGAGCGCGGCCGCACGGGCAGGCCCTCATCCATCAGAGCGCGAGGAAATCGCGCACCGCGGCGTTCTGGCCCCTGTAGAGACGGTTGATCGCGTCGTTCTTCGCGCGAACCTCCTCGGGCCATGTCGACTTGATGTACGACAGGATGTCGATGATCTCCCGGTCGCTCAGGGTCTGTCCGAACTTCGGCATCGCGCCGTCCTCCAGCACGCGGCAGGTGGCATCGGACTGGCCGCTCTTGGTCAGCTGGATCAGGGCGTAATCCGGATGCTGCCAGCTGTGCCCGCTGGCATCGTGAGGCGCCGCGAGCGCGGGGGACGAACCCGAGCCCATCGTGCCTCCCAGACCGTGGGACGGCGCCGGCACGGCCGACGAAGCCCGGCTGCCCGCCGCCGGCTGGCCGTGACAGGCGGCGCAATGCGTGGCGTAGAGCGCCTGCCCCCGCGAGACGGCGGCGGTGTCGTCCCAGGCCAGCAGGGATGCGCCCTGCTCGTCCGGCAGGCGCGCGAGCAGGATGACCACGGCCAGGCCGATCGCCCCGCAGAGCGCGGCAGCCGCCAGGACAGGGATGCGTCCACCCATGCTGACCTCGCCAAAGGATCGGACCGAGCATACCCGCAGGGTCTCGGACAGGCCAGGCCGCCATCCTCCGGGCAGGCGCCGGGCCCATGCCGTTGGCGCGCCTGCCCGGGCCGTGCTCGCGATGCGCCGCGGCCGACAGATTGCCGCGACGCTGCCCGAGCCCTATGATCGGAGCGGGAGGGCGTGCAACCGGCAATCGGGAAACGGGAAGCACCAAGTGATCTGGAGACTTGCCGAACGCATCCGTCGCGCGAAGGCGGCGGCCGGCCTCGCCCTCGTCGCCGCAGCCACGCTTGCCGCGGGTCCGGCCGCCGCTTGCCTTGCCTGCATCACCCTGCCCGAAAGGACGATCGCCGACCGGCTGATCGAGGCGGATGTGGTGGCGCTCGCGCGGGAGGATCCGCGGCGGCCCTTCACCTATGCGCCGGTACGGCTCCTTCGGGGCAATTCGGCGCCACCGATTCCCTTGCTTGTCGACAGCGCCACGCGGCGCCGGCTCGAGGCCGCGCCATCCGATGCCGTGCTCATGGCACATTCACCCGAGGAGGGATGGATGGCGCTCGCCTATGCCGGGCCGCCCGTCCGGCGCATGGCCGAGGCGATCCTCGCCGCCGCCACCGCCTGGGAGCTCGACGACGGCACCGCGCGCTTCGCCTTCTTCGCCGAGCGCCACGACCATCCGGACCCGACCATCCGCCAACTCGCCCTGACCGAGCTCTCCGCCGCCCCCTATTCCCTGATCCGGACCCTCCGCCCGCGGGTATCGGGAGACGAGATCCGCCAAGTCCTGCGCGACCCGATGCGGACGGCATGGGCACCGATCCACATCCTCTTTCTCGGGCTCTCCGAGGACGCTCGGGACCGGAGGCTGGTGCGCAACGCCGTGGCCACCGCTGCCCGCCACGGCATCCGCAGCAATCTCGCCGCCTGGGCGACCGCCTATGGCGAGGTCGACGGGCTGCTCGCGATCGCGCGGCTGCGCGCGCTCTACGTTGACCAGAAGCCGCGCGACCCCGAGGCGCTGCGCGAGATCGTCATCGCCTTCTCGACCCTCGCGCAGGGTGGCGATCCGGCGCTGCGCCCCGGCATCGACGCCGCCTTCCGCTCCCTGGCGGCCAGCGGCCCGCCTGCGCTCGCCGCCGAGGCCGCCAGGGCGTTGACCTGGGCACAGGACTGGTCGCAGGTGGAGACCTTCGCGGATCTTCTCGCCTCGGGCACGCTCTCGGACCCCGCTGCGGCCTTCGTGATCTCCATCTATCTCGAGGCCGCGCAGGAAGCGGCCGCGCCCGCCGAGCCGCCCGGCAACTGGCGGCTCGAGCCGCGATAGCTCCCGCCCCAAGGCCGCCGGGCGGGGCGCCATGCCGCCATCGGCGGCCAGGGCCGCGCTCCCGCAGGGGGCAGGCGCTCGTCCGGCCTCACTCGCCGAAGATCCGGATCGGCACCTCGGCGAGCAGCTCGCCGAGACCGGGCGTCGTGGCGACGCCGAAGCGGCCGGCGCTGTTGAGGCCGGCGCCGATCAGCTGGACCACCTCCGGCGAGCCGGCGAACTTGGCGTGGCTGCCGGCGCTCGAATCGTCGATCTCGGAGAGGTCGATCACGGTGACGCCGAGGTTCTCCAGCTCCGCCGCATCCGCCGCCCCGACCCGCGGAACGCCTCCCGCGATCGCCCGCGAGACCCTGAGCGCGCCGTCGTCATGGGAGATCAGCAGGTACATCTTCTGGCGGAAGGAGACCGGCAGCCGGCCGATCTGGCTGCGGAACAGGTCGATGTCGATGTCCGGGGAGGCGAGCATCACCGTCTCGATGCGCCCCCCGGCATCCAGCCGGCCGGCATCCTGCGCATCGACGAAGCCTTCCATGGCGAGCAGGGTGCCCATGGAATGGGCGAAGATGTCGAAGCTGCCGGCCTCGGTCCGGGCGAGGATGCCGGCGACGTCCTTCAGCTTCGAGCGCGCGACCAGCGCGCTGTTGAGGTCGTAGACATAGCGCGGCGCCCGCGCGGCCGAGGCCCAGGTCAGCAGGACCGGCACCCCCGGAAAGCCGGTGTCGTGCACGAACTGGGTCAGCCGCAGGATCGCGTCGCTGGTCGTGTTGTTGTAGCCGTGGATGAAGAGCAGCAGCTGGCGCTGGCCCGCAGGGCGCCGCGCCAGCTCCCGGTCGATCGCGCGGATGAAGGCGGTCTCGCTGCCGTAGATGGCCGGGTCGACCACCGCGAACTCGCTGCGCGGGTCGGGCGGCAGCTGTTCGGGCCGCTCGAGATGCCCCGAGACATGGGTCGGCGGCACGGTGACGTCGACGGAGGCGAGCCCGAGATCGGGTGCGCGGCCGGCGCCGTAGAAAGCTCCGATCACCTCGGAGGCCGCGCGGGTCGACATGATGAACAGGCGGTGCTCGCGCGCTTCCGCGACCGATTCGGCCGGCACCTGCGGATTGTCGATGCCGACGAGCTCCGGCGGCCGGCCGCAGGCGGCGAGAACCGCGGCGAGCAGCATCGCAAGCAGGCGGGTGGTCGGACGCGCACGAGTCATGCGCCGATGATGTCGCAGCCGGCGCCGATGTAAAGCACCTAGCCGGCCATCCCGCCCCGGGGCCGAAGGCCCCCGGCCCGGTCGAGCGTAGCGACCGGCGGTGAAGCTGCACCCCTCGCCCTGCGGCTCGCACCGCCGGGGAAATGCTCCGCGGGCCGCGCGGGGCGCAGCCCGCGGGAGCGCGGCGTGGACGAGGCCGGCGCCTTCCGCGCCTTCGTGCTGCATGCGATCGACGCCACCGGTCTCAGTCCAGCGTCCGGCGAAAGCGCACCAGCGCGATGGCGGCATAGATCGCGACGAAGAGCGCGAGGATCACCATCTCGCGGTCGATGGCCGGGAGATCCGCGCCCTTCAGCATCACCGCCCGGATCGCCCGGATGAAATGGGTGAGCGGGAAGATCTCGCCCAGCGTCTGCGCCCAGCCGGGCATGCCGCGATAGGGGAACATGAAGCCCGAGAGCAAGAGCGACGGCAGGAAGAAGAAGAACGTCAGCTGCATCGCCTGCATCTGGGTGCGCGCGAAGCTCGAGATGGCATAGCCGAGCAGCACCAGCGCCAGCACGAAGAGAAAGACCGCCTGCATCAGCACGTCGAGCCGCCCGAGGAAGGGAACCGAGAAGAGCGTGCGCGCCGCCAGCAGCACCACCCCGACCTGCACCGCGCCCACCGCCAGATAGGGCAGGATCTTCGACAGCATCACCTCGGTGGAGGTCGCCGGCATCGCCAGCAGGTTCTCCATGGTGCCGCGCTCGGTCTCGCGGGTCAGCGCCATGGAGGTCATCATCACCATTGTCATCTGCAGGATCACCCCCAGGAGCCCCGGCACGATGTTGTATTGCGAGATCCCCTCGGGGTTGTAGCGCCGGTGCACCACCACCTCCAGCCGGCCCGCGGCGGCCTCGGCCGCCTGCGCCTCCTCGCCCTTGGCGCGCAGGAGCGCCTGCTCGGCGACGGTGCCGAGCGTCGAGATGGCGCCGCTCGACGAGGCCGGATCGGTGGCATCGGCCTCAACGAGGATCTGCGGCGCATCCCCGCGCACCACCCGCGCCCCGAAATCGGAAGGAATCGTCACCACGAAGGCCACGTCGCCCGCCCGGATCAGCGCCTCCGCCTCGGCGGCGCTGTCGGTGACATGGGTGAAGCGATAATAGCCCGTCAGCTCCAGCGCCGAGATCATCGCCCGGGAATACTGGTCGTGGCTCGCGCTCACCAGCGCCGCGGGCAGGGCCTTGGGATCGTTGTTGATGGCGAAGCCGAAGAGGATCAGCTGGATCAGCGGCACGCCGAGCATCATCGCGAAGGTGATGCGGTCCCGGCGCATCTGGATGAATTCCTTGGCGAGCAGCGCCCGCAGCCGCCGCAGGGAGACCGGCATCCTCATGCGACATTGTCCTCCGCCGAGCCCATGTAGCGGATGAAGACATCCTCGAGGCTGGTCTCGGAAGGCCGCACGGTGACGTCCCGGCCGGCGGCGGCGGCATCGAGCGCCTTGCGCAGGCCCGCGGCATCGGCGCCGACCACATGCAGCGCGGCGCCGAAGGCCGCGACCTGGTCGACGCCCCTTGCCGACCGCAGCGCCGCGCCCACCGCGCCGAGATCGGGCCCCGCGACCACATAGGTGGTCAGGCCGGCGCTGGCGATCACCTCGGCCACGGTGCCCTCCGCGATCAGCTTGCCATAGGCGATGTAGCTGATGCGGTGGCAGCGCTCGGCCTCGTCCATGTAATGGGTGGAGACGAGCACCGTCATGCCCCCCGCGGCCAGCCGGTGGATCTCGTCCCAGAACTCGCGCCGCGCCTTGGGATCGACCCCCGCCGTCGGCTCGTCGAGCAGCAGGAGCTGCGGCCCGTGCATGATGCAGGCCGCCAGCGCCAGCCGCTGCTTCCACCCGCCGGAGAGCTTTCCGGCGAGCTGCCTCCGCCGCGAGGTCAGCCCCAGCCCGTCGAGGGTCTCGCGCACCACCCGGCCCGGCGCACGCAGGCGGTAGAGGCCCGCGACCAGGTCGAGGTTCTCCTCGATGGTCAGATCCTCGTAGAGCGAGAACTTCTGCGTCATGTAGCCGACCTGGTCCTTGATCCGCCGGCTCTCGGTGGCGAGGTCGTGGCCGAGCACCTCGCCGCTGCCGCCGTCGAGATGCAGGAGCCCGCACATCATGCGGATCGTGGTGGTCTTGCCCGAGCCGTTCGGCCCGAGGAAGCCGACGATCTCGCCGCGCCGCACCCGGATCGACACGTCGTCCACCACGACGCGCGATCCGAACCGCTTGGTGAGGTGGCGCACGTCGATGACGTTCTCGGCCATGGCGGCGGCTCAGGGCGCTGCGGCCGAGACGTCGACGATCTGTCCCGGCCGCAGCAGCCGCGCCTCGGGGTCGAGCCGCGCCTCGATCCGGTAGACGAGCTTCTGGCGGTTCTCGACCGAATAGATCACCGGCGGGGTGAATTCCGGCCCGTCGGAGATGAAGGAGATCGTCGCGGTCAGCCCCTCCGGGCAGCCGTCGCAGTGCACCGCCAGCCGCTCGCCCAGGTCGAGCCCGGCAAGGCTCGCCTCGCCCAGGAAGGCGACGAGCTTGTAGCCCGCCTCCGGCAGGATCGAGACCACCGGCGCGCTCGGCCCGGCGAGCTCGCCCACCCGGCGGAAGACATCCGCGACCTCGCCCGCGACCGGCGCGTCGATGGTCCGCTTCTCGAGCCGCCAGGCGGCCTGGCGCTCGGCGGCCTCGGCGCCCCGCAGCCGGCTCTCGGCGGCGCGCAGCAGCCCCTCCCGCGCCGGCAGCCGGGCGACGCCGAGCTGCGCCTCGAGCTCGGCCACGGCGGTCGCGGCGACGTCGCGCTCCGCCACCGCGTGATCGAGCACCGAATCCGCGACGATGCCGCGCCGGGAGAGCTGGGTCTGGCGCTCCGCCTCGCGCTCCGCCTCGCGCAGCCGCACCCGCGCCGAATCGAGGCTGGCCTCGATCACCGCGATCTCCTCGGGCCGGCTGCCCTCGCGCAGGTTGGCGAGCTCCGCCTCCGCCTGGCCGCGCGCCGCCTCGGCCTCGACCAGCGCGATCTCGGCATCGGTGCTCTCCTGCCGCGCCACCAGCTGCCCGGCCGCGACCCGGTCGCCGGCACGCACGGCGACCTCGGTCAGCTCGGCGCTGGTGACCGGCGCGAGATGGACGTATTCCCCCTCCACATAGCCGACCGCGAGCGGCGCCTCCCCGGCACAGGCGCCGAAGAGCCCGCCGATCAGCGGCAGCGCACAGACGAAGGGGCTCATGCCGGATCCCCCCTGTCCGCGTCCCCCCTGTCCGCGTCGAGCCGCGCGCGGAGCGTCGCGGCGATCATCGCGGCGATCGCCCGGGCCTCGGGTGCCGCGATCCCGCTCCAGCCCATCCGGCGCGTCACCACCGGCCGACCGAGGTGGAAATAGACGATCTGGCCGATCATCCCGAAGACCGCGAGCTTGACGCCGGCGCTTTCCGCCTCGCGGCCCGTGGCGGCGGCCCAGAGCCGGCAGAGCCTGGGATGCAGCCGCGCGATCAGCCCGTCGTAGATGGCGTCGAGCGCCGGCGAAGGCTGGGCCATCTCGCGGATCATGAAGCCCGCGATCGCATGCGCCTCCGGGCGCAGCAGCAGGAAATGCACCATCCGCTCCGCGAGCCCTGTGAGCCGCGCCCGGGCGAGCGCGGGATCCGTCGCCTCCTCCTCCGGGGCATCCGCGGCCAGCACGGCGCCGAGCGTGGCGACCACATGCTCGGCGCAGGCGGTGCGAAGCCCTTCCTTGCCGCCGAAATGATAGGCGATCGAGGCGACATTGGTCTCGGCCAGCGCCGCGATCTCGCGCGTGCTCGTCGCCGCATAGCCCTTGGAGCCGAATCCGCGCAGACCGGCCTCGACGATCGCACGGCGAGTCTTCTCCGAAGCCTGACGGACCGGGGCGGCCATGGCATGTCCGATGCAGTTTTCAATCAAACGATTGATTACATAACTTTCGCCCGATGGCAAGAGGGAAGCGCCGGACGACGGTGTTCGCGGCGCAACCGCACCAGAGCGACCACATCCGTGGAGGCGGCCAGCTTCAGGCGCGCCCAGCACCACCATCCCGCCCGGCGGGCACCGCCGGGCAGCGCCCGCCCCGCCCCCAGGCGGGCGCTGCCCTCACATTGGTGTGGGACGGTCGAGCAAGATAGTATGGACCCCAGACGCAATTCGCCGCCCACCCGCCATCGGGGCTGGATCTCGCGCCCGAAGCACGCGACACCGGGACATGGCCCCCGCCGAGACGGATATCGCCGCCTATCTCGCCTTCTTCCGTAGCGCGGAGGCGCTGAAGGACACGCTGCGCAATTCCTGGACCGCGACCGGGCGGCGCGAGAGCACCGCCGAGCACAGCTGGCGCCTCGCCCTGATGGCCATCGCCCTCGAGGAGGCGCTGCCGGGCATCGACCACGCCCGCCTCCTGCGCATGCTCGTCCTGCACGACCTCGGCGAGGCGCTGCACGGCGACGTGCCCGCACCGCTGCAGGGGCCAGACAAGACCGCCGAGGAGCGCGCCGACCTGCAATCGCTGCTCGCGCCCCTGCCCGAGGCCGCCGCGAACCGCCTGCTCGCCCTCTGGGACGAATACAATTCGCTCGCCACGCCGGAGGCCCGCATCGCCAAGGGGCTCGACCGGCTGGAGACCGTGCTCCAGCATGTCCAGGGCGCGAATCCGCCGGATTTCGACTATGCCTTCAACCTCGGCTACGGCCGGCGCCACAGCGCCGCGCATCCGCTGATCGAGGCCCTGCGCGCGCCCGTGGACGAAGAGACCGCGCAACTCGCCGCCCGCAGCACCGCAGAGCGCGATGAGACCTGACCTCGACCGCTTCGTCGCCGCCCAGGATCCTATCTGGCCAGCGGTCGTGGCGGAACTCGCCGCCGGGCGCAAGGCGACGCATTGGATGTGGTTCGTCTTTCCCCAGATCGCCGGCCTCGGCCGCAGCGCCACCGCGATCCGCTTCGCGCTGGCGGATCTCGGCGAGGCCCGCGCCTATCTGGCGCATCCGGTCCTCGGGCCGCGGCTGCGCGACGCCACCCGGGCGATGCTGCGCCATTCCGGCACGGCGCCGGAGGCGATCCTCGGCGGCATCGACGCACTGAAGTTCCGCTCCTCCATGACGCTCTTCGCCGCCGCCGACCCGGACGAGCCGCTGTTTCCCGCGGCCCTCACGGCCTTCTACGGCGGCACACCCGACCCCGCGACGCTGCGGCTCCTCGGCCGGGGCTGATAAGGTATCTGGGCAACCGATCGGCCAACGGACACCTCGAACCGGCAACAGCGAGGCATCGCCCTGCGCCGGTTCGTCGGAGGGACGCGCGCGAGCGCGGAGGCCGAGGGTGTTCCAGCTTCGGCGGGTAATCCGCGCGCGTCTGCCTGGCGGGCGCGCTCGTCGCGCCTGCCGGGGGCAGGCAGGCGCGCGCGGATTTGTCACCGGCCAAATCCGCGAAGAGAATGCGGCGCGGCCACGGAACTCGACGCCGGCCCGAAGCAATCAGTCGGCAAGTGTATTGAGCGTCAAGAGACGAGCCTGTCTTCGTCGAAGCTCTTGTCCTCGCGGACCAGGACATTGGCGGTGGTGACACGTCGTCGCTCGATGCGACAATCGCCACGCACCCACCGGCGACCCGCCTCCCGCCCTCAGCCCAGGGCGCGGTCGATCTCCGCCAGCGTCGCCCGCTCGTCCTCGCTCACCCGTTCCCCGCCGATGCCGAGGATCGCCCCCTCGCTGGCGGCCTCCGCCACGCTCTGCGCGATCGCCCGCAGCCAGCCCTTGTAGCCCGCCGCCGCGGCGGGTGCCCGGGCCTCGACGACCCGGGCGATCTCGGCCAGCGCCGCCACCGCCACATGGGCGACCTCCGCGCGCGGGCGATCCTTGATGTCGTCCTGCAAGACCGCACGCGCCGAGGCGCGGCCCTCGGCGGTGTCGTAGGCTCCCGCCACCGCCTCGACCAGGGCATTGGCATCCTCCGTGCCGCCCGCCTTCTGGATCGCCGCCGCCACCGCGAAGCTCTCGCGGATGGTGCCGATCAGCCCGCTCGGCTCGCCCGCGGTGATCGCCATGCTGGCGAGCATCGGCGCCGCGACGACCCGCGCCCATTCCTCGTCGGAAAACGCTGCCCGCAGGTCCATCGGTCCGCCCCCATGCAAGAGAATGCCGCCCCGGCAAGCCTAGCCCCATCGGACGGATCCCGCATTAACACTTTTCTCCCGAAATATCATGGACTTGGATCCTGTCCCCATGGGGACGGGACGGGGACGGCCGAATCCGGCCGGCCCCGGGGCCAATCCCCGGCCCGGATTCGGCCATCCATGCGCTTGCGCCCCGACCCATTCGGACGCATGAAAGCGCCCGGACATCCGCCCCGGAGACGCCCCGCCCGATGCCGATCCCGCTGATCCTCGCCTCGCGCTCGGAAGGCCGCGCGACGCTGCTGCGCCAGGCCGGCGTCCCCTTCGAGACCGTTCCAGCGGCGCTGGACGAGGCCGCCGTCAAGGCGGCGATGCTGGCCGAGGCCGCGCCCCCGCGCGACGTCGCCGACATGCTCGCCGATCTCAAGGCGCGGCGGGGCGCCGCCCGGCGCCCCGGCACGCTCGTCCTCGGCGCGGACCAGGTGCTGGTCAGCGCCGGCCGCCTCTACGACAAGCCCCGCAACCTCGGGGAGGCCGCCGACCAGCTGCGCCGCCTGCGCGGGGCCACCCATGAACTGCTCGCCGCGGCGGTGGTCTACGAGAACGGCCGCCCGGTCTGGCGCCACATCGGCGGCGCGCGGCTGACCATGCGCCGCTTCACCGACGCCTTCCTCGAAGGCTATCTCGCCCGGCACGGCGAAAGCCTGCTCGCCACCGTGGGCGCCTACCATCTCGAAGGCGGCGGGGCGCAGCTCTTCAGCCGGGTCGAGGGCGATTATTTCAGCGTGCTGGGCCTGCCCCTGCTCGAACTGCTCGGCTTCCTGCGCACGCGCGGGGTCTGCCCGGAATGAGCGCCGCCCCCCCGCCGCTCGCCGCCGTGCTCGGCTGGCCCATCGGCCATTCGCGCTCGCCCGCGCTGCACGGCCACTGGCTCCGCCGCTACGGCATCGCCGGCCATTACATCCCCGTCGCCCTCGCCCCGGAGGATCTGGAGGACGGCCTGCACGCGCTCGCCCGCCTCGGCTTCCGCGGCTGCAACGTCACCCTGCCGCACAAGGAGGCGGCGCTGGCACTGGCCGCCGAGGCGACCGATCTCGCCCGCGAGATCGGCTCGGCCAATACCCTGACCTTCCGCGAGGACGGCGGCTTCCTCGCCGACAATACCGACGCCTATGGATTTGTCGCCAACCTGCGGCAATCCGCGCCGCAATGGCGGGCCGATGCCGGTCCGGCGCTGGTGCTCGGCGCCGGCGGCGCCGCCCGCGCCGTGATCGCGGGCCTGCTCGCCGAGCGGACGCCGGAGATCCGCCTCGCCAACCGCACCCGCGCCCGCGCCGAGGACCTGCGCGCGCATTTCGGGCCGCGCCTCAGCCTGGTGGACTGGGAGGCCGCGCCGGAGGCCGCCGCGGGGGCGGCGACCATCGTCAATACCACCTCGCTCGGCATGGAGGGCCAGCCGCCGCTCGGCTTCGGCTTCCATGCGGCGGCGCCGGCCGCGCTCGCGACCGACATCGTCTACCGGCCCCTCGACACCGCCTTCCTGATCGACGCGCGCCGCCGCGGCCTGACCACCGTCGACGGCCTCGGCATGCTTCTGCATCAGGCGGTCCCCGGCTTCGAGCGCTGGTTCGGCCGCCGCCCGGAGGTCGATGCCGAGCTCCGCGCCGCCCTGCTCGACGCATGAGCCAGGGGCCGTTCCGCCTCGGGCTGACCGGCTCCATCGGCATGGGAAAATCCACCACGGCGGGTTTCTTCGCCGAGGCCGGCGTGCCGGTCTGGGATGCCGATGCCGCCGTCCACCGGCTCTATGCGCCGGGCGGCGGCGGTGGCGCGGCACTGGCGGATCTTGCGCCGCAGGCGATCCGCGAGGGCGCGGTCGACCGCGACGCGCTGCGCGAGGCCATCGCCCGCGACCCCGCCCTGCTGCCGGCCGTCGAGGCACGCATCCATCCGCTGGTGGCGGCCGACCGCGCGCGCTTCCTCGCGGCCCATGCGGACGCCGAGCTCGTGCTGCTCGACATCCCACTCCTCTACGAAACCGGGGCGGAGGCGGGGCTCGATGCCGTGCTCGTGGTGACCGCGCCGCGCGCGGTCCAGCGCGAGCGGGTGCTGGCGCGCCCCGGCATGGACGAGGCCGCGCTCGCCGCCATCCTCGCCCGGCAGCTGCCCGATGCGGAAAAACGCGCGCGGGCCGATTTCATCCTCGACACCAGCGAGGGGCTTGAGGCCGCCCGCGACCGGGTCCTATCCTTGATCGCGGAGATCCGGGAGGAGCGGCGCCATGCGTGAGATCGTGCTCGACACCGAGACCACCGGCCTCGATCCCGCCGGCGGCGACCGGATCGTGGAGATCGGCGGCGTCGAGCTCGTCAACCACATGCCGACGGGGCGCAGCTTCCACGCCTATATCAACCCCGAGCGGGACATGCCGGCCGAGGCCTTCGCCGTCCACGGGCTGAGCGCGGAATTCCTGTCCGACAAGCCGACGTTCCGCGAGGTCGCGCCGGACTTCCTCGCCTTCGTCGGCGACGCGAAGCTGGTGATCCACAACGCCAGCTTCGACATGAAGTTCCTCAATGCGGAGCTCGGCTGGATCGCGGCGGAACCCCTGCCCTGGTCGCGGGCCGTGGACACGCTCGACATCGCCCGCCGCCGCTTCCCCGGCGCGCTCAACAATCTCGACGCGCTCTGCCGGCGGTTCGGCGTCGACAATTCCGGGCGCGAGAAGCACGGCGCGCTGCTCGATTCCGAGCTGCTCGCCGAGGTCTATCTCGAACTGATGGGCGGCCGGCAACCCGACCTCACCCTGACCGTGGTGGCCTCCGGCGACGCGGGCCCGGCGGTGTCCTCCGACTGGACGCCGCCGCCGCGGGCGCGGCTGCTGCCTCCCCGGATCACGGCCGCCGAAGCCGAGGCCCATGCGGCCTTCGTCGCGACCCTGGGCGAGAACGCGCTCTGGACGAAGCTCTGAGCGCGCTCAGGCCTGGGCCGCCGGCGCGGCGGCTTCGCTCTGGCGCCGCGCGATCTCGGCGCGATAGAGGGAAAGGAAGTCGATCATCTCGAGATTGAGCGGCGGATAGCCGCCGTCCCGGGTCAGATCCCCGACGACCCGCCGCACATAGGGAAAGATCAGCCGCGGGCATTCGATCATCAGCAGCGGATGCAGCTGCTCGTCGGGCACGTTCTGGATCACGAAGAGCCCGGCATAATCGAGCTCGAGGATGAAGACCGGGCCCTCGGGGAGCTTGCTGTCGACCTTGACCTTGAGCGCGACCTCGTAGCGGTCGTCGCCGCGCTTCTGGGCGTCGATGTTGACCCCGACGCGCACCTCCGGCTTGCCTTCGGAAACCAGCCCCTTCTGGACCGCGATGTTCTCGAAGGAGACGTCGCGGATGTATTGCGTCAGAATCTGCAGCCGGGGCTGCGCCGTTTCCGGCTTCGGGGCGCCGTTGGTTTCGTCGGCCATCGCGTGCAATCCTTGTCCTGATCGTGTCGCGCGGCGGTCTAGCACGGAAGCCGAAGCCCCACAACGCGCCGCCGGACCCCGGGCCTCAGCCCGGATCGCGGGTCCAGCCCGAACTGCCCCGCCGCTCGGGCGGCAGGTCGTCGAGGATCTCGTATTCGCCCTCGATGGTGTCGCCGCGTGCCGGCCGCCGGGGGCCGCCCTCGCGCCCGAAGGTCGCGACCCGCACCGTCAGCCGCGAGGCGCCCCAGGCGATCAGCCGCGTCCGCACCGGCGGCACCAGGAGCAGCAGGCCCAGCGTGTCGGTGAAGAACCCCGGCGTCAGCAGCAGGATCCCGGCCACCAGGATCAGCGCGCCATGGGCGATCGGCCCGACCGGATCGCCGCCCCTCTCGAGGCTCTCCTGCAGGCGGGCGAGCGCCTGCATCCCCTGGAGCCGCATCAGCGCGGTTCCCGCCACCGCCGTCAGGACGACGATCGCGAGCGTGGGCATCAGCCCGATCGCGCCGCCCACCTTGATGAAGAGCGCGATTTCGAGGATCGGAACCCCGACGAATACCAGGAAGAGCCACATTCTCGCATCCATCCGCCCATTGGCCGCGCCTCGTCCGATGGACTTGGCGGGACATGACACTTACATAAGGGCAGTGGTTGCGATACGGCAACGCCGCGGGCGCGAAAGTGAAAGGGTGGCCTATGGCCTCGCAAATGATCCAGATCATCGTCCTGGCGGCAATCGCGCTGTTCCTGATCCTGCGCCTTCGCAACGTGCTCGGCACGCGCGAGGGCTTCGAGAAACCGCGCGAACTGCCCGGCGGCTCGGCGTCCAGGCGCCGCGACCACGCCTTCGAGGTGATCGAGGGCGGGTCCGCCGACCCCGACATCAGCCATTACGTCGAGCCCGACAGCGAGGCCGGCAAGGCGCTGGCGGCGATGAAGGCCGCCGATCCCGACTTCAGCGTCGCCGAATTCGCCCATGGTGCGCGCTCCGCCTATGAAATGATCGTGATGGCCTATGAGAACGGCGATCTCGAAACCCTGCGCCGTTTCCTCGCGCCGGAGGTCTTCGAGCCCTTCCGCGAGGCGATCGAGGCGCGCAACGCCAAGGGCCTGACCGTCGAGGCGAGCTTTGCCGGCATCCGCGAGGTGACGCTCAACGAGGCGCATTTCGACCCCGTGAGCAACGAGGGCGACATCACCATGCGCTTCGTCGGCGAGCTGACCTCGGTGGTCAAGGACCCCGAGGGCCGCATCGTGGAAGGCGCGCCGAACGAGGTGAAGCAGCAGCGCGACATCTGGACCTTCACCCGCAACATGAGCTCCGAAGACCCGAACTGGCTCCTGACCGGCACCGGCGGCTGATCCCGTCGGGGGAACGGCCAGCCCATGCCACCCCGCCGCCGTTCGCTCACGCGCGAGGAACGCGCGCTCTGGGAGCGGGTCGTCGCGACCACGGCGGCGCTGCAGGGCGGCGGTGCGGGGCCGTCCGGCGCCCCCCCGCCCCGGCCGGTCAAGGCTGCGACGCCGTCGACACCGCCGCAGCCGCAGCCCGCGGCGCCGCGGTCGCTGCCGCCGACGGCCGCGGTCGATCTCTCGCCCGACCCGCATGCGGGTCTTCGCGCCCGTGTGCCGCGCATGGACCGGGGCCGCTACGAGAAGCTGCGCCGCGGCAGGCTCGAGCCCGAGGCGCGGCTCGACCTGCACGGGATGACCGCCGAACGCGCCCATGCCGCGCTGACGCGCTTCATCCTCTCCGCCCATGCCGAGGGCCTGCGCCTGGTGCTGGTCATCACCGGAAAGGGACGCGACGGCGCGGAGCATGTCATCGCCCCGCATCGCCACGGCATCCTGCGCCACAGCCTGCCGCACTGGCTCTCCGCGCCGCCGCTCGCGGGCCGGGTGCTCGACCTCGCGCCCGCCCATCGCAAGCACGGCGGCGGCGGCGCCTATTACGTCTATCTGCGCCGGCAGCGGTAGGCCCGTGACACGACCTCCGGGAAATGGCTTCGGACCGGCGCCTCTCTTCCCTTGGCGCTGCCGCCTACTCTTCGCGGATTTGGCAGGTGACGAATCCGCGCGCGCTCAGCTGCCCGATGCGTCGGGGAAGAACAGCTGTTGGCCGTCGATCTTGAATTCCGCGATCGCCGCCTGCCCTTCGGGCGAGACCAGCCAGTCGATGAAGGCCTGGCCGGCTTCCGCCTTCACGGTGGGATGCTTCTCGGGATTGACCAGGATGACGCCATAGGGGTTGAAGAGCGCGGGATCGCCCTCGAAGACGATGTCGAGATCCCCGCGGTTCTGGAAGCTGATCCAGGTGCCGCGGTCGGTCAGGCTGTAGGCGGGGATCTCGGCGGCGACGTTCAGCGTGGCGCCCATGCCGCTGCCGGTCTCGTGGTACCATTCCCCGCCCGGCGTCACGCCGGCAGCGGCCCAGAGCGCCTTCTCCGCCTGATGGGTTCCGGAATCGTCGCCGCGTGACGCGAAGGGCGCCCCGGCGGCGGCGACCGCGGCCAGCGCGGCGGGCGCGTCGGCCGCGGCACGGGCGCCGGCGGGATCCTCCTCGGGGCCGACGAGGACGAAATCGTTGTACATCACGTCAAAGCGCTGCACGCCCCAGCCCTCGGCGACGAAGGTCTCTTCCGCCGGGCGGGCATGGACGAAGACCACGTCCGCATCCCCGCGCCGCCCGGTTTCCAGCGCCTGGCCGGTGCCCTGCGCCACCACATGCACCTCGATGCCGGTCTTTTCCGTGAAGATCGGCAGGATATGCCCGAAGAGCCCGGAATTCTCCGTCGAGGTGGTCGATGCCACGGTGATGAAATCCGCGGCCGCGCCGGGAATGGCGGCGAGCGCGAGCGCGGCGGCGCCGAAGAGAGCGCGGAATGTCTTCATGTCCTGTCAGGTCCTTCCTTGCTGCTCACCAGAGGAGATTTCCGGCGAGGAATGCACGCGCTTCTTCCGAGGCGGGTTCGCGGAAGAAGGTTTCGGCGGGCCCGCTCTCCACGAGCCGGCCGCGATCGAGAAAGACGATGTCCTCGGCCAGCCGCCGCGCCTGGCCCAGGTCATGGGTGGTCATGACGATGGTCATGCCCTCGCGGCTGAACTCCCCGATCATCGCCTCGATGCTGCGGGTCGCGCCGGGATCGAGCTGGGCGCAGGGCTCGTCGAGAAACAGCACTTCCGGGCGCAGCGACCAGGCGCGGGCCATCGCCAGCCGCTGCTGCTCGCCGCCCGAGAGCAGCCGCGCCGGGCGGGTGGCCAGCGGCGCGAGCCCGAACCGCTCGATCGCCGCGGCGCTGCGCGACCGGCGCGCGGGCCGCGGCAGCCCCGCGAGCGCGAGCGCCGCTTCGAGATTGCCGCGGGTGGAGCGCCGCAGCATCACCGGCTTCTGGAACACCATCGCCTGACGGCGGGAGGCCAGTTCGGGAAGGGCCCAGAGGACATGGCCCTCGGTGGGTTCGATCAGCCCGTGGCAGAGCCGGAGCAGCAGGCTCTTGCCCGCCCCGTTCGGCCCCAGCACGATCAGCCGCCGGTTCGGCCGGACCCGCAGGGTCACGCCCCCGAGCAGCCGGGTCCCGTTGCGCGCATAGCCGAGGCCGGAAATGTCCAGCGGCAGGATCGACGGCTCCGCCCTCATCCCGCGACCCGCCGCGCCCATCCGCTCGCCCCGAAGGCCAGCGCGTTGAAGCTCAGCGTCAGGCCGAGCAGGATGATGCCCAGCGCGACGGCGAGCCCGAGATTGCCGCGGCTCGTCTCGAGCGTAATCGCGGTGGTCATGGTGCGGGTGTGGCCGGCGATGTTGCCGCCGACGATCAGGATCGCGCCGACCTCGGCACTCGCGCGCCCGAATCCCGCGAGAACGCCGGTCAGCAGGCTGAAGCGCCCGTCCCAGAGCAGGGTCGGCACCGCGCGGATCCGGCCCGACCCGAGCGAGCGGAACTGCTCCTGGTATTCGTCCCAGAGCACCTCGATCACGCTGCGGGTGAGCGAGATCACGATGGGCAGGATCAGGATGGTCTGGGCGAGCACCATCGCCGTCGGCGTGAAGAGCAGCCCGAGCGGCCCGAGCGGCCCCGAGCGGGACAGCAAGAGATAGATCGCGAGGCCGGCGACCACCGGCGGCAGGCCCATCAGCGCATTGAAGACGACGACCACCACCGAACGGCCGGGAAAGCGCGCCAGCGCCAGCGCGGCGCCGAGCGGCAGGCCGAGCGCGCAGCCGATGGCGACCGCCGTCAGCGTCACGCGCAGCGACAGGCCGATGATCTGCATCAGCTCGGGATCGCCCGAGGCGATCAGCTCGAAGGCAAGGCCGAAGGGCCCGAGCGACATCCGGAACACCCCGCAATTCCCACTGGATTTGAACGAAAAAGCAATTACGATGCAATGCTGGAGATATTGCATGAAAACAGTAAAAAGCGCGAGCACGCTTCTGACCACCGGCGAAGTGGCGGCCTATCTGCGCATGAAGGAGCGCACGGTCTACGACATGGTCGCGCGCCAGCAGATCCCCTGCAGCCGCGCGACCGGCAAGCTGCTCTTCTCGCGGCCGCTGATCGACGCCTGGGTCGAGGCGCATACCGAGATGCCGGCCGGGCGCAACGCCGTCGTTCCCATGATCTACGCCGGATCGAGCGACCCCCTGCTCGAATGGGCGCTGCGGCAATCGGGATGCGGCCTCGCGGTGCTCGCGACCGGGTCGCGCCGCGGGCTCGAGGCCATCGCCCGCGGCGAGGCGATGCTCGCCGGGGTGCATCTGCTCGATCCGGGGACCGGGGAATACAATATCCCCCATGTCCGGGCGCTGGTGCCGCAGGGCGACGTGGTGGTGATCCACTGGGCGCGGCGCCTGCAGGGCCTGCTCCTGGCCGCCGGCAATCCCCTGGGCATCACAGGGCTCCGCGACCTGGCCGAACGCGGCCTGCGCCTGGCCCGGCGGGGCGAGGGCGCCGGCAGCCAGCTGCTCCTGGAAGTGCTCCTGGACCGGGCCGGGCTCTCGATGGGCGCGATCCGCGTCGCCAGCCAGATCGCCGAGACCGAGCGCGACCTCGCGAGCATGATCGCCATGGACGAGGCCGATTGCGCGCTCGGGGTCGCCGCGGCGGCGGAGGGGCTCGGCTTCCTGCCGCTCTGGCCGGCGGAATCCTTCGACCTCGTGATGCGCCGGCGCGACTATTTCGAGCCGGCGGTGCAGGCGCTGCTGGCCCTCGCCCGGACCGAGCCCTTCGCGCGGCGCGCGGAGCATCTCGGCGGCTACGACCTCGGCGATCTGGGGCAGGTGCGCTTCAACGCCTGACGGGCGCCGCGGCCCGTCAGAGCGCGACCAGCCGCTCCGCCGCCGCCGCGCGGTCGCGGATCACCCCGTAATCGCCGGGATCGAAGGGCCGGAATCCCGTCAGCCCGAGGTCGCGACGCGATGCCGCGTCGAGCGCCACCATGGCCGCGGCGATCGCGCGCCGCATCGCCGGGACATCCGCCCCTCGCGCCGCGATCAAGGGCAGGCCGGGCGTCGGCTCGGTGAGAAGCAGGACACGCAGGCGGCCGGCCGCCGCGCGGTATCTTTCGACGAAGCGCCAGGACACCATGTCGAGCGCCGCGACATCGGCGCAATCCGCCGCGACCAGCTCCGCGGAGGCGGCATGGGATCCGGTTTCCACCGCGCCCGAGAAGAAGCGCCGCTCCCGGGCGAGCGGCGCCACATGATGCAGCATCGCCGCATATCCCGATTGCGAACCGCGCTCGTTGAAGGCCAGGCGGGAGCCGCGAAAGGCCTCGAGCGTCTCCCGCGGATCGTCCCGCCGCACGACGATGGCGCTGCGGTAGAACCCCTGCAGGCAGCCGGGGAGACAATAATCCGGCGCGCCCAGCATCTCGACCCTGCCCCAAAGCGCCCGCACGAAGGGCAGGCCGCAGCATTGCGCCAGAACCAGCGTCGGGTCGGTCCAGACCGCCATCGGCTCGCGGTCCCGCTCGAGCCGCTCGGGCGCGGCCATTCCCTCCGCGCGCAATGCGTCCCGCAGCGCCGACCAGAAGCGATCGGTCGCCGGCCGCAGCTCGGGCCAGTCGTACATGGGCAGCGACGCAACCCCGGCGGCGGTCAAACGGGAGCAGTGCCCCGGGACACCGGAGGGCCTTCCGGCGCCGCCGCATAGAGCGGATGCGGCACCGGATCCTTCCGGCGAAGCAGGTGCCGCCGGAAGACCTCGCCATAGGAGCGATAGCGGTAGCCGCCGTTGCGGCGCAGGACCATCGCCTGCTGCCGCCGGTATTCGCCCGGGAGCCGATACCAGGGGAGGCCCGGCCTGGCATGGTGCACCGCATGGAAATTGTTGTTGAGAAACAGCAGCGCGAGCGGGCCGCGATCCTCGATGATGACGCTGCGCGCCGCGCTGCGTTCGTCGGCGCGATGCTCCAGGAAGGTGCGGATCCGCAGGAGCGAGAGCGCCAGCCAGCAGGCGAGCCCATAGGCCCAGGCCGGCACCGTCCCGGCCCAGCCCAGCCGGAGCAGGACCGGCGCCACCCCGGCCGCATGCAGCAGCCAGGCGCGCCGGATCCCCCGGTCGCCGCGAAGGATCGCGGCCGCGTCCTCGTACCAGTGCCGCAGGCAGCCGATCGGCGGGCCGAGGATCATCCGGCCGAGCAGGGTATTGTTGGCCAAGAGCAGGAACCGCACCGGCCGCGGCAGCCGCGCCCAGACCGCCGGATCGAGATAGTTCGATTCCGGATCGTCATAGGGATCGGTCAGGTTCGGGTCCCTGTGATGCGCCAGATGCAGCGCGCGAAACCGCTCGTAGGGCACGGCGAGACCGATCGCCGGGAAGACCAGCGCATCGCTCAGCCGCTGGTTCCGGAAGGGATGCCCGTGGATGATCTCGTGCTGGAGCGAGGAATGCTGCGCGATCGCCACCGCGAGGGCGGGGATCGCGATCCAGAGGCCGATCGGCTCGGCGAAGCGGGTCAGCAGGATCCAGACGAGATAGGTGAGCGCGACCAGAAGGATGGTCGGCCATTCCGTTTCGGGCCGGGGGCCGGCGGATGGGCGGGCGTCGGGCATTCGAAGTCGATCCACGGCGGAACTGCATGGAATCTATGGGCGCGAATACACGAATGCAATAATGTGATTTCGTTGTGATTTATGAGAATATGGGGTATTATCGCCATGATGATGTGAAAGAGCGAAGCAGATGTGACTTCGCAGGGATTCTCCATGGACAAGCGCGCATTGGCGTCCGCCTTCCGCGAAAGGCTGCGCGCCCTGATCGGCGACGAGCGCGGCGGCGTGGCGAGCTTCCTCGCGGAAACCGGGATCGACCGCTCGGCCCTGAGCCAGTTCCTCGATCCCGCGATCGACCGGCTGCCGCGGGCGGAGACGCTGCGCAGGATCGCCGAGGCCCGCGGCGTCACCATCGACTGGCTGCTCGCGCTCTCCAACGCCCCGGACGGACGGCAGACGGTGGCGCCCTCGGTGCAGATCGAATCGGCCGAGGTCGAGGGCGGCGGCTCCCCCATCGACCAGTGGCGGCACGAGGCGGCCGGCATGAAGCTGCGCTACGTGCCTTCGCGCCTGCCGGACATGCTCAGCCTCGGGCCGGAACCGGCGCAGCCGGCCGGCAATCCCCGCGCCGGCAAGGCGGAGAACGTGCTCGGCGGCTTCCGTCTCGGCGACATGGACGTGGAGATCGCCATGCCGGTGCAGACGCTGCAGGATCTGTCGGGCGGCACCGGGCTCTGGCGCGGGACCGATGCCGGCCGGCGCCGCCGGCAGCTCGCCCATATGGCCGCGACCTGCGCCGAGGCCTATCCGACGCTGCGGCTGCATCTCTACGACGGGCGCGAGACCTTCGCCGCGCCCTTCACGATCTTCGGGCGGATCCGCGCGGCGCTCTATCTCGGCGAAGCCTATCTCGTGGTGACCTCCGCCGAGCAGGTCGCGGCGCTCACCCGGCTCTTCGACAATCTGGTGCGCCGGGCGACGATCGGGCCGGACCGGGTGCACGAGACCCTCGCGGATCTGGCCGGCCAGGTGGCGTGAGCGGCGACGCCCCGACCGCCCCCCGTTCCGGCCCGGCACCGATCTCTTGTTGCCGGAACGCGGAAAAGAGCCTTTAAGATTTGAAGCGCCGAGGCGCGGGCCGCGGGGCCGGCCGCGACAGAACGGACGCAGAGAACCAACGGGGAAAACGACAATGACACCGAAACCGACGACGATCCTCGCCGCATTGGCGATGTCGGCCGCGGCCCTGCCGGCGGCAGGGCAGGACATGGACGCGCTCATCGCCGCGGCCAAGGAAGAAGGCATGCTGACGACCATCGCCCTGCCGCATGAATGGTGCGGCTACGGCGGCGTGATCCAGGGCTTCAAGGACAAATACGGGATCGAGGTCAACGAGCTCAATCCCGACGCCGGCAGCGCCGACGAGCTGGAGGCGATCCGCGCCAACAAGGACAATACCGGCCCGCAGGCGCCCGACGTGATCGACGTCGGCTTCTCCTTCGGCCCCGCCGCCAAGGAAGAGGGGCTGATCCAGCCCTACAAGGTCTCGACCTGGGATTCGATCCCCGACAACGTCAAGGATCCCGAGGGCTATTGGTACGGCGATTATTACGGCGTGCTGAGCTTCGCGGTGAACAAGGACATCGTCGAGAACGTGCCCGGCAACTGGGAGGATCTGCTCAAGCCCGAATACGCCAATTCCGTGGCGCTCGCCGGCGATCCGCGGGCCTCGAACCAGGCGATCATCAGCGTCTATGCCGCCGGCCTCGCAGCGAGCGGCGAGCCGGGCGGCGACGCCGGCAAGAAGGGGCTGGAGTTCTTCGCCGAGCTCAACAAGGCCGGCAATTTCGTGCCCGTGATCGGCAAGACCGGCACGCTGGCCCAGGGCGCCACGCCCATCGTGATCTGGTGGGACTACACCGCCCTCGCCGGCCGCGACACCCTGAACGGCAATCCGCCGATGGAAGTGGTGGTGCCCGGCAACGGCGTGGTCGCCGGCGTCTACGTCCAGGCGATCTCCGCCTTCGCGCCGCATCCCAACGCCGCGAAGCTCTGGATGGAATATCTCTATTCCGACGAGGGCCAGCTCGGCTGGCTCGCGGGCTATTGCCATCCGATCCGCTTCAACAGCCTCGCGGCCGAAGGCAAGGTCCCGCAGGACCTGCTCGACCGGCTGCCGCCGGCCGCCGCCTACGAGCGCGCCGTCTTCCCGACGCTGGAAGAGCAATCGGCGATGAAGGAGGTCATCACCGGCGGCTGGGACAGCGTCGTCGGCGCCAACGTGCAATAGCCGGACCCGCCCGGGCTCCCCGCGGGGGGCCCGGGGCTTCCGCCGCCATGCCGCGCCACCGGACATCGACCATCCCGGCCCCGCGCTCCTGGGCCTGGCTCGGACTCCTGCCCTTCGCGGCCTTCGCGGCGCTGTTCCTGATCGTGCCGACCATGTTCATCGTGGTCGGCAGCTTCCGCAACGCGGCCGGGGACTTCACCCTCGCCAATATCGTCAATCTCTTCCAGCCGTCGATCCTCGCGGCCTTCTGGATCTCGATCCGGATCAGCTTCGCCTCCGCCTTCCTCGGCTGCGCCATCGGCTTCGCCATCGCCGCGGCGATGATCCACGGCGGCCTGCCGGGCTGGCTGCGCGGACCGATGCTCACCTTCTCCGGCGTCGCCTCGAACTTCGCGGGCGTGCCGCTCGCCTTCGCCTTCCTCGCCACGCTCGGGCGGCTCGGGCTCGTCACCGTGCTGCTGCGCGACTGGGCCGGCATCAACATCTATGCCATGGGCTTCAACCTGCTGAGCTTCTTCGGCCTCACGCTCACCTATCTCTTCTTCCAGATCCCGCTGATGATCCTGATCGTCACCCCGGCCCTCGACGGGCTGCGCCGGGAATGGCGCGAGGCCGCCGAGATCCTCGGCGCGAGCCGGGCGCAATACTGGCGCATGGTGGCGCTGCCGATCCTCTGGCCGACGCTCTTGGGCACGCTGGCGCTGCTCTTCGCCAATGCCTTCGGCGCGGTCGCCACCGCCTATGCGCTGACGGGATCCTCGCTCGGCATCGTGCCCATCCTGCTCTTCGCCCAGATCCGCGGCGACGTGCTCCAGGACCCGCATCTGGGCTATGCGCTGGCCTTCGGCATGATCGTGGTCACCGGCATCGCCAATGCGATCTACATCTGGCTGCGCACCCGCGCAGAACGGTGGATCAAGTGAAGCCGCCGCGGATCTGGGCCTGGCTCGCGCTCGCCTTCGGGCTGATCTATTTCTTCCTGCCGCTGATCGGCACGCTGGAATTCTCGCTCCGCATGCGCCGCGGCGAATACAGCTTCGACGCCTACCGGGTGGTGCTCGCCGACCCGCAGTTCCGCGCGACCTTCAGCTATTCGGTCATCCTCGCCTGCCTGACCATCCTGGTCGGGGTGATCATCGTCGTGCCCACCGCCTATTGGGTGCGGCTGCGGCTGCCGCGCTGGCGGCCGGTGGTCGAGTTCATCACCCTGCTGCCGCTGGTGATCCCGCCCATCGTCATCGTCTTCGGCTACATCCGGCTCTACAACACCTCCTCGATCCTGCCGCTCACCGGCACGGCGATGGGCACCAATGTGCTCCTGATGTTCGGCTATGCGACGCTGTCGCTTCCCTACATGTACCGCGCCGTCGACACCGGGCTCCGCGCGATCGACGTCGCCACCCTGACCGAGGCCGCCGAGAGCCTCGGCGCCGGCTGGATCACCATCATGGCGCGGGTGATCCTGCCCAATGTGCTGGTGGCGGTGCTTTCGGGGGCCTTCCTGACCTTCGCCATCGTCATCGGCGAGTTCGTGCTCGCGGCCCTGCTGAACCGCCCCGCCTTCGGGCCCTACCTCCAGCTCATCGGCGCGAACCGCGCCTACGAGCCGGCGGCGCTGGCGGTGATCGCCTTCGCCATCACCTGGGCCTGCATGGGGCTGATCCAGCTCGTCACCCGCTTCCAGAAGTTCAAGACGGTTCCCCGCTAGATGGCCTTCCTCGAGATCTCCGGCTTGCAGAAGTTCTACGGACCCAACCACGTGGTGCGCGACTTCAACCTCGACGTCGGCGAGGGCGAGTTCGTCTCCTTCCTCGGCCCCTCCGGCTGCGGCAAGACCACCACCCTGCGCATGGTGGCGGGCTTCGAGACGCCGTCGGAAGGCGTGATCCGCATCGACGGCCGCGACGTGGTGAACCTCAAGCCCAGCCAGCGCGACATCGGCATGGTCTTCCAGGCCTATGCGCTCTTTCCCAACATGACCGTGGCGCAGAACGTGGCCTTCGGGCTCAAGGTCGCGGGCATGCCCCGGCCGCGGATCGCGGCGCGGGTCGCCGAGATGCTGGCGATCATCAAGCTTCCCGAGCTCGGCGCACGCTTCCCCTTCCAGCTCTCCGGCGGCCAGCAGCAGCGCGTCGCACTGGCCCGCGCGCTGGCGGTCCAGCCCAAGGTGCTCCTGCTCGACGAGCCGCTCTCGGCGCTCGACGCCAAGATCCGCGTCTCGCTGCGCGAGGAGATCCGCGCCATCCAGCGCAAGCTCGGCATCACCACGATCTACGTCACCCACGACCAGGAGGAGGCGCTGGCGATGTCTGACCGCATCGTGGTCATGCGCGACGGCATCGCCGAGCAGATCGGGGACCCGTTCGAGATCTACAACCGGCCCGCGACGCGCTTCGTCGCCTCCTTCGTCGGCACGCTCAACGTGCTCGACGCCCGGCTGCTCGATCCCGCCACCGGCCTCGTCACCGTCGACGGCCAGGAGATCCGCCTCGCCCGTGCGGTGCGGGGAGAGGCCGGCGAGACGATCCCCATCTCGCTCCGTCCCCAGGCCATCCTTCTCGGAAGCGGCCCGGATCCGGGCGGCAGGCTGCGCGGCCGGGTCGATTCGGTGAGCTTCCTCGGCTCCGTCGTGCGGATCCGGGTCGCGCTCGACGGGCAGAACCTCGCGGTCGACATCTTCAACACCGCCGCCATGCGCCCGCCGAAGCCGGGCGAAACCGTCGATCTCGCCTTCGCCACCGGCGACGTGCTGGTGCTCGAGGGTGCTGCGGACTGAAGCCGCACTCGGTCGAACCGATCGGACCAGAGGCATCTCGCACCGGCAACAACGAGGCGGTGCCGCCTCAGCAACTCCTTCTGCCTTCGCGGTCGACTTGCATCCCACGCGGTCCAAAGGTCCCCAGCCCGATCGACCCGTGGCGATCGGGCCGCGCGGGGCGCGGCCATTTCACCGGCGAGGGATTCGACCGTGGGCCACCACGTCGATCGCGCAGCCTTGGCAACCCTTCGTTAACCCCGGCGGATCAGTCTCGCCCGGGGCCGCGGCGGAGGCGGATTTGACTCGAGGCAGGGAACACACGGGCTTCTCGGAGGAGGCGTTGCGCGGTCTCGACGAGCTCGACCGCCGCCTGCCGCCCGCCGGGTTCATGCCGGTCCTGCGCGCCCCGGCCGCCCCCGCCCCCGACTCCCCCGAGCCGGGCCGCCCGCATTACTGGGGCCACCGCGAACGGCTGCGCCAGCGGTTTCTCACCGGCGGGCACGCGGCGATGCCGGAATACGAGCTCCTGGAGCTCGTGCTCTTCAACGCCATCCCCCGCATCGACGTGAAGCCCCTGGCCAAGACGCTGCTCGCGACCTTCGGCGATCTCAACGGCGTCATCGCCGCCTCCGAGCACCGGCTGATGCAGGTGCCCGGCGCGACCCCGAAGCTCTATTTCCAGCTGCGCCTGCTCGAGGCGATCGCGCATCGCATGGCCCGCGCCCGCGTCATCCAGCGCTCGGTCATCAGCTCCTGGGACGAGCTGATGCGCTATTGCAAGACGGTCATGGCCTATCGCGAGACCGAACAGTTCCGCATCCTGTTCCTCGACCAGAAGAACGTGCTGATCGCCGACGAGGAGCAGGCGCGCGGCACGGTCAACCACGTGCCGGTCTACCCGCGCGAGGTCGCCAAGCGCGCTCTGGAGCTGAACGCCACCGCGATCATCCTGGTGCACAACCACCCCTCGGGCGATCCGACCCCGAGCCGGGCCGACATCGAGATGACCGAGCAGATCGGCCTCGCCTGCGAGGCGATCGGCGTGGTCATCCACGACCATGTCATCGTCGGCAAGGAAACCGACGCCTCCTTCCGGTCGCTGGGCCTGCTTTAGCCGCGCGCCGGGCCGAGCGATTGCGCTCCGGGCCGTCGGCAATGGTTGCGTTCCGGTAAAAGTGAGAGGCAGTGTTGTGTTATTTCAATAGTTTAGCCGGACGTGCGCGCGCGCACATCCGGCTTGCGAGCGTCCAGACCGGCCAGTTCGGCGGCAGGGAGCCCACACGCAATCTCAGGCGACGAGGCTCGCCTCCATCGTGATCTTGGCATTGAGAACCTTGGAGACCGGGCAGCCGGCCTTGGCCTGCTCCGCCGCCGCCTGGAACTTCGCGGCGTCCCCGCCGGGGATCCGCGCCTTGACGGTCAGGTGAACCTCGGTGATCGCGAATCCGCCCTCGACCGGCACGACGGTGACCGCCGCCGAGGTCGCGATCTCCTCGGCCGTCATCTCCTGCGCGTCGAGCACGCCCGAGAGCGCCATGGAGAAGCATGCGGCATGGGCGGCGCCGATCAGCTCCTCGGGATTGGACCCCTTCACCTCGCCGAACCGCTTGGCGAAGCTGTAGGGCACCCCGTCCAGGACCCCCGATTCGGTCGAGACCTTGCCGTCCCCCGTCTTGATCCCGCCGTTCCAGACTGCCGACCCGATCCGTTTCATCGCTCTCTCCCCCGTCCAGGATGCCGCGCGGCGCGGATGCGCCCGCCGGGACCCAATCTAGCGGCTGGTGCCGGAAATTCGAGAGCGATCGCGCATTGGTGGCATGGCTTCGCCGCCGCCGATCTCCACGAGCGTGATCCCGATGGCTTCCCCGGCATCCGCCAGGACCTCGCCCGAGGGAGCGACGGCGAGGCTGTGCCCGTAGGTCCGGCGCGCCCGCCCCGCCCGGGTCGCGTGCAGGCCGGTCTGCGCCGGCGCGAGCACGAAGCAGCCGGTCTCGACCGCGCGCGCCCGCAGGAGCACCTCCCAATGCGCCGCGCCGGTCGGCACCGTGAAGGCGGAGGGAACCGTCAGGATCCTCGCCCCGGCGCGCGCGAGATCGCGATAGAGCTGCGGGAAACGCAGATCGTAGCAGATGCTGAGCCCGAGCCGCCATCCGGCCGCCGCCACGGTCACCGCACGGTCGCCGGGCCGGATGGCGGCCGATTCGCGGTAGCTCTCGCCATCGGCCAGGGTCACGTCGAAGAGATGGATCTTGTCGTAGCGCGCGCGGATCGTGCCGTCGGGCGCTATCACGAAGCTGCGGTTGACGAAGCGCGGATCCCCGTCGCCCGCCTTCAGTAATAGGCTCCCGATCACCAGCCAGCAGCCCAGCGCGCCCGCGACCGACCGCAGCCGCGCCAGCGTCGCGTCCTCGGCCTCCTCCGCCAGGACCGCCCGCTGCTGCGCCCGGTCGGCCGAGACGATATTGGTGCATTCCGGCGTCAGGATCAGATCCGCGCCCTGCCGCGCGGCATCGCGGATCAACGCCTCGGTCTCGGGCAGGTTCGCGGCGGGATCGTCCCCGGAGCAGAGCTGGACCAGCGCCGCCCGCATCGGCTCAGCCGGCCAGAATCGGGTCGAGCTTGCCGGAGCGGTCGAGCGCGCTCATCTCGTCATATCCCCCGATATGCAGGTCGCCGACGAAGATCTGCGGCACCGTCCGCCCGCCGTTCGACCGCTGGACCATCTCGCTGCGCCGCGGCGGATCCACCGATACATCGATCTCGGTGAATGCGACACGCTTTCCCGACAGCAGGCGTTTTGCCGCGAAACAATAGCCGCAGAACGGCGTCGTGTAGATCGTCACATCTTTCATGGGATCATTCCGGGGCGTTTCGCCACGCTATATGGGAAGCGAGTCGGCGAAGGCAACACGTGCTAGAACCAGAATATCTACCCGCGTGGCGCCGGCGCCACGCAGCGTCTCGGCGCAGGTCGAGAGCGTCGCCCCGGAGGTCAGCACATCGTCGATGAGCAGGATGTTGCGGCCCTTCACCTCGGCCGCGCGGCGCGCAGCGACCGCGAAGGCGCCCGCCTGGTTCGCCGCGCGCGCCGCCCGGTCCATGCCTTCCTGCGGGATCGTCAGCCGCCGCCGCTCGAGCAGATCGACCGCGGCCGGCTTGCCAGAGAGCTGCGACAGCCGGCGGGCAAGCTCGGCCGACTGGTTGTAGCGCCGCCGCAGGAGCCGCCGCCAATGCAGCGGCACCGGCACGACGAGATCGGCGGCGGCGATCTGAAGGGCACCGGCCGAGGCCATCCAGGCGGCGAGCGGCCGCACCATGTCGAGCCGGTCGCCATGCTTGAACTGCAGCACCATGCGCCGCCCCGCACCCTGATAGATCAGCGCGGCCGCGCCGAAATCCCAGGCCGGGGGATGCCGCTGGCAGCGCTCGCAGAGATCCTCGGCCGTCGCCTCTCCCATCAGCGGGACGCCGCACTTGACACAGGCCGTGCCGGAGACAAAGACCGTGTCCCGCCAGCATGCGGGGCAGAGGCCATGCGCGGTATCGGTGTATTCCGGGCAGGCGAGGCACCGCGGCGGGTAGATGGTGTCGACGATCCCGGTCCGGATCGCCGCCAGCGAGGCGCCGAGCGGCAGGCGCCCTATGCCGGTCTTCAGGGAGGATATGACATGCATGATCCGACCCGCCTCTTCGATCCCGAAATCCTCGCCCGGCGACGCCAGCGCGCCGACCGGCTCGGCAATGCCGATTTCCTGCACGAGGCCGCCGCCGCCGAGATCTCAGAGAGGCTGAAAGAGATTAACAGATCGTATCTTGCGCCGGCCCTGATCGGCCCACGCGGCGATCTCTGGCAGCACCTGCTTGCAGCGGCGCTCGACGGCCCTCCGCATCTCTGCGCCGATCGCGACATCCTCGATCTGGCGCCGGCGCGGCACGACCTGATCGTGCATCACCTCGGGCTGCATTGGGCCAACGATCCGGTCGGGCAAATGGTGCAGGCGCGCCGGGCGCTCAGGCCCGACGGCCTCTTCCTCGCGGCCCTTTTCGGCGGCGCCACGCTGGCCGAGCTGCGCGAATCCCTCGCCGCTGCCGAAACGGAGGTGTCGGGCGGGCTCAGTCCGCGCATCGCGCCGATGGCCGGGATCCGCGACCTCGGCGCCCTGCTGCAGCGCGCCGGCTTCGCGCTGCCGGTCGCCGACAGCCTGCGCTTCGACGTGCTCTATGCGAATCCCTTCGATCTCATGCGCGATCTGCGCGCCATGGGCGAGACGAACGCCATGCACGAGCGCCTGCGCCGCCCGACCCGGCGTGCCATCTTCACGCGTGCGGCGGCGCATTACGCCGTGCGGTTGGCGCGGCCGGACGGACGCATTCCCGCGACATTCGAGATCATCTTCCTGACCGGCTGGGCACCGTCCGCCGATCAGCCGAAACCCCTGCGCCCGGGGTCGGCCAGGGCCCGGCTGGCCGACGCCCTCGGCGTTCCCGAGCGGAGCGCCGGCGAGAAGCCCGGGTCCGAGGGGGTTTGATTCCGGTCGCCCCGGGCCTAGATGGGAGGCGTCCGGCCAACATTGTCCGATCCGGCGGCCCCATGTATGACGCGCAGATGAAGCCGAACGATCCGTCAGTCGATGCGCCCGGCGAGGGCCGGCTCGCCTTTGCGCCCCCGGATCATCCGCCGATCCCGCGAGCGCGGATCGGCGTCATCCTGGCCAATCTCGGAACGCCGGACGGGACGGATTACCGCTCGATGCGGCGCTATCTCAGCGAATTCCTCTCCGACCGCCGCGTCATCGACTATTCCCCCTGGTTCTGGCAGCCGCTCCTGCAGCTGGTGATCCTCACGCGCCGCCCGTTCCGCTCCGGCAAGGCCTATCGCGGGATCTGGAACAACGAGGCCGACGAGAGCCCGCTGCTCACCACCACCCGCGCCCAGGCCGCGGCCCTGGCGAGCGCCCTGGAGCCGCTCTACGGCGACCGCGTGCTGGTCGATTTCGCCATGCGCTACGGCAACCCCTCGACGTTCTCGGTGATCCGCGGCCTCAAGGAACGGGGCTGCGAGCGCATCCTGTTCTTTCCGCTCTATCCGCAATATTCCGCCCCCACCACCGCCACGGCGAACGATCAGGCCTTCCGAGCGCTGATGACGATGAACTGGCAGCCGTCGATCCGCACGGTGCCGGCCTATTTCGACGAGACGGCCTATATCGACGCGCTCGCCGGCTCCGTCGAGCGGGCCTATGCCGGGCTCTCCCGAAGACCCGACCTGCTGGTGACGAGCTATCACGGCCTGCCGCAGCGCTACCTCACGGAAGGCGACCCCTACCACTGCCAATGCCAGACGACGACGCGGCTGCTGCGCGAGCGGCTGGGGTTCTCCCCGGAGGAGGTCGTCATCAGCTTCCAGTCGAAATTCGGCCCCGAGGAATGGCTCAAGCCCTATACCGTGGAGGAGGTCGCCCGGCTCGCCAAGGCCGGCAAGCGCAACATCGCGATCATGGCGCCCGCGTTCTCCTCGGATTGCGTGGAAACGCTCGAAGAGATCCGCGAGGAGATCCAGCATGCCTTTCGTGCAGCCGGCGGGGAAACCTTCACCTATATCCCGTGCCTCAACGCCGACCCCGCGCATGTCGCCATGATGTCGGATATCGTGCGACGCGAACTCGGCGGCTGGATCTGAACCCCGGACGAAGCGTCAGAAGTGACGCGGCCGTTCGGTTGTCGCCTTGCGATCAGGTCCGATGGATCGCGGCACCACCGGATCGCGGAATTCCACGGGCCTGCCCCGATAGATCGTCTTCCCGTCCTTGACCAGGATCTCGCCGTTCCCGAGGGTCTCGACCAGTTCACCCTGCACGGAAACGCAACTGGACAGCTGGATCGTTCGGTACATCGTCCCACATCCCCGGATCGTTTCTTCCCAGCCTACAGAGCCGTCCTGCCCCTGTCACGTTTGAATCGATTTAGATCGGGTTTTCATGTCTTCAGAGCCAATCCCGCAACACCGCGAGCAGGGGCAGGTCGGCCGGCGGCATCGGCCATGCCGCAAGATCTCGGGGACGCACCCAGCGAAGCGCGGAATGCTCGTGGGCCTGCGGCGTGCCCTGCCATTTCCGGCAGGCGAAGAGCGGCATCAGCAGATGAAAATCGTCATAGGAGTGGCTGGCGAAACTGAGCGGCGCCAGGCAGCTCCGCCAGGTATCGATGCCGAGCTCCTCGCGCAATTCGCGAATCAACGCGGCCTCGGGCGTTTCGCCGGGTTCGATCTTGCCGCCGGGGAACTCCCAGAGCCCGGCCATGGCCTTGCCCTCTGGCCGCTGGGCGATCAGCACCCGCGAGTCGCGATCGATCAGCGCGACCGCCGCGACGAGGACGAGCTTCAAGAGCGATAATCCGCGTTGATCGCTATATATCCATGCGTGAGGTCGCAGGTCCAGACCACGGCCCTGCCGGCCCCCAGTCCCAGATCGACGCCGACGGTGAGCTCGCTGCGCTTCATATAGGCGGCGCCGGCCGCCTCGGAATAGCCGGGCGAGACCCAGCCGTTCTCCGCCACGAGGATGTCGCCGAAGCGGATCGACAGCCGGTCGCGGTCCGCCGATGCGCCGGACTTGCCGACGGCCATCACGATCCGGCCCCAATTGGGATCCTCTCCGGCGATCGCCGTCTTGACCAGCGGCGAATTCGCGATCGAGAGCGCGACCTTGCGCGCATCGCCATCGGTCAGGGCCCCCTCGACCCGAATCTCCACGAACTTGCTCGCGCCCTCGCCATCGCGCACCACCTGCTGCGCGAGATCGAGCATCACGCTCTCGAGCGCCGTCTCGAAGGCGGCAGCCCTCGAATCGTCGCCGTCGAGTAGCGGCGGCATCGCCGCGCGGCCCGTCGCCGCCATCAGCAGCGTGTCGGAGGTCGAGGTGTCGCCGTCCACGGTAATGCAGTTGAAGGTGCGTGCGCCGATGCGCGACACCATGTCCTGCAGCAGATCCGGCGCCACGGCGGCATCGGTGAAGAGAAAGACCAGCATCGTCGCCATGTCCGGCGCGATCATGCCCGAGCCCTTCGCGAAACCGGCGATCGAGACCGGGACGCCGCCCAGATCGGCCCGCGCGGCCGCACCCTTCGCATAGGTGTCGGTCGTCATGATCGCCCGCGCCGCCCGCGCCGCGCCGCGCGGATCGAGATCGCGCCGCAGCTCCGAGAGCTTGGCGACGATCCGGTCGTAGGGGAGTCGCTCGCCGATCACGCCGGTGGAGGCGACGAAGACGTGGTCCCGGGCGATGCCGAGCGTATCCGCCGTCGCCGCGACGGTCGCAGCCACCGCCTCCCGCCCGGCGCCGCCGGTGAAGGCGTTCGAATTGCCGGAATTCACCAGGATGGCGAAGCCGCTGTCGCCCGCCGGCGCGGCGCGAAGCCCCGCCAGCACGTCCTGGCACCAGAGCACCGGCATCGACCGGGTCGAAGACCGTGTGAAGACCCCCGCGAGGGCCGATCCCGCCGCGATCTCCGCCAGCATCACGTCGAGGCGGCCGGGATAGCGCACCCCGGCCTCCGCGGCCGCGAAACGCACGCCGTCGATGACCGGAAGCTCCGGGAAGCCGGCCGGAGGCGCGAGGGGCGACACCGGTTTCGCCGCCTTTCTGGCCGGCGCCGCCGGCGCCGCTTGATCGGGATCCCCCATTCTGCCCTCCGCGCCCCGGTCTCGGTCTTCACTCGCTCAGGAGATCGGTCTCGCGGATCGCGGCGGGCGGCACCACGGTTTCGCTCATCTCGATCGCCGCGCCGCTCCGCAATTCGGCGATGCGCGCCTGCAGGGCCTCCTGGCGGAGCTGGGTCTCGATCTCGCCGCGCACGTCCTCGAGCGGCGGCGGGCTCGTGTCGCGCTTGTCGTTGAGCTTGATGACATGCCAGCCGAATTGCGACTGCACCGGATCCGACACGTCGCCCACGGCCATCGCGGCGACGGCGGAATCGAATTCGGGAACCATCTGGCCGCTCGTGAACCAGCCGAGCTCGCCACCATTGGCGCCCGAGCCCGGATCGGTCGAATTGGCCTTGGCGAGCTCGGCGAAATCGGCGCCACCATCGATCTGATCCTTCAGGCCCTTCGCCTCCTCCTCGGTCGCCACGAGGATATGGGCGGCGCTGAATTCCGGCTGCGGCACGAAATCGGTGACGCCGGCATCATAGGCCGCCTGCACCGCCGCCTCGTCCAGCGCTTCGGCGGCCATCTCCTCCTGGACCTCGAGCGCCGCCAGCGTGCCGCGCCGCTCGTTCTCCAGATAGAGCTTGACCTCCGCGGGATCTGCCGCCGGATCGGGCGACTTCAGCTTGGCGAGCAGGGTCTGGTCGATGATCTGTTCGAGCATGCCCGGAAACAGCGTTTCGTCGGGAATCTGCTGGTACTGCTGGGGGAGGCGTTCCCGCATCACGATCAGATGGCCGAGCGTGATCTCGGTGCCGTCCACGGTCGCGAGCACGGTCGAGGCATCATAGGCCGGGTCCTCGGCGAGGGCGGGGCTGGCTAGGACCAGGGCCGACAGGGCCCCGGCGCTCAGAAGTCTGTGCATCGGCTACTCCAGTTCGCGCGGCGCGTCTCGGCCTGCGCTGCAAATCTCCCGTGGCACCGCATATCCGCGGCGCCGTTGACAGGCGCGGCCGCGCCGCTTACATCCCATGCCGGTTGAAGGAAGGCAGATCGCGCCTCGCGCAGACTTAGACCGATCGGCGCCGGTGAACAAGCGCCCCCGTCATGACAAATCGGTGGGCCGGAGACGGAGCGGCGGCTTGGTTCGACGCCGGCTCAACGGGATTTGAGGACGACACGTCATGCTGGGACTGGGCTCGATCGCCAGGAAGGTCTTCGGAACGCCGAACGACCGCAAGATCAAGTCGACGCGACCTCTGGTCGATAGGATCAACGCGCTCGAGCCCGATTTCCGCGCGCTGAGCGACGCCGGGATCCGCGACAAGACCCAGGAGTTCCGCGATCGGCTCGGCCAGGGCGAAACCCTCGACGACCTGCTTCCCGAGGCCTTCGCCAATGCCCGCGAGGCGGCCCGGCGCACGCTGGGGCTGCGTCCCTTCGACGTGCAGCTCATGGGCGGCATCTTCCTCCACGAAGGCAACATCTCCGAGATGAAGACCGGCGAGGGCAAGACCCTCATGGCGACGCTGCCGGTCTATCTCAACGCGCTGACCGGGCGCGGGGTGCATGTGGTCACCGTCAACGACTATCTCGCCCGCCGCGACGCCGACTGGATGGGCATGGTCTATCACGCGCTCGGCCTGAAGGTCGGGGTCGTCGTGCCGGGCATGTCCGAGCCGGACAAGAAGCTCGCCTATGACGCCGACGTGACCTATGCCACCAACAACGAGCTCGGCTTCGACTATCTCCGCGACAACATGAAGCCCGACCTCGCCCAGGTGCTCCAGCGCGATCACTATTTCGCCATCGTCGACGAGGTGGATTCGATCCTGATCGACGAGGCGCGCACCCCGCTGATCATCTCCGGCCCGAGCCAGGACCGCTCCGAGCTCTATATCGCCATCGACAAGCTGATCCCGGAGCTCACGCCCGAGCATTACGACCTCGACGAGAAGCAGCGCTCGGCGACCTTCACCGAGGAGGGCAACGAATTCGTCGAGACCCGCCTCGGAGAGATGGGCCACCTGCCGGAGGGGGCGACGCTCTACGATCCCGAGAGCACCAATATCGTGCACCACGTCAACCAGGCCCTGCGCGCCCACGTTCTCTTCAAGCGCGACAAGGATTATATCGTGCGCAACGGGGAAATCGTGCTCATCGACGAGTTCACCGGCCGCATGATGTCGGGTCGCAGGCTCTCGGAGGGGCTGCACCAGGCGATCGAGGCCAAGGAGGGCGTCGGCATCCGCCCCGAGAACGTGACCCTCGCGAGCGTCACCTTCCAGAACTACTTCCGCCTCTACGAGAAGCTCTCCGGCATGACCGGCACGGCCGCCACCGAGGCCGACGAGTTCGCCGAGATCTACGGTCTCGGCGTGGTCGAGGTGCCCACCAACATGCCGGTGATCCGCAAGGACGAGGACGACCAGGTCTTTCGCACCGCGCGGGAGAAATACGCCGCCATCGTCGGGGAGATCGCCCGCGCCCACGAGGCCGGCCAGCCGATCCTCGTCGGCACCACCTCGATCGAGAAATCCGAGGCGCTCTCGGAAATGCTCAAGAAGGCCAAGGTTCCGCACAACGTGCTGAACGCCCGCTATCACGAGCAGGAGGCGAAGATCATCGCCGAGGCCGGCGTGCCGGGCGCGGTGACCATCGCCACGAACATGGCCGGCCGCGGCACCGACATCCAGCTCGGCGGCAATGTCGAAATGCGGGTGGTCGAGGAGCTCGAGGCCGCCGAGTCGGGCGGGGAGGAGGTCGATCCGGTCGCCATCCGCGAGAAGGTCGAGGCGGAGATCGCCGAGGCCAAGGCGCGCGCCATCGCCGCCGGAGGCCTCTACGTGCTCGCCACCGAGCGCCACGAGAGCCGCCGCATCGACAACCAACTCCGCGGCCGCTCGGGCCGGCAGGGCGACCCGGGCCAGACCAACTTCTACCTCAGCCTCGAAGACGACCTGATGCGGATCTTCGGCTCCGAACGCCTCGATTCCATGCTCGGCAAGCTCGGCATGAAGGAAGGCGAGGCGATCGTGCATCCCTGGGTCAACAAGGCGCTCGAAAAGGCCCAGGGCAAGGTCGAGGCGCGCAACTTCGACATCCGCAAGAACCTCCTGAAGTTCGACGACGTGATGAACGACCAGCGCAAGGCGATCTTCCTGCAGCGCCGGGAGATCATGGAGGCGCAGGACCTCTCCGACGTCACCCGCGACATGCGCCACCAGGTGGTGGAGGATCTCGTCTCCGAATACATCCCGGCCCGCGCCTATGCCGACCAGTGGAACATCGAAGGTCTCGACGCGGAACTGCGCCGCATCTTCGGCATGGACTTTCCCGTCGCGGCCTGGGCCGAGGAGGAAGGCGTCGACGACGAGACGATCCGCGAACGCCTGACCGCCGAAGTCGACAAGCAGATGGCCTCGAAGGCCGCGCGCTACGGCTCCGAGACCATGCGCTCGATCGAGAAGCAGGTGCTGCTCCAGACCATCGACCAGAACTGGCGCGAGCATCTGGTGACGCTCGATCACCTGCGCAGCGTCGTCGGCTTCCGCGGCTACGCCCAGCGCGATCCGCTCAACGAATACAAGTCCGAGGCCTTCCAGCTCTTCGAGACGCTGCTCAACAAGCTGCGCTCGGAGGTGACGCGCATGCTCGCCCATGTCCAGGTCATGACGCCCGAGGAACAGCAGGCGATGCTCGCCCAGATCCAGGCGCGCGCGCAGGCCCAGGCGCCGCAAACCTCCGCTCCCGGCAGCGATGCGGGCGCGACGCGACGCGCGCCCGCGCTGGCCCATGCCGGCGCCGCAGCGGCCGATGGGGTCGACCCCGACGATCCGGAGACCTGGAGCCGCCTGGGCCGGAACGACCCGTGCCCCTGCGGATCGGGCAAGAAATTCAAGCACTGCCACGGACGGGCCTGACCGGCCCCCGCACCACCCGAATGAAGCTCCCAATCGCCTTCGGCCAAGCCGCGCCGAAGCGATCGGGCTGTCCGTCCGCAGCCCGTGCCGCGTGGTCCACGGCTCGACCTTCTGTGGATAAGTCTGTGAACACTTCCCCTGCGAGTAGCCTCAAGACGGGAACAACTGGGGCGGAACCATGCCGGCAGGTCGCCCTGTCCCCCGCCTTTCGCGCGGCCATGAGCCCGGCGGGACTTGATTCACAGAGGCCCGCAGCCACCTGAAGGATCCCCGACCATCCCGTTGAATCCAAGCCGATTCCCCTCGGACCGGCGCTGTGGATAATCGCCGTGGGCCGACGGGAAAACATTTGATCCCCCGGATTCGACCGCCTATCTAAAACTTCAAGATTCAAGTGAATCTGGAATCCGGTTTCAGGAATGCCGCCACACCGACTGGAAAGGATGCCCGGAAGGGGCCCGACGGGATTGCCTCCGGATGCATGACCTTTTGCTCACGCTCTACCCGTGGACGAAATCGCTGCATGTGATCTCCATGGTCGCCTGGATGGCCGGGCTCTTCTATCTGCCGAGAATATTCGTCTATCACGTCGAAGAGGCCGGCGATGACGAGCATCTGGACCGGGTGTTCGCGACGATGGAGCGCAAGCTCCTGAAGGCGATCATGACGCCCGCCATGATCGCGACCTGGTTCTTCGGGACCGTCCTGGTCCTCACGCCCGGGGTCGTGGACATCCTGCACGACGGCTGGTTCCATGTGAAGCTGGCCTTCGTCCTGCTCCTGACCTGGTTCCATTTCTGGCTCGGCGCGCGGCGGCGGGAGTTCGCCGTCGGGGCGAACCGGCGAAGCGGGCGGCGCTATCGCCTGATGAACGAGCTTCCGACCCTGGCGCTCGTCGTCGTCGTCGTTATGGTGATCGTCCGTCCCTTCTGAATCAGGACATGTTTGACAAGCGCGGGCGGCTGTGACACGAACATATCCCGTGCCGGCGACATCACTGTCCGGCGAGTACGGTTTTCCTATCAGAATTCGAGGCTGGATTGAGTATCCAAATGGATTTGTCGAACGACATTGAGCAATTGTCCTTGGCCGACCTCAAGGCCAAGACACCCGCCGACCTGCTGACCATGGCCGAGGAGCTCGAAATCGAGAACGCCTCGTCCATGCGCAAGGGCGACATGATGTTCGCCATCCTCAAGGACATGGCGGAGGAAGGCGTCGAGATATCCGGCGACGGCGTGCTCGAGGTGCTGCAGGACGGCTTCGGCTTCCTGCGTTCGCCCGAGGCCAATTATCTCGCCGGGCCGGACGACATCTATGTCAGCCCGAATCAGATCCGGAAGTTCAACCTCCGGACCGGCGACAGCCTCGAGGGCGTCATTCGCGCGCCCAAGGAGGGCGAGCGCTATTTCGGGCTGGTGAAGGTATCCACCATCAATTTCGAGGATCCGGAGAAGGCCCGGCACAAGGTCCATTTCGACAACCTCACCCCGCTCTATCCGGACGAGCGCATCCAGCTCGAGATCGAGGATCCGACGATCAAGGACCGCACCGCGCGGGTAATCGACCTGGTGGCCCCGATCGGCAAGGGCCAGCGCGGGCTGATCGTGGCGCCGCCGCGCACCGGCAAGACCGTGATCCTGCAGAACATCGCCGCCTCGATCGCGGCGAACCACCCGGAATGCTATCTCATCGTCCTGCTCGTGGACGAGCGGCCGGAAGAAGTCACGGACATGCAGCGCTCGGTCAAGGGCGAGGTGGTGGCATCGACCTTCGACGAGCCGGCGACCCGCCACGTGGCGGTGGCGGAGATGGTCATCGAGAAGGCGAAGCGCCTCGTCGAGCACAAGCGCGACGTGGTCATCCTGCTCGATTCGATCACCCGGCTCGGCCGCGCCTACAACACGGTGGTGCCGTCCTCCGGCAAGGTGCTGACCGGCGGCGTCGACGCCAACGCCCTTCAGCGGCCGAAGCGCTTCTTCGGCGCGGCGCGCAACATCGAGGAAGGCGGATCGCTGACCATCATCGCCACGGCGCTGATCGACACCGGCAGCCGCATGGACGAGGTGATCTTCGAGGAATTCAAGGGCACCGGCAATTCCGAGCTCGTGCTCGACCGCAAGATCGCCGACAAGCGCGTCTTCCCGGCCGTGGACATCCTGAAATCCGGCACCCGCAAGGAAGAGCTGCTCGTCGACAAGACGGATCTTACCAAGATGTTCGTTCTTCGTAGAATTCTCAATCCGATGGGAACAACGGATGCAATCGAGTTCCTTCTCGGGAAACTAAAGCAGACCAAGACAAACTCTGAGTTCTTCGATTCTATGAACAGTTAGATTAAGTAAAGAAACTCATGATTTCGAGCGATACCGTTTTCGCTCAATCTACTGTCCAAGGCCGATCCGGTATTGCGGTCGTCCGGATCAGCGGGCCGGCGAGCGGCCGCGCCTTGCGGGTCCTGACGGGCAAAAGCGTCGAACCTCGCCAAGCATCGCTACGCTGGCTGCGCGATCCGGTGAGCGGCGAAGGACTGGATCGGGCTCTGGTGCTGCATTTCCCGGCGCCGGCGAGCTTTACCGGGGAAGACGTGGTGGAGCTGCAGGTTCACGGCAGCGTCGCCGTCTGCTGCAGGATCCTCGATGTCCTCTCCACGATCGACGGCTTGCGCCCCGCCGGGCCCGGCGAGTTCACCCGCCGTGCCCTGATGAATGGGCGCGTGGATCTCGCTCAGGTCGAGGGGCTCGCCGATCTTCTTGCAGCCGAAACGGAGATGCAACGGCGCCAGGCCCTGCGGCTCATGGAAGGCGGGCTGTCCCGCAAGGCCAAAGACTGGCGCGCCGGGCTCGTCCGGGCGCTGGCGCATGTCGAGGCGACCATCGACTTTGCCGACGAGGAGGTGCCCGAGGAACTCCCCCCCCTCGTCCGGGACACCCTTGCCCTGGTGGCCGCGGAGTTCGAAGCGGAACTCGCGATGAGCCGGGGTGCCGAACGCCTGCGGGACGGGTTCGAGGTGGCGATCATCGGCCGGCCGAATGTTGGGAAGTCGACGCTGATCAACGCCCTGGCCGCGCGCGAGGTCGCGTTGACCTCGAGCATCCCGGGCACCACCCGCGACGTCATCGAGGTCCGGATGGACATTCGCGGCCTTCCGGTGACCCTGCTCGATACGGCCGGGCTCCGCGAGGGTGCCGAGGCGATCGAGAGCCTCGGGGTGGCGCGCGCCCGCCACCGCGCCGAAGCCGCCGACTTGCGGGTGTTCGTCGTCGATGATGCCGAGGATGTCCTGGGGCTGGAAGTCGGATGTCGCGTGGGTGACATCGTGGCATTGGCGAAAGCGGATCTCCGGGGCAAACCGGAAGGGCTCGCGGTATCCGGCATGTCGGGTCAGGGTCTCGAGGATCTCGTGCTCCGGATGGCGGAAGTCCTGGGCGAACGGGTGCCGGCATTGGCTTCGGTGACACGCGAGCGGCAGCGTCAGGCGATCCGGGATGCACTGGATGGAGCTAAATCTGCTATGGCTTGCGTGGATGTGACCCATGGAGACAACATCTTGATCGCTGAGCATATTCGATCCACGCTTCGGTCGTTGGATGTGCTCGTCGGAAAAACCGATGTCGAAGCGGTGCTCGACGTGATATTTGCGAGTTTCTGTCTCGGCAAATAGGGAATGTTTCACGTGAAACACCCGGATTTCGATGTGATCGTCGTGGGCGGCGGCCATGCGGGCTGCGAAGCGGTCCATGCCGCCTGGCGCATGGGCGCGCGCTGCGCAATGATCACCCATCGCTTCGATCGCATCGGAGAGATGTCCTGCAATCCTGCCATGGGCGGAATCGGCAAGGGCCACATCATCCGCGAGATCGACGCCCTGGATGGCCTCATGGGCATCGCATCCGATCGGGCCGCGATCCAGTATCGTCTGTTGAACCGCAGCAAGGGGCCAGCGGCCCAGGGCCCGAGGGCGCAGATCGACCGGGCTCTCTACCGGGAGGCGATGCAGACCCTCTTCAGGGACTCGCGCGGACTGGAGGTTCTGGAATCCGAGGTCGTGGACCTTCTTCAGGACCGCGGGCGCTGCATCGGGATCCGCCTGCGGGACGGAGGAGATCTCAAGGGACGGTCGATCGTCCTGACGACGGGAACCTTCCTGCGGGGCGTGATTCATATCGGACCAGAGAGCCGGCCCGCGGGACGGTTTGGTGACGATGCCGCAATACCTCTGGCCGAAACGATCGAAGACCTCGGCCTCCCGCTCGGGCGACTCAAGACCGGCACGCCGCCACGTCTCGATGGACGAAGCATCGATTGGAGCCGTGTGAAGCGTCAGGAAGGCGATCCAGACCCGGAGTTCCTGTCCTTCCGGACGCGAAAGCCCAACCAGCGGCAGGTTTCCTGCGGCATCACGCAGACGAACGAAGCCACGCACGACATCATTCACCGCAACCTCGCGCGCTCCGCGCTTTTCGGCGGCAAGCTGGTCGGCCCGGGTCCGCGCTATTGCCCGTCGATCGAGGACAAGGTGAACCGCTTCGGCGACCGGAACTCCCATCAGGTCTTCCTCGAGCCGGAGGGGCTCTCTTGCGATGTGGTCTATCCGAACGGGATTTCGACGTCCCTGCCGGAAGACGTCCAGATTGAATACGTGCGCAGCATACATGGTCTTGAAAACGCGAGGATACTTCGTCCCGGCTACGCGGTGGAATATGACTACGTAGACCCACGATGCCTCAAGGCGTCGCTGGGCGTTAAGGCTTTGCCCGGTCTCTTCCTCGCCGGACAGATCAACGGGACCACCGGCTATGAAGAGGCGGCCGGCCAGGGGCTGGTTGCGGGGCTCAATGCCGCAGCAACTGCCCTGGGGTTGGACGAAATCCGGTTCGGGCGGGAGGAAGCCTATATCGGGGTCATGATCGACGACCTGATCACGCGCGGCGTCTCGGAGCCCTACCGGATGTTCACGTCGCGGGCCGAATACCGTCTCCAGCTGCGCGCCGACAATGCCGATCAGCGCCTGACTCGCAAGGGGATCGCCTACGGTTGTGTTTCCGATCAGCGGCGGGCCTCCTTCGAAGCAAAGGAGGCGATGCTCGAGCGAATCCGTTCGGCGGGAAGATCGGTTGTCGTGACGCCGAGTGAGGCCTCTGCGATGGGTCTTGGGATAACCATGGACGGCATTCGCCGGAATGCTCTCGACCTGCTCTCCTATCCCAGCTTCGGACTGGAAGAGATTTGTGAGGCATTTCCTCTACTTGCGGAATTCCCGGAGGACGCACTGCGACAGGTCGAGAGGGAATGCCGGTATGCGCCCTATCTGGAGCGGCAGGCGGCCGAGATCGCACAGCTTCGCCGGGACGAAGATGTCGACCTGCCGAAGGATCTCGATTTCGGAACGATGTCGGGCCTTTCGGCCGAGCTGCGGGAAAAGCTTGAGAGGGTCCGGCCCGCAACACTTGCGCAAGCCGGGCGTATCGAAGGCATGACGCCTGCGGCCCTGACGCTGTTGTTGCTTGCGGTGCGGCGGCTTGGCCTGGAGCGGGCCGCGGGGTGATGGAGCCAGGTTGCTCAGCGGCGTGCTTGCGAGATGAATACGCTGTTTCACGTGAAACAATGCAGCATTTCGAGACTTATCTCGCATTGCTCGAAAAGTGGAACCGAACGATCAATCTCGTCTCGCCAGCGTCGCTCGACGATGCCTGGCGACGCCATGTGCTGGATTCGGCACAGCTCTGGCGGTTGTGCCCGCCGGATGCCCGCAACTGGCTCGATCTCGGGTCCGGTGCGGGCTTTCCGGGCCTGGTCGTCGCGCTCCTTGCGCGGATGGCGGGCGCGCCGCTCCGGGTGACGCTTGTCGAGAGCGACGAGCGCAAATGCGCCTTTCTGCGCACCGTCGCCAGCACCTGCGCACTGGATGCGAGGATCGAGACGGGCCGGATCGAAGACTTGCCGCCCGCCTTGGCCGATGTCATCTCCGCGCGAGCCCTTGCCCCGCTCGACAAGCTCCTGGGCTATGCGCAAATTCATCGCGCGGCATGCGGTATCGGCTTGTTCCCGAAGGGGCGGACGGTGCATAAGGAGGTGACGGAAGCGCGCCGCAACTGGCGATTCGACTGCCAGTTGCACCCCAGCGCAACCGACCCGGATGCAGCGATCGTGGAAGTAGGAGCCCTGGAACGTGTCTGACCCCGATTCTGGACCTCAGATCGTCGCCATCACCAACCAGAAGGGCGGGGTCGGCAAGACGACCACCGCGATCAATCTCGGGACGGCCCTCGCGGCCCTGGGATACCGGGTGCTGCTCATCGACCTCGATCCGCAGGGCAATGCCTCCACGGGCCTCGGTCTGGGCCCGACGGACCGGACCTTCACCTCCTATGATCTGATGCTCGGCGATTCCGCGGCGATCCAGCTGGCGCCGACGCTGGTTCCGGGCCTGCAACTGATCCCCGCCACACCCGATCTGAGCGCAACCGATCTAGATTTAGTAGGCGATTCTAGGCGCATACACAAAATAGAGGATGCACTGGCGGTGAACCCGCAGCCGTTCCGGGACCTCGACTTCATTCTCGTCGATTGTCCGCCATCGCTCAGCCTGCTGACGGTCAATGCCCTGGTCGCGGCGAATTCCGTGCTCGTGCCCCTGCAATGCGAGTTCTTCGCCCTCGAGGGCCTCTCTCAGCTCATGCGGACGGTTCAGACGATCCGGAACGGCTCGAATGCCCGGCTGAAGATCCAGGGCATCGTCCTGACCATGTACGACCGGCGCAACAATCTCTCGGGACAGGTCGCCTCGGACGTTCGCGACAATCTTGGCACCCTTGTCTACGACACGGTGATCCCGCGAAACGTGCGGTTGAGCGAGGCGCCCTCCCACGCCGTGCCGGCGCTGATCTACGATCGCTCCAGCTCCGGCAGCGTCGCCTACCAGAAATTCGCGGCCGAGTTCCTGGCACGGGCCGGCGCGACGCGGCATCTTGCGGAAACGGTCTGACATGGAGAGCGCACGGATGGAGAAGAAGGGTCTCGGACGCGGCTTGTCGGCGCTGCTCGCGGATATCTCGCCCCCCGCCGAGCCTCCGGTCGCAGCGGAGGACAGGCCCGCGGCACCGACCTCGCCGGCCCGCACGATTCCGATCGACCGGATCCGGCCCAACCCCGACCAGCCGCGGCGCAGCTTCGACGAGAAGGAGCTCAACGAGCTCGCGGCCTCGATCCGCGAGCGCGGCGTGATCCAGCCGCTGCTGCTGCGGCCCTATCCGGGAAGCCCGCAGGAGTTCCAGATCGTCGCCGGCGAGCGGCGCTGGCGCGCGGCCCAGATCGCCAATATCCACGACCTGCCCGCGATCGTGCGGGATCTCAACGATACCGAGGTTCTCGAACTCGCCATCATCGAGAATATCCAGCGCGCCGATCTCAACGCGGTCGAGGAGGCGCTCGGCTACCGGCAATTGATGGACCGGTTCGGCCATACCCAGGAGCGTCTCGCCGAAGCGCTTGGCAAGAGCCGCAGCCATGTCGCCAACCTGCTCCGGCTCCTGACCCTGCCCGAGCCGGTGCTCGACCTGGTCCGGAGCGGCCAGCTGAGCGCCGGGCACGCCCGCGCCCTGGTCACCGCCCAGGATCCCGAAGGTCTCGCCAAACAGGTGGTCGCCCGGGACCTGTCGGTCCGCCAGACCGAAGCCCTCGCCCGGGCCGCAACCGAGCGGCCGGCCGCGCAGCGCAGGGCGCCGGAGGCGAAGGACGCCGACACGCGGGCGCTCGAATCCGACCTGACGGCGAATCTCCGGCTCAAGGTCACCATCGAGCACAAGCCGGGATCATCGGACGGCGAGGTGCGAATCCGCTACCGGACCCTGGAGGAACTGGACCGGCTCTGTCAGGTGCTTTCCGTGTAAGTTATTGATCTAACAGCTGTTTTATCACAGTATTGAGCACGATCCGGCCGGAATCCGTCGCGGATATCCGACTGCCGTCACATTCCAGCAATCCCAGATCGGAGAGCTCCGCGATCCGCACCGCCGGAAGCGCCCGCCCCGTCAGGCGCGCGTAGCGCCCGAGGTCCACTCCCTCGCGGAGCCGCAGACCCATCATCAGCATCTCCGCGCCCTGATCGTGCGTCTCGACTTCGGAACGGATGGCGATCTCCGCCGTACCGCCTTCCGCCGCCGACAGCCAGGCATCCGGGGATCGCGGCGATTCGATCGCCCAGCGCCTGCCCCGGAGGGTCAGCCGGCCATGCGCACCGGGGCCGATGCCGGCATAATCGCCGTAGCGCCAGTAGATCAGATTGTGCCGGCTTTCCGCCCCCGGCCGCGCATGATTGGAGATCTCGTATCCACCCATCCCGGCCGCGTCGCAGGTCTCCTGCGTCACCGCATACATGTCCGCGGCGAGATCCGCGTCGGGCAGGCCGCGCAGGCGCCCGCGGGCCTGCATGTCGCCGAAGCGCGTGCCATCCTCGATCGTCAGCTGGTAGAGCGACAGGTGATCCAAGGCGAGGGCGAGGGCGCGGCCGAGCTCCGTGCGCCACTGCTCCAGCGTCTGCCCCTGCCGCGCGTAGATCAGGTCGAAGCTCACGCGCGCGAAGGTCCCGCGCGCGATCTCATAGGCCCGGATCGCCTCCGCGACATTATGCATGCGCCCCAGACGGCGCAGATCGCCATCATCGAGCGCCTGGATCCCCATGGAGACGCGATTGACGCCCGCGTCGCGAAAGCCGCGAAACCGCCCGGCCTCGACCGAGGTGGGATTGGCTTCGAGCGTGATCTCCGCGTCCCCGGCCAGGGGCCAGGCATCCCTGACCGCCGCGATCACCGCCGCCAAGGTGTCGGGCGGCATCAGGCTCGGCGTGCCGCCGCCGAAGAAGATCGTGTCGACCACGCGCCCCGGCACCTGCCGCGCCACCGCCGCGACCTGCCCGACCAGCGCCCGGCGCCACCGCGCTTCGTCGATGCCGGTGCGAACATGGCTGTTGAAGTCGCAATACGGGCATTTCGCCAGGCAGAACGGCCAATGGACATAGATCCCGAAGCCGCCCGACCGCCAATCCTCGGTCACGCCGGCTCGGGGCCGAAGCAGCCCGCGATGAGCTTGCGGAAGGCGTTACCGCGATGGCTGATGTGGTTCTTCTCCCAGCGGTCCATCTCGCCCAGCGTTACGTCGAAGCCGTCCGGCTGGAACATCGGATCGTAGCCATGGCCCTGGCTTCCCCGCATCGGCCAGACGCAGCGGCCCTCGATCCGACCCTCGAAGGCCTCGTCATGCCCGTCCGGCCAGGCCAGGACCAGCGTGCAGAGAAATCGCGCCGTCCGCGGCTCCGGCACCGCGGCCGCATCGAGCTCGCGCCAGACCCGCGTCATCGCCTGCACGAAATCCCGGCCCCCGGGGGTTTCCGCCCAATCGGCGGTATGCACGCCCGGTGCGCCGCCCAAGCCATCCACGGCGATCCCGGAATCATCCGCGAGCGCAGGCAGCCCGCTCGCCTTCGCGGCCGCATGGGCCTTGATCCGGGCATTGCCGAGGAATGTCGTCTCCGTCTCCGCGGGCTCGGCGAGCCCGAGGTCGGTCGCCGCCAGGATCTCCACCGGGAATGCCGCGAAGAGATGGCGGATCTCCTCGAGCTTGCCGCGATTATGCGTCGCCGCAACCAGCCTCGAGCCGGAAAAGCGCCGGCTCACGCGGTCGCCGCCCGCTGCGCCGCGACCAGCGCGGCGATGCCCGTCTCGGCGAGGTCGATCAGCCGGCCGAGCTCCGTCCGCGTGAAGGTCGCCCCCTCGGCGCTGCCCTGAACCTCGATCAGCCCCAGTTCCCCGGTCATGACGAAATTCGCATCCGTGCCGGCGGCGCTGTCCTCGGCATAGTCGAGATCGAGCACCGGCTGGCCGCCGTAGATGCCGCAGCTGACCGCCGCCACATGATGCGTGATCGGATCGGTCTTGACGACGCCCGCCTCGAGCAGCCGGTTCACCGCGAGCCGCAGCGCGACCCAGCCGCCGGTGATCGAGGCGCAGCGCGTCCCGCCGTCCGCCTGGATCACGTCGCAATCCACCGTGATCTGCCGCTCGCCGAGGGCGACGCGATCGATCCCGGCCCGCAGGCTGCGCCCGATCAGCCGCTGGATCTCCTGGGTCCGCCCCGATTGCTTGCCGGCGCTCGCCTCCCGGCGGTTGCGGGTCGTGGTCGCGCGCGGCAGCATGCCGTATTCGGCGGTGACCCAGCCCAGGCCGGTCTTGCGCATGAAGGGCGGCACCGTCTCCTCGACGCTCGCCGTGCAGATCACATGCGTCCCGCCCATGCGGATCAGGCAGGAGCCCTCGGCATGGCGGGTGGTCCCGGGCTCGATCGAGATGTCGCGCAGAGCATCGGCGGCGCGTCCGGACGGGCGCATGGTCTTTCCTCCTGGCGGAATTCCGAAGCACGGCTCTTAGCCCGCGGGTGCCATGCCGTCCAGCGCCGCCTTGCGCTCCGAGATTGACCGGTCCCTCAACGGTGCCTAAGTGAAAAGGAGCAACGGGGGAGGATTCCCAGCGCCCGTGACCGCTCCGGTTTCGCAGCTCGCCGCCATGAACGATCGCAGCCGCGAGGTGTTTCGCCGGCTCGTGGAGACCTATCTCGAAACCGGCGAGCCGGTCGGATCGCGCACGCTCTCGCGCGCCCTCTCGGAGGGCGTCTCGGCCGCGACGATCCGCAACGTCATGCAGGACCTGGAATATCTCGGGCTCCTGAGTTCCCCGCATGTCTCCGCCGGCCGCATCCCGACGCAGCTCGGCCTGCGCATGTTCGTGGACGGGATCCTCGAGATCGGCGACGTCTCGGGTGCGGAGCGGGCGGAGATCGAGCGCTCGCTCTCCGGCAACGACCACGACATCTCGGCCATCCTCGACCGGGCCGGCGACATGCTCTCGGATCTCACCCACGGGGCGAGCCTGGTGCTGACGCCCAAGTCCGAGGCGCCGATCCGGCATATCGAATTCGTCAGCCTTTCGCCCGACCGCGTGTTGGTGGTGCTCGTCACCGCGGACGGGCAGGTGGAGAACCGGCTCTTCGACGCACCGCTCGGCCTGACGCCCTCGGCCATGCGCGAGGCGGCCAATTTCCTCAACGCCATCCTCGAGGGCCGGACGCTGTCGGAGATGCGGACGGTCGTCACCGGCGAGATCGCCCGGCGCCGTGCCGAGCTCGACACGCTCTCCCAATCGCTCGTCGAGGGCGGGACCGCCGTCTGGGCGGAAGAGACCGACGGGCGGCACGAACGCCTGATCGTGCACGGCCGGGCCAATCTCATCGAAGGCACCGAGGACGCCGCGCATCTCGAGCGCATCCGGGAGCTCTTCGCCGATCTCGAACGCAAGCGCGACGTGGCGCAATTGCTCGATCTCGCCGAGGGCGGCGCCGGCGTGCGTGTGTTCATCGGCTCGGAGAACAAGCTTTTTTCACTTTCCGGTTCCTCTCTGGTGGTGTCTCCCTATATGAATGCCGACCGGAAGATCATCGGCGCAGTGGGCGTGATCGGACCGACGCGGCTCAACTACGGGCGCATCGTGCCGATCGTCGACTTCACGGCGCAGCTGGTCGGCAGGCTGGTTTCCAGCCGCGGCTGACGTTGGGGACGATGCGATGGCACGAGAGAACAAATCCTTCGGCGCGGGGGAAGATTCCTTCCTGGACGATCCCGAAGCCGAGTTCGACGACACCGAGGTTATCGGGGACAAGGAGATCGACATCGACGAGGCCGATGCCTTGCGCCTCGAGGTGGCCGAACTGAAGGACCGTCTCTTGCGGGCGCTGGCGGATACCGAGAACCTGCGCAAGCGGTCCGACCGCGACCGGCGGGACGCCGAGCTCTACGCCTCCACCCGCTTTGCCCGCGACCTCCTCTCGGTCTACGACAATTTCGACCGCGCCATGGGCAACGTGACCGACGCGGTGCGCGAGGCGGCGCCGGGGCTCATCGAGGGAATCGAGCTCACCCAGCGCGACCTCCTCGCCGCCTTCGAGAAGCACAAGATCCGCAAGATCGTTCCCGAGGTCGGCGAGCGTTTCGACCCCAAGCAGCATCAGGCGATGTTCGAGGCGCCGATCCCCGGCACCAAGGCCGGCGACATCGTCCAGATCATGGGCGTCGGTTTCAACATCGGCGATCGGCTGCTGCGCCCGGCGCAGGTCGGCGTATCCTCGGGCGCCCCGGCGATGCCCAGGCCGCCGGAAGGCGATGCCGAATCCGCGTCGGAGTAGCCCGGCGGCGCGGGTATTTTTCCTGCAATATGAAATGGATAGCCGTGGTCCCAAGCTGGGACCACGGACGCGGTCTCGCGGACCCCATCGGCGATTCCCCGAACTTCCATGGGGACCCGGGCCGACTGCCCGTGTAATCCTGTGCCTCACCGAAGATACCAGATGGAGGAATTCGCTTTGCTCAGACGCCTGTATCGGAACATGGCTGCGGCCGCTGTTGCCGTGGCTCTTCCCCTCGCCGCATCGGCGGATGACGATCAGCTCTCCGTCTCCATGCTCCTGGCGGGGCAGATCGACGACAACGGCTTCATGGAAGCAGGGTACAACGGGCTCGTGGCGATCCGCGACGAGCTCGGAGCGCAGATCGATTACATCGACGGCGTCAAGCCGGAGCCGGAGCTTCTGGCGGCGGCGCTGCGCGAACTCGCGGCCGACGGTCCCGATCTCATCATCGCCCATGGCGGACAGAACAACCAGGCCGCAGAGACCGTGGCGGCGGAGTTTCCCGATCTGAAATTCGTCGTCGTGCAGGGCGCGGTTACCGGCCCCAACCTGTCGAGCTACGAAGTTCTTCAGGAGGAAAGCGCCTGGCTGGCCGGGGCGGCGGCGGGCCTCCTGACGGAAACGGGCACGGTCGGCCACATTTCCGGTATTCGGGTGACGCCGGGACTGAAGGGCCGCGGCGGCTTCTACCACGGCCTGATGCATACCAATCCCGATGCCAAGTTCCTGACCACCTTCGCCGGCGATCAGGACGACAACGAGCTGTCCTACCGCGTCGCCTCGGACGAGATCGACCAGGGCGCCGACATCATCTTCACCATGTTGAACGCAGGGCGCACCGGCGCCATCGACGCGATGCGCGAACATGGCGTCTTCCAGATCGGCAATGTTCGCGATTGGTATCCGGATCATCCCGATGTCTTCATCGCCTCGGCAATCGCCAATGTCAGTGTTCCCGGGCTGACGGCTGCCCGCGATCTCGCGGAAGGTCGCTGGGAGGGCGGCCAGATCGTGAAGATCGGTCTCGAAGACCCCGATGCGGTCTCGCTGGCATTGTCTCCGGATGTCCCGGAGGAGGTCCGCTCCAGGATCGACGGATTGCGTCAGGACATCATCGATGGGAAGATCGAGGTCTCGACCGATTACGACGGCCCGGAACTGACCTATTGATCGCATGGTGGCGAGGCCGCCCATGCGGCCTCGCCCAGGCGGGAGAGTGCATCGCCACAACCTGAGCCGCGGGCGCGGCCGGGCACCGGCACGCCCTGCACGAACCCGCGCAGCGCCGTGTCAGCTGCGGACCATCCCCTTGAGCTCGTAGATCAGCGCCAGCGCCTCGCGCGGGCTCATCTCGTCGGGCAGCACGGACTTCAGCCGCGCCTCGACCTCCGAGGGGGCGGTCTTCGGGGCCGGTGCGGCACTGGCCGCGCTGAAGAGCGGCAGGTCGTCCACCAGCGCCCTCGCCTTGCCGCCGCCCTCGCGCTCGCCGGCTTCCAGCGCGTCGAGCACGACATGGGCGCGCGCGACCACCGCGGCCGGAAGCCCGGCGAGTCGCGCGACCTGCACGCCGTAGGACCGGTCCGCCGCCCCCTCCCGCACCTCGTGCAGGAAGATCACCTCGCCCTCCCATTCGCGGACCGCGACGGTCGCGTTGCGCAGCCCGGGCAGCTTCTCGACGAGCGCCGTCAGCTCGTGGTAATGCGTGGCGAAGAGCGCCCGGCACCGATTGACGTCATGCAGGCTTTCCAGAACCGCCCAGGCGATGGAGAGCCCGTCGTAGGTCGCTGTTCCCCGCCCGATCTCGTCGAGGATCACCAGCGCCCGCTCGCCGGCCTGGTTCAGGATCGCGGCGGTTTCCACCATCTCGACCATGAAGGTCGACCGGCCTCTCGCCAGATCGTCCGCCGCCCCGACCCGGCTGAAGAGCGCATCCACCACGCCGATCCGCGCCGCGGCGGCCGGCACGTAGGATCCCATCTGGGCCAGGAGCGCGATCAGCGCATTCTGCCGCAGGAAGGTCGACTTGCCCGCCATGTTCGGCCCGGTGATCAGCCAGAGCGGCCGCGCCCCCTCGCCGTCGGCCCCGAGGTCGCAGTCATTGGCGACGAAGCCCTCGCCGTTGCGGCGCAGCGCCGCCTCCACCACCGGGTGCCGCCCGCCGGTGATCTCGAAGGCCCGGTCCGCGACGATCTCCGGCGCCGTCCAGTCCCCCGAGCGCGCGAGATCCGCCAGCGCCGCCGCGAGGTCGATCTCGGCGATCGCCTTGGCCGCCGCCGCGACTGGCCCCGCCCTTTCGATCACCGCCGCCGCGAGAGACGCGAAGATCGCCTTCTCGATCTCCAGCGCCCGGCCGCCGGCATTGAGGATCTTCGTCTCGATCTCCGCCAGCGCCAGCGTCGTGAAGCGCAGGGCGCCGACATTGGTCTGGCGATGCACGAAGAGCTCCGAGAGCGGCGGCTTCAGCATCTTCTCGGCATGGGTCGCGGGGGTCTCGACGAAATAGCCCAGTACATTGTTGTGGCGGATCTTGAGCGAGGCGATGCCGCTCTCGCGCACGTATTCCGCCTGCAGCGCGCCGATCACGCCGCGGCCTTCGTCGCGAAGCCGCCGGGTATCGTCGAGCTCCGGATCGTGGCCGGCGGCGACGAAGCCGCCGTCGCGGGCCAGTTGCGGCGGCTCGGCGACGAGGGCCGCGTCGAGCAGCTCGACCAGCGCCTCGTGCCCTTCGAGCGCATCGCGTGCCGCGGCCAGCGTTTCGGGTAATGTGCCGTCGAGCGTATCCCGGATCCGGCCCGCCCCGGCCAGCGCATCGCGCACCGCGGCGAGATCGCGCGGCCCGCCGCGGTCGAGCGCCAGCCGCGAGACCGCCCGCTCCAGGTCCGGCAATTGCCGCAGCCGCTCGCGAACCGCCCCGAGCATCGCGGGCGCCTCGACGAAGTGCCGCACGGCGGCCTGGCGCTCCAGGATCGTGCGGCGATCCGCGGAGGGCGCGTTCAGCCGGGCCTCGAGCAGCCGCGCGCCCGGACCCGTGGCCGTGCGGTCGATGGTCGCGAGCAGCGAGCCCTCGCGGCCTCCGGACAGGCTCCGGGTGAGTTCGAGATTCCGCCGGGTCGCAGCGTCGATCGCCATCAGGCTGCCGGTCGCCTCGCGCAGCGGTGGCCGGAGCAGGGGCAGACGGCCCTTCTGGGTGAGCGCGAGGTAGTCGACGATCGCCCCCAGCGCCCCGGCTTCGGCCCGGCTGAAGGTGCCGAAGCCGTCGAGGCCCCTCGCGCCGAAGACCGCGGCGACCCGGGCGTCGGCGGCGGTCGAATCGAAGCTCGCCGGGGCCAGCGGAGTCGCGGTGGCGCCGGCCTCGGCGATCAGGCCGCGCAGCTCGGCCTCCTGGCTCTCGGCGACCAGCACCTCGCGCGGGGCGAGCCGCGCCAGCATCGGCCCCAGCCCGGCGCGGTTGCAGGGCGTGACGGTGAGGTCGCCGGTGGAGACGTCGGTCCAGGCGAGGGCGCCCTCGCCGCGCACCTCGGCATAGGCGGTGAGATAGTTGTGCCGCCGGGCTTCGAGGAGGCTTTCTTCGGTCAGCGTGCCCGCGGTCACCAGCCGGACCACCGCGCGCGCGACCACGGATTTCGAGCCGCGCTTCTTGGCCTCCGCCGGATCCTCCATCTGCTCGCAGACCGCGACCCGGAATCCCTTGCGGATCAGGGTCAGGAGGTAGCCCTCGGCGGCATGCACCGGCACGCCGCACATGGGGATGTCCCGGCCGAGGTGCTGCCCGCGCTTGGTCAGCGCGATGTCGAGCGCCGCCGCCGCGGCCTCGGCGTCGTCGAAGAACATCTCGTAGAAATCGCCCATGCGATAGAAGAGCAGCGCATCGGCATGCTGCGCCTTGATCTCGTGGTATTGCGCCATCATCGGCGACATGGAGGAGGTATCGTTCACGCAGCCCGTCCCGGTTCCGTCGGGTCGCTTATACAGGCTCGCCCTGCGGTGCCAATGCCGGCGCGCGCGGGCGTCCCCATGGGGACGCTTATCAAGTAACTGAAATCACACAATTAAAGTGTTAACGCGCCGAGTTCCGGGCCTCAGCCCTTCATGCCTTCCCAGAATCCCTTCACCCGGGAGAAGAAATCCTGGGTCTCGGGGCTGTTGTTCTTGCCCTCGGCCTCGAACTCGCCGAGCAGCTCGCGCTGCCGCGTGCTGAGGTTGACCGGGGTCTCCACCGCGAGCTCGATGTAGAGGTCGCCCGCCACCGCGCCGCGCAGCGCCGGCATGCCCTTGCCGCGCAGGCGCAGCTGCTTGCCGGACTGCACGCCCGCGGGCACCTTCACCCGCGTCCGGCCGCCGTCGAGCGTCGGGGCCTCGATCTCGCCGCCGAGTGCTGCCGTGATCATGCTCACCGGAATGCGGCAATAGAGGTTCTGGTTGTCGCGCTCGAAGATCGGATGCGCCTCGACCTCGATGAAGATGTAGAGATCGCCCGAGGGTCCGCCGCGCAGCCCCGCCTCGCCCTCGCCGGCGAGCCGGATCCGCGTCCCTGTCTCCACGCCGGCGGGGATGTTGACGTTGAGGGTGCGATCCTTGCGCACGCGCCCGGCGCCGGCGCAGGATTTGCAGGGATTCTTGATGATCTGGCCGCGGCCGGAGCAGGTCGGGCAGGTCCGCTCCACGGTGAAGAAACCCTGCTGCGCGCGCACCTTGCCCTGGCCCGAGCAGGTCGGACAGGTTGCGGGTTCCGCGCCGCCTTCCGAGCCGGTGCCGTTGCAGACCTCGCAGGCGGTGCTGCCGGGCACGCTGATCGTGGCCTGCTTGCCGCGATAGGCCTCTTCGAGGTTGAGCCGGAGGTTGTAGCGCAGATCCGAGCCGCGTGCGGCGCGCTGGCCGCGGGCGCTGCCGCGCCCGCCGCCCATGAAATCGCCGAAGAGGTCGTCGAAGACGTCCGAGAAGGCGCTGGCGAAATCCGCATTGGCGCCCGGACCGCCCCGGAAGCCCGCGCTCGCCCCGCCGCCGTTCTCGAAGGCGGAATGGCCGAAGCGGTCATAGGCGGCCTTCTTCTGCGCGTCCTTCAGGACGTCATAGGCCTCGTTGATCTCCTTGAACTGCGTCTCCGAGTTCGGATTGGAGCGGTTGCGGTCGGGATGGTGGTCCATCGCCTTGCGCCGGAAGGCCTTCTTGATGTCCGCATCCGAGGCGCCCTTCGACACGCCCAGAACGTCGTAATAGTCGCGCTTCGCCATCAGGGCCGAATTCCTTCAAACGACAGATGGCCCCCTCGCGTGCCGAGGGGGCCATCCTGCCGGTCCATGCGGATCAGGACTTCTTGTTGTCGTCCCCGCCGAGATCCTCGAAATCGGCATCCACGACATCGTCCTCGCTGCCGCCCGAGCCGGCGTTCTCGGGCTCGGAGGCGGCGCTTTCCTCGGCCTGCTGGGCCTTGTAGATCGCCTCGCCGAGCTTCATCGCCGCCTCGGTGAGATCCTGGCTGCGGGCGCGGATCTTCTCGGCATCCTCGCCTTCCATCGCTTCCTTGAGGTTCTTGATCGACATCTCGATCACCTCGATGGTCGTCGCATCGACCTTGTCGCCGTGCTCCTTGACCGATTTCTCGGTGCCGTGGATCAGGCTCTCGGCCTGGTTCCGGGCCTCGACCAGCTCGCGCCGCGCCTTGTCGGCCTCGGCGTTCTCCTCGGCTTCCTTGACCATCTTCTCGATGTCGGCGTCCGAGAGCCCGCCCGAGGCCTGGATGGTGATCTTCTGCTCCCGGTTGGTGCCCTTGTCCTTGGCATTGACCGAGACGATGCCGTTGGCGTCGATGTCGAAGGTCACCTCGATCTGCGGCATGCCGCGGGGCGCCGGCGGGATCTGCTCGAGATTGAACTGGCCCAAGAGCTTGTTGTCGGCCGCCATCTCGCGCTCGCCCTGGAAGACCCGGATCGTCACCGCGTTCTGGTTGTCTTCCGCCGTGGAGAAGATCTGGCTCTTCTTGGTCGGGATCGTGGTGTTGCGATCGATGAGCCGGGTGAAGACGCCGCCGAGGGTCTCGATGCCGAGCGAGAGCGGGGTCACGTCCAAGAGCACCACGTCCTTGACGTCGCCCTGGAGCACGCCGGCCTGGATCGCGGCGCCCATGGCGACGACCTCGTCGGGGTTCACGCCCTTGTGCGGCTCCTTGCCGAAGAACTTGGTCACCTCCTCGATGACCTTGGGCATGCGGGTCATGCCGCCCACCAGCACCACCTCGTCGATGTCGCCCTTGGCGATGCCCGCATCCTTGAGCGCCGCCTGGCAGGGCTTCATCGAGCGCGTGATCAGGTCGCCCACGAGGCTTTCGAGCTTGGCGCGGGTCAGCTTCAGCACCAGGTGCAGCGGCTGGTGCGTCTTGGGGTCCATCGAGATGAACGGCTGGTTGATCTCGGTCTGGGACGAGGAGGAGAGCTCGATCTTGGCCTTCTCCGCGGCTTCCTTGAGCCGCTGCAGCGCCATCTTGTCCTTGGTCAGGTCGACGCCGTTCTCCTTCTTGAACTCCTCGGCCAGGTACTGGACGACGCGCATGTCGAAGTCCTCGCCGCCGAGGAAGGTGTCGCCGTTGGTCGATTTCACCTCGAAGAGGCCGTCGTCGATCTCCAGGATCGAGATGTCGAAGGTGCCGCCGCCGAGGTCATAGACCGCGATGGTCTTGGTGCCCGACTTGTCGAGCCCGTAGGCCAGCGCCGCCGCCGTCGGCTCGTTGATGATCCTGAGCACCTCGAGCCCGGCGATCTTGCCGGCGTCCTTGGTGGCCTGGCGCTGGGCGTCGTTGAAATAGGCCGGGACGGTGATGACGGCCTGGTTCACGGTCTCGCCGAGATAGCTCTCGGCCGTCTCCTTCATCTTCTGCAGGACGAAGGCGGAAATCTGGCTGGGGGAAAACTTCTCGCCCTTGACCTCGACCCAGGCGTCGCCGTTCGGCCCGGGGATGATCTTGTAGGGCACCATGTCCTTGTCCTTGGCGGTGACCGGATCGTCGTACCGCCGACCGATGAGGCGCTTGATGGCGAAGAGGGTGTTCTCGGAATTGGTCACGGCCTGGCGCTTGGCCGACTGGCCGACGAGGCGCTCGTCGTCGGTGAAGGCGACGATCGAGGGCGTGGTGCGCGCGCCTTCGGAATTCTCGATGACGCGGGCCTGGCTGCCATCCATGATGGCGACGCAGGAGTTGGTGGTGCCGAGGTCGATACCGATGACTTTGGGCATATACGTTCCTTTCGAGCGGCGATCTGGCGGGGCGAGTCCAAGGCTGGCCCTTGCCCTGCATCCCATGCCGGGTTTCACGTGATCGTGTGGCCGGCGCTTCGGATGGCTATATAGGTTTCGCGTTTTGGTGCTGCAAGCGCTCCGCGGCGGCGGAGGCGGTGTTTTCCTTGGGGTTTCGGGGCGGGTGTTCGAGATCGGCGGCTTTGAGATTCACAAGGCCCGGCTGGACCGGCCGGCCCAGCTCCGCATGGTGGAGGAACTGCGCGACGTGGTCCGCGCCGCGCCGCTCTTCGCGCCCGTGACGCCCTGGGGCAAGCCGATGAGCGTGCGCATGACCTCGGCCGGCCGCTACGGCTGGGTGAGCGACCGCGGCGGCTACCGCTATGCCGAGCGGCACCCTTCGGGTCTGTCCTGGCCGCCGATCCCGGACTCGGTGATGGCCGTCTGGCGGGATCTGGTCTCGCGCGACCGTGCGCCCGATTGCTGTCTCGTCAACTTCTACGGTGCCAGGGCGCGCATGGGACTGCATCGGGACAACGACGAGGCGGATTTCACCTGGCCGGTGCTCTCGATCAGCCTCGGCGATGCGGCGGTCTTCCGCATGGGCGGCCCCGCGCGCGCCGATCCCACGACCTCGACCACGCTCGAGAGCGGCGACGTGGTGGTGATGGGAGGGCCGGCCCGCCGCGCCTACCACGGCGTGGACCGCATCCGCTTTGGCAGCTCGTCGCTGCTGGCCGAGGGCGGGCGGATCAACCTCACGCTGCGGGTGGTGGACTGAACCGCTGCGGCTGCGGCGCGGCAGCCTATTCCGCGATGATCCTTTCCGGAACGGCCTCGTAGGGATTGGCGCGCGCGACAATGGCCGGCTGGGCCTTGGTTCCCGGCATGATCTCGAAGCGGGGGTCGAAGTCGACCATGGTTGCGGCGAGCTTGCCGAGGACGCTCGGGTCGCCCTCGATCCTGGCGGTGCCGTCGGCGATCTGGGCGTCGAGGGTCTTCGCGCCCATCATCGTCTGCTCAAGGTCGGTGCGGTCGATGGTGAGAGTCAGGTCGGGTTGGGCGGCCTGGAAGCCGGCGATGTTGGTGAGCGTGGCGTTCTCCATCTCGATGAGGAAGGTCTCGCCGGTGTCCGGCGTCACGAGATTGATGGTGAAGCGCAGGCCCTCGGCCTTGCGGCTGTCCATGCGGATGCCGAGGAAGTTCAGGAACAGCTCGGTCGACATCGCCCGGATCACGTCGGGGCTCGACGAATCCGCGGTCTCGCCCTCCGGGATGCCGGTGCGCAGCTCGTAGGCGCCGGCGAGGAAGCTGTTGCGGAGGCCCGGGTTCTCCTGCTGGTAGCCGATCTGCTCGAAGATGTCGGCGAGCAGGTCCTTGGCCTCGGCGTTGTCGGGCTCGGCCTGCACCAGCTTGTTGACGATCTCGGAGGCGAGCAGGTAGTCGCCGGCGTCGTGGAGCTCGCGGCCGCGGGCGAGGATGCGGTCCGGTCCGCCCATCATCTCGACGTAGAGCGGCGCGGATTCCTCCGGCGACAGCGGGATCAGCGTCGCCGGGTTGCAGTCCCAGAAGCCGAGATAGCGCTGGATCACGCCGCGGGCGTTGTGCTCGGGCGAGCCGTGGTAGCCGCGGCAGTGCCATTGCTGCTGCAGGCCCGCGGGCACCTCGTAGACGTTGTGCACCTGGTTGATCGTCACGCCCTGGTTGGCGAGGTGCAGCACCTGGTTGTTCATGTTGGCGTAGAGGTCGCGCTGCGCCCGCAGCACCTCCTGGATGCGGTCGTTGCCCCAGCGCGGCCAGTGGTGCGAGGCGAACATCACCTCGGCCTCGAGCCCGAAGCGGTAGAGCGCGTCGGCGATGTATTTCGACCAGGCGAGCGGGTCGCGCACCTGGGCGCCGCGCAGCGTGTAGATGTTGTGGAGCGTCGCGGTGACGTTCTCCGCCATCCACAGCGCCTTCATCTCGGGGATCCAGGTGTTCATCTCCCGCGGCGCCTCGGTGTTCGGCGTGTTGTGGAAGACCATGCGCAGGCCGTCGACCTCGAACTCCTCGATCGGCTCGCGGACGAGCCGGGTCGGCGCGATCAGGCCGGTCGCCCCGGCGGAGACCCGCGTGCCGAGACCCTGGCCGACGTAGCCGTGCGGTGCGGCGGGCAGCAGCAGGCCGTACTGGTAGAAGAGCCGGCGGTTCATCGCGTTGCCGGCGTAGACGTTCTCGGAGACCGTGAAGCCGAGGAAGTCGACCGGCGCGATCACCTCGACCTTTCCCGACCGGACGTCGGCCTCGTCGAGGATGCCGCGCACGCCGCCCCAGTGGTCGCCGTGGGTGTGGGAGTAGATCACCGCCGAAACCGGCAGCCCCTCGCCCCTGTGGGCCTGGAACAGCTTCCAGGCGGCGCGCGCCGTCTCGCTCGACACCAGCGGGTCGAAGACGATCCAGCCGGTCTTGCCCCGGATGAACGTCAGGTCGGAGAGGTCGAAGCCGCGCACCTGGTAGATGCCCGGGATCACCTCGTAGAGGCCGTAGTTGTTGTTGAGCTTCGAGATGCGGTGCAGCGAGGGGTGGATCGAGTCGAACTCGGCCTGCTGGTCGAGGAACTGGAAGCTCGCCATGTCCCAGGCGACGTGGCCGGCGTCGGCCGGGATCACCATCTCGGTCATCGGCGCGATCAGGCCCTTCGCCTGCTCCTCGAAGTCGCGCGTGTCGGCGAACGGCAGTTGCGACTTCGCCGCCTCGAGTACCGCCCGCGTGTGGTCCGAAGGCGCCTTGCCCTTCGGGTGGAAGTGCCCGGCGAGCGGCGCTTGCTGGGCGCGGACCGCGCCGCCGCCTTCGATCAGCGTGTCGCCGGCGATCGCGAAGGCTGCGCCCATTGCGGGAACGGATCCGAGGAACTCGCGTCTCGTGGTCATCGGTGAGCGTCCTTTCGCTTTTCCGTCGATTCCGCCCCGGGTGCCGGCGTCGTCCGGGGTGAGCAATGGCACCGGAACGAGATGTTGCCAATCGGAGAAACGTGCGTTTCAGGCGGACCTGTTGCGGCCTCCGGTCGATCACCTCGCGTTGACCGCTCGCAAGGAGGTGGCAAGCCGGTTTCCAGCCGGTTTCCAGCCGCCTTCCAGCCAGCGTTTTTTCAGCATTTCCGGATGGTTGTTCGCCGCGAGGCGCCCGCGCGCCGATCGGGCTGAAATCGTTGGACCCGGACAAGCCCCCGCCCCGGCCCTTTCACGGCAGCGGACGCTTCGCCCCACGGTCGTCGACGGCCACGAAGACGAAACGGGCCTCGGTCACCTTCCGGTGCTCGCCGCTGGGCTGCCGGTGGACCCAGACCTCGACGCCGATCGCCATCGAGGTCGTGCCTTCGCGCAGCATCTGCGCATGGATCGACACCACGTCGCCCACATGGACCGGCCGGTGGAAGGTCATGCCCTCGACCGCGACGGTCGCTACCCTTCCGCGGGCGCGGCCGCGGGCCAGTACCGAGCTTCCCAGGTCCATCTGGGACATGATCCAGCCGCCGAAGATGTCGCCGTTGGCATTGGTGTCGGCGGGCATGGCGATGGTCTGCAGGGTCAGTTCCCCCTGCGGCAGCGGGCGGTTCATCCTCGCGATCTTCCCGTCTTTCGGCGCCTCGATACGAAGGGGATGTTTACAAGATGCCGGAGGCAGGTCCATAGAAACGCGCCCCGAAAGCAATCGAAAGCCCGCCATGGATCACGCCAGACTCGCCGCCACCTTCCGGAAGCTGGCGCTGGATGCCGGCCGCGAGATCATGGAGGTCTACGGACGGCCGGATTTCGATGTCGCCGCCAAGGCGGATGCCTCGCCGGTCACGGAGGCGGATCTCCGCGCCGACCGGGTGATCTGCGAGGGCCTCGCGGCTGCATTCCCCGAGATCCCGGTGGTGACCGAGGAGCAGCAGGCGAGCCACGGCATCGCCGCGGATGTCTTCATCCTGGTCGACCCGCTCGACGGCACCAAGGAATTCGTGCAGCGGCGGGGCGATTTCACCGTCAATATCGCGCTGATCGAGCATGGCGTCGCCACGCGGGGCGTCGTCTATGCGCCGGCGAAGGCGCGGCTCTTCTACACCGATGCGCAGGGACAGGCGGTGGAGGAGGCCGGGCCCCATGACGCCGGGCGGATCGGCGCCGTGACGCCGCTGCATGTGTCCGAGCCCGACCCCGAGGCATTGGTCGTCGTCGCCTCGAAGTCGCACCGGGACCAGGCCACCGACGATTACATCGCGCTCTACCGGGTGGCGGATTTCCGGTCGGCCGGATCGTCGCTCAAGTTCTGCCTCGTCGCCGCCGGCGAGGCCGATCTCTATCCCCGGCTCGGCCGCACCATGGAATGGGACACCGCCGCCGGCCATGCGGTGCTGTCAGGCGCCGGGGGAAGGGTGGTGCGCTTCGACGGTCACGCGCCCTTGACCTATGGCAAGGAGGGGTTCGAGAACCCGCAATTCATCGCCTTTGCGCCCGGGCTCACCCTGTTGCGGGCCTGACGAGCCATGTCCGTGCTTCTGGTCATCCCGGCGCGATATGCCTCCACCCGCTTTCCCGGCAAGCCGCTCGTGGATCTGCGCGGCGCCGGCGGCGCGGCGCGGAGCCTGATCCGGCGCAGCTGGGACGCCGCGATCTCCGTCGAAGGCGTGGACCGGGTCGTGGTCGCCACCGACGACATGCGCATCGCCGATGCCGCGCATGGCTTCGGCGCCGAGGTCGCCATGACGCCGGACAGCTGCCGGAACGGCACCGAGCGCTGCGCGGTCGTGGCGGCGCAGCTCGGCGGCGCCCATGAGATCGTGGTCAATCTGCAAGGGGACGCGCCGCTGACGCCGCCCTGGTTCGTCTCGGCCCTGATCGCCGCGATGCAGGCCGATGCCACGCGTCAGGTGGCGACGCCGGTGCTGCGCTGCGACGCCGGCGCGCTCGCGGGCTTTCTCGAGGACCGCCGGCACGGGCGGGTCGGGGCGACGACCGCGGTCTTCGACCGCGCCGGGCGCGCGCTCTATTTCTCCAAGGAGGTCCTGCCCTATACCGGGCGGCCGCTCGGCGCGGCGGAGACGATCCCGGTCTTTCACCATGTCGGGGTCTATGCCTATCGGCCGGCGGCCCTGCTGGCCTATCCCTCCTGGGATCCGGGTCCGCTGGAGACCTGGGAGGGGCTGGAACAATTGCGATTCATGGAGAACGGCATTCCGGTGCATTGCGTCGAGGTCCAGGCCCGCGGCCAGGCTTTCTGGGAACTGAACAACCCTTCGGACGTTGAGAAGATCGAAGCGATCCTGGGGGAGCTCGGACGTGACTGAACCGGCGGTGAGATGCCACTCCGTTTACGCAGTGATGAATTCTTTTGCCCGCAGGCCCGCCATCTGTGATACCGGAGGCGTGCTGCGCGCAATCCGGGCGGAGTCGCAGGTGTTTTCGGCGTTGATGGGGGTTTCATGACGTACCGGGTGACAAAAGCGGTATTTCCTGTCGCAGGTTTCGGCACGCGATTCCTGCCGGCGACGAAATCCGTTCCCAAGGAAATACTCCCGCTCGTCGACCGTCCGCTGATCCAATATGCGATCGACGAGGCGCGGGCGGCGGGAATCCGGGAGTTCATCTTCGTGACCTCGCGCGGCAAGAGCGCACTGGAGGATTATTTCGACAGCGCGCCCGAGCTCGAGACCAGCCTTCACGAGGGCAACAAGGGCCATCTTCTCGATCTGCTCAGGCAGACCGACATGGATAGCGGCGCCGTCGCCTATGTCCGGCAGCAGGAACGCCGCGGGCTCGGCCATGCGGTCTGGTGCGCGCGCCGGCTGATCGGCGACGAGCCCTTCGCGGTGATCCTGCCCGACGACGTGATCGATGCCGAGAAGCCCTGCCTCCAGCAGATGGTGGAGGCCTATGCCGAGGTCGGGGGCAACATGGTCGCGACCATGGAGGTGCCGGCGCAGAGCGTCGCCTCCTACGGGATCCTCGACGTGGGCTCGACCTCGATCGGCGCGACCATGCCGGTTCGCGCGATGGTGGAGAAGCCGCGGCCGGAGGAGGCTCCGTCCAACATGGCGGTGATCGGGCGATACATCCTGTCGCCGAACGTGCTCGACAATCTCGAGGACATGCGGGTGGGCGCGGGCGGCGAGATCCAGCTGACCGACGCCATCTCGGCCGAGATCGCCGCGCGCGGCAATGTCAATGCATTCCGCTTCCGCGGCCGCCGCTTCGATTGCGGCTCCAAGTCGGGCTTCCTCCAGGCGACGGTGGCCTTCGGCCTGGCGCGCGACGATCTCCGCGACGAGTTCCTCGCCTATCTGCGGAGCGTCACCGAGGTCCAGGAGCCGGCGAGCAAGCTGCGCGCCGTCTAGGCTGCGGGCTCGCGGAGACCGTTCCATACGGTCTCCCTGTGATTGTTTTGGACCGGCGTCGCTTTCCCCGCGGATTTGGCAGGGACAAATCCGCGCGCGCCTGCCGGCTCCTCGGCAGGCGCGACAAGTGCGCCCGCCCAGTCAGGCGCGCGCGGATTACCCAGCGATGGTGAAACACCGCATCCCTCGACCTCCGCGCTCACGCGCTCCGGCCGACGAACCGGCGCGAGGTAGTGCCTCGCTCTTGCCGCTTCGAGTGTCCTTTGGCCGATCGATTGGCCCGCCGCAGGCCCGTTTCAGGCCGCGCTGTCCAGCCGGGCCGCCTCCCAGGCGAGCATGGCGCGCTTCACGCCCAGGCCCCAGTGATAGCCGCCGAGCCCACCGGCCTTCTGCAGCGCGCGGTGGCAGGGGATGAGCCAGCTGATCGGGTTGCGGCCGACCGCCGTGCCCACCGCCCGGACCGCGCGCGGCCGGCCGATGGCCGCGGCGATGTCGGAATAGGTGGTGACATGGCCGGTGGGAACCGTCAGCAGCGCCTCCCAGACCTTGATTTGGAAAGGCGCGCCGATGAGCTGCAGCCGCGCCTCGCCGCCCGTGCCGAAGGCGGCCTCGACCCAGGGACGGATCGCCTCGGGATCCTCCGCGAAGGCGGCTTCGGGCCAGCGCGAGCGCATGTCGGCCATGGCCGCCTCGCGGCCGGTTTCCGCAGCGAAGGCGAGGCCGCAGAGGCCCCGGCCCGTGCCCATCGCCAGCGCCTCGCCGAAGGGCGTGTCGAACCAGCCCCAGGCGATCGCCAGCCCGGCGCCGGCGCGGGCGTATTCGCCGGGGCTCATCGCTTCCCAGCGCAGGAAGAGGTCGTGCAGCCGGCTCGCGCCCGAGAGGCCGGTGGAATGTGCCGCCTCGAGCACGCTGTGGCGGTCGGCGAGCAGCCGCCGGGCATGGTCGAGCGCGAGATACTGCTGGTAGCGCTTGGGGCTGACCCCGACCCATTGCGAGAAGACGCGCTGGAAATGCGCCGGGCTGAGGCCCACGCCGGCGGCCACCTCCTCGAGGGAGAGGGTCTCCTCGCGGCGCGCGGCGATGGTCTCGATGGCCCGGCCGATCACGCCGTAGTGGTAGGGATCGGAGCGGGCATCCTCTATCTGGGACATCGGTCGGTACTCCTTTGGCGTGAAGATAGACGAATGCCCCGGCCGGGCCACCCGGATCCTGCGCAATGGCTGCCGGAGCGGTGCCTTGCGCATCCCCGGAACCCGTGCCAAGGGGAGCCATGCCGGCACAGCTCGACTACCCGACGATTTGCGAGGTCTTCCGGCGGTTCCAGATGAGCGAACCCGAGCCGCGGGGCGAGCTCGAGCATGTGAACGCCTATACCCTGCTGGTGGCGGTGGCGCTCTCGGCGCAGGCGACCGACAAGGGGGTGAACCGGGCGACCGAGGCGCTCTTCAAGCTTGCCGACACGCCCGAGAAGATGCTCGCGCTCGGCGAGGAGGGGCTGATCGGGCATATCCGCACGATCGGGCTCTATCGCAACAAGGCGCGCTACGTGATGCGCCTGTCGCAGATCCTCGTCGAGGATTTCGGCGGCGAGGTTCCCTCCTCGCGCGCGGCGCTCCAGAGCCTGCCGGGCGTCGGGCGCAAGACCGCGAACGTGGTCCTGAACACCTGGTGGCGCATTCCCGCCCAGGCGGTCGACACGCATATCTTCCGCGTGGCCAACCGCACCGGCATCGCCAGGGGGCGGGACGTGGCGGCGGTGGAGCGCGCGCTCGAGGACCAGGTGCCGGCGCCCTACCAGCTGCATGCGCATCACTGGCTGATCCTGCACGGCCGCTATGTCTGCAAGGCGCGCAAGCCCGCCTGCGCGGCCTGCCTGATCCGCGACCTCTGTGACTTCGAGGAGAAGACGATTTGAACAAGCCCGTCCAGGTCATCGGCATCGGCAATGCCATCGTGGATGTCATCGCCTCGATCGAGGAGCGTTTCCTCGCCGAGAACGGCGTCGAGAAGGGCATCATGCAGCTGATCGACACCGCGCGCGCGGTCGAGCTCTATTCCCGCATGGGACCGGCGCGCGAGGTCTCGGGCGGCTCGGCGGCCAATACCATCGCCGGGCTCGCGGCGCTCGGGGCGCGCACGGCCTATGTGGGCAAGGTCAAGGACGACCAGCTCGGCGCGATCTTCGCCCATGACCTGCGGGCGCAGGGGGCGGGCTATGCCACGCCGCTCGCGCCGCGCGACCACGCGGCCGAGACCGGGCGCTGCATGGTGCTGGTGACCCCGGACGGCGAGCGGTCGATGAACACCTATCTCGGGGTCTCGGAATTCCTCGCGCCGGAGGATATCGACGCGGCGGCGATGGCGGGGGCGGAATGGATCTTCCTCGAGGGCTACCGCTTCGACGGCCCCGACAGCCAGGCGGCCTTCGCCAAGGCGATCCGCGCCACCAAGTCGAACGGCGGCAGGGTGGCGATCACGCTCTCCGACCCCTTCTGCGTGGAGCGGCACCGGGACGCGTTCCTGGCGATGATCCGGGCGGACGTGGACCTCTTGGTGGCCAACGAGCATGAATTGTGCTCGCTCTATCTCACGCAAGATCTGGCAGTCGCGATGAGCCGGGCGGAGGCGGAGGTGCCGGTGACGGCCTGCACCGTCGGGGAGCGGGGGGCGCATGTGCTGGCCGGGGGCGAGCGGGTCCATGCCCCGGCGACCGCGGTGCGGGTGGTGGACGCCACCGGCGCGGGCGATCTCTTCGCCGCGGGCTTCCTGCACGGGCTGACCGGCGGCCGGGACTGGCTGACCTGCGCCCGGATGGGCTGCCTCGCCGCCGGCGAGGTCATCGGCCATATCGGCGCCCGGCCCGAGGCCGACCTGCGGGCGCTCTTCGCCGCGGAAGGGCTGGGCTGAAGCGCGGCCCTGGGGGCGGAAAAGGGCCGCCCGAGAGACTGTCCCCATGGGGACAGATCGCAAACCGCTGATTTCAAAAGGATAAAGTGTTAACGACGCTGCGGCTTCGTGTCTGGCGAGGCGCCGGCGGGCCAAGACGGGACGGTCATCCATGGGCGCCTGCGACCGGATCACGGGAGCTCCGGCGGCGAGCATGGAGAACGCAACGGACACCGCGAATAGTCCTATCTGCAATCACCTGCGACCGCGCCTCTTTGGCTGGTCGCCATTCCTACCGTATCTCGCAGAATAGACTGCTTCGGCCTCCATGCGCCAGGCGCGGGTCGCCGGCGCAACCTCTATGGGAGTCTTGAGTCACCCTTGGCGGCGACGGTTTGAGTTCGAGCGAGATCTGACGCAAGTTGATCCGACACGGGGTTTTGCCGGGGACGCACTCATGTCGAACAGGTATCGATTGATCATCCTTGGGGCCGGCTTCTCGCGACCCGCAGGATTCCCGCTCGCGGCAGACCTTTGGGAGGAGATCCGCGAGACCGCCGCGTCCTTTTCACGGGACCTCAGGGCCTACAAATTCAACGAAGACCTGCATCGCTACATCGAGTTCCGCCGGGAGATCGACGGCAACGCACCGACGCCAGACACAGTGGATTTCGAAGACTTCATGGGCTTCCTTGATGTGGAGCACCACCTGGGACTGCGTGGCAGCGATACCTGGAGCGAAGACGGCAACGAAGGCACAATCGTCACCAAGTTCTTGATCGGCACTATTTTGGCCCGCCACTTGAACGAGCTCAACGCATTGCCTGGACTTTATATAGAATTTGCCAAGCGTCTTGATTTGAACGACACTGTCATCACTTTCAACTATGACACGTTGCTTGAGCGAGCGCTGGATACCATAGGCAAACCCTATCGACTATTCTCAACCCGATTAGCGAGCGTTCATGAACTTCGTGGTACTGTCGACAATAGCCGGGATGAAGTTGTAGTCCTCAAGGTTCACGGCTCCATCGACTGGTTCGACCGCTCCCAATTTGAACGTCTGATTGCATTGCACGAAAGGGAGAATGCGCCGCCCCCCGAGGATATCATATTCTCGCATGAGGCCGCCTTGGGCTTGGAGCGCCTAGTCGATGGCCCCTGCCACCATATAGATCCGCTCAGGAATGTCTACCGTGCCAAGAACCTGAAGGCACTCTACGCCAAGAGACTGCTTTTCTTGGCCACGCCGCGCATCCTTCCACCGTCCGCCACCAAGCTACTCTATGCAACTCGCATGAACGATTTCTGGTACGGCATGGGAAACGCCGGCTACTACAGTTCCGGCATGGCCATCATCGGCTTCTCGTTGCCCACCCAGGATGATTATGCCCGACAAATCCTTTACGCGCTCGTGACAAACTATCAAAAACACAATTGGGGCAAAGGCGACCCCCACCCGAAAAAGACGCCGCTCGCCATCGTTGACTTCTTCTCCGATGCCGCCTCTGAAGCCCGTTTCCGGGAGAGGTATCGCTTCGTGGATTGGTCCCGCGCCGATCTCAGCGGACGAGGTTTCGACTTTGCTTCGCTAGACAAAATATTCGCTTGAGTGCCACCCAGCGCGGCAGAGTCCCACCCTGTGGTGACGCGGAGCGAGGTGAGGAATTTGGCTGCTTCGGGCCGAGTGCGGGCACTGACGGACCGGCCTCCTGTCGTGCGGCATGTGTCACGGCGAAGGACTCGGTGCTGCGGGGAAGTGGCGATTTCGGGTCTGTTGAGTGTGGTTCCCGGTCGCAGCCGGTTCCCATGACGCAGGCTATCGTGCGAGCAACGTGCCCAGTCGCTCGAAGCTCGCGGGGACGCCCTCGGGGCTGCGTTCGGTGAAGAAGGCGTCGAGGCGGGGCCAGAGCTCGATGGCCTCGTCGATGGCGGCGTCGCTGCCGGGCACGTAGAGGCCGGTCTGGATCATCAGCGCGGCGTTCTCGTAGGCCGTCAGCACTCGGCGGACGCGGGCGAGCTGGGCGTTCTCGGCCTCGCTGGCGATGCCTGGCAGGCTGCGCGAGACGCTGCGGCGGACGTCGATCGCCGGGAAGCGGCCACGTTCGGCGATGGCGCGGTCGAGCACCACATGGCCGTCGAGCACGCCGCGGGTGATGTCGGCGACGGGCTCGTCCATGTCCGAGGCCGCGACCAGCACCGAGAAGATGCCGGTGATGTCGCCCTTGCCGAAGGGCCCGGGCCCGGCGCGTTCGCAGAGGGATGCGATCAGATTGGCGGTGGAAGGCGGGAAGCCGCGCAAGGACGGCGCCTCGCCGGCGGTGAGCGCGATCTCGCGATGGGCCTCGGCGAAGCGGGTGAGGCTGTCGACGAGCAGGAGCACGTGGCGGCCCTGGTCGCGGAAGACCTCGGCCGTGGCCATGGCCATCCAGGCGGCGCGGCGCTTGATGAGCGGCGCCTGGTCGGAGGTGGCGGCGATGACCACGGCGCGGGCCATGCCCTCGGGGCCGAGCACGTTCTCCACGAAGTCGCGCAGCTCCCGGCCGCGCTCGCCGATCAGGGCGTAGACCACGATATCGGCCTCGATGCCGCGGGCGAGGTCGGCGAGAAGCGAGGACTTGCCGATGCCCGAGCCCGCGAAGACGCCGATGCGCTGGCCGCGGGCGATGGGCAGGACGGTGTCGAAGACCGCGAGGCCGGTGGAGAGGCGGGGCCCGAGCGCCTTGCGCGTGGCGGGCGCCGGGGGCTCGTGGCGCAGGGCGGCGGTGGCGGCACCCGCGGCCAGGGGCCGGCCGTCGAGGGGCTGGCCGAAGGCGTCGACGATGCGCCCGACCCAGCTGGCGTCGGGGTGCACGCCGGTCTCGCCGAGGAGCCTCGCCTCCCGCCCCACGGCGGCGCCTTCGAGCGGCGCATAGGTCATCGCGCGGGCTCGGCTTTCGGAGATGCCGACGATCTCGCCGCCCAGATCCCGGCCGCCGGCAAGGGCGATCGAGACCTGGTCGCCGATTCGCGCCTGATGCGTGAGCCCGGCGATCTCGAGCGAGGCGGTGCCGACCGCGGCGACGCGGCCGATGCGCTTGTGGTTGGAAATGCGGGACAATTCCGCCGTCAGGGCCGTGAAGTCAGTATGCATGGGGCCTCCCGCGCCGATCCGGCTGCTTACGCTTTGTCAACCAACAAGGGTTAAGCCGCGGTTTCGACGCGGAACGGCGGGAGAACCCGGCCCATGGATCTGAACCTCAACATCCTTCGGCTCGCGAGCGGGCTCGCGGCGCATGCCGGCTCGCGCCAGCAGGTGGTGGCCGAGAACATCGCCCATGCCGATACGCCCGGCTACCGGGCGCGCGACGTGGCGGATTTCTCCGAGAGCCTGCGCGGCGGTGCGCCCGCCTTCGCCGCGAAGGTGACACGGCCGGGGCATCGCGCCTTCGGGGCGGATGCGAACGGTGTCGCGGTGCGCGAGGTGACGGCCCTGGGCGCGGAGAGCCCGAACGGCAATACCGTCAGCCTCGAGGACCAGATGATGCGCGCCGCCGAGGTGCGCCAGAGCCACGACATGGCGCTCGGGGTCTATCGCAAGTCGCTCGACATCCTGCGCGCCTCGATCGGCCGGAACCGCTAGGAGCCCGCAAGATGAACGAGATGATGAAGACCATGGCGGCCTCGGCGAGCGGGATGCGGGCGCAATCGGCGCGCATCCGCATCGGCGCGGAGAACATCGCCAATGCCGACACGCCGGGCTACCGGCGCAAGACGGTGAGCTTCGAGGAGACCTTCCAGCGCAGCGGCGAGGCGCGGGCGGTGGCGACCGGTCCGGTCCGGCTCGACCAGCGCGAGCTGGCGCGGGTCTACGACCCCAACCACCCCATGGCCGGGGAGGACGGCTATTTCGAGGGGTCAAACGTCGACCTGATGGTCGAGATCGCGGATTCGCGCGAGGCGAACCGTTCCTACGAGGCCAATCTGCGCATGTTCGAGCAGGCGCGGCAGATGGCGAGCTCGCTGCTCGACCTGCTGCGCCGTTAACGGAAAGGATTTCCAGAATGGACATCAAGGCGACACTCGCATCCCAGCTCTATTCCCAGGCCCAGCTCGCCGCGAAGCCGGTGGCGCCGGAAGAGGCCGGGAAGACCGCGGCGGCGGCCTTCGAGGCGGCGGGCGCGGATTTCCTGGAGACGCTGCGCGCCGGCGAGGAGACGGTGCAGGCGGGGCTCGTGGGCCGCGCCGATCCCCAGGCGGTGGTCGAGGCGCTGGCCGCCACGGAATTCGCGGTGCAGACCGCCGTCGCGGTGCGCGACAAGGTGGTCGAGGCCTATCAGGAAATCCTGCGCATGCCCGTCTGAGCCATGACCGAAGCCGAGGTTCTCGACATCCTGCGCCAGGGGCTCTGGACGGCGATGGTCGTCTCGGCGCCGATCCTTGCCGTGGCGCTGATCGTCGGCGTGGCGATCGGCCTCGTGCAGGCGCTGACCTCGGTGCAGGAGATGACGCTGACCTTCGTGCCGAAGCTCGGCGCGATCCTCGCGGTCTTCTGGATCACCATGAGCTTCTCGGGCGCGACGCTGGTGCGATTCTACCAGGACCAGATCATCCCGCTGGTGATCGGACGCTGACGGCCGGCGGTCCCGCGCGCGGTTGTGCGCGCGCGCACAGTCCAGTAACCTGTTGATTCTACGAAAAGAATGCGCGCGCCGTTAACCGGCTGGCAACTTCCGTGAGGGCTTCGGCCCTTCGCGGGACCCGCGGATAGAGGATCCGGGGTCCCGGGGCGCCGGTGTCGGTCAGCCGGACAGGATCCTGGGCAAGGACTTGCCTCGGGCTATCGCGGAGCAGGCGCCGCGCCAAAGTCCGGCGCCGCATGGCTGCGGCGCCGGCGCCGGCGCGACCGGCCTAGAGGCCTTCCTGGCAGCTGCGCAGGGCGGCGATGGCGGGGTCGACGTCATCGAGCGGGACGATCACGCGCCGGTCGTCGCCGTAGCTGATGGTGAGCTCGTCGTAATTGCCGAGGTCGTAGATGAACTCGGCGTTGTCCACCGGCACGGTGGCGCCGCCGAAGCCGGCGGTGTCCTGACCGGTGAAGGTGCCCGTGAACTCCCGGTCGCCGACGGTGAAGGTCGCGGGAATCGACTGCCCGGGCGCGATACCCTCGTAGCCCTGCACGAAGATCGAGAGATAGCCGGACGGCGGCGTCGAGGTGGCGTTGATGCCCATCTGCACCTCGGAATTCGGGTCGACGAAGTTGCGGACCGCGAAGCAGCCGGGACCCGCGTTCTCGTTCACGTCGATCCGCCACTGGCCCACGGTCTGGCCGGTTTCGGAGATCTGCTCGTTGGCGGCGCAGGCCGCCAGTGCCGTCGAGGCCGCGAGGATGATCACTGTCGTCTTCATGGTTTCTCCTTCCCTGGGCCTCCCCCGGCCCGCGCTGACTATAGCCGACCGCAGGCCGAGAGGAGCCCCTTTCCTGCGATATTTGCAGACATTGCCGCAGGGTTGTACCCGGATGCCGGCGTCCGGCGCAACGACCGACTTCGGTCTGCGCCGAAGTCCTGCGTGGATCCCTCAGACATAGGTCAGCCCGATCGCGATGATGATGCCCGAGAGCACCAGCTGGATCAGGCAGAAGCCCATGATGTCCTTGGCGTTGAGGCCCGCGATCGCCAGCACCGGCAGCGCCCAGAAGGGCTGAACCATGTTGGTCCAGGCGTCGCCCCAGGCCACCGCCATGGCGGCGCGGGCCATGTCGGTGCCGAGCGCCTGGGCCGCGGGCAGGATCACCGGCCCCTGCACCGCCCATTGCCCGCCGCCCGAGGGGACGAAGAAGTTGACGATTCCCGCAGAGAGGAAGGTCCAGAACGGCAGGGTCTCGGCGCTGGCAAACGAGATCAGCCAGTCGGAGATGGTGGTGGCGAGCCCCGAGCCGACCATCACCGCCATGATGCCCGCGTAGAAGGGAAACTGGATCACGATGCCGGCGCCGCCCTTGATGCCCTCGTTGAGCGAGGCGAGCAGGCGGCGCGGGGTGCCGTGCAGGATGATGGCGAGCGTCAGGAACAGGAAGTTGACCACGTTCAGCGTCAGCCCGCCGCCGCCGGAGAAATAGACCAAGAGCCAGAGGAGCCCCGCGGCGCCGATCAGCCAGGAGAGGGTGCGGCTGGTCTCCAGCCGGTCCGAGGGGCGGTGCAGCGAGCCGTCGTCGGGCTCGGGCTCCGCGAGCTTCGCGGGGTCGACATAGACGCTGTCGGCCTCGGACGGCAGCATCATCCAGTTGACCAGCGGCACGGCGACGAAGAGCGCCACGACGATGGCGAGGTTGAAGGCCGAGAAGATCGTCTGGTCGGAGGGGATGATGCCGGTGATCGCCTCGAAGGGATGGCCCGGCGTGGCGACCGAGAGCGGGATCGAGCCCGCGAGCCCGCCGTGCCAGACCAGGAAGCCGGAATAGGCCGAGGCGATCAGCAGGCGGTAGTCGACGCGGATCTGGCGGGCGAGTTCCTTGGCGAAGAGCGCGCCGACCACGAGGCCGAAGCCCCAGTTGATCCAGCTCGCCGTCAGCGAGACGAGGGTCACGAGCAGGATCGCGCCGCCGGGGGTGGTGGCGAGCGCCGCGATGCGGGTGAGGAGGCGCTTCACCAGGGGCGAATTGGCCAGCATGAAGCCCGCGACGAGGACCAGGAGCATCTGCATGGAAAACTCCAGCAGCTTCCAGAAGCCGTCGCCCCACATGGTGACGACCGCGAGCGGGTTCTGGCCCTCGATCAGCACCGCGGCGAGAAAGACCACCAGGGTCAGGATCAGCACGAAGATATAGGGGTCGGGCAGGTAGCGGTCGACGAGGCGGACCAGCGGTTTCGACACGGCGGCGAGCATGGATCGTTCCTCCCCTGAAGATCCGAGGCCGTCACTCTGCCGCCCGATCGCGGGAGACACAACCGCTCCCGTGGGGCGCGAGGAGCCCGCGGCGCCTCGCCTTTTCGGTCCGGGGCATGTGGTGCGGGCCGCGCGGGCCACGCGGCCTTTTCCTGACCCGGGATCGGGCTTCGGGCCGCAGTGTCAGTCGGGCGGCAGGGCTGCCGGGATGAGCCGGCCGTCTCGGCCGGAAGAGAGCTTTCCGAAGCTCGTCCGTGGCTTGACCGAATCTTTACCAACCGCCGCCATGGTGCCCTCCGAGCGCGGATGTCCGCGCGGTGACGCGAGAATCGCGGGAGAGTGCAATGGATCTTGCGGGCTATGTGGCGCTGACCCGGCAATCGGGCCTCGCCAGGGAACTGCAGACCGTCGCGAACAACATCGCCAATCTCTCGACCACCGGATACCGCCGCGAGGGCGTGGTCTTCGCGGAAGTGGTCCGGGCGCTGCCCGCCGAGGGCGGCAGCGTGGCGATGACCGATGCGCGGGCGCGCTTCACCGACGAATTGCAGGGCGCGCTGGTGGAGACCGGCGGCAGGCTCGATCTCGCCATCGAGGGCGAGGGCTATTTTGTCGTGCTGACGCCCCAGGGCGAGCGGCTGACCCGCGCCGGCGCCTTCACCCGCGACGCCGACGGCCAGGTGGTCAACATGGACGGCCACGCGCTGCTCGACGAGGGCGGCAGCGCCATCCTCATCCCTTTCGAGGCCAAGGAGATCGGCATCGCCGCCGACGGCACGATCTCGGTGGACGGCGCGCCGCAGGGCAAGATCGGGCTGGTGACGGTCGAGGACCAGACGAAGCTCTTCCGCGAGGCCGGCGTGCTCTTCCGCGCCGATACCGACACGGTCCCCGTCGAGGGCGGGCGCGTGGTGCAGGGCTTCCTCGAGCAGTCGAACGTCAATGCGGTGGCGGAGATGGCGCGCATGATCGAGGTGCAGCGCGCCTACGAGCACAGCCAGAAGATGATGGATCAGGAAGACGAGCGCATCCGGATGGTGGTGCGCGTGCTGGGCCAGCGCGGCTGACCGGCCTCGGGAACGACCAGGAGTAGCGAGTATGCGTGCACTGAACATCGCGGCGACCGGCATGGCGGCGCAGAACATGCGGGTCGAGGTGATCTCCCACAACCTCGCCAACATGTCGACCACGGCCTACAACGCCCGGCGGGCGGAATTCTCGGACCTGCATTACCAGCAGGTCCAGCGTCCCGGCACGATCAATTCCGCCGATGGCGCGGTGCTGCCGGCGGGCGTCCAGCTCGGCCTCGGCGTGCGCGCCGCGGCGGTGTCGATGCAGGTGGCGCAGGGCACGGTGACCGAGACCGGCGGCTCGCTCGATCTCGCGATCGAGGGCCAGGGCTATCTGGAGATCACGCTGCCGAGCGGCGAGCCGGCCTATACCCGCGACGGGGCGCTCAAGCGCGACGGCGATGGGCTGATCGTGACCTCGGACGGCTATACCGTGGTCCCCGACATCACCGTCCCCGAGGACGCGCGCCAGATCTCGATCAACGCGGACGGCGAGGTCTATGCCTATTTCGACGGCCAGACCGAGGCGCAGCTGCTCGGCCAGTTCAATCTCGTCTCCTTCAGCAACGAGAAGGGGCTCGAGGCGCTGGGCTCGAACCTCTACCGCGAGACCGAGGCCTCCGGCCAGCCCAATGTCGGCCAGCCGGGCGAGGACGGCCGCGGCACCTTCCGCCAGGGCTATCTGGAGAGCTCCAGCGTCGATGCGGTGCACGAGATCACCGGGCTGATCGAGGCCCAGCGCGGCTACGAGCTCAATGCCAAGGTCATCACCGCGGCCGACCAGATGCTCGCCGCCATGACCCAGATCCGTTGAGCCGATGCTGCGGGCGAGCCTTCTCTGCGGCCTGATGGTGCTGATGCTGGCGGCCGGGGCGGTCTTCGCGCAATCGGTGACGCCGGTGCGCGCGATCCGGGCCCAGAGCCTGATCGGCGAGGCCGATGTGGTGCCGAGCGAGACCAGCGCCGCGGGTGCCGTCGCCGAGATCGCCGCGGTGGTCGGGCAGGAGGCCCGCACCACGCTCTATCCCGGCCGGCCGATCCTTTCGAACCAGATCGGCGCGCCGGCGCTGGTCGAGCGCAACCAGCTGGTGCGCATGCATTTCAGCGAGGGCGCGCTCTCGATCACCACCGAGGGCCGCACGCTCGATCGCGCCGGCGCGGGCGAGCTGGTGCGCGTCATGAACCTGGCCTCGCGCCAGATCGTCACAGGGTCGGTCCTGGCCGACGGCAGCATCGAGGTGGGACAATGATCCGAACCGGAAATCTCGCGGGGCTCGGCCTCACCGTCCTGCTCGCCGCCTGCGGCACCAGCCCGATCGGCAAGCCGCCGGCGATGACCTCGATCGGCACCGTCGATGCCAATGCGCAGCCGATCCTGACCGCCGAGCGCGCCGCACTCTCGGTGCCGCCGCCGGAGCCGGCGCGCTTCGCCTACCAGCAGGCCTCGCTCTGGAACAACGGACCCTCCGGGCTCCTGGGCGACCGGCGGGCGCGCACCGTCGGCGACCTGCTCACCGTCGTCATCGAGATCGACGAGGAGGCGGAGATGAAGAATTCCACCAAGCGCACGCGCCAGGGCAGCGAGGACGCCTCGATCGGCGGCTTCTTCGGCGCGGGCAAGTTCCTGCCGCCGGCCATGGACGGCATGAACGGCGACCTGCAGCTCGAGTCGCAATCGGACTTCAAGGGCGACGGCTCGGTCAAGCGCAACGAGAAGCTGACGCTCAGGGTCGCCGCGACCGTGGTGCGCGTGCTGCCGAACGGCCATCTGGTGATCCAGGGCGACCAGGAGGTGCGGGTCAATTTCGAGCTGCGCGACCTCCAGGTGACCGGCATCGTGAGGCCCGAGGACATCTCGCGCTACAACGAGATCGAATACGACCGGGTCGCCGGGGCGCGCATCCTCTACGGCGGGCGCGGCCAGATCACCGATGCCCAGCAGCCGCGATGGGGCCAGCAGGTCACCGACCGGGTCATGCCCTACTGACGAGGCCGATCATGAAGTTCCTGATCCCGCTCCTGATCGCGCTGGTCGGGCTCGGCGCCGGCGTCGGCGCGGGGCTCTACCTCAGGCCCGCGCCCGAGGCCGAACCCTCCCACGAGGCGAGTGCCGATTGCGGCCACGGGGAGGTGGAGCCCTGCCAGACCGCGGAGGCCGATCCCTTCAAGACCACGAAGGTCTCGGTCAAGAAGCACGAGGAGGAGCTGACCTATGTGCCGATGGAGAAGCCCTTCGTCGTGCCGGTCTTCGCCGGCGAGAAGGTGATCGCCATGGTCGTGGTTTCGCTGTCGCTCGAGACCGATATGGACGGCGCGCATGTGGTCGAGGCGGTGCAGCCGCGGCTGCGCGACAGCTTCCTCAAGGCGCTCTTCCGCCATGCCAATTCCGGCGGCTTCGACGGCAGCTTCACCTCCGGGCAGAAGATGGACGATCTGAAGTCGGCGCTGCTCCAGGCCGGAAAGAATGTGATGGGCGAGGCTATGATCGGCGAGGTGCTGATCACCGAGATCGCCCGGCAGGACGTCTGACCGGCCGGAGGCACCCCGAACCGGCGACGGCGAGGCATTGCCTCGCGCCGGTTCGTCGGCCGGAGCGCGGAAGCGTGGAAGCCGAGGGGGTCGGGTTTCACCGGCGGATGTGTCATCTGCGGGATCCGCGGCAGGAAGGCGGCGCCTCGGCCTCTCGCTTCCGCGTGCTCGCGCGCCGCGGGAATTGCCCGCTTGCGCCCCGCCGGCCGCGGGCGCATCCTGTCGCCGGGTGCGACAGGCGACAGCGATCGGAGGGGCGGGCGTGTCGGAACGAATCGCGCAGGATCTGCTTGCCCTGCTCGGCACCGGCCGGCCGTCCCGGCGCTATGAAGATCTCGACATGGATGCGGCTTATGCGATCGTGGCCAGGATCGCCGAGTTGCGCGAGGCGCGGGGCGAGCACCCGGTGGGGCGCAAGATCGGCTTCACCAATACCGCGATCTGGCCGCGCTACGGCGTCACCGGGCCGATGTGGAACTTCCTCTTCGACACGACGGTGCAGGACCTCGCCGATCTCGGCGCCGGGTTCGAGATCGCCGGCCTGGCGGAGCCGCGGATCGAGCCGGAGATCGTGCTGCACCTCGGCCGCGCGCCGCGGCCCGAGATGGACGAGGTCGAGTTGCTCGGCTGCATCGACTGGATCGCCCATGGCTTCGAGATCGTGCAGTCGGTCTTTCCCGGCTGGAAGCTGACCTGCGCCGAGGCGGCGGCCGCCTTCGGGCTGCACGGCGCGCTGCTCCTCGGCCCGCGCCACGACATCTCGGCCGACCGCGCGGCCTGGGGCAGGATGCTCACGAGCTTCCCCGTGCTGCTGCTGTGCGACGGCGAGGTCAGGGATGCGGGCCACGCGAGGCAGGTGCTCGGCGGGCCGCTGGCCTCGCTGCGGTTTCTGGTGACGGAGATCGCCCGGCGTCCGGGCTCGGCCCCGCTCGCGGCCGGCGAGATCGTGACCACCGGCACGCTGACCGACGCGCAGCCGGTCCGTCCCGGCGAGACCTGGACCACCGAGCTCGACGGCATCCCGGTGCGCGGGCTGCGGCTCGCGATCCGCTGAGGGCCGGGGCGCGATCAGGGGTCGCGGGGTCCGGGCGGCATGGCCTCGCGCTCGGAGCGGGCCGCGCGCCGGCGCTCGGCGGCCGCTTCGGCGCTTTCGGTGAGATGCTCCAGCGCCTGATGCTTGCCGAGGCTGCGGGTCGCCGCGGCCCGGGCTTGCGCGATGCGCGGGGCGAGCTCGGCGCGGCGGCGCCGCAGGACGGCGATATGCTGTTCGAGCCAGGCGAAGCGCAGCGCCTGCTGGGCGATGGGGGCGATGGCGATCCCGCCCTCGGCGAGGTCGCGCGCCGGGGCGGCGGCGACCTCGAGGATCTCGGCTGCGAGGCGGCGGTCCTCCATCAGGAGCGCATCGAGCACCGCGAGGTCGCGCGAGCGCCGCGCCTCGGCGAGGGCGGCGAGCTGGCGCAGCGCTTCCGGGGTCACGCGCCGCTCCGCGCGCGGGCGGCCTTGCGCATCCGGTCGGAGAAGCGGATCGCGGCGGCGACGGCGCGGTAATGCTCGGGCCGGATCTCGTGGCCGATCTCCACCGTGGCATGGAGCGCGCGGGCGGTCGGGGGATCGCTGTGGAGCGGCACGCCGGCGGTGCCGGCGATGTCGCGGATCCGGAGCGCGATCTCGTCCTCGCCCTTGGCGACACAGACCGGGGCGGCGCCCCGGGTCCGCGACCATTTCAGCGCCACGGCGTAATGGGTGGGGTTCACGATCACCACGTCGGCGCTGGGCACGTCGAGCAGCATGCGGTTGGTGGCGATGGCCTCGGCGCGCGAGCGGCGCTGCGCCTTCATATGCGGGTCGCCCTCCGATTGCCTGGTCTCGTCGCGCATGTCCTGGTAGGACATGCGCAGCTTGCGGGCATGGTCGAAGCGCTGCCAGACGATGTCGATCCCGCCGATCGTCACCGCGATGGCGGTGGCGATGGCGAGCAGGACCACGAGGCTTTCCAGCATCAGCCCGCCCACCACCTTGGCCTCGGCCTCCGCGGCGCCGATCATCCGGTCGAGGTCATGGGCGAGATAATAGAAGAGCGCGATCGAGATCGCGGTGAGCTTGACCGCCGCCTTGGCGAATTCCATCAGCCCGGTCGGCCCGAACTTCTGCCTGGCGTTCTTCGGGATCGAGAGGCGGGAGAGCTTGGGCTTCAGCTTGTCGCCGGAGAAGGTGATGGCCTGCTGGGCGAAGAGGCTGACCAGCACCGCCACGATCGGCACGAGGAAGATCGGGGCGAGCGCCCAGAGCGCCTCGCCGATGATGGCGGCGGAGAGCTTCGGGCCGCCGGGGCCGAGCAGCCGGCCGAGCAGCCGGTCGGGCTGGGCGACCAGCACCATCAGCGTGCCGCCGGCGCGCTCGATCGCGAAGCCGCCGCCGCCGAGCACCACCGCGAGCAGGCCGAGATAGGTCGCCGCCGTGGTGACGTCGTTCGATTTCGGGATGTCGCCGCGCTTGCGGGCATCCGCGAGGCGCTGCGGGGTCGGGTCGAAGACCTTTTCGCCGCTGCCGCCTTCGCCCTCGCTCATCGCGGCATCCCCAGCGGGTCGGTGAGCACGGCGTCGAGCCGGCCGTTCCAGTAGGTCAGGATCACCGGCGCGGCGAGCATGAGGATCAGGAGGCCCCCGGCGGTGATCGCCGGCGCGCCGATGAAGGCGACCATGAGCTGCGGCATCGCCTTGTTGATCGCCCCGAGCGCGAGGTTGTAGGCGAAGGCCGCGATCACGAAGGGCGCGGCGAGCGAGAAGCCGAGCGCGAAGGCCTGGGCCACCCGCGCCGTGCCCCAGGCGGCGACGTCGGCCGCCGGCGGGGCCAGTCCCATGGGCAGGATCTCGTAGGAGCGCGCCATGAGGAGCGCCGCCTTGACATGGAGGCCGGAGGCGACGGCGAGCGTCACGCCGGCAAGCATCAGGATATTGCCGATCGCCGGCATCGGGTCGGGCGTGGCACCGGCGCCGAAGATCTGGGCCAGTGCCGTGGATTGCGCAGCAATCGAGCCGGCGAGCTGCAGGGCGAGCACCATCAGCCGGATCGCGAGACCGAGCAGGAGCCCGAGCGCCGCCTCGATCAGCATCATCAGGAAGAAGGCGCGCTCGGGGTCGGGTCGCACCAGCGGGTCGGGGAGCATCGACCAGACGACGGTGCTGAAGGCGAGGGCGAGGCCGAGCTTGACGCGGGCCGGGATCATGCGCTCGCCGAAGCCCGGGAGCAGCGCCATCACCGCGCCGATCCGGGTGAAGACCAGGATGAAGCCGGCGAGGCCCGCCTCGGTCAGGTCGAGGATCGCGGCGAGGCCCTGGAACATCAGGCCATTCCCAGCACCGCCGGCCGGACGTTGGAGCCGACCTCCTCGAAGGAGAGCACCGGGTTGCGGATGCCCTTGGCGGTCAGCACGGTATGCAGGAAGCGGCGCCGCTTGGTCGAGGTCACCACCGCCGGGTAGCGGCCCTGGGCGCCGGCGCTGGCGATGCGCTCGGCCACGGAATTGGCCAGCTTGTTGAACTCCGCCGGCGGCAGGGCGACGTCGACGATGCCGGAGCCCTCGGGCAGCTGGTAGCGCTGGAAGAGCTCCTCCCAGGCCGGGTTGAGCTGGATCAGCGGCAGCGCGCCGTCGGCCTCCTGGATCTCGGAGACGAGCTGGAAGCCCAGCCGGTGGCGCACATGCTCGCAGATCGCCTCCGCGCCGGTCTGGGCGGAATGCACCTCGCCGATGGCCTCGAAGATCAGCGGCAGGTTGCGGATCGACACCCGCTCCTCGAGCAGCAGCCGCAGCACGCTCTGCAGCGTGTCGATGGGGAACTTGTCGGGCACGAATTCGTCGATCATGCGCCGGTTGGCCTCGGCGCGCTTCGGGTCCGAGAGCGAGGTGAATTCGTCGAGCAGCTTGCGCAGGGCGCGGCGGGTGAACAGCCGGCCGAAGTTCGACTTCACGATCTCCAGGAGATGCGTGGCGACCACTTCGGTCGGCGTGACCACCGAGAGGCCCATGAGCGCGGCCTCCTCCTGGAGCGTTTCCTCGATCCAGCGCGCCGGGGCGCCATAGACCGGCTCGGCGACCGGGCGGCCCTCGGGGGCCTCGGCGCCCTCCTCGGGCAGCAGCACGAGCACGCGGTCGATCTCGACCTGGCTGCGCGCGGCCTCCACGCCCTGGATGCGGATCGCATAGCAGCCGGGGTCGAGGCCGGGATTGTCGGTGAGCCGGATCTCGGGCAGGATCAGCCCGAATTCGCTGGCGATGTGGTTGCGCATGTTCACGATGCGCGCGTCGAGCCCGGTGGCGCTGTCCATGACCACCGGCACGAGGTTCGGGGCGAATTCCATGTGGATCTCGTCCACGTCCAAGAGGTCGCCGAGCGAGCGGCGCGCCGGGGCCTCGGCGCCCGGCGCCGGGGTGGCGGCCCGCTCCTCCTCGGCCTTCCTGGCGCTCCGCGCGAGCCAGGCCGCGCCGCCGAGCGAGGCCGCGCCGATCAGGAAGGGCGTGAAGGGCAGGCCGGGGATGAAGGCGAAGAGCGCCATGAGCAGGGCGACGGTGGCCAGCGCCATCGGATAGCCGCCGAGCTGGCTGATGAGCGCCCGGTCGGTGGAGCCGAGCACGCCGCCCTTGGAGAGCAGCATGGCGGTGGCGATGGAGATGATCACGGCGGGGATCTGGGTCACCAGCCCGTCGCCCACGGTCAGGATCGAATAGGTCTCGAAGGCGGCGCCGATCGGCATGCCATGCACCGCCACCCCGATCACCAGCCCCATGACGAGGTTGAGGAGCGTGATCAGCAGGCCCGCCACCGCGTCGCCCTTGACGAATTTCGAGGCGCCGTCGAGCGAGCCGAAGAAGGTGGTCTCCTCCTGCTCGATGCGGCGGCGCTCGCGGGCCTCGGCGTGCGAGATCGCGCCGGCGGCCATGTCGCTGTCGATGGCGAGCTGCTTGCCGGGCATGCCGTCGAGCGCGAAGCGCGCGCCGACCTCGGCCATGCGCCCGGCGCCCTTGGTGATGACGATGAAGTTGACGATCAGGAGCACGCCGAAGACCACGAGCCCGAGCAGGATCGAGCCGCCCATGATGAACATGGCGAAGCCCTCGATCACGTTGCCGGCGGCATGGGTCCCGGTATGGCCCTCGCCGATGATCAGCTTGGTCGAGGAGACGTTGAGCGAGAGCCGCAGCATCAGCGAGGCGAGCAGGATCGTGGGGAAGGCGGAGAAGTCGAGCGGCCGCTGGATGAAGAGGGTGATGGTGAAGATCAGGATCGCCAGCGCGAAGGAGCCGGCCAGCCCGAGGTCGAGCACCCAGGAGGGCATCGGCAGGACCATCATGATGATCACCGCCATCAGCGCCATCGCCAGCATGACGGTGGGCTGGTAGAGCGCGGCGAGGCTCAGGCGCATCGGCATGGCGGGGCCGCTCAGAAGAGGCTGCCCGAGGGCGCGACGAGCAGCGCCCGGCCCTCGGTCAGGAGCGTCGAGCCCTGCACCAGCAGGCCTCCCGCCGCGGGCGCGATCATGTGGCCCGCACCGACCGATCCCATCACCGGTGCCGGCGGCGGCTCGAGCCGCGCGCTCCGGATGCGCTCGACCATCGCCTGGCGCTCGGCCGCGCGCCGCGCCGCCCTGCCGCCGCCGGCAAAAACCGGCACGGCGCTCGCCACCAGCGCCTCGGCCTCGGTGAGCGCCGAGGGATCGAGCCCGGCCAGCAGCCGGTCGAAGCGCGCGCGGTAGATCTGCGCGCGCTCGGGGGTCAGCGAGTGATAGGCGCCGGCGGCCTCCGACCAGGAGCCGCGCTCCTCGTAGAGGTTGCGCAGGAATTGCGCGGCATAGGTCGCGGTCCATTCCGGGTCGAACATGTCGTCGAGCGACGGGAAGGCGTGGCCGTGCCAGCGGAAGTTGATCTGGACGCAGCCGACGTCGAAGCTTTCGCGCCCCTCGGCGAGGCTCGCGCGCGCGAAGGCCATGGCCTCGTCGCGGGTGGCGAACCAGAATCCCTTGCCCTCGCGGTTGATCGCCCAGGGATAGGGCCGCACGCGGCCGTTCGACTTGCGCCCGGTCTCCGTGAGCGCGATGGCGTGCAGCACCTCCGGGGGCACGCCGCCGCGCCGGGCGCCGGCGACGATGGCACGCTCGCAGAGCGCCGCTTCGGGGTCGGCGTCGGAGGCATGCACCGGGAGTGCCGGCAAGGCAAGCGCCAGCAGCAGCCAAAGCCCGAGGGCCAACCGGGGCGTCATGCGGGGATTCTCCTCGAGGCACCGACGCCTTCGGGTCTAGGCCGCCAAGGTTACCAGCACGTTAGCGCCCCGCGGCGCGCGGATCGCCCGGAGGGCTGCGCCGCCGCCGGATCCGGGTTTTCGGGCCGTCGGGGCGCGGGCTTTCGCGGTGCGGCTCGCGGGGATCGGCCGATGCCGCGGCTAGGCGGTCGAGCCCAGGCGGTCCGCGAAGAAGCCGAGCGTGCGGTCCCAGGCCAGTTCGGCCGCCGCCGCGTCGTAGCGCGGGGTGGTGTCGTTGTGGAAGCCGTGGTTCGCGCCGTCGTAGAAGAAGGCCTCGTAGCTCTTGCCGTGGGCGTCCAGCGCCGCCTGGTAGTCCGGCCAGCCGGCGTTGGTGCGCTCGTCGAGCCCGGCGTAATGCAGCATCAGCGGCGCCTCGATCGCCGGCACGTCGGCCGCGTCCGGCTGCCGGCCGTAGAAGGGCACCGCGGCGGCGAGCTGCGGATAGGCCACCGCCAGCGCGTTGCAGACCCCGCCGCCGTAGCAGAAGCCGACCGCGCCGACCCGGCCGGTCGAATCCGGATGGTTCAGGAGATGCTCGAATCCGGCGAAGAAATCCTCCATCAGTTCGGCGCGGTCGAGGCTCGACTGCATCTCGCGCCCGGCGTCGTCATTGCCGGGATAGCCGCCGAGCGAGCTCAGCCCGTCCGGCCCGAGGGCGAGATAGCCCGCCTTGCCCAGCCGGCGCACCACATCCTCGATATAGGGGTTGAGGCCGCGGTTCTCGTGCACCACCAGCACCGCCGGCAGTGGCCCCGCGGCGCCGGCGGGCCGCGCCATCAGGCCGCGGATCGTGCCGGTTCCTTCCGGCGAGGCGTATTCGATGACCTCGGTGGTGATCGCCGGATCGTCGGGGGCGACCTGCTGGGCGAGGGCGTAGTCCGGTTGCAGGCTTTCGAGGAGCGCGCCCGCGGTCACCCCGCCGACGGCGTATTTCGCCGCATGGTCGAGGAAGGCGCGCTTGCTCATGCGCCCGTGCACGTAGCCGTCGTAGAGATCGAGCAGCCGCTGGTCGAAATCGCTGGCCTTCTTGCGTCGCATGGGTGACCTCCCTTTCGGCTTCGATGACGTCCGGAGATCCGAGATAGGCCGAAAGCCCGGCGCGGCCCCCCAAACTTTCCGTGAGCGGGCCTTTGCCGGCCGGCGCCGCCGCGCGGGGCCCATTAACCGGTCGATAACGAAGCATTTGTCTCAAAGGGGCGGATTTGGCATTCTCCCCCCGGGAGCGACGGGGGACGGGAATGAAAGCTTCGCTGCAGGCACGCATCGCCTATGGGCGGGACATCCGCAGCCGCGCGGAAATGCTGGTCGAGGCGCATGGCGCCGTCGCGGAGGCCGAGGCGCGCGAGGCGGCACGGGTTCCGGGAACGGCCGCGGCGGAGCGGTACTTCTGGGAGGCCGTCGCCGACCGGGTCGCGCGGATGCGCGGCGAGCCGGTGCTGCCGACGGAATACTGAAGCCTCGTCGAGGTCTGCCCGCCGGCCGGCGACCCGCCAGGGCCCGAAGGCGAGGCCGAGATCCTGAAGATCGTGGGTGTCCGGGTCGTGGCGTCGTCCGGCGCCCTTTCGGGACGATCGCATCCGGAGGCCACTTGATCCTTCCGCCGGACCCGCCGCCTGGCCGAGATCCGTGGCCCCGGACCGGGCTCCGGAACAGGGAACAGGCCGCGCCCGCGCGGCCCGATCGCCACGGGTCGATCGGACTGGGGATCCCTGGCACCGGGAGGAGAGTCGACGGCGAGGTCGCTGCCCGGCGTTAACGTCGTCCTAACCAAACCATTGCCCGGTGCCGGCCCCGGTGGCAGACTTGGCGGTGGGAGTGTTCCGGGGGTGGAGATGTTCGCGTTCTTCGGTGCGCGGCGCGCCTATGGCCGCGCCGTTCACGAGGCGGCCGACCGGCTTGTCGACGCCTATGGCGAGGCGGCCGACCAGGAGGCCTGGCGGGCGGCGCGGCTGACCGGACTCGCGGCAGGAGAGGCGGAATTCTGCCAGGCGGTCGCCGAATGCGTGACCCGCAAGCTCGGCAAGGCTCCGGGCATGCCCCTGCGCTGAGCGCGAAACCCCGCCCGCGGCGGCGGGATCAGGTCAGGGTGTTGCTCGGGCGCCCGGCGTGGAAATTGTCGATATGGCTGATCGTCTGGTCCCAGAGCGTCTGCATCGCCTCGGCGCTCGCCCAGGCCACATGCGGGGTGACGATCACGTTGGGCCGGCCGAGCACGCCGAGCAGCGGGTTCTCCGGCACCGGCGGCTCGGAGGTCAGGCAGTCGAAGCCGAAGCCCGCGATCTGCCCGGCGTCGAGCGCCCGCACCAGGTCGCCCTCGTGCACGAGCCCGCCGCGCGAGCAGTTGATCAGGAGCGGTCGGCGGGCCATCGCGCGGAACTCGGGTCCGGCGATGAGGTCGCGCGTCGCCGGCAACAGCGGGCTGTGCAGCGTGATGACGTCCGAGGTCGCGAGCAATTCGTCGAAGGGCGTGTAGAGCGGCCCCATGCCCGCGACGCCCTTGTGCGCGGCGAAGAGCGTGCGCATGCCGAAGGCCTGGGCGATGCGCGCGACGCCCTGGCCGATCACGCCCTCGCCGACGATGCCGAGCGTCGAGCCGGCGAGGTCGCTGATGGGGTAGTCGAAGAAGCAGAACTGGCCGGACTCCTGCCATCTGCCGTCGATCACCGCCTGCCGGTAGCCGACGATGCTGCGGCGCAGCGCGAGGATCAGCGCGAAGGTATGCTCGGGCACGGTGTTGGTGGCATAGCCGCGCACGTTCGAGACGACGATGCCGCGCTCGCGGCAGGCGGCGATGTCGAAGGCATCGTAGCCCGTCGCCGGGATGGCGATCATCTTCAGATCCGGCAGCGCCTCGATCTGCGCGCGGCGGATCGGCACCTTGTTGCAGATCGCGATAGCGGCGCCCTGGAGGCGTTCGACCACCTGGTCGGGATGGGTGCGGTCGTGCTCGACCCATTCATGGGGGAAGCCCGGCTTGGAAAGCTCGACCGAGGGCCCGATCGAGCCGCGGTCGAGAAAGACGACCCGAAGCGCCTCCGGATCCGCTGCGCCAGTCATTTCACTGCCCCTCGCTTCGGGAACGCACGTCGATCTGGTACCCGAGGCCGGACTCGAACCGGCAAGCCTTGCGGCGGCGGATTTTGAATCCGCTGCGTCTACCAATTCCGCCACTCGGGCAAGGCGCCGCCCCGACGCCCGCATCGACGGCGGAGATCTAGCAGCATTCCCCGGCCGGCACAACGCGCCGCCCCCCCGGCGCCCCTCCTCAACGCCGCCCGGGCCGCCCGATAGTTGTCGGGTGCCCCCGGCGCGATATCGTCAGCGGCTCTGCCCGGCCGCCTTCAGGAACCTGCCGATCTCGTCTTCGATCTCGGCGATCAGCACGCGGTAGTCGCCGATTTCGGGCCGCTGGGCGGCGTCGGGCCGCGCCTCGAACCTGGCGAGGCTCTGCTGTGCGAGCCCGTATTCCTCGCAGATCTCGCGAAACCGCGGATCCTTCCCCGCCAGTCGGAGCAGTGCCGCCGCCGCGGCCGGAAAGCGCGTCACTGCCTGTGTCAGGCCCGTCTGTGCGGGATCGGCGTCTGCCATTGCATCACCCCGAGCAGAGACGACAGCCGGAAGGCTGCGCGCCGCTCACGATGCTGCGAAGTACGTTACCGTTAGCTACGGGCTTTCCGACCCCGCTCGGTTCGGGCAGTGTGCGGGACCGACCAGACTCGGCCAGATCCGGGCGGAATGGCCGGTCGGAAGACGGGTATTGCGGAGAAGTCCGGGTTGTTGCAGCATCGCAGAAATAAGCCGGCGCCGCGCGTTGCGTCGTTCCCGTCCAGTCGAGAAGGCAGGATCGCCTCGCGATCGGGGCCGCGAGCGAGCCGCCCCAAGTACGTAACTGTCTACAACGTGCCCCTTCCGGTTTCGAAGCTGCGGCACCTGTGGCATTCTTCCGTCCGATGGCGGAGTGGACACGGCGGCCGGATCATGGCGCAGGAGGAGCAGGCGGTATCGACCGGCGCCGTCCGGGCGGAGTTGCGCCGCATTCTCGCCTCGCAGCAGTTCGATGCCAGCGACCGCAACCGTGCATTCCTGACCTACGTCGTCGGAGAGGCGCTCGCCGGACGAAGCCACCGGATCAAGGCCTATGCGATCGCAACCGAGGTCTTCGGGCGCGACACGACATTCGACCCGCAGCTCGATTCGATCGTCCGCATCGAGGCCGGCCGCCTCCGGCGCTCGCTCGAGCGCTACTACCTGACCGATGGCCGAAGCAGCCGCCTCCGCATCGACATCCCGCGAGGCGGCTACGCGCCCGTCTTCGAGAGCGGCGAGCCGGTGCGGCTCCCGCGAGTGGCGACCGGTCCTCCCCGGGTGCTGGTCACCGCCTTCGAGGAGGAGGGAGATCATTCTTCCTTCCCGACCTTCACCCGCGGCTTCACCCGGTCGCTGATCATTGGGCTCACCCGCTTCACGGGCCTGCGGGTCTTCGGCGCGGAGACGGCGCTGCGCCACCCGGCTGACGTCGAACCGAATGCGGCGCGACGGGATCTCGCCGCCGACTATCTCGTCACCGGACAGACGTCGCTGAGGTCGGACGGGTTCGAGGTCGACGTTCTCCTGGTCGAGTCGGCGAGCGGGCGTGCCATTTGGGCCGAGACCTACGAGCGGCGGCTCCATCCATCCGACATCATTGCGCTGCGCAACGAGGTCGCGGACAGCGTCGTCCGGGCGCTCGGGCAGCCGTACGGGGCGATCCAGCGCCACCGAGCGCGCGATGCCGACGGCGCGGTCCCGGAGACGCTTGGCAGTTATGCCGCGGTCCAGCTCTTCTATGCCTATTGGCGGACCTTCGATCGCGAGATGATCGAGGCCGTGCGTCTCGCCCTCGAGCGCGCGGTGGCGGCCGAGCCGGGCTATGCGGAGGCGAATGCCTGCCTCTCGCTGCTCTATTCCAATGCCTTCCGCTTCCGGCATCCGGTCAGGAGCCCCGATCCGGACCTGCTTGGCCGCGCCCTCGATCTCGCCGCCCATGCGATCGAGCTCGCACCCAGTTCGAGCTGGGCGCATTATGCGCTCGGAGTCGCCCGCTGGTTCGCCGGGGATGTCGCCGGTTCGCTCGACGCGCTCGAGGCCGGCCGGGCGCTCAACCCCAACGACACCACAATCCTCGCCGACCTCGGGCAGCGCTACGCCATGCTTGCCCGGTGGAACGAGGCGGTGCCGCTTCTGGAGGAATCCTATGCCGCCAATCCGGCGCAGCCCGGCACTTACCGCGTCGGCCTCTTCCTCTACCACTTCGCCCAGGGCCGCCACGCCGAGGCCCTGGCGGAGGCCCGCCGGATAAATGCGCCCAGTGTGGTTTATGGGCACCTTTCCGTGGCCGTCGCTGCCGCGGCGCTCGGTCGCGACGACGAGGCGGCGGATGCCGTCGCCGCGCTCCGGGGGATCGACCCCGACTACGGGGCCCATGCGGCGGCCGATCTGGAAGGCCGCCACGTCGCCCCCGGGCTCGTTGACCTGCTTCTGGCCGGTCTCCGGAAAGCGGGGCTTTCGGTGTCGGGATGAGCAGCGGACAGGCCCGGCGCAGGCTACGGATCGAAAAGGACCGCCTAGAGGCCGGCGCAACGGACTTCGTCGTCCGCCTCGCTTTCCTCGGCCTCTTCGCGTGGTGGTCGCTGGAACTGGTGCGCCCGTTCCTGCCGATCGTCATCTGGGCGATCCTGCTCGCGGTGGCGCTCTACCCGAGCTACGCCTGGATCGCCCGCCGGCTCGGCGACCGGCGCGGGCTCGCGGCGACCGTCCTCACCCTGATCGCGCTCGCGACCGTGCTCGGCCCTGTCAGCGTGCTTGCCGCGAGCCTCGCCGAGTCTGTCCAGTGGCTCGCCTCCGGCCTCCACTCCGGAACGCTGAGGGTTCCGCCGCCGCCGACCGAGGTTGCCGAGTGGCCCATTCTGGGGGAACAGATCGACGAGGTCTGGAACCTCGCCGCCACCAACTTTGACGACGCCGTGCATCGCTACGGTCCCGCCGTGCTGCCCGCCGGCGGCACGCTCCTCGCCAAGGTGGCCGGGATCAGCGCCGATGTCCTGAAGTTCGTCGTCTCGGTCGTCATCGCCGGTTTCCTCTTCCTGCCTGGCCCGCGTCTGGCCGCCGGCGCCCGGGCCTTCGCCGGGCGGCTCATCGCTCCGCGCGGTGCGCATTTCGTCGACCTCGCCGGCGCCACCATCCGCAACGTTTCGCGCGGGGTCATCGGCGTCGCGTTGCTGCAGGCGCTGCTCGCCGGCATCATCCTCTATGTCGCCGGCATTCCCGGCGCCGGTCTGATCGCCTTTGGCATCCTCCTGCTCTGCATCGTGCAGATCGGTGCCGCTCCGATTCTTCTGCCGGTGCTCGTCTGGATCTGGCTGAGCTACCCGACGGGCTTTTCCCTGATCCTGACCCTGCTGCTCGTTCCGGTCGGCCTTGTCGACAACGTGCTGAAGCCGATCCTGATGGCGCGCGGCCTGACCACGCCGATGCTCGTCATTCTGACCGGCGTGATCGGTGGCACCTTGACGCACGGCCTGATCGGGCTCTTCCTCGGTCCGGTGGTGCTTTCGGTCTTCTACGAACTCGTGGTCGCCTGGACGCGGCTCGGCACCAGCGAACGGACGTCTGCATCCGGAGCACCCTGATGGACCACCCCCCGATGAACCCCGCGGCGCCGCCGCACCTGCCGCCCTTCATCACCGGCCCCGGCCAGTCCGACTGGCTGATGACGGTGATGCTGGTCTTCCTGATCGCCGCGGTGGTCTCGGTCGGGCTGGTCTATCTCAAGCTTCACGCGCTGCCCGAGCATATGGCGCATCGCACCAACAAGGTGCAGCTCCAGTTCGTCGCGGTGCTCGCGCTGCTCGCGCTCTTCACCCACAATGCGGTCTTCTGGATCGCGGCGCTGCTTCTGGCGCTGGTCGAGCTGCCGAATTTCTCGACCCCGATGAATTCGATCGCGCTCTCGCTCGAAAAGCTCTCGGGCCGCGACAGGTCGCGCGAGCCGCCGTCGCTCTGGAACGACCTGCTCTCGGACGATGCCGGGGCCCCGCGGCACGGGCCGATCCGGCCGGCGGCGGCGCCGGAGGCGGAGGCCTGAGATGTTCGAGCTCCTGCTCTGCTCCGCGATCACCGTGCTGCCGGACTACCTCTACCGCCGCTATGCCCAGAGCAAGCGCATCGGCCGCGAGATCACGCTCTTCTCCGTCTGGTACGAACTCAGGTGGGGCATCACCTTCTGCGTGATCCTGACGGTCTCGCTCATCACCACCATCTTCTATTTCCATCCCTCGACCTCGAGCGCGGTCTCGGTGTTCCGCACCGTGACGATCCTGCCGGAATCGAACGGCCGGGTGGCGGAGACCTTCGTCGACATCAACCAGCATGTCGCCGAGGGCCAGCCGCTCTTCCGGCTCGACACCGCCGAGCAGGAGGCGGAGATCGAGACGGCGCGGCGCCGGATCGCAGAGGTCGACGCGGCGATGACCGTGGCGCAGTCGCAGCTCGCCGAGGCCGAAGGCCGCATCCGGCAGGCCCGCGGTTCGCTCAGGCAGGCCCAGGACGAGTACGAGACCCGCGCCGAGCTGATGCAGCGCAACCCCGACGCCATCTCCCAGCGCGAGGTCGACCGGGCGCAGGTCGCGGTCGACACCGCCCAGGGCGCGGTCGACGCCGCCGTCGCCGGCAAGGCCGCCGTCCAGTCCCAGCTCGACTTCGCCCTGCCGGCGCAGCGGGCCAGCGCGGAGGCGGCGCTCGCCGAGGCCGAGGTGGCGCGCTCCAAGGCGACAGTCGTCGCCGGCACGGACGGCATCGTCCAGCAATTCGCGCTGCGCCCCGGGGACGTGGTCAACCCGATGCTGCGCCCGGCCGGCATCCTCGTCCCCGACCGCCGCGTCACCGGCCTCGCCGCCGGCTTCGGCCAGATCGAGGCGCAGGTGCTCAAGGTCGGCATGGTCGGCGAGGTCGCCTGCCCGGCGGTGCCCTTCACGGTGATCCCCGTCGTCGTCACGGAGGTGCAGGACGTGATCGCCGCGGGCCAGATCCGCCCGACCGACCAGCTCCAGGACGTCGCCGCCTTCGTCCAGCCCGGCACGATCACCGTGATCATGGAGCCGCTCTACGAGGGCGGGCTCGACCGGCTGCCCCAGGGCGCCTCCTGCACCGCCAATGCCTATACCTCGAACCACGACGCGCTGCAGGACCCCGACATCGGCGCCCTCCACGCCTTCGTGCTCCACGCCATCGACGCCACCGGCCTCGTGCATGCCGCGCTCCTGCGGCTGCAGGCGCTGATCCTGCCGGTGCGCACGCTGGTGCTCTCCGGCGGCCACTGATGAGCGCGGGCGACGCCCCGTCCACCCGGCCGGTGCTGGCGAGCCTCGCCGGCTACCGCCCGGGCTGGATCAAGGGCGACGTCGCCGCCGGCCTCGCCATCGCCGCGGTGGGCCTGCCCACCGCCATCGCCTACCCGGCGATCGCCGGCCTGCCGCCGCAGACCGGCCTCTACGCCTCGATCGCGCCACTGGTCGCCTACGCCGTCTTCGGCCCGTCGCGGCAGCTTATCGTCGGCCCGGACGCGGCGACGGTCACGGTGATGGCCGCGGTCCTCGCCACCATCCCGGGCCTCGCCGATGCCGACCGAGCGGGCGTGGCGGCCATGCTGGGGCTGATCGTCGGTGGCCTCTATCTCGGCGGGCGGGCGCTCGGCTTCGGGGTGCTCTCGACCTTCCTCTCGCGCCCGATCCTCGTCGGCTTCTTCGCCGGCATCTCGCTCTCGATCATCACCGGCCAGCTCAAGCGCATCACCGGTGCGCCGATAAGCTCCGACGGCCTGATCGCGCCGTTCATCGACCTCGTCCGCAAGGCCCAGCTCATCCACTGGCCTTCGCTGGCGCTGGCCGCGGCGATGTTCGCCGTCCTCCAGGGCGCCCGCCTGCGGCGGGTGCCCGTCCCGGGGCCGGTCATCGTCGTGGTCCTCGCCGTTGCCCTGTCCGCGCTTCTCGACCTGCCCGCCCGGGGTATCGCCACCGTCGGACAGATCCCGTCCGGGGTCCCCGCGCTCGCGCTGCCGACCGGTGGCGGCGCGTCCCCCGACCGGCTGCTCCTGGGCGCGCTCGCCATCTTTCTTGTCAGCTTCGCCGCCGGCATCGTCACGGCGCGTAGCTTCGGCCAGCGCGGCGGCTATCCGGTCGACGCCAACCGCGAGATGCTCGGCTTCGGCGCCGCCAACATCGCCGCGGGCCTGTTCTCCGCCTTCCCGGTCACCGCCTCGGACTCGCGCACCGCCATCAACGCCAGCGTCGGCGGCCGTTCCCAAATCGCCGGCGTCGTCGCCGCCGCGGCGCTGCTGCTCACCATCCTCTACCTGCGGCCCGCGCTGGCGATCCTGCCGATCCCTGCCCTCGGCGCCATCCTGATCGCTGCTGCGGTCAGCCTGATCGACGTCCCCGCGCTGCGCGAGGTCTGGCGCATCAGCCGCATCGAGTTCGTCTTCGCGATGATCGCGCTCGTGGCGCCCATCACCCTCGGCGTGCTCAACGGCGTGCTGATCGCCATCGGCGCCACCTTCGCCTACCTCCTGCACCAGATGATGCGACCGCGCGATGCGTTGCTCGGGCGCATTCCGGGCCGCGACGGCTTCTACAAGCTTCACCGCCGCGCTGACGCCCGCCCGGTCCCGGGGCTCACCATCGCGCTGATCGAGGGCGACGTGCTCTTCTTCAACGCCGACCACATCCAGGCGCGGCTCCTCGCCATCGCCGATGCCATGCCGGGGGACAACCGCTGGTTCGTGATCGACGCCAGCGCCATCACCCAGATCGATTCGACGGCCGCCGCCATGCTCGAGGAGGTCCGCGCCGACCTCGCGGACCGTGGCGTCCGCCTCGGCCTGGCGGAGCTGCACGCCAACGTCGCGGGCCTGCTCGACCGCGCCGGGCTTCTGGCCGCCATCGGCCCCGACCTGATCTTCGACGATCTCGACGATGCGCTGCGCGCCTTCGGGGCGGGCGGCGCCAACCCCGGAGGAATCCCGTGAGCAAGAAGCACAAGAAGGAAAAGGTCGCCGATGCGCCTTCAAGGCCGGATCCGAAGGCAGCGAAGAAGGCGCGCAACAGGGCCTATGAGGCGGAGCTCGCCCGCCTGCAGGTGGAGATCTCGCATCTGCAGGCCTGGGTGAAGGCGACGGGCGCGCGCATCGTCATCGTCTTCGAGGGCCGCGACGCCGCCGGCAAGGGCGGCATGATCAAGCGCTTCGTCGAGCGGGTCAGCCCGCGCGTCTTCCGCGTCGTCGCGCTGCCGGCGCCGAGCGACCGCGAGAAGACCCAGATGTATTTCCAGCGCTACATGGCCCAGCTTCCCGCCGCCGGCGAGGTGGTGATCTTCGACCGCTCCTGGTACAACCGCCCCGGCGTGGAGCGGGTGATGGGCTTCACGCCCGAGGACCGCGTGAAGAGGTTCCTGGAACTGGTCCCGGCGGCGGAGAAGGTGATCGTCGAGAACGGCATCCTCCTGCTCAAGTATTTCCTCGACGTGAGCGAGGAGGAGCAGGAGCGGCGCTTCCGCCAGCGCATCGACGATCCCTTGCGGCAGTGGAAGCTCTCGCCGATGGATGTGGAGAGCTACCGCCGCTGGTGGGACTATACGAAGGCCTACGACGAGATGGTCCGCGCGACCGACACGCCGCACGCGCCCTGGTGGATCGTGGATTCCAACGACAAGAAGGCGGCGCGCATCAACTGCCTCACCCACCTCCTCCAGCAGATCCCCTACGAGAGGATCGTGTTCGACGCGCCCAAGCTCGGCAAGCGTCAGAAGAAGCCCGATGGCTACGCGCCCGACCGGACCGCGCGGAACGCGGTCCCGAGCGTCTTCTGATACTGGTGGCCGCATGCCGCGATGCTTGGTACGTGTCACGCTGGCGCAACGGCTTCCCGCCTTTGCCTCCGAGACGTGAAGGGATCTGCCGTCGCATCCTTCCGATGGGCATCGGCAACGGTTAAGAATGGCTGAACACGATCCGGAAACGCCATTACTTACAAGGAGATAGGCCGCCAGGCACGCGTGCCCGGACCGCGCCCGGGCACGCCTCGGCCCCGCCCTCAAACCGCCGGCGGCGCCCAGTTCAGGAAGAAGCCGATGTCGCCGGGCATGCCGCCGGGGAAGTTGATGACCATCGCCTTCAGCCTGTAGCCACCTGGTTTGCCAAGCTCCTGATAGCGATCGTAGAATTCCTTCGCCTTGCCCTGCAGCGTCTCCGGCCAGCGCGGATCGTTGCTGTTGATCGCCCGCCCGCCGTCGGTGCAGAGGCTCGAGGGGAAGCTGTAGACCATCGCCTCCATCTTGCCGTCCTTCACCGCGTTCGAGACCAGCCGCCGCACCATGGCGATCTCGTCCTCGGTGACGTGCTTGTGCAGGAAGTCGTCCGTGAATGCGGTGAGCTTCTTCTGCTCCGCCTCCCGTGCCTTCCGCTCGACGTCCATCTTATCCAGTTCCTTCCTGAGGATGGACATGCGCAGTTCGTCCGCCGAGATCGGCGCCGCCGTCGGATCGATCTTGTCGCTCATGAAAACAGTCTCCCCTCGCGTCAGAAGTCCCGCGCACCTTCTACCAGACAAGGGGCAGAAGGCGAATGTTACATACGGTAGCGTACCCAAGAACGCACTTGACGTCCGGCCTTCGCACCTGCACAGCGATCCCCGTTAGCCAGCCCTGAATCCGAGGGGGGTGCATCATGGCCGAGCGCGAGATTCCGCGACTTCCCAGCCCGGCAGCTGCCGCGGAATACCTGACCGACGCCTGGCAACGCTCGATCCTCTTCCTCGATGTCATGCGCCAGCGCGCCGCACAATACGAGGCCCACGCTGCCGAGCTCGCCCCGAACGTGCTCGACTACAGGGCCGAGCTCGTCCTCGACGGCCGCAGCCTGGCGAAGCCCGTCAACTACCTTCTCGCCCGCATCGTCCCGCCCGGGGGCGTCACGATCGACCCGAGGAAACGCCCATTCGTCGTCGTCGACCCCCGCGCCGGCCACGGCCCCGGCATCGGCGGCTTCAAGGCCGACAGCGAGATCGGCGTGGCGATGCAGGCGGGCCACCCGGTCTATTTCGTCGGCTTCCTGCCCGAGCCGGTGCCCGGCCAGACCATCCTCGACATCGCCACCGCCGAGGCCTCCTTCCTCGAGGCCGTCATCGCCCGCCACCCGGAGGCCCAGGGCAGGCCCTGCGTCATCGGCAATTGCCAGGCCGGCTGGGCGGTGATGATCGTCGCCGCGCTCCGTCCCGAGCTCTTCGGCCCGGTCATCATCGCCGGAACCCCGCTCTCCTACTGGGCGGGCGTGCGCGGCGAGAACCCGATGCGCTACACCGGCGGCCTGCTCGGCGGCTCCTGGCTGACCGCGCTCGCGGGCGACCTCGGCGCCGGCATCTTCGACGGCGCGGCGCTGGTGCAGAATTTCGAGAACCAGAACCCCGCCAACACGCTCTGGACCAAGCAATACAACCTCTGGTCGAAGATCGACACCGAGCCCGAGCGCTACCTCGAGTTCGAGAAATGGTGGGGCGGTCATGTCACGCTGAACGCGGAGGAGATGCAGTGGATCGTCGACGAGCTCTTCGTCGGCAACCGCCTCGCCTCGGGCGAGATCCGCACCGCCGACGGCACCGCGATCGACCTGCGAGGGGTCCGTTCGCCGATCGTCGTCTTCTGCTCGAAAGGCGACAACATCACGCCGCCGAGCCAGGCGCTCGACTGGATCCTCGACCTCTACGACAGCGTCGACGACATCCGCGCCTGGGGCCAGACCATCGTCTATACGGTCCACGAGCACGTGGGCCATCTCGGCATCTTCGTTTCCGGCGGCGTCGCCCGGAAGGAGCACGAGGAATTCGCATCGAACATCGACCTGATCGACGTGCTGCCGCCGGGCCTCTACGAGGCGGTGCTGACCCCGAAGGGCGCGGCGGTCGACAATCCTGAGCTCGTCACGGGCGAATGGGTCATGCGCTGCGAGGCCCGCAGCCTCGACGACATCCGCGCGCTCGGCGGCAACGACCTGGCCGACGAGCGCAAGTTCGAGGCCGCTGCGCGTCTCTCGGAGATCAACCTCGCCCTCTACCGGACCTTCGCCCAGCCCGCGGTCCGTGCCGTGACTTCGCCGCCGATCGCCGAAGCCATGCGCCGGATGCACCCGCTGCGCCTTTCCTACGAGATCTTCGGGCCGCGGAACCCGTGGATGGGCTGGGTAGCGACCGAGGCCGAGCGGGTCCGCGACCGCCGCCGGCCGGCCGACCCAGGGAACCCGCTCGTCGCCGCGCAAAGCATCGCCTCGAAGGCGATCGTCGAGAGCCTCGACGCCTGGCGCAGGGCGATGGAACGGGCCGCCGAGGACACCTTCCACGCGGTCTACGGCACGCCGGCGCTGCAGGCGGCGCTGGGGACCGACACGACGTCGTCGCAGCGCCCCCGCAAGGCGGCGCACAGCAAGCTGCACGAGGCCCTGGTGGAGCGCCGGATCGCGGCGCTCCATGAAGGGATGACCTGCGGCGGCCTGCGCGAGGCGCTGATACGGGCGCTCATCTGGGTCGGCATGGCCCGCAATGCCGTGGACGAGCGTGGCTTCGCGGCGATCACCCGGATACGTGACGCCCACCCGGCGCATCGTCAGATGACCCTGGCCGACTTCAAGACGCTGGTCCGCGAGCAGTTCCTGATGCTCGTCCTGGACGAGGAGGCGGCGCTCGCGGCAATTCCGGGGCTCCTGCCGGAATCGCTCGACGAGCGGCGGCAGGCGCTGGCCGCGCTCCGCGGCGTCGTCGAGGCCAGCGGTGCTCCCGGCGAAGGACCGTCCGAGCGGCTGCGCCGGGTAGCGGCGCTCTTCGGCCTCGGCCCGGAGCTCGTGACGAGCCGCAAGGCGTCCTGAGCCGTGGTCGAGCGGAGCGACAAGTACGAACGCCTGATCGCCGCCGGGCGCGACGGCACGCCGGCGGCGACGATCGTCGCGCATCCCTGCGACGAGACCTCGCTGCGCGGCGCCATGGAGGCGGCGGCCGAGCAGCTGATCGACCCGGTTCTGGTCGGCCCGGAGCCGAGGATCCGGAGCCTCGCGGCCGAGCACGGCATCGACCTCGCGGGCCGGCAGATCGTCGACGCGCCGCACAGCCATGCCGCCGCAGCACAGGCGGTTGCGCTGATCCGCGAGGGCCGGGGCGAGCTCCTGATGAAGGGGAGCCTCCACACCGACGAGCTGATGCGCGAGGTGACCTCCTCGGCCACCGGGTTGCGAACCGAGCGGAGGATCAGCCACGTCTTCATCATGGACGTGCCCGGCCATGCGGAGACGCTCTTCATCACCGACGCGGCGATCAACATCTTCCCCGACCTCGACACCAAGCGCGACATCGTTCAGAACGCCATCGACCTCTGGAGGGGCATCGGCCTCGGCACGCCCAGGGTCGCGATCCTCTCCGCCGTCGAGACGGTGACGACCAAGATTCCCTCGACGATCGAGGCCGCCGCGCTCTGCAAGATGGCCGAGCGCGGGCAAATCACCGGCGGCCTTCTCGACGGACCGCTCGCCTTCGACAACGCCATCGACCCGGAGGCGGCGCGCATCAAGGGCATCGGCGGGCCGGTCGCCGGCCACGGCCAGATCCTCGTCGTGCCTGACCTCGAGGCCGGCAACATGCTGGCCAAGAACCTGACCTTCCTCGCGCATGCCGACGCCGCCGGCATCGTGCTCGGCGCGCGTGTCCCGATCGTGCTGACCTCGCGGGCCGACAGCGTTCGTACCCGCCTCGCCTCCTGTGCCGTCGCGGCGCTCTACGCCAACGCCCGCCGCGCCACGACCGCCGTCTCCGCCGCCTGATGGACGCCATCCTCGTCGTCAACGCCGGATCCTCGAGCCTCAAGGTCCAGGTCTTCGAGATTGTCGGCGGGGGGCTCGAGCGGCGGCTGCGCGGCCAGCTCGACGGCATCGGGGTGCGGCCCCGCCTGCGCGCCGCCGACGGTTCCGGCACCCTCCTCGTCGACCGCAGCTACGAGCCCGCGGAGGTCCACGACCTGCCCACGGCCATCGCCGAGACCGGTGACTGGCTGCGCAGCCTCGAAGGGCTGAAGCTTCGCGCCATCGGCCATCGCGTCGTCCACGGCGGCCCGGAATTCGCCCACCCGGTTCTGATCGACGAGGCGATCCTCGGCCGCCTCGCCCGCTACCAGTCCCTTGCGCCCCTGCACCAGCCGAACAACCTTGCGCCGATCCGCCGCGCGATGGCGATCGACCAGGACGTGCCGCAGGTCGCCTGCTTCGACACCGCCTTCCACCGAGGGCACCAGGCCTATGCCGATTGCTACGCGCTGCCGCGCGCGCTCTACGACGAGGGCATCCGCCGCTACGGCTTCCACGGCCTCAGCTACGAGTACATCGCCGACCGCCTTCGCGCCGTCGCGCCGGAGCTCGCCGCGGGCCGCGTGATCGTCGCCCACCTCGGCAGCGGCGCCTCGATGTGCGCGATCGCCGGCGGCCGCAGCGTCGAGAGCACGATGGGCTTCACCGCGCTGGACGGTCTGCCGATGGGCAGCCGTCCGGGCCAGCTCGACCCGGGCGTGGTCCTGCACCTGATCGAAGAAAGGGGCATGGCACCCGCGGAGGTCACCCGGCTCCTCTACAACGGTTCGGGCCTCAAGGGTCTCTCGGGCGTCTCGAACGACATGCGCGACCTCATGGCGAGCGACGACCCGGCGGCGGCCTTCGCCATCGACCATTTCGTCCATCGCTGCGCGCTCCACGCCGGCGCGCTCACCGCCGCCCTCGGCGGCCTCGACGGCTTCGTCTTCACCGCCGGCATCGGCGAGCATGCCGCCCCCATCCGCACCCGCATCGCCGAACGCCTCGCCTGGCTCGGCGCGGAGCTGGACCCGGAGGCCAACGAGGCCGGCGCGACCCGCATTTCGGCGCCCGCCAGCCGCATCGCCCTGCTCGTCATCCCGACCGACGAGGAGCTAATGATCGCCCGCCACACCCTCGCGCTGACAGGAGGCGCCCGATGACCCTGCCCCAAGTGAAGGCGAAGCTGCTCGACGGCAAGAAGGGCCTGATCGTCGGCATCGCCAACGACCGCTCGATCGCCTGGGGCTGCGCCCGCGCCTTTCGCGCCCTCGGCGCCGAGCTGGCGATCACCTACCTCAATGAGAAGGCGAAGCCGCATGTCGAGCCGCTCGCCCGCGAGGTCGAGGCCGCGATCTTCATGCCGATGGATGTTATGGCCGAGGGCCAGCTCGAGGCTGTCTTCGAGCGGATATCGGCCGAATGGGGCAAGCTTGACTTCCTCGTCCATTCGATCGCCTTCTCGACCAGGGAGGCCCTCGGCGGCCGCGTCACCGACGTCCCGCGCCAGGGCTTCCAGGTGACCATGGACGTCTCGGTCTGGTCCTTCATGCGCATGGCCCATCTCGCCGAGCCCCTGATGCGGGACGGCGGCACGCTCTTCACCATGACCTACTACGGCTCCGAGAAGGTGGTGGAGAACTACAACGTCATGGGCGTCGCCAAGGCCGCGCTCGAATCCGCCGTCCGCTACATCGCCGCCGAGCTCGGCCCCAAGGGCATCCGCGTGCACGCCATTTCCCCCGGCCCGCTGGCCACCCGCGCCGCCTCCGGAATCCCCGAGTTCGACGAGCTGCTCGAGAAGGCCAGGGGAAAGGCCCCGGCCCGCGCGCTGGTAGACATCGACGACGTCGGCGCCGCCTGCGCCTTCCTCGCCCACGACGCCGCCCGCCTGATGACCGGCCAGGTGCTCTACATCGACGGCGGCTACAACGTCATCGACTGATCACGCGCCCGCGTCCGTCCGCCGGAGTTCATCGGCGTGGAAGATCTTCAGGCGCCGGCCGCGCGCTAGGCTACGCCGGGAGCCAAGTGCGCGGCCTTCTACACCATCAGCCGGGACACGACCCGAGGTCGATTGGATCCATCGCGAATCGGCAGCTGGTCTGAAGGGTGGACGCAAAGTGAGCGTCCAGAGCGATCTGCAGACGAAGCAATATCTTAACATAGATCAGTGGTGCGGGCGGCCGGCACCTAGTGTCAAGAGTCATAAAGGATATTTTGACTGGCACTGCAACTTTTCAGTCTCCCGGCAGAGACTCGAACTTGCATTATTTTCTATCTCGCGCGCTTGGTGATGGGATTCCAACTATAGTTGAAGATCACGGGAAACGTGATTCTTTGATGTTTTGCTTTTTTTGTGAAATATAGCTTGATACACGCCGCACTATGGCGCTATTCTTTCGCATACATAGCGACATAGAGGATTCTACAATGGCCCACGACTACAGCTTCGAACTTGGTGGTGCGTCCGTATTCGATCGATCGGAGTTGATCTCCGAAGGATTCTCGATTGCCTGGCGCGGCGAGCTGCGAGAAATGAGGGACGGGTCGGGCTGGACCCGTCCCGTTGTTTACGTGCGCAACGGCAGCCGGTTTCCCGGCTACGTTTCCGGCAGGAGCTGGATTGTATTCGATCGCTGCCCGGCCTCGGGCCTCGAAAGCGCCAAGGTCGAATCCACCCGTGCCTGTGACGAGTGCTGCTAGAACTTAAGCGTCATAGGGGGACCCATCGCGCATTTTTCCAGATCCCCAGGGTCAAATGCTTCCCTGTTGCGCCCTTTAAGGTCCGAACAGATCACCTGCCCGTTCTTGGTTTCAACCACGCGCATCATGGGGAGTCCGACCTTTCCCTTCCGCTTCACCAATTCCCCTGGCTTGAAATTACTGTTCAATTTTTCACCCTCCAATATCAGCGCTCCATCCACTGCGAACGGGCAACCCGCGGCGCGGGCTTAGGTGCAGCCTGTGTCGCAAGTTCGGCCTCGCGGGCGTCTACAGGCTGCCCGATCAGGGTCTTGACCGCCAGCGCATAAACCGTCGCGTCGAGCGCCTCGGCGCGAGCGCCCTTAAGCCGCTCGAATCTCCGAACGGGCCGGCCCCGGCTATATTTCGTAACCAAGTGCTCGGAGCACAATTGCTCGAAAAACTCCGGCCCGAGGCTATCCGAAAAGCGCACCATGCCGGGGCGCCCCAGGCGGTTCAGTAGTGCCGCCTTCAGGCCATCCACCCCGACAATGTACCAGGGTGCCCCCTTCTGAGTTGAGCGCTGGAAAGGCGCGCGAGTGAAACCCGCTGCGCCTTTGATGCGAACCACTCGCCGGCCGAAGCGCCCGCGGCAGAAGGCGTCGACGTGCGGCAAATGATCGACGTCTGATCCGTCGACGGCCGCTGCGGCAATGCCGATACGGGCGCCGGCAGTCGGATGCGCCCATGTCTCGCGCAAGAGGTCGTCCAGGTCGCGCCACACGGCATCACAGTCTATCGGCCCCCAAAGGACGCGGTGAGCGAGCACAGCGGCCTCCCCGTCACGCTGATGGCCCACAATGGCAACCTCGAGACGGTCGTCTTGAACATCGACTCCAGCGGTCAGCCACAGGATTTCGGCCGGCATCCGATCAAGCCCGATCGGTTCGGCGCGGGCGGCGAGCTCATGTTCATCCGGGCCGGTGTCGGCATCGCGCCAAACCTCGCCCAGTAGCGTATTGACGAAAACGCGCAACGTCTCGGGCGCCTTCTTCGCCTCAAGCCACTCCGTGCCCAGGAGCGGCCACGCGGCGGCGGGGAGCAGGCTTGAGAGGGCGTTGAGCCGGTAGCCATGGTGCCCGACCACCTCCGGCCGGGTTGCCCGCCAGCGGCCCGCCTCAATGGCAGTCCGCTTCTCGGCGCCCTCATGCACCGCGCAGCCGTTCGCCGGGCAGGTCCAGAAGGCAGTATCAGGGCGGTCGGGTAACCAGGTAATGCCGGACCAGGTGATTTCCGCGAACTCGGAGCAATGCGGGCACCGCGCCTCGAAGACCCGCTGATCCGAAGCCTGCCATTCCCGCCAGACGCGCGACGTGGCCTCGTCAACCGGCGTGCTGCCAAGGATGAGCTTCGGCCGGGTCGCCGTGAAGGCCCGGCGTTCTGCGAGCTTCACGGGGTCGCCCTCGCCACCTGAATCAATCGGGAATGCGTCGGTTTCATCGAAGATGACGGTATCGGCATAGACTGCGCGGAGGTTCCGCGGCGCCCCGGCGCTCACCACACGGAGGTTCCCGCCGGGGAAGGCCCGGAATGTCATGTTGTCGCGCCCGGTTAGGTCGCGATCGAGCACGCCGCGGACGGCGGGGCTCGAGTCCACGATCGGCTCAAGCAGGCTGGCGATGAAGGTCCGGGCGTCGGACTCGGCCGGCAGGACCGCCAAAAGCGCGCCCGGAGCGCAGGAGGCCCGATAGGCGATGTAGCCACCGAGAAGGGTCGAGTAGCCCACGCGGGCGCTCTTTAGCACCGTGACGCGGGGAACGTCGGGATCGCCCATGCTGCGAGCGATGCCGCGCTGTTGCGGGCTCAGGCGGACCCGGCCGGGAACCGCCGCGATCGCTGCCGGCAAGCTGATGTTGGATTCGATCCACTCCCCCAGGTCGAGACGTGGCGGCGGCCGCAGAAGGGCGAGGGTTTCGCGGCGAAGCTCAAGCATGATCGGCAACGCGAGTCAGCGTGTCGCGAAGCTCCCGGTCGACGGCGGCGCGGGTGTCGGGATCGCAATCGAGCCGGGACGGGATGCCCAGCAGGGCCGCGCGCAGGTCCGTCATGATCGCGGCCCATGTTGCGGCAACGTCCTCGCGCCGCACCAATGCGCCGGACGAGATTTCGCGCTTCATCTCGGCTAGGGCAGCGGATGCGTTCGCTGCCCGCGTGCGAGCGGCCTTCAATTCGAGATCTTCCGGCCGCTCGGCTTTCGGGCGGCCACGGCTGCGCTTCGGCGGTGCTGCCGTCCCGAGGATGTCGGCAAGATAGGCATCAAGGTCGGGGTCAAGACTCATGTATTAGATTCCGAATTCTTTTTCAGCGGATGAAGGCCTGGGGTCAGCGTTCCCCGCTCCACGTCGCCGGGGGAAGGACCCATGGCGCCCGTTCACCATGCCCAAGCGTGGCCGATGCTCGATGCGCGGCGCTGCAATAGATTGCCGATCGGGAATCGGGGGATGCGATGTGCGAAAGCTCGCGTGGTCGATAGGCGAAACGCTGAGGATGATTGCCCGGCTGTTTGGGGTGTAGCGCATCTCTGCGGGTTGCCATGGGCGGAGGCGCTAGCCTTGATGCCCTGTTACCACTGTTACCGCCAAATCGCCGTTTCCATGGAGGCGTCGCGCGGAGTCGTGAGATGCAGCACAGTCCATCTTCGCCGAGCGAGATGCACCACAGTCCATCTTCCTTCGACTTGGCGAGAATGTTGGATTCCCTAGTAACACTGGTAACAGTGGTAACAGGCACAGTAAGCGATTGATTCGCAATGGGATTCCCTGTTACCGCCCCTGTTACCGCCTCGGTCGGATCTCGGCGAGTGGTAACGGGCGCTGTTACCGGCCTGAGCGCGGCGGTAACAGGGGCGGTAACACCCCCGGGCGCCATGGTAACGGTCACGCGGGCCTCCGATAGAAGCGTTTCTGAACCCCATATTTCGCACATCGGCTCGCCGCGCCCGGACTCCATCCAGCGCGGCGGAGTGCTTTCCCGACCATGTGAGGCGTTCCGCGGGCCTCCAGGGCCTTCGGATCTCGCCCGAGCAGGTCGCACCACACCTCTTTGATGCATACCGAATTGCGAAGCGGCGCATCGGGACTATCGTCCAGATCGTCTTCCCGAAGTCCGTCTAGGACCGCGGCAATTTCGCCGGCCAGAATGTCTTCGGGAAGATCGGCGCGGCGCGTCTCTTGTAACTCTTTGGCAATTCGCTCCGCGCGCTCGTTCATCATGTAGAGGGGCAACGGGCCATTCGGAGTCTTGCGGCGCAAATCGCGGTAGATATGCACGGCCTCCGCCCACAGTTGATCCACTTCGCCGCGGAGCGCGCCAATGTCGATTTCACCATCGTCCTTTTGGCAGGCGATCGGCCAGAAGCGCCGGCCGCCGGTCGCATCGCGAAGGTAATCATCCTCATTGGTGGACCCCATGAACACGCAAGACCGCGGAATCTCTTCGACGTTGCGCGCATAGGCCGCTCGCCCCCGGTCATGGGTCCTCGTGACCGCGGCCTTTAACGTGGTCACGTCTGCCCTGGAAAAGCCGTTGAGCTCGGGGAGCTCCAGGATCCACTTGCCGCGCAGGGACTCCATCACACGCTGATTGTCATGGAAATCAGGCGTCATTTCGCCGAACCACGCGCCGCCTAACGTGTTGATGAACGTCGACTTGCCGGCGCCCTGCATACCTTCCAGGATCGGCACATAGTCGAATTTATGGCCCGGCTCGAAAACGCGAACCACGGCGCCGATCATAAAGAGAAGGGCGGCCTCCCGGTGGTAATCGTCATCGGGGCATCCGAGGTAGTCGATAAACAGCGTCTCGACTTCCCCGCGAGCAACGCCGTAGCCTTGCCATGTCAGTCCTGAAAGGTAGTCCCGAACGGGATGGAAAGTGTTCTCGCGCGCCACGGCATCAATGGCGGCTTGAATATCGCGGTCGCTGACCCTCAACCCGTATCCGTAGGGCGGCCCCCAAGGGCCGGGCATTTCCAGGAGCGTCCGCAGATCATTGGTATGCGCGTCGGTCCAACGGCGCCCGTTCTGCCGGTCCTCGCTATTGTTCATGATCCAATGGGGCGCATCAAACTGAAAGGACTTCGACCAATTGACCGGGGTCGGTTCGGCCATGAACACGACACATTGCGCCAACTCATTGAAGCCGATGCGCCCGGCTAGCCTGGCGTCATTTTTCAGGATCGCGCGCACATTCGGCAGGGTGGATTTGATCCTGGGGAGGCGTGCCTGGGCCTTCTTTCCGGCGCCGGCCTTCGGTTGTGACCGATCGAGATCCAGCTTGTTCAACCATCGCACCATGTCTTGCGGCGACGGGGCATCCGAAGGCATCGCGTTCCATGGGCGCGGCTCCGGAACGGCAACGCAGCGGCTTAGTTTTGCAAGTTCTGTGAAAGTAGCGACCTTGCGAAACGGAACCACTTTCGCAGATGAGCCGAGAATATCTTCAAGATATTCGTCCAGATCGAATTGACTTGCTTCCTTCACTATGTCACACTTCCCTTGGTGGTGTAGATGTTAACTAAGCCGGCGGCCTGTTGTGGGGTCGCCGGCTTTCTTTTGACCGCTGGTCTAGTGAAAAATCTGATGCCAACTCGGAAATCTGCACATGCAGCCCGCGTAGCGACGCGCCCGCTCCCCGACCGGCAACCGCGCATAGTCCGACGGTAGTTTGGTCGAATCCGGGGGATTCTCCAGGTATTCGCGCAAGAACGCGAAGTAGCGCGGGTCGCGCACAAGCCCCTTAAGAGTCTGTCTCTTGCTCACTGCCCGCCCTCCTGATGTCTAAGGCCCTCTCACGGTCCTTTCGAAGATGCAATCATACGAATAACACGTTCTAGGATATCCTGGAACCATAAATAGTTGAACGGACTCCTGTATCTCTGTCAAGGCTTGACAGAATGGGTCGGGAGTGTGTATTTTCTCGCCATGAGAAGAACCCCTGTTGCCATCACGCTTCCTGAACTTGCGGACCTTCTGGGGCTGCGCCCGGATGGCCTTCGGCTGTTGCGACACTTCGCGAGCCCGGAGGCCGGCATTCTGCGCCCCGCTGCCGTAGTGGACGGTCGAGGGACAAAGATATTTGCGGAACTTGAATGGTTGCGAGCTTGCGTCGCGCTCGCCCTTGTCAAGCAGGGCCAAACAGTTTCGAGGATTCGCGATGCGCTCGATACCGCGGAGCGCGGGCGCTACGGAAGCGCCAAGGCGTTTCAGGGCGTGCTCGGCGGTCGGAGCATGCAGTTCCGAATCCTGGCATATCGCGACGGGCGGTCCGCGGCCGGTTACGCGGAATCTGTGTCACCCGTCGCCGAAGATGTGGAGTCATGCCTCAGCGTTGAGCTAGGGGGCGTTTGGCAACCGCTCCTTCCGCGGAAGGAGGCCGAGTGAGCCTGATAGATCGCATTTTCCGCCGCCCCGAGCAGCGGCCTGCAGCCACCGGCCGCGACGTGCTGCGGCGCAGCTTTGAGGCCGCTACCGGAGGGCGCCGCGGTGGTCCAGCGGCCTTTCCCAGCTTTGGCGATCTGAATGCTGAGATCGCAGCCGGCGGCGCCCGGCTGCGGGCGCGCTCGCGTCACGCTGCCCACAATGATCCGAACATCGCCAACGGGATTGGCAACATCGTCGCGGCGCTTTGGGGAACGGGCATAGTGCCGACCGCCGAGCCCGAGGCCGTGGCCATTTGGGACGCATGGTGCGCCGTCGCGGATATGGAGGCCAGAACAGACTTCAATGGGATCGGCGAGGTCCTGGCGTGGGAAATGGTCACTGCCGGCGAGGTTATGCTCCAGGTGCTCGAAACGCCCGACGGGCTCCGGGTTAGCGTCCTGCCCATTGACCATTTGGACAGCGACTCCCGTGATGGCCTGCCCGGCGGCGGCTACATCGTTTCGGGCGTCGAGTTCGATCGCATGGGGCGGCGCGTCGCCTACCACGTTCACCCGCGGCGCCCGGGCTTGACGACGGTCTATCTCGCGCCGGTTCGCGTGCCCGCCGAGCAAATCTTGCACATCTTCAAGCCGCTGGGCGGCGGGCAGGTGCGCGGAATTCCTTGGACGGCGCCATGTCTGCTCGCGGCGAACGAATACGCCAAATATCGCGACGCGTTGCTTATGGGCGCCTCTGTCGCCGCAATGATGGTCGGCACCATTAGCGATACGACTGCCAACGGAGGCTCGGAGTCGGCCTTTGACGACGGGACTCCGAGCATGGAACCCGGAACCGTCCTGCGCCTAAAGTTCGGCGAAGAGTTCCACATGCATTCTCCGCAGCAGGTGGCGGAGTCCGGCAGCTTCATCAGATCCAGCCTTCAACAGATTGCGGCCGGCCTCGGCGTTCCCGAGTGGATGCTTTCGGGCGATATGACGAGCGTCAACTACAGCTCCGCCAGAGCGGCTCTGATCCCGTTTTATCGCCGCGTTGAGGCAACCCAATACAACGCGATCGTCCCTCAACTCCTCACACCGCTCTGGCGGCGCGTGGTCGGTGATGTGCCGGTGCAATGGCTGCCGCCGAAGCCGGTTCAGGTGGATCCTGCAAAAGACGTTCAAGCGACCGTCGCTGAGATCTCCGCCGGCCTCACGTCGCGCGCCAAGGCGGTGGCGGAGCGCGGATGGTCGGTTGCGGAGCTAGACCGCGAGATTGCAGACGACCGCGCCCGCGAGGCTTCCCTAGGGCTCGCCTTCGGCCCGTCTGCACTCGGCCAGAAGGAGTCGTGAAGTGAGACCGGAAATCTGCATCCGCGCGGCCGGCAGCTATGATCCCGAAACTCGGATCTTCAGCGCGACCTTCAGCGCCGGCAGCCCGCGGGCCATGCGCGACGCGATCGGGCCGTTTCTGGAGCAGGTCGACCTTGCCGGTTTCGACCCGGCCGATCTGGTGGGTCGCACAGTCTTCCTCGACCATCGCCATACGACGGACTCTGCCGTCGGGACCGTCATCGCGGCCCGGCGGGAAGGCGAGGCCATCACGGGCGAGGTTCAACTATCGGCCGCAGACTCCGTTGCCGACACGCGGACAAAGGTAGCAGAGGGCGTCATTGCCGCAGTGTCGATCGGATACCGCGTCACCAGGTGGGTTGAGGGGCGCGACGCCTCCGGCCGCCGCACGAAGACCGCCGCAGCCGGCGAGCTTGTTGAATTGAGTCTGGTCGGGCTGCCGGCCGATCCCCGAGCGAAAATCAGGAGTGAGGCCATGCCCCTCGAGCAGAACACCAACGAACCCGAGGCGAGTCCGAACCCGCCGCCGGTCGAAAGCCCGGCTGCAGGATCCTCGCTGCCGATCATCCGCGCCCACGCCGCGCCGACCGGCAGCGAGGATCCTGCAGCCGACTATCGGCTTCGCGATGAGGCGCTCGCCTGCCGCATGTCCGGTGCCGAGCCGTCGGACGGCGCGCGGCAGTTCATGGGTTTCGGCTTCGCCGAGCACGCGGCCCTTGCGCTGCGGGCGGCCGGTGAGACGAGCCTCGGGGTCATGTCTCGCGAGGGCGTGCTCCACCGCGCGATGCACGGCACCAGCGACTTTCCGGCGCTCCTGACCGGCGCGGGCAACCGCACGCTGCGGGGCGCCTATGACGTGGCAGCGTCGCCGCTGAAGATGCTGGCGCAGCGCGTCACGGCCTCCGACTTCCGGCCGCAGGATGTGCTTTCGATCGGCGGCATGGGCGAGCTCGCCGAAGTGACAGAAAACGGCGAGATCACCGCGACCACGACGGCTGAGGCCAAAGAGTCCTGGCAGCTGAAGACCTTCGGCAAGCTCTTCAGCCTGACCCGGAAAGCTCTGGTCAACGACGATCTCGGCGCATTCGGCCGCGTCACGGCGGAACTTGGCCGGGCAGCGGCCGAAACGGAAAACGCAGCCCTCGCCGCGCTGCTCCTCGGCAATCCCGTCATGGGCGACGGCAAGGCGCTGTTCCATGCCGATCATGGCAACCTCGCGGACACCCCGGCAGCGATCGGCGAGACCAGTATCTCGGCGGCCCGGCTGGCGATGCGCTCGCAGACCGGAATCACCGGCGAGCGCATCGCCGTCACCCCGAAATATCTGGTGGTCGGGCCGGAGATCGAAACCGAGGCCGAGAAGTTCCTTGCGGCCATCCACCCGACGGAGACGGACGCGGTAAACCCCTTCTCCGGGAAGATCACCCTCGCGGTGGAACCTCGGATCTCGGGAGATGATTGGTTCGTCTTCGCGGCGCCCGGAGAGGTGCCGGTGCTCCTCCTCGGCCACCTGGCGAGCGCTCCCGGCCCGCAGATCTCGAGCCGCGACGGCTTCGAGGTGCTGGGGCGGGAGTTCCGGGTGGTGCTCGACTTCGCGGTGGCCGCGACCGATTGGCGCGGCGCCTACCGCAACGCGGGCGCATAGTGGCGACGCTCGCCGAGCTTCAAGCCCATCGGTCCGCGCTGCTATCGGCGCGGGCCAGCGGTGTGCGGCGCGTCCGAGACGCCTCCGGCGAAGAGGTCGAATATCGCACCGACTCCGAGATGAAGGCGGCAATCGCCTTCATCGACTCTGAAATCGCAGCGGCTCAGCGCGGCCCCAGGCCGGTTGTCATCCGCTGCACTACCAGCAAAGGGACCTGACCCATGGCCAAGAACTTCATTCAGAACGGGAATATCATCACCATGACCGCTGCGGGCGATGTCGCCTCGGGCGACGTGGTGTTTGCCGGCGCCCTCGGGGCGGCCGCGACCGGCGAAAAGCTCGACGTGGCGCTCGAGGGCGTGTTCCGGGTCGCCAAGGTCGCGGCCGATGCCCTCGCCGTTGGCGGCGCGGTCTATTGGGATGCGGGGGCGAGCCTCGCCACCAGCGACGACGATTCCGGCGCAAACCCGCTTCTCGGGCACGCCTTCGAGGCGGCGGGCAATCCTTCGGCGACGGTGGCGCTGCGGCTCGCCAACTGACCCGGCAACACGCGAATCAGCGTCGCTCTGGCCTTGGCTGCAAGTGGAACCCCGGGATTTCTAGCTAGCCTAGGCTAGAAAAAAGGCCGCTTTAGCGGCACCAGATGTATTGGTTTACGGGAATCGACACCCAAACGCTTGACGTGAACAGAGTCATTCCCGACAATAAAGTTGGCCGCATCCCAGGCACGGGATGCGGCCATTTGGAAAGTGTCCAGCCTGGAAGGGCCGGAACGTGTGATCACCCTGCGATTCTCGCATGGAGTGACTCACGCGGTCAAGTCCTTCTGGCTCAGCAAGGAGGACAGAGTATGACTAGTGTCACGTGTACCGGGGCGTCTGGACGCTCCTACAGCTTCGAGCTCCACCCTTGGGGCGTGCCGTTCCTGCCGCTCTCCGGGGTGTACATTGCGGCTCGGGCCACCTCGCCCAACCGCTGGGAGGCACTCTATGTTGGCGAGACGCAATCGTTCCACGATCGCGTCTACGCTGGACTTGGGAGCCACGACAGGATGAAACGCGCCCGAGATCGCGGCGCAACTCACATCGGAGTCTATTTCACGTTTGACGACTCCGAACGCCTGCGGATCGAGTCCGAGCTTATCCACACGCTGATGCCCCCGTGCAACCAGCAGAATGCCCTCCGCGGTCTCATGCGGTAGTGGTGAATGCCTCCGATTGGCCGGTAGTTCCGGCCAATCGTTCTCACTCAAGTCTCTTTCAGAACAACTCCCCGAGATCCGCCTGCAGGTCCAGCCAATCCGACCACGCCTGCATGATCTCGCGGCGCTGCGCGAACCAGGTTTGCCGATTGTAGGCGCTACGCACCGTGTTCTTGTCGACGTGGGCGAGGCAAGCCTCGATCCATTCAGAGGGCCAGCGGGCAGACTCATGCGCCCATGTGCTGAAGGTTGCGCGCCACCCGTGCACGGATGCGCGCCCCTTGAAGCCCATGCCATAGATCGCGAACAGAAGCGTGTTCTCGCTGATCGGGTGCCCCGGCCGCCGGCCCGGGAACATGAGGACTCCTTTGCCGCTGATCTCGCGAAGCCGGGCCACCAACGCGGCTGCCTGCCGACTGAGAGGCACCACATGCGGACGCTTCATCTTCATCCGCTCCGCGGGCACATGCCATTCATCGCCCTTGATCTCCGGCCACCGTCCGCCGCGGAGCTCGTTTGACCGGAGCACCGTGTGCATTACCAGCCTAAGGCCAAGGCGGGTCAGCTCGTCGTCTTCATGCGGCCGGATAAGGGCGCCCATGAAGAACGCGACCTTGTCCGGCGCCAAGCTGGGCTGCCCCACCGCCTTAGGCACTGGCAGGAGGGCGCCGCTAATCCCTTCCGCTGGGTTGTGCTTCAGTCCAAGGGCGAGCCTAGCATAGCGGAAGATGCCGCTGGCATAGCGGGCGACCACGTGTGCGCTATAAACAGCATCTCGAGCCTCGATCGCCTGAAGGGCCGCCAGCACGTCACCCGGCTCTACTTCGGCCACGTCCTTCGGGCCAAGTGTGGGCAACAGGTCGGCCTCGACCCGCGACCACACACGGGCGGCATATTGAGGCTCGCGCCGAGACGCTACCGTCCGGTCGAACCACTCACGGGCAACCGAATCGAAACGTCGGGCCTTGGCAGCCTTGGCGGTCTCGCGCAGCGCCCGCTTTGACACCATGCCCGGATCTTCGCCCCGGTCCAATTGCGCCCGCGCCTGCTCGCACCGGTAGGCGGCCTCGGCTTGGGAAATGCCCGGATAGCGGCCGATCGGCAGGGTTCGCACCTTGCCCTCGAATCTGTAGGTGAGGCCCCAGGACCGCCGCCCCGTGGGCGTCACCAACAGGAACAACCCATTGCCTGCGCCCCGCTTCTCGCGGCGCCCGGTTGTGTTCGGCCGATCGATATCTTCCTGAGTCAGCACTGCATTCTTCCTTGCGCTTGCACTGCAAAGCACCGCGGATTCACACCGCAGGCAGGAGATAGATTTCACGCAATCTCACGATGGTCGAGATGCACCACAGTGCATTTCCAGAGGCTTAGCTCGCCGGAGATTGCGCAGAATCTATCTCCTGAGGAGGAATGGTGCGGGCGGCCGGATTCGAACCGGCACGGGCTTTCGCCCCAGGCATTTTAAGTGCCATGTGTCTACCGTTTCACCACGCCCGCATCGGACCGGGCCGCGGCTGCGGCCTTCATGGCGTGGCGGAATTCAATCGCCAAGGCGCGCGGGTTGCAAGGGCCTGCCGGGGGTAGGGGCTTCGGAGGGCTGTCGGGCGACCGGACAGGCGCACCGGCGCCCCTATTTCCGGCGTGCCCCGGAAGGCGATCGATCGCTCGAAGAACGGGCCGAGCGATGGGCTCGGCAGTCGCTGCAGAGGGCGGAGGCAGCCTATCCGCCGGGGGCGCCGAATGCCGCGCAGGGATCGTCGCGATCCGGCGGTGCGGCGACGGCGACCGCATCGAAGGCGTCGCTCTCGGCGGCGTCCGGCTCGGATTCGACCTGCGCCAGCGCGAAGACCCGCACGCCCGGCTCGGCCACCGCCACGAGGGCGGGCATGCCGCGGTGCTTGTCGGCATGGCCGGTGCCGGCGATGACCACGACCGGGCCGCCGCCGGCCATGGTGCGGGCCCAGAGCGCGGCATCCGCGAGCCCGGCGTCGCGAAAGCGCTGTGCCTCCACGAGGCCGGGCAGCATCTCGGCCGGCACGCCGTCGCAATGGGCCGCGCGCATCAGCGCCTCCCGCGCGGCCATCTCCTCGGGCGGCAGCGGCTGGTCGAGGCCGTATTTCTCGGCATCGGGGCCGAAGACCCCCGCGGCCCCTTCGAGCATGGCGCGGCGGACCTCGGCCGTGGGCTGGCCGCCGCCGAAGATCCGCGCCTCGGGCGCGGCCTCCATGATCGGCGCATACATGTCGAAATCGGGCCAGCCGCTGTCGTCCCAGTCCAGCGCCTCGGCGATCTGGTCGCGCGAGGCGCCCGCGGCGCGCAGACGGTTGACCTCGTCCTCGAATTGCTGCGGGATCATTTCGAAGACCAGCGCCGCCGGCTGCAGCGCCGCGACGATCTCGGCCTGGGTCCGGTGATGGTCGGGATTGTCGTGAATCTCGCCGAGCACGACGATCTCGGCCGATCGCGCCGCCTCCGCGATCTCCGCGGATTGCGCCGCGCCGTCGCTTGCGGTGCCGATCGCCGGGACGACCAGCGAAACCGCGAGGAGGACGCGTCTCATCGATATTCCCGTTCCGTCAGACGCCCGCACTATGGCACGGGTGCCGGAACGGGTCACCCGGTTTCAGGCCGTGGCGAGCATTTCCGCGGCCGGGCCGGTCACGCTTTCGAGACGGCGCCGCAGCTTGACCAGGGCCTGGGCCTCGAGCTGGCGGATCCTCTCCTTGCTCAGGCCGAGCTCGTTTCCGAGGCTTTCGAGCGTGCGCGGCTCGTCCCGCAGCTTGCGCTCCACGACGATCATGCGCTCGCGCTTGTTGAGCGAGGCGAGCGCATCCGCGAGCCAGCCGCGGACGCGGGCGATGTCCTCGTTGCGGGGCACGGTCTCCGCGGCCTGCGGCCCTTCGTCCTCGAGCGTCTCCATCCACTCGCGCCCCTCCTCGCCGGCCTGCTGCGCGTTGAGCGAGAAATCCGATCCCGCGAGCCGGGCGTCCATCATCTCGACGTCCCGCAGGGGCACCCCGACCTCCTCGGCGATCAGCTCGCGCAGTCGGTGGCCGTCGAGCACCTCGCCGCTGGCGACGGCCTCGCGCTCCAGCCTCGCGCGCACCCGGCGCAGGTTGAAGAAGAGCGATTTCTGCGACGAGGTCGATCCGGTGCGCACCATCGACCAGTTGCGCATCACGTAATCCTGGATCGAGGCCTTGATCCACCAGACCGCATAGGTCGAGAAGCGCACGCCGCGGTCGGGGTCGAACTTCTCCGCCGCCTTCATCAGCCCGACGCCGGCCTCCTGGATCAGGTCGGGCATCGGCGCGCCGTAGCGGCGGTATTTCGAGGCCATGGAGATCGCCAGCCGCATATAGGCATTGACCAGCCGGTGCAGCGCCTTCTCGTCGCCGGCGTTGCGCCAGGCCCGCGCCAGGGCGAGCTCGGTCTCGGCATCGAGCATCTCCGCGCCCATCGCGCGGCGGGTCACGGTCCGGATGCCGGTGTCGTCGAATGCCATCCTCGCGCCCTCCCGCCTTCCGGTGCGGCGCCGACCCCGGCCTCGCACCCGTGTCCTCAAGATCAATACGCACGAACCGGGCATCTGGATCATTCCGGGCCGAAGAAAACGGATTGTTTCCATTTCGGCGCCGAGGACGGGCGGCGGGCCTGGGCGTCGCCGGGGGCTTGCGCCCGCCGCCCGCATCCGTCACCGACTGGGCGAGCGGAGCCTTGGAGGAGAGTCCCGATGACCTATGAGCTGGCGATCGGCGACCGCAGCTATTCGAGCTGGTCCCTGCGCGGCTGGCTGATGTTCGCCCGGTTCTCGATCCCGGTGACGCCGGTCCAGGCGGCGATGTATACGCCCGAGTTCCGCGCCATGCTCGCGGGCTTCGGGGTGGCGCGGCTGGTTCCCGCCCTGAGATTCGGCGAGGGCGGCGATGCGGTGCTGGTCTGGGACAGCCTGGCGATGGCCGAGACCCTCGCCGAGCGCCACCCGGATCGCGCGCTGTGGCCCTCGGCGCCGCGGCACCGGGGGCTGGCCCGCGCGCTCGTCGGCGAGATGCATTCCGGCTTCACCGCCCTGCGCACCGCCTGCCCGATGAACCTGCGCCGCAGCTATGTGGGCTTCGCCGCCTCCGAGCCCGTGCGCGCCGATCTCGCGCGCATCGAGGAGCTCTGGGCCTTCGCGCGGCGCGCCGCCGGTGCCGCCGGCCCCTGGCTCTTCGGCGCCTACAGCCTCGCCGATGTCTTCTTCGCGCCGGTGGCCACCCGCATCGCCACCTACGGGCTCCCGGTCGGCGAGGCCGCGGGCACCTATGTCGCGGCGCATCTGGCGGATCCGGCCTTCCTGGAATGGCGCCGGGCGGGGCTGGCGGAGCCGAAGATCCAGCCGGGCTACGACCTCGACCTGCCCGAGCGGCCCTGGCCCGGCCCCGCCTGAGCGAAACCGCGCGTTAACCGAAACGCAAGGCGCCGCGCGCAAGGCTCGCGCCGGTCGAACCGGGCAGGAACATGGTCGCGCGCGCCTATACGGTGGCATTTCAGGGTGTGGAGGCGCGCCTCGTCGAGGTGCAATGCGCCATCGCCGCCGGCCTGCCCGCCTTCAACCTCGTCGGCCTGCCGGACAAGGCGGTGTCGGAAGCCCGCGAGCGGGTGCGCGCGGCGATGACCGCGATGGGGCTCGCCCTGCCCGCCAAGCGCATCACGGTCAATCTCTCGCCGGCCGACCTGCCCAAGGAAGGGTCGCATTTCGACCTGCCCATCGCGCTCGCGGTGCTCGCGGCGATGGAGGTCCTGCCCGCCGATGCGGTGGCCGCGCAGGTGGCGCTGGGCGAGCTGTCGCTCGACGGCTCGCTGGTGCCGGTGATCGGCGCGCTGCCGGCCGCGCTCGCGGCAGCCGAGGCCGATTGCGGGCTGATCTGTCCGGCGGCCTGCGGCGCCGAGGCCGCCTGGGTCGAGGCGGTGCAGGTCATCGCGCCCAAGACCCTGCTCGCGCTCGTCAACCATTTCAACGGCCGCGCCGTGCTCGCGCCGGCGCGGCCGGGGATCGTCGCGGACAGCGGCGCCGACAAGGATCTGCGGGACGTCCGCGGCCAGGAACGCGCCAAGCGGGCGCTCGAGATCGCCGCGGCCGGCCGGCACCACCTGCTGATGATCGGCCCGCCGGGCAGCGGCAAGTCGATGCTCGCCGCGCGGCTTCCGGGCATCCTGCCGCCGCTCGATCCCGGCGAGGCGCTCGAAACCTCGATGATCCATTCGCTGGCGGGCCTGCTCGACGAGGGCGGCATCAGCCGCAGACGGCCCTTCCGGACGCCGCATCACACCGCCTCGATGGCGGCGATCGTCGGCGGCGGCCGCAGCGCGAAGCCGGGCGAGATCAGCCTCGCGCATCACGGCGTGCTCTTCCTCGACGAACTGCCCGAATTCCCGCGCGCGGTGCTGGAGACGCTCCGCCAGCCGATCGAGACCGGCGACGTGGTGGTGGCCCGCGCCAATGCCCATGTGCGCTATCCCTGCCGCTTCATGCTGGTGGCGGCGGCGAACCCCTGCCGCTGCGGCCATCTCGCGGATGCGGCGCGCGCCTGCGCCCGGGTTCCCGATTGCGGCGCCGATTATCTCGGGCGGATCTCCGGGCCGCTGATGGACCGCTTCGACCTGCGCATCGACGTGCCGCCGGTCGCGCTGAGCGACCTGGCTTCGGTCGTGCCGGGCGAGGCAAGCGCGACCGTAGCGGCGCGCGTGGCGCAGGCCCGCGCGATCCAGCGCGACCGCTTCGCCGAGTTCGGGGACGTGGCGCTCAACGCCGATGCCGAGGGCGACCTGCTCCAGGACATCGCGGCGCCGAGTTCCGCCGCCGCCGCCCTGCTCGCCGACATCGCCCGGAAGTTCCGCCTGAGCGCGCGCGCCTACCATCGCGTCCTGCGCGTCGCCCGCACCATCGCCGATCTCGAAGCCTCGGAGCCGGTGGAGAAACGCCACGTCGCCGAAGCGGCGGGCTATCGGCTCGCGCTCTGACGCGACATCCGGGCAAGTCGATTGACCGGGACCGCCACGGGCGACGGGCGCCGGTCGGAAGCGATCTCCCGGAGGCCGGATGCCGCCGGTTCACCGGCCTCCGGTCAGGCCGCCTGCTCGGCTTTGCCGTCGGTGAGGATCGCGAAGATCGCCGAGGGGTCGAAGGTCGAGCGCAGCTTGGCGCAAACGGCTTCGTTCCGCAGGGTGCGCGACACGCGCGCAAGCGCCTTGAGATGCTCGGCACCGGCCGATTCCGGCGCGAAGAGCGCGAAGACCAGATCGACCGGCTGGCGGTCGATCGATTCGAAATCCACCGGCTTCTCGAGTCGCGCGAAGAGGCCGATCACCCGATTGACCCCCTCGAAGCGGGCATGGGGGATCGCCACGCCCCGCCCGACTCCGGTCGGCCCGAGCCCTTCGCGCTCCATGAGGGACTTGTAGACCGTCGCGGCGGGCAGGCCGTAGACCGTTTCAGCCATTTCCGCGAGATCCTGCAGCAGACGCTTCTTGCTCGTGGCCTTCAGCGGCGCCCGAACGGCGTCCACGCCGATGATGTCCGACAGCTCCATGAAGGAGACTCCCTTTCGCGATTTCCAGCCCTCAGCGACCGTTCCGGGGATCGATCCAGCCGATATTCCCGTCGTCGCGCATGTAGACGACGTTCACGCCGCCGTGTTTTTCGTTGCGGAACACCAGCAGCTGCGCGCCGGCCAGTTCCATGTGCATCACCGCCTCGCCCACCGAGAGATGCGGCACCGAGGTCTCCATCTCGGCCACGATGACCGGCTGCAGCGTGTCCGGCTCGTCCGCCTCGTCGTGATCCTGGCCGGCGAGGATGTAGGATTGCGCCCCGATGGAATCGATCGGGTTCTCGCGGTTCCGGTGATGGTCCTTCAGCCGCCGCTTGTAGCGGCGCAGCTGCTTGTCCATTCGGTCCACGGCACCCTCGAAGGCGGCGTAGATGTCGTCGGCGCGGGATTTCGCCTGGACCGTGAGCCCGGTCGGCAGGTGCACCGAAGCGTCGGAGCAGAATTCGTGCCGATCGCGCGAGAAGGTCACGACCGCCTCGACCGGACGGTCGAAATACTTGCCGACCGCGTCGTGAAGACGATCCTCGACATGGCTGCGCAATGCGTCGCCGATGCCGATCTGTTTCCCGCTGACCTGAATGCGCATGTCGTGCCCCTGTGTTGTCGCATTGGGACAGATCCGCCCGCGGGCGGACCCTATGGACGCGCCCCGCTTCGATGTCAACGCCGCGGCTGGCGGGACCTCCTAGCGCGGAACCGTTTAGATTCCGCCAAGAGATGCCTGCCGGCGCCGACGTTGCACGGAGGAGGGTATGCCCATCCCTTCACGGTATTTCGCAACGGTGCGGCGCGCAATATCAATCCCCTCGCCGTTCAGGATGGCCACGATCCGATCGTCGGACACGGTGCGGACCCTGTCCTCGGCGACGATGATCTGGCGGATGCGGTTCTGCACCGCGGCCGCGGCGAAGGCGTCGCCGCCCGAGAGCGAATGCAGTGCCGCGCCGAAGAAAAAGCGCAGCTCGAAGCTGCCCCGGCTGCAGGAGAGGAACTTGCCGGCGGTGACCCGGCTCACCGTCGATTCGTGGAGCCTGACCCTTTCGGCCACGCCGCGCTGGGTCAGCGGGCGCAGCTGCTCGACCCCGCCGTCGAAGAAGCGCTCCTGGTGGCGGACGATCTCGGTCGCGACCTTCAGGATGGTGCGCGCCCGCTGCTCGAGGCTGCGCACGAGCCAGCTGGCGCTCGTCCGGCATTCGGCGACGAAGGCCCGCGCCTCGGCGTTTCGTCCCGCGAGGCCGGCCGCATAGACGTTGTTGACCAGAACGCGGGGCAGGGTCTCGGTGTTCAGCTCGACCGCCAGCCCGCCCGATCCCGTCCGGTGCACGAAGACGTCCGGCACCGCGATCTGCGCGGGCGCGACCTGGAAGCGTGCCCCGGGCCGCGGGTCGAGGCCGCGCAATTCGGCGAGCATGTCGGCGATATCGGCGGCATCGACCCCGCAGAGGGATTCGAGTTGCGCCATCCGGCCCGTGGCCGCGAGCTTGAGATTGGCCAGGAGCGCCTGCATCGCCGGGTCCAACCGGTCGCGCTCGCGGAGTTGCAGCGCGAGGCATTCCTGCAGGCTGCGCGCGCCGACCCCGGTCGGCTCGCAGGCCTGGACGGCCGCGAGTGCCTGGATCGCGTCGCGGGACGACAGGCGGTGCCGCTGCGCGACCTCCTCGAGCGGTACGCGGAGATAGCCGTCGTCCTCAAGCTCGTCGGCGATCAGCGCCGCCATGTCCGCGAGCTCCGGCGACAGGCGCATGGCGCCGATCTGGGCGTGCAGATGCTGCCAGAGCGAGATGTCCTCGGCCACCGAGAGAAGCGCGTCGGTATCGCCACCCCCGGCTGCGCCACGCCGGATGGGGATGGCCGGCGGCGGCCGCTGCTCGATCTCGAGCAGCGGATTGCGCTCGGCCTGCGCCGCGACGAATTCGGACAGTTCCAGATTGGACATCGCCAGCAGCTTGACCGCCTGCTGCATCTGCGGCGTCATCACCAGCGACTGGCTCTGCCGGATCTCCAGCCGCGGCGTGAGCGCCATCAGCCGTCTCCTCCGCCCGGCCCCGCGTCAGATGCGGAAACTGTCGCCCAGATAGACCCGTCGCACATTGTCGTCGCGAACGACCTCATCCGGCGTCCCGCTCATCAGCACCGCTCCCGCATGCAGGATATAGGCACGATCGACGATGTCCAACGTCTCGCGCACGTTGTGGTCGGTGATCAGCACGCCGATGCCCCGGTCCTTGAGATGGCCGACCAGCGAGCGGATGTCCGAGACCGCCAGGGGATCGACGCCGGCGAAGGGCTCGTCGAGCAGGACGTACTTCGGCTGGGCGGCGAGGCAGCGCGCGATCTCGACGCGGCGGCGCTCGCCGCCCGAGAGCGTGATCGCCGGGGTGCGGCGAAGATGCGTGATGGAGAATTCGCCGAGCAGCTCGTCGAGCATCTCGTGGCGCTTCTCCAGATCGTCGATGGAAAGCTCGAGGATCGCCCGGATGTTGTCGGCCACCGTCATGCCGCGGAAGACCGAGGCCTCCTGCGGCAGATAGCCGATGCCGAGCTTGGCGCGGCGATACATCGGCAGCCAGGTCGCGTCCTGGCCGTCGACGGTGATCGTGCCCGCGTCCGGCGGCACCAGGCCGGCGATGGCGTAGAAGCAGGTGGTCTTGCCGGCGCCGTTCGGGCCGAGCAGGGCGGCGACCTCGCTGCGACGCAGGGTGAGCGAGACGTCGCGCAGGATCGGCCGCTTGCGGTAGCTCTTGGCGAGGTTCAGGACCTCCAGCCCGGAATCCCCCTCGGTCACGCGGAGTTCGGGGCGCGCGCTCATTGGCCGGCGCCGGTGCTCGGCACGAAGATCGTGCGCACCCGTCCCTCGAGCGCGCCCGTTCCGGCGTTGAGGTCGATTCGCAGCCGCTCGCTCGAGAGCGCGTTGGCGCCCTGGGTCAGCAGCACGTCGCCGTCCATCTCGATGATCCCGGTGGCGACCTCGTAGGTCGCATGGGCGGATTCCGCGGCTTCCGCCCCGTTCGACAGGGTGACGTTGCCGTCGGCCTGCATCCGCTGGATGGCGCCGGTGTCCGACCCGGGCTCGCCGGCATAGAAGACCTCCATGCGGTCCGCCGCCATCCGGAGCGTGCCCTGCCCGACCTTGACCGTCCCGGTGAAGAGCGCGGTTCCCGCGGCCTGATCGAGCTCCAGGCTGTCGGCGGTGATCTCGACGGGAAGCGTCGCATCGTGGCTGAGGCCGCCGAAGGGCACCTCGGTGCCCTGCGCGACGGCCGGGCCGGTCGCGGGAAGAAGGGCGGCGAGGATGAGCAGGCGGATCATTCGGGTGGTCTCAGCGGGCACTTGCGCGCGGATCGTATACCAGTCGCACGCCATCTCCGAAGGAAAACCTTCGCGCCTGGCCGTCGCCCTCGGCCGGCACGATCGACAGGCTGCGGGAGTCGATCCGCCCCATCGGCCCCTCGGTCTCGACGGTGTCGCCGGCGACGAGCGTGCCGTCGCGCAGGTCCAGCGTCACGGTATCGGCCGCCATGCGGTAGCCGTCGGAGGTCTCGATCCGGACGTCGCCCGAAAGTCCCAGCCTTTGCGCCGGGATGTCGAGATCGCCGCCCTCGGCCTGCACCGCAACCGACAGGCCGCCGGTGAAGTCGATGGTGCCGGCGAGGGTCGTGATGGCGGCGCGGGTGGGCGGCGCGGCGTCGGGGACGACCTGCCGGGCGGTGAAGCGGAAGCGGTCCTCGTCGCGGGTGGTCCCGGAGAAGATCGCGTCGCTGATCCGCTGGCCGGTGCCCAGCGCCGCGATGTCGCCCTTGGTGAAGACGAGATCGCCCCCGAGACGCTCGTCGGTCTGGATCAGGAAGAGGGCCGAGAGGAGCCCCAGCGCCACCAGGGGCAGCGAGACCTTGAGGATTGCGACGACCCGCGAATAGAGCCCTGGCCCGATCGGCATCGCCTCAGACCACGCCGGCCCGGAGGCAGTCGTGCACGTGCAGGATGCCCGCCGGGCGTTCCGGCGCCTCCGGCGTGGTCGCGAAGAGCGAGGTGATCTTGCGGGTGTTCATGATCCCAAGCGCCTCGGAGGCGAGCGCGGTGGTGCGGATCGTGCGCGGCTGGTGCGTCATGACATCGGCCACCCGCTTGCCGAGCAGGCCGTCCATGTTGCGGCGGAGGTCGCCGTCGGTGACGATGCCCACCAGCGCGCCGGCGGCATCCACCACGCCGACGACGCCGAAGCCGCGGCGGCTCATCTCGAGCAGCGCCTCGGTCATCGGGGTCTCCGGCGCGACGAGGGGCACCTCCGGGCCGGAATGCATCAGATGCTCCACCGTGGCGAGCCGCGCCCCGAGCCTGCCCCCGGGATGCAGCCCGCGAAAATCCTCGGGCGTGAAGGCGCGGTGCTCCATGAGCGCGACCGCCAGCGCGTCGCCCAGCGCCAGCGCCATGGTGGTCGAGGTCGTCGGCGCGAGGCCGACCGGGCAGGCCTCGGTCGCCGGCGGCAGCACCAGGCCGATGTCCGATTGCCGGATCAGCGTGCTGTCGGCGCGGCCGGCGAGGCCGATGAGCGGAATGCCGAACCGCCGCGCATAGGCGATCAGGTCGGCGAGCTCGGCGGTCTCGCCGGAATTCGACAGCAGCAACACCACGTCGTCGCGGGTGATCATGCCGAGGTCGCCGTGGCTGGCCTCGGCGGGATGCACGAAGAGCGCGGGCGTGCCGGTCGAGGCCAGGGTCGCGGCGATCTTGCGCGCCACATGGCCGGACTTGCCGATGCCCGAGACGATCACGCGGCCCTTGGCATCGAGCATGCGCGCCACCGCCCGGGCGAAGCTCTCATCGAGCGCGCTGCCGAGACTGGCGAGCGCCTCGGCCTCGATGGCGATCACCCGCCGGCCGGTGGCGACCAGTTGCAAGGGATCGGGTGGCGCGGGCGTGCTCTGCATGCGGGATCAGCTGTGGGCGAAGATGTCCTGCTCGTCCCATCCCGCCACGTCGAGCGCGGCGCGATGCGGCAGGAAATCGAAGCAGGCCCGGGCGAGCGCCGTCCGGCCCTCGCGCGCGAGCCGCGAATCGAGCGCGTCGCGCAGGGCATGGAGATGCAGCACGTCGGAGGCGGCATAGTCGATCTGGGCCGGGCTGAGATCCGCCGCGCCCCAGTCGCTCGACTGCTGGTGCTTGGAGATGTCGACCTCCAGCACCTCGCGGAGCAGGTCGCGCAGCCCGTGGCGGTCGGTATAGGTGCGCACGAGCCGCGAGGCGATCTTGGTGCAATAGACCGGCGCCGTCAGCACCCCGAAGCGGTGGAGCAGCACGGCGATGTCGAAGCGCCCGAAATGGAAGAGCTTGAGCTGTCCGGGATTGCCCAGCATGCGCACGAGATTCGGCGCGGTCTCCTGATCGGCGGCGATCTGCACCAGATGGGCGTCGCCGTCGCCGGAGGAGAGCTGCACGACGCAGAGCCGGTCGCGCGCGGGCACGAGACCCATGGTCTCGCTGTCGATGGCCACCACCGGACCGAGGTCGAGCCCGTCCGGCAGGTCGCCCTTGTGGAGATGATTCGCCAAGGTGGTCCTCGCTGATGCCATGCCCGCGCCCGGTTCAGCGGTGCGCGCGCCGGCGCGAGTTCTATGGTGCGGTCGAGAAGACTCGAACTTCCACGGGAGTTACCCCACAGCGACCTCAACGCTGCGCGTCTACCAGTTCCGCCACGACCGCACTGGCGCGGTGTCTAGCAAGTCCCCCGGTGCTTGTGAAGCCCCGCCGGAGCGGATTATCTGGCGGTCAGATAGGAGCTTGCCGCACCCCATGCCCGACTGGATCGTCACCCCCGGACCGACCCCCTATCCCGAGGCGCTCGCCGCGATGGAGGCGCATGTGGCGGCGATGATCGCGGGGGAGGCGGAGGAGCGCGTCTGGCTGCTGGAGCATCCTTCGATCTATACCTCCGGCACCTCCGCCCGGTCCGAGGACCTGCTCGATCCCCTGCGATTCCCGGTCTATCCGGCGCGGCGCGGAGGCGAATATACCTATCACGGCCCCGGCCAGCGCGTGGCCTATGCCATGCTCGATCTCGACCGGCGCGACCGGGACGTGCGCGCCCATGTGCACCGGCTCGAGGAATGGGTGATCCGCACGCTCGCGGAATTCGGCGTGACCGGGGAGCGTCGCGCCGGGCGGGTCGGGGTCTGGGTGCCGCGCCCGGAGAAGGCGCCCGGCCCCGACGGCGCCATTGCGGAGGACAAGATCGCCGCCATCGGCGTACGGGTCCGCCGCTGGGTCGCCTTCCACGGCATCGCCATCAATGTGGAGCCGGATCTGGAGCATTTCTCCGGCATCGTGCCCTGCGGCATCCGCGGCCACGGGGTCACCAGCCTGGTCGATCTCGGCCTGCCGGTGACGATGGCGGATCTCGACGTGGCGCTCCGGCGCAGCTTCGAGGCGGTCTTCCCGGCCACGGGGAAAAGGCGTCTGCGCGCCGCGGTCTCCTGACCGCGCCGTCCGATGGGCGGGCCGGACCACGCCGTTTCCGCGAGATCCCTTCGCTTCCGGACAACGCGCGACGCCACGCCTTCCCCGGCCGTGCCCGTCGGTTCCGCGAAAGCCCGATTTCAGCGCAGATCCGGCGGCGTCGCCTCCGCCGCGAGCGCCGCCACGACAGTTTCGAGCCCCTCGACCGTGCTTTCCTTCGCGCCGAGTCGCCGCAGCGAGACCGTGCGATCGGCCATCTCGCGTCCGCCCAGGGCGAGGATGACCGGCACCTTGGCGAGGCTGTGCTCGCGGACCTTGTAGTTGATCTTCTCGTTGCGGAGATCCGCCTCGGCCCGTAGCCCGGCCGCCCTGAGCGCCGCCAGCACCTCGCGGGCGTAGCCGTCGGCATCCGAGACGATCGGTGCCACCACCACCTGGCGCGGCGCGAGCCAGAGCGGGAACCTCCCGGCATGCTCCTCGATCAGGATGCCGAGGAAGCGCTCGAAGGAGCCGAGGATCGCCCGGTGCAGCATCACCGGCCGGTGCCGCGCGCCGTCCTCGCCGACATATTCCGCGCCCAGCCGCTCGGGCAGCTGGAAATCCGCCTGGAAGGTGCCGCATTGCCATTCGCGGCCGATCGCGTCGGTCAGCTTGAAATCCAGCTTCGGCCCGTAGAAGGCGCCCTCGCCCGGATCGAGTTCGAAATCGTTGCGCACCGAGAGGATCGCGCGCTCCAGCGCGGTTTCCGCCTTGTCCCAGGTCTCGTCGGAGCCGATCCGCTTCGCGGGCCGGGTCGAGAAGCGGATGTCGAAGTTCGGGAAGCCGAGATCGCGGTAGACGCTCGAAAGCAGCCCGATGAAGGCGGTGCATTCGCTCTCGATCTGGTCCTCGGTGCAGAAGATATGCGCGTCGTCCTGGGTGAAGCCGCGCACCCGCATCAGCCCGTGCATCGAGCCCGAGGGCTCGTAGCGGTGGCAGGCGCCGAATTCCGCCAGCCGAAGCGGCAGGTCGCGGTAGGACTTGAGCCCGTGGTTGTAGACCTGGACGTGGCAGGGGCAGTTCATCGGCTTGAGCGCATTGATGCGCTTCTCCTTGGCATGCTCCTCCTCGACCTCCACCAGGAACATGTGCTCCTGATAGGCCTCCCAATGGCCCGAGGCCTCCCAGAGCTTGCGGTCGACCACCTGCGGCGTGCGGATCTCGCGGTAGCCCGCGGCGCGCAGGCGGCGGCGCATGTAATCCTCGAGCGTGCGGTAGATCGTCCAGCCGTCGGGATGCCAGAAAACCATGCCCGGCGCTTCTTCCTGCAGGTGGAAGAGCGCCATCTCGCGGCCGATGCGGCGATGGTCGCGCTTCTGCGCCTCCTCCATGCGGTGCAGATAGGCCTTGAGCTCGTCGCGGGTCCGAAAGCCGACGCCATAGATGCGCTGGAGCATCGGCCGCGACGAATCGCCGCGCCAATAGGCCCCGGCCACCGAGGTGAGCTTGAAGGCATCGGCGGGAACCTGGCCGGTATGCGCCAGATGCGGCCCGCGGCAGAGATCCTGCCAGGGCCCGTGCCAGTACATCCGGATCGGCTGGCCTTCGGGGATCGCGTCCACCAACTCGACCTTGTAGGTCTCGCCGGTCGCCTCGTAATGGCGCACCGCCCGGTCGCGGTCCCAGACCTCGAAGCGCACCGGGTCGCGGGCGGCGATGATCGCGCGCATCCGCGCCTCGATCGCGGCGAGATCCTCCGGGGTGAAGGGCTCGGCCCGGTCGAAATCGTAGTACCAGCCGTTCTCGATCACCGGACCGATGGTGACCTTCACATCCGGCCAGAGATCCTGCACGGCGCGGGCCATGATATGGGCGCAATCGTGGCGGAAGAGCTCCAGCGCCGGGGCCTCGTCCCTGGCCGTGACGATGGCGAGGGCGGCATCGTGCCCGATCGGCTCGCTCAGATCCGCGAGCCGCCCGTCGATGGTGCAGGCGAGCGCGGCCTTGGCGAGGGATTTCGAGATGTCCGCGGCGACCTCGGCCCCGGTGATCCCGGCGGGATATTGGCGGGCCGCGCCGTCGGGGAGCCTTATCGACACCTCCCGCTCGATGGGGGAAGACAGGCTCATCGTCGCTCTCCTTCGGTTTTGGCGCCTACGGAACGCCCGGGTCTCAGGTCGCGGGTGGTCTAGCCGCTGGCGCTGCGCTGTCAAGCGCGTTGCCGCGATCCGCGGGGCCTGCTACCAGCCGGGCATGGATGGCACGTTTCTCGATCTGCCCGGCGGCCGCCGCATCGCCTATGCGCTGACCCGGGGCGTCGCGCCGGGGGTGGTCTTTCTCTGCGGCTTCCATTCCGACATGACCGGTACCAAGGCGCAGTTCCTCGAGGAAAGGGCGCGGGCGCGGGGTCGGGGCTACCTGCGCTTCGACTACACCGGGCACGGCGCCTCCTCGGGAGACTTCGCGGCGGGCTCCATCGGCGACTGGGCGCAGGATGCCGCCGAGACGATCGCGGCGCTGACCGAAGGGCCACAGATCCTGGTCGGCTCGAGCATGGGCGGCTGGATCGCGCTCCTGCTCGCCCGCGACATGCCGGAGCGGGTGGCGGGGCTGGTCGGCATTGCCGCGGCGCCTGATTTCACCGAGGATTCGATCTGGGCGGGGCTCGATGCCGCCGGGCGGGCGCGCCTGCTCGCCGAGGGCGCCGTCGAGATGCCCTCGGACGAGGACGAGCCCTGGCCGATCACCCGGCGGTTGATCGAGGACGGACGGGAGCGGCTGGTGCTGCGCGCGCCGCTCGCCCTGCCGTTTCCGGTGCGGCTGTTGCAGGGCAGCGCCGATGCGGACGTGCCGCTCGCGGTGCCGCTGCGCCTGATGGCCCATGCCGCTTGCGCCGATCTACGGCTGACGGTCGTGAAGGATGCCGATCACCGGTTCAGCGCGCCGGCGAACCTCGATCTCATCGACCGGACGATCGAGGAGCTTGTCGGGACGATCTCGGCGGATGGTCCCGGGGAATGATTCGCGACAAGCGCCGCCCCATGCGCAAGGCGCGCCTCGGGGCGGCGTCCAATCGGAGTGCGATCAGTGCTCCGCGGAAAGGCGGACGATCTCTTCCTTGATGTGAAGTTTCTTGAGCTTGAGTTGCTTGATGTTCAGGTCGTCGGCAGCGGGATTGCGCTGTTCGGCCTCGATGATCTCAGAGAGCGCCTGATGCTTCTTGCGAAGCTCGGTCAGGTGGGAACTCAGGCTCATGCTTTACCTCCGTTTCCGATGGGACGACCGGAGCAGTAAATCACGGATCAGCTGGTCTGTCACGCCGCGCGGGGGCGGATCCTCAATGCCACGGAAAGGTTCAGGCGCCGCGGATCGGCGAGCGTCACCAGGCCGCCGGCGGCGATGGCGAAGAGGCCCGCCAGGCTCGCGGCGCCAATGCTTTCGCCGAACCAGAAGAAGCCCACGGCCATGGCCGTCAACAGGTTGAAATAGAGGAAGGGCGCGAGGATCGTCGCATCGGCCCGCTGATAGGCGGCGACGGTCAGGAAATGGCAGATCGCCGAGACCCCGCCGAGCGCGATCGCGCCCAGGAACAGCGCCGGCGTCAGCACGGGCAGGCCGGTCGACAGCGCGAAGGGCGCGATCAGCCCGGCGCCGAGCAGCGACTGCACCGCCAGCGTCGAGAGCGCGTCGGTCCGGCTCTTGGCACCGCGCGTCGCGGCGAGATAGGTGCCGAGCAGGGCGCCACCGATCAGCGCGAAGACGCAGCCGAGCTCCAGCCCCGCCTCGGGGCGCAGCAGGACCGCGGCGCCGAGGAAGCTGATCGCCGAGCCGGCGAGCCGCGTGGATGTGGGCGGCTCGCGCCAGACGAGAATCCCCAGGAGGCCAGACACGATCGGTGCGATCAGGAAACCGCCCACCGCCTTGGCCATGGGCACCATCCCGAGCGCGGAGATCAGCGCCGTCATCGCGCCCATGATCAGCGCGGTCCGCAGCAGCTGGCCCAGCCGGTCGCCGCGGGCGATCTCGATCCTGCGGCCGGTGGAGCGCGCGATGGCGAGCGCGATGGTGCCGGCCGTCAGGTAGCGCAGGAAGGCGATCATCATCGGGGTGTGCTCGGCCGAGAGGATCTTGGCCACGCCGTCCACCGCCGGGGTCAACAACATCGCGAGGATGAGAAAGCAGACGCCCGACTGCATCACCAGATACTCCCGATGGACCTCGGCCCCGGCCCGTGCCGGACACCTGTTGGTTGAGGTTACCGGGTGTTTACCACTTTAACGTGCATTCGGCAAGATCCCGCCTATGGCGAGTTCTTTCATGTCCCGCAGAACAGCTTCAGCCCGTTCCGTATAGTCGTTTCCGTCGCGCAGGTGCGCATTTCCTCTATGAAGAGTTAATGGGTAATGAAGAACTAATGCGGTCCGCCGCGCCTTGCGCGCACGCACCAGGATCCTTCCGGCGGGCCGACCCTCGCGCGCGGCGAGCGGCAGGACTTCCACGGCACCGCATCCCTTCTCGAGCGCGGCAAGAATTTCTCCCAGGCGGGCGCTCCGCTGGATGATCGTGATCGTCCCGCCCGGGCGCAGCCGCCGGACCCCGGTCGCGATCCATTCGGCGAGTCCGGCCGCCCCCTCGCGATGCGCCGCGTCGCGCCCGGCGTCGCGCGCCGGCGTCGCCGCCCCGGCGCCGTGATAGGGCGGGTTGAGCAGCACATGGTTGAAGTCGAGCGCGCGCAGCGCCCCCGGCATCGCCCGCAGATCCCCCTCGTGGACCATCATCGCGATCGCGTTCTCCCGCGCGTTGCGGCGCGCGAGCCCGGCATAGGCGGGCTGGATCTCGAGGCCATGCAGCTCGATCCCCGGCACGCGCCGCGCGAGGCAAAGCCCGGCGGTGCCCGCGCCGCAGCCCAGATCGAGCACCCGTTCGCCCTCCCGCGCCGGCACGAAGGCCGCGAGCAGCACCGGATCGGTGGCGGCGCGGTAGCCGCTGCGCGGCTGCCAGACATGCAGCCGCCCGCCGAGCATCGCATCGCGGCTCAGCCCCGCCCCGGGTGTCATGCCGGCGTCAGATCCTCGATCCCGTTGTCGCGAAGGATCGCCCGCGCGCGGAAGGCGTCGCGGTCGGCCACCACCAGCCGCCGCGGAAAGAGGCCGATGCCGCCTTCGAGCACGCTCATGTGGACGTCCAGAACGAAGCAGTCTATAGCCTCGCCACGCAGCAGCGCCGTGCTGAAAGCAACGATCGTTGGGTCGCTGGTCCGCAGGATCTCCTTCATCCGCGGAAGATTAGTGAACGCCCGGGCAGAGGTCGAGAGTCAGGACAGATGAACACGCCCGCGCCCGTCGAGACGCCGATCGAACGCCTCCTCGCAATGCTCGCCGTGGACATGGACGGCGTCGCCGGGCTGATCCGCGAGCGCATGGCCAGCCGGCACGCGCCGCGCATCCCGGAGGTGACGGCGCATCTGGTCGGCGCCGGCGGCAAGCGGCTGCGCCCGCTGCTCACGCTGGCCGCGGCCCGGCTCTGCGGCTACCGCGGCGCCGACCATCTCAAGCTGGCGGCGACGGTGGAGTTCATCCACACCGCCACGCTCCTGCACGACGACGTGGTGGACGAGAGCGCGCGCCGGCGCGGCCGGCCGACCGCCAACCTGCTCTGGGACAACAAGTCGAGCGTGCTCGTCGGGGATTACCTCTTCGCCCGGGCCTTCCAGCTCATGGTGGAGCCCGGCAACCTGCAGGTGCTCGACATCCTGTCGAACGCCGCGGCGGTGATCGCCGAGGGCGAGGTCCTGCAGCTGACCGCCGCGGCCAATCTCGCGACCGACGAGGCGGTGTATCTGCAGGTGATCCGCGGCAAGACCGCGGCGCTCTTCTCGGCTGCCACCGAGGCCGGCGCGGTGATCGCCGGGGCGGAGCCGGAGGCCGTGCGCGCGCTCCGCGACTATGGCGACGCGCTCGGCATCGCCTTCCAGATCGCCGACGACCTTCTCGACTACCGCGGCACCGACGACCGGCTCGGCAAGAACGTCGGCGACGATTTCCGGGAGCGCAAGATGTCGCTGCCGGTAATCCGCGCGCTCGCGCAGGCCGATGCGGCCGAACGCGGCTTCTGGGTGCGGGTGATCGAGAAGGGCGAGCAGCGTGAGGGCGACCTCGCGGCGGCCATGGCGATCATGGCCCGCCATGGCAGCCTCGACAGCACCCGCGACACCGCGCTCGACCACGCCGCGCGCGCCCGTTCTGCGCTGTCGCCGCTGCCCGAGGGACCGATCCGCGCGCAGCTGGCCGATCTCGCGGATTTCGTGGTCGCGCGGCTGGTGTGAGCCTGGCACCGGCGCGCGGTGTCGCCGGGCTTCCGCGCGGCACACCAATCCCTTGTCCGGACCGATGCCACCTCCGTCGGCCGGGGCACGGCGGGAGACGCGGGAGAGGCCGCGCCGCCGCCCGGAGGCGGCACGACCGTCCGGCCGGAGCATGAAGACGATCGCTCGCCGCGCGCATCCGCCTGGGTCGGCAGGGGGGAATTCACGTTTTTTTCACACCCGGAAGAGCCGGGAGGCGGCATCTGTCACGCGGGCGTGATGGGCGGCGGTGTTACTGGGTCGCGTTCAGAAGCGAAAGATCCAGGGCATGCACTACGAAAGCGATCATCCTCTCCCCGCCGGGATCCCGGATGGACCGCGGCCGGTCGGGCGCCATGCCGAAGGGTTCTTCGCCGATGTTCCCGGCGGGCGGGCCGAGCCGACCGTCGGCGAGCGTTTCGTCCTGCGCGACCTGTTTGACCAGTTGCATGGCGGTGCGGCGCCGCTCCGATCTCCGACCGATCGGGCGAACACGCAATGCCCGGTGTCCCTTACGGAAGTTTCGCGCAGGACGAAACCCGAACCGGCCGGAACCGGTGCCGAAAGAGGAGGGTCAGACATGTTCGAGGCGCAGCCGTGTGGGGCGAGGAAACTGAAGGAGCCGATCGAAGTGACGGATTATGTGGGCATGGGCAGCGTGGTCGCCGATTGGTCGACGGGCCGGCGCGCCCTGCCGCGCGACGTGGGCGAGTTGCGCGTCCAGCTTGACGGGATCGCGACGGTCTCCGATCGGGTCACCGAGCTCGAATTCGTGCAGGGAACCTCTGAGAAGCTCGTCATCCGGCTCCCGGTCCGCGAGATGATCGAGGCGAGCATCGACGCCATGACCGACCCGATGGCCGAGGGGCGCTATCCCCTGCCGCAGTTCTACGACGACTATCACCGACCGGGGATCGCGCCGATCATGACCCCGATCGACATCCTTTTCGCCCGCGTGGGCGATTACACCATCGCCCAGTGCAAATGATGCACCGGGCTCCGCCGCAGACCGTTGCGTCCGGTTTGCTTCCTCCCTGACCGACTCGGCGGCTGCTCAACCCAGCCGCCGTTTTTTCTTTCGCGCTCACATCAGCGGCGCGACGGTGCCGGGCGCGCCGTGTCTCGCCGCGCCGCCGCCGGGAAACGGCCGGAGGCCCGTGGCGAGGACCTTCGCCACGGCGAGCCCGCCGGGCGGGCCGGCGAGATCCACGGCGAAGGCGCGGCGCCCCGCCGAGGCGAGATGCGCGACGAGATCGTCGAGGCCGGAGAGCCGCAGCCCTGGCGGTTCCGCCGCCGAGGGGGAGAGGCAGGCGAAGGATCCGGGATCGAGCGCCGCGCGCCGCAGCACGCCCAGGTCGTCGGCCGTCGATGCCTCGCGCGCCGCGCGGTAGCGGGCGAGGTCCAGGGCGATCTCCATCTGCAGGAGCTCGATGGTCGCGCCGGCCGCCGCGGTCGGCGCATCCAGCGCGGCCTTGAAGCCGAAGGCCAGCCCGCCCCCGGCCGCATCCCGCGACAGGGCGCAGACCACCGGAACTCCCACCGGCGAGACCAGCGCGAGGAATTCGGTCTCGCGCAAAGCCGGCGCGCCGGCGCGCAGGCGGGCGAGCCGTGCCTCGGCATCGGCGAGAACGGAAGGCGCGAGTCCGGCCGGCCGCCTGCCGTCGAGCCACCAGGACGCGACCGCGTCGCGCTCGATCAGTTCCAGAAGCCCCGCCAGGCGCGCGGCCTCGCGGTCGATGCCGGCCGCGAGCCCGGGGCCGAAGACGGGTGCCGCGGCGTCCGGCGGGCGGAGGAAGACCCCGAGCGCCCGGCCGGCGGCGAGATCGACGGCCGCGACCCGGCCGCCCTCCCGGGAGGGGCGCCAGAGCGCGTCGATCTCCGGATCGCCCGGCAGGCGCGACGCCGCCGCGCCCGCGCGCGCCGCGATCACCTCCGCGGCCTCGCCCGCGAGCCGCGCGCCGGCCTCGAGCACATCGGCGCCGCCGCCGCCCACGGCGATCCCGTCGAGCGAACCGGCGAGATAGACGAAGCCCGGTGCGGCGGCATTCGGCAGGGCCGCGACCCAGTCGAGCCGGCTCAGCGACGGCCACAGGCGCGCGGCCGGCGCCCCGGGCCCGAGCGCATCGCGAAGGCGGGCCAGGCTTTCCGGGATCGCGATGGGCGGCGGCGGGGCCAAGGCCGGCGGCCCCGGGCGGCGTCAGACGCTCATGCAGAGATACTTGATCTCCAGGTAATCCTCGATGCCGTGGCTCGATCCCTCGCGCCCGAGCCCCGATTGCTTGACGCCGCCGAAGGGTGCGACCTCGGTGGAGATCAGCCCGGTGTTGATGCCGACCATGCCGTATTCCAGCGCCTCGGCCACGCGCCAGACCCGGCTGAGGTCGCGGGCGTAGAAATAGGAGGCCAGCCCGAAGATCGTGTCGTTGGCCTGCTCGATCACGTCCTCCTCGGTCTCGAAGCGGAAGAGCGGCGCGACGGGCCCGAAGGTCTCGTCGTTGGCGACCATCATGTCGCGGGTGACGCCGGTCAGGATCGTCGGCTCGAAGAAGGTGCCGCCGAGCGAATGCCGCTTGCCGCCCATCTTGATCTGCGCGCCCTTGGAGGTCGCGTCGGCGATGTGCTCCTCGACCTTCCTGACCGCGTCGGCGGAGATCAGCGGGCCGGTGGTCACTCCGGCGTCGAAGCCGTCGCCCACATGCATCTGCCCGACCTTCTGCGACAGGCGATGGGCGAAGTCGTCGTAGATCCCGGACTGGACGTAGATGCGGTTGGCACAGACGCAAGTCTGGCCGTTGTTGCGGTATTTAGAGATCATCGCGCCCTCGACGGCGGCGTCGATGTCGGCGTCGTCGAAGACGATGAAGGGCGCGTTGCCGCCCAGTTCCATCGACATCTTCAGCACCTGTTCGGCGCCCTGCCGGAGCAGGATGCGGCCGACCTCGGTCGAGCCGGTGAAGGTGAGCTTGCGGACCTTGGGGTGGGCGCAGAACACCTGCCCGACCTTCGCGCTCGACTTGGAGGTGACGACGCTCAAGACGCCCTTGGGCAGGCCGGCGCGCTCGGCCAGCACCGCCATGGCCAGGGCCGAGAGCGGCGTCTCGCCGGCCGGCTTGGCGACGAAGCCGCAGCCGACCGCGAGCGCCGGGCCGACCTTGCGGGCGATCATCGCATTGGGGAAGTTCCAGGGCGTGATCGAGGTGGCGACCCCGATCGGCTGCTTGATGACCAGAATGCGCTGGTCGCGCTGGTGGCCGGGGATCGTCTCGCCATAGACGCGCTTGGCCTCTTCCGAAAACCATTCGATGAAGGAGGCGCCATAGAGGATCTCGCCCCTGGCCTCGGCCAGCGGCTTGCCCATCTCCGCCGTCAGGATCGCGGCGAGGTCGTCGGCATTGGCGACCATCAGATCGTACCATTTGCGCAGCACCGCGGCGCGTTCCTTGCCGGTCCGGGCCGCCCATTCCCGGCGGGCCTCGTCCGCCGCGTCGATCGCGCGCGCGACCTCCGATTCGTCGAGGTCGGGCACCGTGCAGATCGTGTCGCCCCGTGCCGGATTGGTCACCGGGAACGACTTGCCGCTCGCCGCCGCCACCCATTCGCCGGCCACGAAGGCCTTGTCGCGGAGGAGGTCGGGATCGGCGAGGCGGGATTTGAGGTCAGTGTGGTCGAGCATGTCTACGCTCCTTCTGGCGACAGTCAGCTATCTGCGGCGCCCCGTGACGCGACCGTCCGCGGATGCGCGCGCCCGCGGACGGAACCGGATCGAGGGGCGGCCCCTCCGCAGGCGTCAGATGAGCTTGCCCAAAGCCACGGCGGTATCGGACATCCGCGAGGAGAAGCCCCATTCGTTGTCGTACCAGGTCAGGATGCGGCAGAAGGTGCCGTCCATGACCTTGGTCTGGTCCATGTGGAACACCGAGGAATGCGGGTCGTGGTTGAAGTCCGACGACACGAGCTTCTCGGTGGTGAAGCCGAGGATGCCCGCGAGCGGACCCTCGGCGGCGGCCTTGATCGCGCCGTTGATCTCGTCGACCGAGGTCTCGCGGCTCGCGATGAACTTAAAATCCACCACCGAGACGTTCGGGGTCGGCACCCGGATCGCCACGCCGTCGAGCTTGCCGTTCAGCTCCGGCAGCACGAGGCCGACGGCCTTGGCCGCGCCCGTCGAGGTCGGGATCATCGAGAGCGCCGCGGCGCGGCCGCGGTAGAGATCCTTGTGCAGCGTATCGAGCGTCGGCTGGTCGCCGGTATAGCTGTGGATCGTGGTCATGAAGCCCTTGTCGATCCCGATGGCATTGTTGAGCACGAAGGCCACGGGCGCGAGGCAGTTCGTGGTGCAGGAGGCGTTGGAGATCACCAGATCGTCCTTGGTCAGCGCCTTGTCGTTGACCCCGTAGACGATGGTCTTGTCCGCCCCGCTCGCCGGCGCCGAGACGATCACCCGCTTCGAGCCGTTCTCCAGATGCATCGCCGCCCTCGCCCGGTCGGTGAAGATGCCGGTGCATTCCAGGGCGACGTCGATGTCCTTCCAGGGCAGCGCCTTGGGATCGCGCTCGGCGGTGACCTTGATCGGCCCCCGGCCCACGTCGATGGTGTCGCCGTCCACGGTCACCTTGCCGGGAAAGCGGCCGTGCACCGAATCGTAGCGCACCAGATGCGCGTTGGTCTCCACCGGCCCGAGGTCGTTGATCGCCACCACCTCGATGTCCGTGCGGCCCGATTCGATGATCGCGCGCAGCACGTTCCGGCCGATCCGTCCGAAACCGTTGATGCCTACCTTTACCGCCATGCTCACTTTCCCTTGCTCAAGTGCGACGCGTCAGCGTCCTGCCGACCGCGTCCCGCCACCCCGCATATCGCGCCTCGCGCGCCGCTTCCTCCATCCGGGGTTCGAACCGGCGATCGAGGGCCCAGCCACGGGCGAACTCGCCCGGCCCCGGATACAGGCCCGCGCGCCAGCCCGCAAGCCATGCCGCCCCGAGCGCCGTGGTCTCCTGCACCTTCGGCCGGTCCACCGGCGCGCCCAGCATGTCGGCGAGGAACTGCATCGTCCAGTCCGAGGCGCTCATGCCGCCGTCCACCCGCAGGACTGCCTCCCCCCCGCCGCCCTGCCAGTCGTCCCGCATCGCCTCCCAGAGATCGCGGGTCTGGAAGCCGACGCTCTCCAGCGCGGCGCGGGCGAATTCCGCCGGCCCCGAGCCGCGGGTCAGCCCGAAGACCGCGCCCCGGCAGTCGGCGTCCCAATAGGGCGCCCCGAGGCCGGTGAAGGCCGGCACCAGATAGAGGTGATGCTCCGGGTCGGCGGATTCGGCCAGGGCCTGGGTCTCGGAGGCGCTGCGGATGATCTTCAGCCCGTCGCGCAGCCATTGCACCACGGCGCCGGCGATGAAGATCGAGCCCTCCAGCGCATAGGTCGGCCGCCCGTCGAACTGGTAGGCGATGGTGCCGAGCAGCCGGTTGCGGCTCTCGACCGGCGCCTCGCCGGTGTTGAGCAGTGCGAAGCAGCCGGTGCCATAGGTCGATTTCATCATGCCCGGCTCGAAGCAGGCCTGGCCCACCGTCGCCGCCTGCTGGTCGCCGGCGACCCCGAGGATCGGGACGGCGCGGCCGAGCAGGTCGGGCGCCGTGGTGCCGAAATCGGCCGCACAATCGAACACCTCCGGCAGCATGGTCCGGGGAATGTCGAGGAGCGCGCAGATCTCCGCGTCCCAGCGCCCCTCGCGGGTGTTGTAGAGCAGCGTGCGCGCGGCATTGGTCGCGTCGGTCACATGCATCCTGCCGCCGGTCAGCCGCCACATCAGGTAGCAATCGACCGTGCCGAAGAGCAGCTCGCCCGCCTCGGCCTGCGCCCGCGCCCCCTCGATGCTGTCGAGCAGCCATTTCAGCTTGGTGCCGGAGAAATAGGGATCGAGCAGGAGGCCGGTGCGCGCCGTCACCGCCGGCTCGTGGCCCTCTTCGCGCAGCCGCGCGCAGATCCCGGCGGTGCGGCGGTCCTGCCAGACGATCGCCCGGTGCAGCGGCGCGCCGGTGCGCCGGTTCCAGACCAGCGTGGTCTCGCGCTGGTTGGTGATGCCGATGGCGGCGATTTCCTCGGCGCCGATCCCCGCCTTCGCCACCGCCTCGCGGCAGGTGGCCGCCACCGTGGACCAGAGATCCTCGGGCTCGTGCTCGACCCAGCCGGAGCGGGGGAAATGCTGCGCGAATTCCTCCTGGGCGCTGGCGACGACCCGCAGCTCCTGGTCGAAGAGAATGGCGCGGCTCGAGGTCGTCCCCTGGTCGATGGCCAGCACGTGCGACATCGGCTCCCTCCCCTTGCGCGCCGCCGGCGCCGGCGGCTCGTCCCTTCATAGGCCGCCCGGGCGCCGAGGTCACGCGCAAGGAAATTGCGCGCGCTTGCAAGCCCGTGGCCCCGGATCTAGAAGGGGAAATCCGCAGCGAAGTCACGCATGGCCCAGAACTTCCGCCATTCCGAGATCCTGACGATCGCGCGCGAGACGGGAAAGGTCACGGTCGAGGGCCTCGCGGCCAAGTTCAACGTGACCGCCCAGACGATCCGCCGGGATCTGACCGAGCTCTGCGACATCGGCCAGCTGACCCGCGTGCATGGCGGCGCCATGATCCCCTCGGGCGTGATCGCGCTGGGCTACGAGGACCGGCGCAGTCTCGCCTCGGCCGAGAAGGACGCCATGGCGCGGCTCGTCGCCGAGCAGATCCCCGACGGCGTCTCGATCTTCCTCAACGTCGGCACCACCACCGAGGCCGTGGCGCGCGCGCTCTTGAAGCACCGCAACCTGATGGTGGTGACCAACAACCTCAACGTCGCCAATATCCTCGCCACCTCGCCCAATTCCGAGGTGATCGTCACCGGCGGCATCCTGCGTCGCTCGGACGGGGCGCTGGTGGGCGACGTGACCGCCGAGTTCATCGGCCAGTTCAAGGTGGATTACGCCGTCATCGCCTCGGCGGCGGTCGATCCGGACGGCTCGCTGCTCGACTACGATTTCCGCGAGGTGCGGGTGGCGCAGGCGATCATCAAGAACGCGCGCAAGAGCTACCTCGTCGCCGACCACACCAAGTTCAAGATGGCCGCGCCGGTGCGCATCGCGAGCCTCGCCGAGCTCGACGGCTTCTTCACCGACGTCACGCCGCCGAAATCCATCGTGCGGCTCTGCGCCGACAGCGACGTCTTCGTCCGCACCGTGGAGCACAGCGCCCGGGCGCGCTGAGCCGCCGCCGTTCAGGCGATCGAGATCAGCTTGTGCCGGCCGCGGTGGCGTTTCTCGATCCGCAGGGTGATCAGCGCGACCGCCAGCCAGCCGCCATGGAAGACCAGTCCGGCGAGCACGACCACGAGCCCCGGCAGCGGCCCGATCGCCGCGCGGTCGACGAATTCGGTCCAGCTCGTCACCGGAGTGGGATGGATGGCGAGCTTGCCGTAATAGGCCACCGCCTGCACGGTCAGGATATAGGCGTAGTTCTTGCGCAGCCGCCGACCGATGGAGCGCAGCTCGCTGATGTGGAAATGCGGCCGGATGTAATCCTGGGCCAGCAGCGTGTTCCATTTCCCGTCGCGGCCGTAATCCTCGCCCCGCAGCATCGGCCCGAAGAGATCCGTTTCCATCAGCCGGCAGCGCGCCCGCCAGACGTTGAAATAGCGGTAGCGGCGGGATTCGAAGAGCAGGAAGACCACGACCAGGAGCCCCACCAGGATCAGCGGCAGCGGCGAGGCCTCGGGCCCGGCGAAGGTGAGCGACAGCGCCAGCCCGGTGGTGACGACGGCCCAGTTGGTCGTATGGTCGAGGCGCGAGCGCCAGATCGTGCTGCGGTAGACCTCGCCGCGATAGAGATGCGCCAGCGCGCCGAGTTCTGCCGCCGTGAAAGCCTTCTCCTCGCCGCCGCTGGACGCGGTCGACCGCTCGCCCATGATCCGTCCTCCACTGTCCCGGCGCCACTATGCCATCGCTTCGCGGGGAGTTCACGGACCTTGTTCGCCGACGCTCGCCGCCGCCGGGCAGGGGAATTGCATCCGGTCACGCGACCCAATGCGTGCGAGTTCCGTCCGAGTCCAGCGTCACCACCCCGCCTGGCGGGCACCGCCGGGCAGCGATCGCCCCGGCCCCGTTGACCGCCCGCCCCCGCGACTTCATCATTGCCCCGCAAGCGGCCGGATTTGCGGAGGGGCGCCAGTGGATCAGCGGAACGCGGCGGATTTCGACCTCTTCGTCATCGGCGGCGGGGTCAACGGCTGCGGCATCGCCCGGGACGCCTCCGGTCGCGGGCTGCGGGTCGGGCTCGCGGAGCAGGGCGATCTCGCGCAGGCGACCTCCTCGGCCTCGACCAAGCTATTCCACGGTGGCTTGCGCTATCTGGAATATTACGAGTTCCGGCTGGTGCGCGAGGCGCTGATCGAGCGCGAGACCCTGCTCGTGGCCATGCCGCATATCAGCTGGCCGCTCCGCTTCGTCCTGCCGCATCACGACGGCCTGCGGCCGGCCTGGCTGCTGCGCCTCGGGCTCTTTCTCTACGACCATCTCGGCGGGCGGAAGATCCTGCCGCCGGCCCGCAGCCTCGACCTGCACGAAGATCCGGCCGGCGCACCGCTCAAGCCCGGCTACGGCAAGGCCTTCGAATACTCCGACTGCTGGGTGGAGGATGCGCGGCTGGTGGTGCTGCTCGCCCGCGACGCCGCCCGCCGCGGCGCGGAGATCCTGCCGCGGACGAAATGCCTCGCCGCCCGCCGGGACGAGGGCCTCTGGCGGATCCGGCTCCGCGAGGCCGGGGGGGCGGAACGGGAGGTCACCTCCCGCGCCCTCGTCAACGCCGGCGGGCCCTGGGTCGGGCGCATCATCGCCGAGACCTTGGCGATCGAGTCGAGCGAGCGGGTGCGCCTCGTGCGCGGCAGCCATATCGTGACCCGCCGGCTCTTCGAGCACGACCGGGCCTATATCTTCCAGGGCGCGGACGACCGCATCGTCTTCGCCATCCCCTTCGAGACCGATTTCACGCTCATCGGCACCACCGACCGCGACCACGAGGGCGCGCCGGGCGAGGCGGTCTGCACCCCGGAGGAGGCGGATTACCTGCGGGCCGCGGCCTCGGAATATTTCCGTGCGCCGGTCGCGGCCGAGGACGTGGTCTGGACCTATTCCGGGGTGCGCCCGCTCTATGACGACGGCGCGAAATCCGCCACGGCGGCGACGCGCGAATACGTGCTCTCGCTCGACGCGCCGGGGGATGCGCCGCCGCTGCTCAACGTCTTCGGCGGCAAGATCACCACGCACCGCCGCCTCGCCGAGGCGGCGATGGCGAAGCTCGCGCCGCGTTTTCCCCAGGCGGGCGGCGCCTGGACGGCGCGGGTGCCGCTGCCGGGCGGGGATTTCCGGCATGACGAGCCCGGCCGGCTGATCGGCGCCCTGCTCACGGCCTATCCGTTCCTCGATCCGCGCTGGGCCCGCCGCCTCGTCCGGGCCTATGGCACCGAGGCGCGCGAGATCCTCGGCGAAGCGCGCAACGCCGAGGATCTCGGTCGGCGCTTCGGCCACGACCTGACCGAGGCGGAGGTCGTGTGGCTGATGGAGCGGGAATGGGCGCGCAGCGCGGCGGACGTGCTCTGGCGGCGCTCGAAGCTCGGGCTGCGGCTCGACGCGGGAGAAGCCGCCGCGCTCGATGCCTGGATGGAGGAGCGGACCGCCGGCGCCCCGGCGCCCCGTCACGGCCCCGTCACCGAAACGGTGTAAGCCTCGGCCAGCCCGATGGGACGGGCGCGACGGCGCGGCCGGATCCGGTGTCAGGGTCTTCGGAAATGTTTCGTGCGCGGTAAGTTGTACCGGCCCCCGTCGGTCCCGCGGGCGGCACCATGTGAGCCCCGGTCGAAGGGACCGGATGTCGCCCGACCGGCAAGGTCAGAAAATCATCGTGACAACAATGGAGTATGCCATGTCCCGCTGCGGGACGCCGCCACATGCCCCCGCGGACTCGGCACCAGACGGAACCGCGCGCGCCTGACAGGCAGACGCGCGCGGACAGCCAGCCCACGATCGTGGCCGGCGCTCAGGCCTCGACGATGCTCCAGGGAGCGTCGTAGTGATGCTCCTCGAGGTTGCCGGCCGTCGGGATGCGGTCGACGATCACGAAATCGGCGGTGCGCCCGAGCGGCGTCAGCACCCCGTGCCAGACGCCGCGCAGGTAGTTCACCCCCTGGCGGCCGTTGGTGATGAAGGCGCGCGGCCGGCCGGGCGTGCCGGCCTCTTCCGCAGCGACGATCACCATGAAGGGATCCTCGGACATCGGCAGGAAGGCCTGGCTGCCGTAGGGATGGCGCTCGACCATCGTCAGCTCGTAGGGCAGCGCATAGGGGCGGCCGCGGCCGGCGCTGATGCCGATGCGGGACCCCTCGCCGTCGAAATCCACCCGCGCGAGATCGTGGAAGCGATCGCACATGCCGGCGTTGATCTGGAAGCTGGGCTCGCCGTGCGTCTCGATGACGTCCCCGTAGGGGGCGAAGGCCTCGGCGGTGAGCGGCTCCAGCGCGATCTCGCGGCTCATGGGCGGCCCCCCGGCCCGAAGCCGCGCGGCAGCCGGGCGTGGCGGTTCACGTCCTTGTAGAGCAGGTAGCGGAAGCGCCCCGGTCCCCCGGCGTAGCAGGCCTGCGGGCAGAAGGCGCGCAGCCACATGAAGTCCCCGGCCTGGACCTCGACCCAGTCGCGGTTGAGCTTGTAGACCGCCTTGCCCTCGAGCACGTAGAGCCCGTGCTCCATGATGTGGGTCTCCTCGAAGGGGATGAGCCCCCCGGGCTCGAAGGTGACCACGGTCACATGCATGTCGTGGCGCAGGTCCTCGGGGTCGACGAAGCGGGTGGTGGCCCATCGACCCTGTGTGTCCGGCATCGGGCTCGGCGCGATGTCGCGCTCGTCGAGGAAAAGCGGATCGGGGGCCTCGAGGCCCTCGGCCGGCTCCCAGGCCTTGCGGATCCAGTGGAAGCGCGCCGGGACGTCGCCCGCGTTGCGCAGGGTCCAGGCGCTGCCCGGCGGCAGATAGGCGTAGCAGCCGGAGGCGAGCTCATGGGCCGCGCCGTCGAGGGTGACGGTGATGCCGCCCTCCACGACGAAGAGCACGCCCTCCGCCCCGGCATCGGGTTCCGGGCGGTCGCTGCCGCCGCGGGGGGAGACCTCCATGATGTATTGCGAGAAGGTCTCGGCGAAGCCCGAGAGCGGCCGCGCGATGATCCAGGCCCGGGTCCCGCTCCAGTTGGGCAGGAAGCTGGTGACGATGTCCGACATGACCCCCTTGGGGATCACCGCATAGGCCTCGGTGAAGACCGCGCGGCCGGTCATCAGCTCGGATTGCGCCGGCAGGCCGCCGGCGGGCGCGTAATAGCTGCGCGGGAAGGGGCTTTGCTCGTTCATGGCAGCATGTCCTCGAGGCGAAGTTGGGCGATGCGTTCGACCTGGGTGCAGGCGGTGGCGAATTCCCTGTCCCGGTCGTTGGCGATGCGCGATTCGAAGGCGGCGAGAATCCCGGCCTTGTCGTGGTCGCGCACCGCGATGATGAAGGGAAAGCCGAACTTGCCCTGATAGGTGTCGTTGAGCTCGGTGAAGCGCGCGCGCTCGGCGTCGGTGAGCGCGTCGAGCCCGGCGCCGGCCTGCTCGGCGGTCGATTCCGGCGTCAGCCGCTTGGCGGCGGCGAGCTTGCCCGCGAGATCGGGGTGGGCGGTCAGCACGCCGAGCCGCTCGCGCTCCTCGGCGGCGCGGAAGGCGCGGGCCAGCACGTTGTGCACGCCGGCGGCGGAATCATGCGCCGGGCCGAGCTCGAGGTCGAAGGCGCGCTCCGCGATCCAGGCGCTGTGCTCGAAGACGCCGCCGAACCGGGCGACGAAGTCGTCGCGGCTCATGGTCGTGGGCCGCGGCGCACCCACCGGCGGCGCCGGATGGCGGGCCTTCCAATGCGTGGCGATCTCGCTGCGGGTGGCGAACCAGCCGCCGCCCCGGGCCTGTACGTGGTCGATGAAATCGGCGAGGCCCTTGATCCGGCCCGGCCGGCCGATCAGCCGGCAGTGGAGGCCCACCGACATCATCTTGGGGCTGCCGGCTTCGCCCTCGGCGTGCAGCGTGTCGAAGGTGTCGCGCAGGTAGACGAAGAAATCCTCGGAGGTGTGGAAGGTGCCGGCCGAGAACCGCATGTCGTTGGTCTCGAGGCTGTAGGGGATCATCAGCTGCTGGCGGCCGGCGTGCTCGAACCAGGAGGGCACGTCGTCGTCCATGTTGTCGGCCAGCCAGTCGAAGGCGCCGCTCTCCGCGGCGATCTCGACGGTGTTGTGCGAGCAGCGGCCCGTGTACCAGCCGCGCGGCGGCTCGCCCACAACTTCCGTGTGGAGCTTGATGGCCTCGGCCATGTGCCGGGCTTCCTCGTCACGGCCGAACTTCGCGTAGTTGATCCACTTCAGCCCGTGGCTGGCGATCTCGAAACCGGCGTCCTTCATCGCCGCGACCTGAACGGGCGAGCGGGCCAGCGCCGTGGCGACGCCGTAGATGGTGAGCGGTACGTTGCGCGAGACCACCAGGTCGCGAACCCGCCAGAAACCGGCGCGGGCGCCGTATTCGTAGATCGACTCCATGCCCCAGTGCCGCATGCCGGGCCAGGGCTGGGCGTTGGGGATCTCCGAGAGGAAGGCCTCTGAGGCTTCGTCGCCGTGGAGGATGCAGTTCTCGCCACCCTCTTCGTAATTCAGGACCAGGCTGATGGCGACCTTGGCCCCGTCCGGCCATTCGATGGCGGGAGGGTTGGGGCCGTAGCCGATCAGATTCCTGGGGTAGCGCGTCATTGGGTGTCCTCCTCGCCCTTGGTTTGGAGGCGAGCATAGGGAGTTGTCCGGAGATTCGGCTACATTATCTTTTTGAAGGATTTTCGCCTCAACCCGGCTGGTCTTGCGGGCGCCGTTGCGGCGATACTCCCGGCCAGCAAAGCGGAGGGAACGGCGAATGACTGGAACGGACGGCTATCTTTCGACCCATGTGCTGGACGCGGCGCGGGGTTGCCCGGCAGCAGGGATGCGGATCGATCTCTACCGGATCGAGGGCGAATCGCGCGCGCTGGTGCGCTCGCTCACCACCAATTCCGACGGGCGGACCGATTCGCCGGTGCTGCCGAAGGGCGAGATGCCGGTCGGGGTCTATGAGCTCGTCTTCCATGCCGGGGACTATCTCGACGGTGCCGGGATCGCCGGCGAATCGCCGCGCTTCCTCGACCAGATCCCGATCCGCTTCGGAATCGCCGACGTGAGCGTCCATTACCATGTGCCGCTCCTGCTCTCGCCCTACAGCTATTCGACCTATCGCGGCAGCTGAGGCGCGCCGGTCCGGGATCGACGGGCGCCGGCCATGCGGCGAAGCTGGCCGGCGTCCGAGCGGAACCGAAAGGAGGACCCGAGAATGCGCAGCTTTGCCCCCGCCCTGACTATGGCCGCCCTTCTGCCCTGGACGGCGATGGCCCAGATCGATTTCTCTCACGGACCCGAGGAGGGTGCCGTGACCTGCGGGCAGTTCGTGGTGATGGATTCCGTCGGTCAGATGAAGGCGCTGACGGCCGTCGAGCCGATCGGCGGCGAGATGCCCGACGCCGATCAGGCGCTGGCGGCGCAATGGGCGGCGACGGTGAACGCCGCCTGCACCGGCCATCCCGACCGGCTTCTCCAGGACGTCGCCGTCGAGGCGCTGGGCGGCAACTAGGCGTCGCGCCCTGGGTGCGGCCGGGCGCGTCCCGCGTCAGGTCGGGGCGGCGGCGGGGATCCGCTCGAGGATCTCGCCGAGCGCCGTCTTGCAGGCGGGAACCATGAAATCCATGAAGAGGCGGCTCTTGGGGTCCTGGAGGCGCTTGTGCGGATAGAGGCAGGCGAGTTGGACGTCGAGCGGCGGCTCCGCTTCGGCCACCACGACGAGCGCACCGCTGCGAAGGTGCTCGGCGATCTCGAAGGCGGGCTTGAGCGCGATGCCGCGCCCTGCCAGTGCCCAGGCCGTCAGCACGTCGCCGTCATCGGATTCGAAAGAGCCCTGCACCTCGTAGCGGCGCGGCCCGGTGGCGGTCTGCAGGGTCCAGACGAATTCGCGCGCGCCCGGAAAGCGCAGGAGCAGGCAATTGTGCCCGCCCGTGACCAGATCCTCGCCGCTCATGGGCATGCCGTGGCGCGCCACATAGTCCGGGGAGGCGCAGAGCACCCGGCGGCAATCGGCGATCGGCCGCAGGCGCAGGTTCGAATCCTCCAGATCCCCGAGCATGAAGATGACGTCGAGCCCCTCGGCGGTGACGTCGAGCTTGCGGTCGGATAGCCGCAGGCGCACGTCGATCTCGGGATAGAGATCGTTGAATTCCGGGATGAGCGGCGCGATCAGCCGCTTGCCGATCCCCAGCGGTGCCGCGACATGGATCGAGCCGCGGGGCTTGCGCGAGACCTCGGCGACCTCGGCCTCGGCCTCCTCGATGGCGGCGAGGATCCTGAGCGCCCCCTTGTAGAAGATCCGCCCCTGTTCGGTCGGCTGAAGGCTGCGGGTCGTGCGGTTGAAGAGGCGCACGCCCAGGTGCTTCTCCAGTTCGGCGACGCGCGCGCTGACCACCGCCGGCGAGACGCGCTGGTCGCGCCCCGCGGCTGACATGCTGCCGAGATCGCAGACCCGCACGAAGGTTCGCAACGTGTTCACGTAGGACATGGCGCGACGCTATCATTTTCAGGGGAATCCCGAAAGTGCTGGCGCATCGCGGGGATTCCCACGAAGGTCCGGATCTGAGAAGGTCGGGGAATCAACTGGGGAGGACAGGATGTACGCATTCCCGATCATCTGGGACTGGATCGCCTTTGCCGTGCGCTGGCTGCACGTGATCACCGGCATCGCCTGGATTGGATCGTCGTTTTATTTCGTCGCGCTCGATCTCGGGCTGCGAAAAGTGCCGAATCTGCCCGAAGGCGCCCATGGCGAGGAATGGCAGGTGCATGGCGGCGGCTTCTACCACATCCAGAAATATCTGGTGGCGCCGGAGCAGATGCCGGACCACCTGGTCTGGTTCAAGTGGGAGAGCTACGTGACCTGGCTCTCGGGCTTCACGATGCTCGCCATCGTCTATTACGCCGGGGCGGATCTCTTCCTGGTTGACCGGCATGTGCTGGACGTGCCCTCGTGGGTGGCGATCCTGATCTCCCTCGCCTCGCTGAGCGTGGGCTGGCTGCTCTACGACAATCTCTGCAAGTCGAAGCTGGCGGAGAATCCGACCACGCTGATGGTGCTGCTCTTCATCATCCTGGTGGCGATGGCCTGGGGCTATACGCAGGTCTTCACCGGGCGCGCGGCACTCCTGCATCTCGGCGCCTTCACCGCGACGATCATGTCGGCCAACGTCTTCTTCGTCATCATCCCGAACCAGAAGATCGTGGTTGCGGATCTGAAGGCCGGACGCACGCCGGATCCGAAATACGGCAAGATCGCCAAGCTGCGCTCGACGCACAACAACTACCTGACGCTGCCGGTTCTGTTCCTGATGCTGTCGAATCACTATCCGCTGGCATTCGGGACGCAGTACAACTGGCTGATCGCGAGCCTCGTCTTCCTGATGGGCGTGACGATCCGGCATTACTTCAACACGATGCATGCGCGGAAGGGCGAACCCCGCTGGACCTGGCTCGCCACGGCGATCCTCTTCATCCTGATCGCCTGGCTCTCGACCGTTCCCGCCTCGCAGCCCGACGCGGCGGAGGAGGAGGACGCAGCGACGCTCTCGCCCGTCGAGATGCAGTTCGCCTCGGCCGAGGGCTTCAGCGACGTGGCCGACACGGTGATGGGGCGCTGCTCGATGTGCCATGCCTCCGAGGTCTTCTGGCCGGGGCTGCATACCGCGCCCAAGGGGGTCGTGCTCGAGACCGAGGCGCAGATCGCCGCGCACGCCCGCGAGATCTATCTCCAGGCCGGCCGGTCCCATGCCATGCCGCCGGGCAATGTCACCGACATCGAGCCGTCGGAACGGCAGATGATCGTCGACTGGTACGAGGCCGCCACCAGGGGCTAGGCGAGCGGCTGCCTGCCGCGGCTTAAGGATCGCCGGGAATAGTCCTTTCGAGGCCGGCGCGCTTTGCCTATCATCGTTCCACGCATGGCGCCCGCCTCCAGGCGGGCGTCTCCGTTATGAGGATCGAGGCTTGGGCAAGGACGGAGCGCGCGATTCACCCTCCGCTGGCACGGCGGAGAACTGGGGACGGCCGGACCGCATCCGGGCCGGCGCAGTCTCCGGTCCGTGGCGGAGTGGGCCGCGTGCCGATCACGGCGAGGGCGGCGCCGCTCCGCCGCCGCGCGGCGGGACGGGACATGGTGTCGCGGCGGCCCTGGCCAAGGCGCGGGCCAAGCCCACCGGCGCGACCGGCCGCATGGACGGCGGGCCGCAGCCGCGCGCGGCCGCTCCGCAGGCGCGGCAGGTCGAGCCGGATCTTGTCGAGCCCGACTATCGCGACCCCGAATACCGCGAGATCGGCGAGACCATGGACCGCCAGCGCCGGTCGGTTCGCCTGGCGATCGCCGCGGGCGTGCTGACCGCCCTGGCCATCGTGGGCGCGGCCTTTCTGCTGCGGCTCGGCGCCTGGCCGGAACGGGCGTCTCCCGAGGCCCCCGCCGAGACCGTGGCGGCCACCGCCCCGCCGGTCGCGTCCGCCCCGAGCCCGACGCCCTCCGCCGCCGCGGAGGAGCCCGGCGCGATCCGGCTGCGGGTCGGGCCCAATCTCGCGCCCGAGCGGCGCGAGCAGATCGCTGCGGCGCTCGAGGCCGAGGGATACGGTCCGGTCGTCATGGAGGTGCTGCCGTTCCAGATCGCCGCCTCGAGGGTCGGGTACTACCGTGCGGAGGACGAGGCCCCGGCGGCCGCGCTGGCGCGGTTCCTCTCGGGCATGCTGGGCGACGGCGGGATCGAGGTCTCGACCCGCGACTACGGCAAGCTGCTCAACGACACCGAGCCCGGCCGGCTGGACGTCTGGATCGAGGGCTAGATGGCGCGGCCGGGCGCTCCCCGCAAGCTCCGGTTTCGCGGCGCCGCGGGCCTCGCGGCGCTCATCCTGGCGGCGGGGCCGGCGCCGGCCCAGGATTTCACCGCCATCGGCGCCGAGGCCATCGCCATCGTCCAGGCCGAACTCGCCGAGCTCGAACGGCAACGCAGCGCCCTTCAGGCGGAGATCGCGGCACTCGAAGGCCGGCGGGCGGAAACGACCGCGGATCTGACGGCGCGGCAGGAGGTTCGCAGCGGGGAACTGGCCGGGCTCGAGGCCGAGGCGCAGGCGCGGCTCGAGGCGCTCGGCGAGGCGGCGCAGCGGCAGCTGGCCCAAACCGAGGCGGCCACGCAGCAACTGGACGCCATCGAAGCCACGATCGCGGCGCGGCGGAAGGAAGCCGATCGCGCCGAATTGGAGATCGCCGCGCTGGAGCGCGACCGCGCCGAAACCATTGCGGCGCTTGCGGAGGCGGAGGCCGCCACAGCGCGGGCCGGCGAGCTCGAAACCCGGATCGAGGGGCTGGAATCGGAAGCCGCGGCGCTGGAATCGCGCAAGAACGGCCTCGAAGCCGAGCTGGTGGCGGCCGAGGGCCGCCTGGCCCGGCTGCAATCGGCGATAGCCGAGGCCGAGGCCGAAGCGCCGCCGCAACCCGGTCAGGCGGCGGAACCGGCAGCCGACGCTGGCGGGCGCCGCTCGGCACTCAGCATCGCGACCGCGCTCGCCACGGCACCGGGGCTCGGGGGCGCGAGCGACGCGGAGCTGGGCCTGCTGGCCGGGGAGCTGCGGGACGGCGCCTGCGTGACCGACGCGCTCGGGGCGGCTTTCGGCGGGATCAACCGCTTCACCGCGGCGGCGCTGGTGCGGGGGCTGGGCGATTGCTGAGGCCGGCGCTGCGCGCGACGCCCGGGCGCCGCCGCCTTCGCCTGCCCGGGCTCGGGCTGCTGGCCGTGCTGCTGCCGGCGGCGCTGGCGGCGCAGGAGGTCGAGGTCAATATCGTCGCCGCCGGCCCAGCCGAGACCGATACGGCGATCGGCCGAGACATCGTGGCGGCCGCCGGGACCTGCGGCCTGACGCTCGAAGTCCAGCCCACGGCTGGCGCGCTGGAGAACGCCGCCGCGATCCGCGACCGGCGGCGCACGCAGCTCGGCTTCATGCAGGACGACGTTCTGGAATACCTGCAGACCTTCGGCCCGGAGGATCCGGCGCTGCGGCGGATCGCCGACGGATTGCGGGTGGTCTTTCCGCTCTATGTCTCGGAGATTCATCTGCTCGCGCGGCGCGACATCGCCGGGCTCGCGGATCTGTCGGGGCAGCGGGTCTCGGTCGGGCTCGCCGAAAGCGGGACCTTCATCACCGCCGGGCTGGTGCTCGATCTCGCCGAGGTCCGGCCCGCGGCGCGGATCGACGATCTCGGCCCCGAGGCGGCGCTGGAGGCGCTGCTCGCGGGCGAGATTGACGCGATGTTCGCCGTCACCGCCGCCCCGGCCGAGCTCTTCCGCGACCCGCGGCTAGGCGATGGCCGCTACCACCTGCTGGCGCTGCACGAGCCGGCGCTGGCGGCGGTCTATGCGCCGGCGACGATCGCGGCGGGGAGCTATCCGATGGTCGATGCGGACGTCCATGTGCTCGCGGTCCGCACCCTGCTGATGGCCTATGGCTTCAGGCCGCCGGTCAATTCCTACCACCGGGCGAGCTGCACGGCGATCGCGGATGTCGCGCACGTGATCCTGTCGCAGATGGACGTCCTGACGGCCCGGGGGCACGCAAAATGGCGCGCCGTCGATCTGACGGCGATCCCCGAGGGCTGGCCGATCTCCGATTGCGCCATGGACGGGCTCGACCCCGGCCATGTCCTGGCCTGCCCCACGCCGGATGCGCCCGCCGCCGCGGGTGCCGTACCACCGGTGCCGGACGGGCCGAACGCGCCCTTCCTGCGCCGGGTCTGCGCGGTGACCGGGTGCTGACACGCGCACCGTTTCAATGGCCTGCGACGCAGCCACACGTTCCGCCCGGGTCGGGGGTTCCCCGGCCCGGTCGACCCGAACCGGCGATTGCGAGGCGACCCGCCTCGCGCCGATCCGAAGCGATCGTCCAGACCTCATCTGGAATTCAGTGCAATAACAATTACTTGCATGGCGTCCCACTGCGGGACGCCCCCGGGGCCGCCGCGCCAAATCCATCGGACGGAGGTCGTTTCAGCCCTTGTAGCCGCCCATCTCGCAGACGACGCGCCATTCCGCCTCGCTGACCGGCTGGACCGAGAGGCGGGTGTTGTTGACGAGCACCATGCCGGCGAGCCGCGGCTCGGCCTTGCAGGCCTCGAGCGTCACCGGCTTGGGGAAGGGCGCCACCGCGCGGATGTCGACGCATTCCCAGCGTGCATCCTCGGTGGTGCTGTCGGGGTGGGCCACGGCGATCACCTCGACCACGCCGACCACGGCCTTCTCCGCCTGGGAATGATAGAAGAAGCCGAGATCGCCGGGCTTCATCAGCCGCATGTTGTTGCGCGCCTGATAGTTGCGCACCCCGTCCCATTCCTGGCCCGCCTCGCCGCGCGCCACCTGGTCGTCCCAGCTCCAGGCTTCCGCTTCCGACTTGAAGAGCCAGTATGCCATCTCCGCCCCTTTCCCGTCCGGGTTCCGCCGATGCCGGGGCTCTATCGCGGACCGGCCGACGACGCCAGCCCGCGGCGCTGCGCCAATATGAGGAGTCGATCAGCCGGCGGCGGGGCGTCACTCCTCGCGCAGCGGCCGGGAGAGCAGCGCCTCCATCGCGCCGGCGATGGTGAGCCCGCCCTCGAGCACGCCGGCCACCGCGGCGGCGATCGGCAGCTCGACGCCGCGGCCCTCCGCAAGTCGGCAGGCGGCGCGGGCGGTGGCCACGCCCTCGACGGTGCCGCCGGGTCGGGCCGCGCCGGCGCCGAGCGCGCGACCGAGGGTGAAGTTGCGCGACTGAGAGGAGTTGCAGGTGAGCGAGAGGTCGCCGAGCCCCGAAAGCCCGGCCAGCGTCTCGGGGCGCCCGCCGAGCGCGACCGCGAGTCGGCTCATCTCGGCGAAGCCGCGGGTCATCAGCGCGGCGCGGGCGGAATGGCCGAGACCTGCGCCCTCGGCCATGCCGCAGGCGATGGCGACGACGTTCTTGAGCGCCCCGCCGAGCTCGGCGCCGGTTACGTCGTCGGTGAGATAGAGCCGCAGCCGCGGAGCGGCCAGCGCGGCCTGCAGCGCGCGGCCGCGCGTGGAATCGCCGCAGGCCAGGGTGAGCGCCGTGGGCAGGCCGCGGGCGATCTCGCCGGCGAAGCCGGGCCCGGTGAGCGCGGCCAGCGCATGGCCCGGGCTCGCGGCGGCGGCGATCTCGGTCTGGAGCCTTAAGGTGGCCGCGTCGATGCCCTTGGCGCAGAGCACCAGCGGCACGTCGGGCAGATCGCCGCCATGGGCGGCGAGAAAGGCGCCGGTCGCCTGCGCCGGCACCACCAGCAGCAGGATCTCCGCGCCGGCGAGGTGGGCGAGATCGGCGGTGACGCCGAGCGACTCCGGCAGGGGCACGCCGGGAAGCCGCGCGCGGTTCTCCCGGCAGGCCGCGATCTCGTCCATGGCGGCGGCGTCGCGGCCCCAGAGCAGGGTGTCGCGGCCGGCCGCTGCCTGAACCGCGGCCAGCGCGGTGCCGAAGGCGCCGGCTCCGAGCACGCCGATCACGCCTTGGCTCCCTTGCGGCCCGAGCCGAGCATGGGCGCGGCCGCGGCATCGAGCGGCCAGCGCGGCCGCGCCGGGAGATCGAGCGCGTCCGGCCCGCGCAGCGCCATGCGTTCGGCCGCCGCCCAGGCGGTGATGGCGCCGTTGTCGGTGCAGAGCGCGCCCGGCGGCGCGAGCCAGGCGAAGGCTTCGGCCGCCGCCACGGCCTCCAGCGCGGCTCGGATCGCGCGATTGGCGGCGACCCCGCCGGCGACGGCCAGCGTCGTCGTCCCGTGGCGCGCGGCGAAGGCGCGCAGCGCCCGGCGGGTCTTCTCCTCCAGCGTGGCGGTGACCGCCGCCTGGAAGCCGGCGCAGAGATCGGCCCGATCGGCGCGGGTGATGCCGCCCTGCGCCGCCACCAGCCGGTCGCAGGCCCGCCGCACCGCGGTCTTGAGCCCGGCGAAGGAGAGGTCGCAGCCCTCGCGGTCGAGCAGCGGCCGGGGGAAGTCGAAGCGGTCCGGGTCGCCGCCGAGCGCCTCGGCCTCCAGCGCCGGGCCGCCGGGCGCGGCGAGGCCGAGATGGCGGGCGATCTTGTCGAAGGCCTCGCCGGGGGCGTCGTCGATGGTGCCGCCCATGCGGTGGAACGCCTCCGGCCCGGTGACGGCGAGGAACTGGCAATGGCCGCCGGAGGCGAGCAGCATCAGATAGGGAAAGTCGAGATCGGCCACCAGCCGCGGCGTGAGCGCATGGCCGGCGAGATGGTTGACGCCGTAGAGCGGCAGGCCGCGGCCGGCGGCGAGGCCCTTGGCGAACATCACCCCGGCAAGCAGGCCTCCGATCAGGCCCGGACCGGCGGTGACCGCCACCGCGTCGATCGCCTCGAGCCCGAGCCCGGCGCGGCCCAGCGCCGCTTCCGTCACCAGGTCGAGGCGCTCGGCATGGGCCCGGGCGGCAATTTCGGGCACCACGCCGCCGAAAGCGCCGTGGAGCGCGTCCTGGCCCAGGACCTCGGCGCCGAGGATCGTGCCGCGGGGCAGGCCGGGGCGCGCGCGAATCACCGCCGCCGCCGTATCGTCGCAGCTGCTTTCGAGACCGAGGATGATCCGCTCGCCGGTCAGGGTGGCGCTCCGCTGCAATTGCGTCCCGGGCGGGGCGCAGCTAACACCGATCTCCGGCCGCGCGCAACGCCCCGAGGCCCGGGAGGGAACGACATGCCCCAGCGCCGGACCCTGCTCCTGACCCGCCCGGAGGCGCAGTCGGCGGAATTCGCCGCGGCGCTCGAAGTGGCGCTGCCGGGCCGGTTCCGCGTGGTGGCGGCGCCGATGATCGAGATCGTCGCGCTGCCCGGCACTCCGGATCTGGTGGGAGTGGGCGGCCTGCTCTTCACCTCCGCCAACGGCGTGGCGCAATTCGCCGACCGCATCGCCCGGCGCGACCTGCCGGCCTATTGCGTCGGCGCGATGACCGCGGCGGCGGCGCGGGCGGCAGGGTTCGAGGCCGCCTCCGCCGGGGGCGACGTGGCGGCGCTGGCGGCGCTGGTGGCGGCGCGCCGTCGTCCCGGGGGCGGGGCGCTCCTGCATGTGCGCGGGCGCCATGCGGCGGGCGATCTGGCCGGGCGGCTGGCGGCGGCGGGCTTCGAGGTGCGGGCGGCGGAGATCTACGACCAGCGCCAAAGGGTTCCGGGGGACGAGGCGCTGGCGCTGCTCCAAGGCGCGGGGGCCGAGGCGGTGGCTGTCTTCTCGCCGCGCTCGGCGCGGATCCTCGCGCAGGCGGCGCGCGACGGCGGCTGGCACCTCGCGGGCACGACCTCGGTGGCGCTCAGCGCGGCGGCGGATGCGGGCCTCGGGGAGGCGGGCTTTGCGCGGCGAATGGTGGCCGCGACGCCGACGCGGGAGGGCATGATCGCGGCGCTGGCGGAAATCTGAGGACCGGCCTTTGGCTTGTTCCGCAAAAATCCTTCGCCTAGTATCTCGCGAGGCGCTGCGCGCGAGCGGGGAAAACGACTGATGGCGAGACGGAAATCCGATCCGGCGGACGGCGGCGATGCCGCGTCCGACCTCGAGGCGACGGCAACCGAGGCTGAGGCCGGACAGGAGGACCCCGGACCGGAAGAGCGGAGCGATCACACCGATCCGGGCTTGGAAACCGAATCGGCGTTCGGGGAGTCCGAGACGGCCGAGAGCGCGCCGGTGCGCGAGGACAACCCGGACCTGCCCGGCGTCGAGGCCCCGCCGGACGAGGTAACGGCCGCCGAGATGCCTCCGCCCTGGGGCGACCGGACCCGGGAGGGCGAGGCGGACGACTCCGAGGTCCCGGTCTGGGGGGATCCCGAGGCGGTCGCGAAGGAGACGGTGACCGGCGGGGCGCAGACCGCGGCCGATGCCGAACCCGAGGCCGCGGCGGATCCCGAGGCAGAGGTGGCCGCCGCGGAGCCGGATGCCCCGCCCGTGGCCGAAAGCGAAGCCGAAACCACCGCGGCGGCGGCGCCCTACCATGCCCCCGAGGTCGAGGAGCACGAGGAGGAGGCGGGCAGTTCCTTCGCATCGAAGGCGCTGACCTTCCTCGTGCTGCTGCTTGCGGGGGCCGCCCTGGGGATCTGGGCGGCGCCGAAGGTGGCGCCGATGCTGCCTTCGGGCATGGCGCCGGTGGCGGCCTGGCTGACGCCGGGCTCCAGCGAGAGCGCGGCCCGCTTCGCCGATCTCGACACGCGGCTCGCCGCGGCGGATGCCCGGATCACGGAACTGGCCCAGCAGGTGCCGCAGATCGATGCTGCCGAGATCACGGCGAATGCGACCGATGCCGCGAGGAGTGCGGCCGATGCGGTCGAGACGCGGCTCGGGACGCAGATCACCGAGCTTCGCGACACACTCGGGCAGCTCGACACCTCGGCGATCCGCCAGCAGGTCACCCGGTTGCAGACGGCGGTCGACGGGCAGTCCACCGAACTGGCCGCGCTGAAGGAGCAGCTCGGTGGTGAGGCGGACGTGAGCAGCCTCAGCGAGGAGGCGGTCGCGCGCATCGACGTCTATCGTGCCGAGCTCGATGGGCTGCGGGCCGAGTTGGGAACGCTGACGGACAATGTGAGCGCGCTCTCGAGCCGCATCGACGAGGTCGCGGCCACGGCCGACCGCTCGATCGACGCGGCCCAGGCGCGGGTGGCAGAGATCGAGGCGCAGTCGAACACCGCGATCGACGCCGCGGGTGCCGCGGTCGGCGCCGCCAGCGCGACCGCCGATGTGGCGCAGATCCGGGCGGCGCTGGCCTCCGGTGCGCCGTTCTCCGAGCCCGCCGAGCGGCTCGCCGCCGCGCCCAATGTCGTGCTGCCCGATGCGCTGATGGCGGTGGCCGGAAATGGCGTGCCGACGCTGGCCGATCTGGGCGAGAGTTTCCCCGATGCGGCCCTCGAGGCGATCCGCGCCTCGATCCTCGCGAGCGGCGGCGAAGGCCTGTGGGGACGGGCCACCGCCTTCCTCGAAGCCCAGGTCGCCAGCCGGTCGCTGGCGCCGGCGGAAGGCAGTGGCCCCGACGCGGTTCTCTCGCGGATGGAGGCGAGCCTGCGCGCCGACGACCTCGAGGCCGTGCTAGACGAATCGGCGCAGCTGCCGAGCGAATCCGCCGCCGCGATGAGCGGCTGGCTCGACGGGGCCCGGCAGCGCGTCGCTGCCGAAAAGGCTCTAGCCGAGCTCGCCGGCAGCCTCCCTGCGGCCAACTGAACGGGAGGCGTGCGATGCTCTGGTCCCTCTTGAAGGTCATTGTCTTCCTCGCCATCGCGCTGGCGCTCGCTTTCGGCGCCGCCTGGCTGCTCGAGAGCCCCGGCGAGGTCCGGATCGCCTTCGCCGGTCGCGAATTCGCGCTGACCCCGATCGGCTTCGTCATCGCGCTGGCGCTCTTCCTCGTCGCGGCGCTGATCGTGCTCAAGATCATCGGCTTCCTCGGGGCGGTGATGCGCTTCCTGCTCGGGGACGAGACCGCGATAAGCCGCTATTTCAGCCGCGCCCGCGAGCGCCGCGGCTTCGACGCGCTTTCCGACAGCATGGTGGCGCTGGCCGAGGGCGACCCGCGGCTCGCGACCAAGAAGGCGGCCACGGCGGAAAAGTTGCTGCGCCGCCCCGAAGTGACCCGGCTCCTCGGCGCGCAGGCGGCGGAGTTGAGCGGCGACGACCGCAAGGCGCAGGCCTATTACAAGAGCATGCTGGAGAACGACCGCACCCGCTTCGTCGGCGTGAAGGGGCTGATGCACCAGAAGCTCGAGGCCGGCGAAACCGATACCGCGCTGGCGCTGGCCAAGAAGGCCTTCGCGCTCCGGCCGCAGAACCCGGCGCTGCTGCGCACGCTCTTCGACCTGCAATCGAGCACGGCGGACTGGTCGGGCGCGCGCAAGACGCTCAATGCCTCGATGCAGGCGCGCATGCTGCCGCGGGACGTCGGCACGCGCCGCGACGCGGTGCTGTCGCTCGCCGATGCCCGTGCCGCCTTCGCCGAAGGCAATGCCGCGCGCGGCAACGAGGCGGCGCTGCAGGCCAACAAGCTCGCGCCGACGCTGGTTCCCGCCGCGGCGCTTGCTGCCGGGGTCCATGTCGAGAAGGGCTCGAAGCGGCGCGCGACCAAGGTGCTGACCGCGGCCTGGGGCGCCAATCCGCATCCCGATCTCGCGGCCGCCTTCGCGGCCATCGTGCCCGACGAGACGCCGGCGGCGCGGCGCAAGCGCTTCGAGACCCTGATCGCCGCGGCGCCGAAACATGCCGAGAGCCGGCTGCTGGCCACCGAGCTGGCGCTGGCGGCCGAGGATTTCCCCGGCGCGCGCAAGGTGCTGGGCGATCTTCCGGTCACCGATCCGACGACCCGCAGCCTCGCGCTGATGGCGGCGATCGAGCGCGGCCAGGGCGCGAGCGAGGCGGTGGTGCGGGGCTGGCTGGCCAAGGCGCTCAACGCCTCGCGCGGGCCGCAATGGACCTGCGAGAAATGCAACCACGTGCATGCGGCCTGGGCCCCGGTCTGCGACAATTGCGGTGCATTCGACACGCTCGCCTGGAAGACCGCCCCCCATGCGGAGCGCAGCGCGCTCGACCAGGCGGCGATGCTGCCGCTGATCGTCGGCGATCCCGATCCAGAGCCTGCGCCGGTGCCGGAGCCCACCCCCGAATCGGCTGCCGCATCCCGGCCGGCGGAGGAAGAGGAAGTGGTCCCGCCGCGGCCCGACATCGAGGATGCGGAGCTGGCCGAGGGCGCTGGCGCGCCTTTCCGGCGCTGAGCCCGGCGAATCCGGGCCGCGCTTAACCGGATCTTATGGCTCCTGCGGCAAGTCTCCCCGCTGGGTGGCTGCAACCTGAGGTTGGGGTCGGGATCTGGGGGGATCTACATGTCTGTCAGGCTGTCATGCCTCGTGCCGAAGGCCACGGAATCCGGCTGCGCGCGGCTCGATCCGATCACGTCCCGGCCGAATCACCCGCCATGCCTCGCCGACCGTGGCGCTACCGGCCAAGTGCGCTCGGATGGTTCATGGGGCAAACGCAAGGGATGATGCGCGACATGTCGAACCAGGCAGCCCCCGGCGGGCGCCCCGGCGCGGTCCGGGCCATCCTCCAGCCGCCGGGGCGCGGCGCGACGCTTCCCGCCTCGATCGGGCGCCTCTCCGGGCAGCGCGGCGGCGTCCCCGAGGCGAGCGTGCTCGACGGGCTCAGCCGGATGCCCAACCGCCAGGCGTTCTTCCGCGATATCGCGCGGGGCACCGGGGGCCGCAACACGCTGGTCCTGGTCACCCTCGCCGACGCCCGGGCCTTCGATGGCATGCGCGCGGCCCTCGGCCATGTGCTGGCGGACAATTTCGTGCGCGCCGGCGCGCATCGCCTGGCGCGCATCGTCGGCACCGGCACGCCGATCTACCATGTCAGCACGCTCGCCTTCGCCTTCCGCTTGCCGGGAAGCTGCGCGCCCTCGGCCCCGCCGCTGATCCGGCGGATCGTCGAGGGTTTCCGCGAGCCGCTCCGGCTCGACGGCATCCCGATCGAGACCCGGCTCGGAATCGGGCTGCGGGTCTCGGGCGGACCCGGCGCCAGCCCGGCGGAGGATCTTCGCGCGGCCCTTTCCGCCGCGCAGCAGAGCCATGCCGGCAAGTCCGGCTGGGCCTGGTACGACCTCGAGAGCGACGAGGCGCACCGGCGCACCTTCCAGATCCTCACCAACCTGACCGCCGCGCTCGAGGCCGAGAGCCAGCTCGAACTGCATTATCAGCCCAAGATCTGCCTCGCGACCCGCACCTGCGACAGCGTCGAGGCGCTGGTGCGCTGGACGCATCCCGTGCTCGGGCCGGTCTCGCCGGCGGAATTCGTGCCGCTGGCCGAGGCGACGGTGCTGGTGACCCCGCTGACCCGCTGGGTGATCGACGCCGCGACGCGGCAGATCGTGGAATGGCGGCGCAAGGGGCTCCACATGCGGGTCGCCATCAACATCTCGCCGCGCAACCTCGAGGAGCCGGACTTCGTCGAATACCTGCTCTTCAACTGTGCGGCGCGCGGGATCGACCACGGCGCGCTGGAGCTTGAGGTCACCGAGGGCGTCAGTGCCGACGAGGGCTCGCTGATCACCGACCGCATCACCGCGCTGCGGGCCCTCGGCTTTCACATCGCCATCGACGATTTCGGCGCCGGCTTCAGCAACATGGCCTATCTCACCCGGCTCTCGGCCAATACCTTGAAGATCGACCGCAGTCTGGTGAGCGGGCTCGCCGCCGGGGCGCAGAACGGCCGGCTCGTGGCGGGCATCGTGCAGATGGGCCACGACCTCGGCTACAAGATCGTGGCCGAAGGCGTGGAGACCGAGCGCGAGCTCGACCTGCTCGCCGACTGGGGCTGCGACGTCGGCCAGGGCTGGCATTTCGGCCGGCCGATGTCGGCGGACAGGTTCTTCGACTGGCACCGGGGCGCCTGGGACGAGCAGCCGCCGGCGGCGGCCCGGGGATAGCGTCGCCTCCGGGGAGACATGTCCGGGCGCGCCGGAAAAACGCCCCGCGTGTCAGGCCGCCGCGCGGCCGGCCTCGGCGGCCAGGGCGATGATGTCGGCCATGATCCGGTTCAGCTCGAAATCCTTCGGCGTATAGACCCGCGCGATGCCGAAGGAGCGCAGCGCCGCCGCATCCGCCTCGGGAATGATGCCGCCGATCACCACCGGCACGCCCTCGAGCCCGGCCTCGCGCATCCGCCGCATCACCTCCTCAGCCAGCGGCAGATGGCTGCCCGAGAGGATCGAGAGCCCCACCACATGCACCGATTCCTCGAGCGCGGCATTGACGATCTGCGCCGGGGTCAGGCGTATCCCCTCATAGACCACCTCCATGCCGCAGTCCCGCGCCCGCACCGCGATCTGCTCGGCGCCGTTGGAATGCCCGTCGAGGCCGGGCTTGCCGACCAGGAACTTGACGCGCCGCCCGAGCCGCGCGCTCGCCGCCTCCACCGCCTTGCGCAGCTCCCCGATATCGCCCGAGGGCGCCCGCGCCGCCGCGCCGACCCCGGTCGGCGCGCGATATTCCCCGAAGGCCTCGCGCATCGCCGCCCCCCATTCCCCGGTGGTCACGCCCGCCTTCGCCGCCGCGATCGAGGCCGGCATCACGTTCGTGCCGGCCCGCGCCGCCTTGCCCAGAGCCTCGAGCGCCTCGGCGACCCTCGCCGGGTCGCGCGCCGCGCGCCAATCCGCCAGCGCCGCGACCCGCTCGGCCTCCAGCCCCGGATCGACCGTCATGATGCCGCCGTCGCCGGCGGTCAGCGGGCTCGGCTCGGCCTCCACGTAGCGGTTGACCCCGACGACCACCGTCTCGCCCGACTCGATGCGCGCCAGCCGCGCCGCGTTGGCCGAGACCAGCCGCCCCTTCATGTAGCCGATCGCCGCCACCGCCCCGCCCATCGCCTCGATGCGTGCCAGCTCCGCGCGGGCGGCCTCCTTGAGCTCCGCCACCCGCGCCGCCACCGCCGGATTGCCGTCGAAGAGATCGCCGTATTCCAGCAGATCCGTCTCGTAGGCGACGATCTGCTGCATCCTGAGCGACCATTGTTGGTCGAAGGGGCGCGGCAGGCCCAGCGCCTCGTTCCAGGCCGGCAGCTGCACCGCCCGCGCCCGCGCGCGTTTCGAGAGCACCACCGCCAGCATCTCGATCAGGATGCGATAGACGTTGTTCTCCGGCTGCTGCTCGGTGAGGCCAAGCGAATTGACCTGCACCCCGTAGCGGAACCGGCGCTGCCGCTCCTCGGTCACGCCGTAGCGCTCGCGCGCGATCTCGTCCCAGAGCTCGGCGAAGGCGCGCATCTTGCACATCTCGGTGACGAAACGGATCCCGGCGTTCACGAAGAACGAGATGCGGGCCACGGCTCCGGGGAAGTCCTCGGCCGGCATGCGCCCGCGGATCTCGTCGAGCACCGCCATCGCCGTGGCCAGCGCGAAGGCCAGCTCCTGCTCCGGCGTCGCGCCGGCCTCCTGCAGGTGATAGGAGCAGACGTTGGTCGGGTTCCATTTCGGCACGTTCGCGAAGCAATATTCCGCCACGTCGGCGATCAGCCGCAGCGAGGGCTCGGGTGGAAAGACATAGGTCCCGCGCGAGAGATATTCCTTGACGATGTCGTTCTGCACCGTGCCCTGCAGCTTCGCCGGATCCGCCCCCTGCTCCTCGGCGACCGCCACATAGAGCGCCAGCAGCCAGGCCGCCGTCGCGTTGATGGTCATCGAGGTGTTCATCGCCTCGAGCGGGATCGAGTCGAAGAGCGCGCGCATGTCGCCCAGATGGCCGATCGGCACCCCGACCTTGCCGACCTCGCCACGGGCGAGCACATGGTCGCTGTCGTAGCCGGTCTGGGTCGGCAGGTCGAAGGCCACCGAAAGCCCGGTCTGGCCACGCGCCAGATTGGCGCGATAGAGCGCGTTCGACGCCGCGGCAGACGAATGTCCGGCATAGGTGCGGAACAGCCAGGGTGCGTCGCGTTCGGCCATGCGGATCTCCGTGGATTCGTCTTGCACTGCACAAAAAGACACACTCGGCCATGCCGGACAAGATCGTTTCCGGCTGCGCGGCGGCGGCGAAAGAAACCGAAGACCCCTGGCGGCCGTTCTCCGGCCAGGCGCGCCCGGCCGGAACGTGCTGCCCGCAGTCGCGAGACCCGAGCATGGGCGGTGCATGGGTTGTGCATGCCGCGCGCATGCGCAATTCTCCACTCTGGCCGCCGTGATGGCGCTGGACAGCGGCCTGCGCCTTTCCCGGCTGCTGCCGCAGCGCACAAATCCGGTTGCGCCCGGTGCCTGACAATGCAAGAAACGAAATCGACCTGAAATCGCAACATAATTGCGCTGATTGCTTCCGGCGGATGCGCAAATGCCAAGGACGAAGCCCATGCCGCCTCTTGATGCCCCCGCCGCGGCGCCGAGCTATGACGCGCCGCAGAAGGACCTCTACGAGATCGGAGAGATTCCGCCGCTCGGCTATGTTCCGAAGAAGATGTATGCCTGGGCGATAAGAAAGGAGCGCCACGGCGAGCCGGACCAGTCTTTCCAGGTCGAAGTGGTTGATACTCCGAAGCTGGACAGCCATGAAGTTCTCGTCTTCGTCATGGCTGCCGGCGTCAACTACAACGGCATCTGGGCCGGACTCGGGATTCCGATCTCTCCCTTCGATATTCACAAGGCCGATTACCATATCGCCGGCTCCGATGCTTCGGGAATAGTCTGGGCCGTCGGCGACAAGGTCACGCGATGGAAGATCGGCGACGAAGTGGTCATCCATTGCAATCAGGACGATGGCGACGACGAATATTGCAACGGCGGCGATCCGATGTATTCGCCAAGCCAGCGTATCTGGGGCTATGAGACGCCGAACGGTAGTTTTGCACAGTTTACAAACGTCCAGTCTCAACAGCTGATGCAGCGTCCACGTCATCTGACATGGGAAGCGAGCGCCTGTTATACTCTAACGCTCGCCACCGCCTTCCGCATGCTCTTCGGCCACCCGCCCCACGAACTCCGCCCCGGCCAGAACGTGCTGGTCTGGGGCGCCTCGGGGGGGCTCGGATCCTTCGCGATCCAGCTGGTCAACGCCGCCGGCGGCAATGCGATCGGCGTGATCTCCGACGAGAGCAAGCGGGAATTCGTCCAGTCGCTCGGGGCGAAGGGCGTCATCAACCGCAAGAACTTCGATTGCTGGGGCCAGATGCCCAAGGTGAACACGCCCGAATACAAGGCCTGGCTCACCGAGACGCGCAAGTTCGGCAAGGCGATCTGGGACATCACCGGAAAGGGCGTCAACGTCGATCTCGTCTTCGAGCACCCCGGCGAGGCGACCTTTCCGGTCTCGGTGATCGTCGTCAAGAAGGGCGGCATGGTCGTCATCTGCGCCGGAACCTCCGGCTACAACCTGACCCTCGATGCGCGCTATCTCTGGATGAACCAAAAGCGCGTCCAGGGCAGCCATTTCGCCAATCTCATGCAGGCGAGCGCGGCCAACAAGCTCATGCTGGAACGGCGCCTCGACCCCTGCATGTCCGAGGTGCTGCCCTGGGACCAGGTGCCCGACGCCCATGTGAAGATGCGCCGGAACGAGCACAAGCCCGGCAACATGGCGGTTCTCGTCAGCGCTCCGGTGACCGGTCTGCGCACCTTCGAGGACACGCTGGAGGCGAGCCGCACCTCGGCCGGACGTTAACGAATGAGGAATGCTCGCGAATCACCCGCTCAACGCGTGGGTGATTCGCTCATAGGTTGAGCGATCCCTGTGTTTTCAATACTTTGGCTGCGCGGTGCCCCACCATTTCCGGGGTGGCAATATTGGTGAATTTATCGAAACGGGCGGCAGTGGTATTAACCTTTCATGGCAACCGCTTAACCACAGGGGACCGTCAATGAAAGCCTACTGGGTAATTGATATTCTCAAGGACATCAGGCAGTTTTCCGAGAAGAACGGTATGGTTGTGCTTGCCGAACAGCTTGACGATGCTATCTTCGTCGCGGCCAGCGAGATCGGTATGAAGCTCTCGGGCAGCGGAACGGTTGGCTGTGGCAAGGGAATCCCTAGAGGCGCTACTGGAACGACTGCAGACCACGAAGTCCATTGAGGAACTTCAGGTCTGGGCGCATGAACTTCGCGACCATCTCGGCGTCACCCACGTTCTCTACCACACGGTAAAGTTGAACGGCGAAAACGTCGGAGCCTTCACCTACGACATCGAATGGGTGAGGATCTACATCGAGAACGACTACAAATCGATCGACCCGGTGGTGCTCGGGGGGGTGCGGCGGTTCCACCCCATCGACTGGAAGACGCTCGACTGGTCCCCTCCTGCCGCAAGGAAGCTTCTGCGTGACGCCATGACATTCGGCATCGGCAACCAGGGCTGGTCGATCCCGCTCTGGGGGCCGGCCGGCGAGTTCGCCATGTTCACGGTGAACCATCGGGCGAGCGACGACGAATGGCAGGCGATCACCCGCGAAAGGGCAAAGGATTTCCTTCTGATCGCGCATCTGGTGCACCAGCAGGCCAAGCGCATCATCAACCGGGAGGTGGCGGAGCCCACTCGGGAACTCTCCCCGCGGGAGCGCGAGGCGCTTACCATGCTGAGCGCCGGCATGAACCGGGCCGAGGTCGCCGACCGCCTGCACATCTCGGAGAACACGCTGCGGGCCTATATCGATTCCGCCCGGCACAAGCTAGGGGCGATGAATGTGACCCACGCGGTGGCCCTGGCGCTCTCGCATGGCATCATCGGACCGAACGAGGCGTTGCCGAAATACTAGGGCGGCGCACGCTCGGCCTTTGTTAATTTTAATGGATGAATAATGACCTCAGAAAAACGATAGAGGTCAGGATGATCCGCTTCATATACGCTGATGAACTCCACAAGTTCCCTGTACTTAAGGAAACGATGTTTAGGGACAGGGCCGCTCAGTTCAAGCACCGTCTTCACTGGAGCGTTACTCTGGACGAGAACGGTTACGAGGTCGATCAATACGACGCGCTCAACCCGCTCTATACCATCTGGGAAGACGCGAACGGCCGCCACGGCGGGTCCATGCGCACGCTTCCGACGATCGGGCGCACCATGGTCAACGAGCATTTCCTGGACCTGACCGGCGGCGTTGAGATCGCCAGCCCCTTCATCTGGGAATGCACGCGGTTCTGTCTGGCGCCCGGCGCCGCGCCCGGCGTCGCCGCGGGGCTGCTGATGGCGGGCTGCGAGATGGGTCTGCGTTTCGGGCTCGAACAGGCGATCGGCGTCTTCGATGCGCGCATGCCGCGGATCTACGGCCGCATCGGCTGGAAGCCGGACGTGATCGGCTCGCGGGGCGAAGCCCACGACAGCATCAGCGTCGGCCTGTGGAACATCAGCGAGCAGGCCCGGGCCGAGATCTCCCGCCGGTCGGGCATCCCGGTTTCCGTGGTGGCCCGCTGGTTCGACAGGTCGTTTGACACCACCTTCCACGACCAGGCCGTCGCCGCCTGAGGCTGGTCCCGCCCCGCGCTTCCCGCTAGAGAGGGCGGAAAGCAAAGGGCGAGAGGCGGATGCGGTTTTCGCCGGATCAGATCGAGGCGCGGGACCGCATCCATGACCTCCTGCGAGGAGCCGGGGTCGATCTCGCCGAATCCACGCTCCTGCCCGACGGGGGCGGCCGGCAGGAGGCGCTCGCGCTCCTGGGCAAGGCGGGATCGGGCAAGACCGAGCTTCTGGTCGCCGTGGTCCGCAGCCTCGTCGCCGCCGGGGTGGAACCGGTCTCCGGCGAATACGAGAGCCGCCGCTCGCGCCCGCGGCGCAGCCTGGCGGTGCTGGCGCCGACCAACAAGGCCGCCAGCGTCCTGCGGGCGAGAGGCGTTCCCGCGACGACGATCCATCGCATCCTCTACACGCCGCTCTACGAGCCGCAATACGAGGCCCTGGCCGAATGGCTCACCGGCAAGGGCGAGCGGCCGCAGGTCGAGGGCCTGACCGAGGCGGCCATGGACCGGGCGCGCGCCTTCTTCGCGCAGCACAAGTCGATCCCCGGGGCGCTTGCGACCGCCGGGCTGCGCGGATCCGATTTCATCAAGGGCTGGAAGCTCCGGGACGAGCCGCTCGACATCGGCCTGGTCGACGAGGCCTCGATGCTCGACGACCGGCAATACGACGACCTCCGCGCCCTCTTCGGCACGCTGATCCTCTTCGGCGACCCCGCGCAGCTGCCGCCGGTGAACGGGCCCGGCCGGATGGTCTTCGACCGCCTGCCGGAGGAGGCGCGGCTCACCCTGCGCCGGGTACACCGGCAGGCCTCCGACAGCCCGATCCTCGATCTCGCCCACGCCCTCGGCGAGCCGGAGCTCGGCTTTCAGGAGTTCGAGGACAGGGTCCATGCCGCGGCCGCGCGGGACGAAAGGGTCGTCATAGCGCAGCGGGCCGATGCGGCCGCCATGGCGCGCGCGCCGATCCTCGTCTGGCGGAACGCGACCCGCATCCGGCTCATCCAGGCGTTCCGGACCGCCTATGGGATTCCGGCCGACGGCCTGCTTCCCGGCGAGCCGCTGATCTGCGACGGGATCGAGCTGCCGGTCAAGCATCGCAAGCGGCGCATGGATCTCGAGGCGCGCGGCCTGATCAAGGGAACGCAAGTGATCTACCTCGGCCCGGGCAAGCGCGCCGGCTTCAGCCGCATCCATCTGCCGGGGGCGGAGGAGCCCGACTTCGGCGTGGCCAGCATAATCCAGATCGAGGCGCCCGGCCAGGACGAGCCCTTCATCCCCACCGCGGCGAGCATGGGCGCCGTCTTCCTGCACGGCGCGGCGGTGACGATCCACAAGGCCCAAGGCTCGCAATGGCCCGAAGTGCAGGTCTTCGCCCCGGATCTCTATGCCGCCGCCCAGTCGGGCCGCAGCGAGGCGGGCTTGCAGCTCTGGAAACGGCTCGCCTATGTCGCGATCACCCGGGCCGAGCGCCGGCTGCTCTGGGTCACGCGCTATGCGCTGGCCCGGCCCGAGGCGGCGCTGGGGATCGGCGATCTGGAGCGGACGGCCAGGCCGCTGGTGCTCGACGGCGCGGAGTGAGCCGCACCCCCTATCGCTTCAGGAGCCGGAACGTTGCCGCCGCCAGCCAGCCGGCGGCGAGCGCCAGCAGGACCGAGAGGATGCCGTAGGTCAGCGGCTCGTTCCGCGAGAGGTTGAACATCCAGCGCTCGAGGCCGGTCTTCTCGACGACGATGTCGGTGACGCCGGAGCTTATCACCTCGTGATTGCGGACGAGGAAGAATTCGGCGGAATAGATGCCTTCGGTGAGATTCGCCGGCAGTTCGAACCGCGCCTGGAAGAGCGTGTCCTCCGCGACCGAGACGGCGCCGTCGCGGACGCTGTAGAGCCCCTCCTTCTCGCGGATCCGCACCACCGCCTCGCCGAAGGAGCTCGTGTCGGTGATGGTGGGATGCCCGCCGACCCGGCGCACGGCCTGGTTCATGCCGATCTGGTAGCGCAGGAGCTCGGTTTCCGTCAGCAGGCTGTCGAGCGGGCTGGTGGTGGCGATGGAATAGAAGGTCGGCGCCTCGCGGACGCGCACCGCATCGGTGTTGACCCAGATCCCGAAGCGCCGGTCCTTGCGCCGCACGGTGACGCCCCGGGTCGGCCCCTTGATGGTGATGATGATGTCGAGGGGGGCCACGTCGGGCTGGGCGGGTCCCTCGCGTCGGATCGCGCCGAAGATGAAGATCTCGGAGCCGTTGAAATCCGCGGTCAGCGCGATGTTGTCCTTGGAGATGCCGGTGACGACGGTCTCCTGCGCGGCCAGGGGGGAGACGGTCACGAGCGCGAGCAGGACCGCGAGCCAGACCGCGATCATGACGCCGCGAGGGAATAGAGGTCCGCGGGCTTGATCACGAGATCCGCGAAGAGCTTCAGACAGACCCCGAGCACCAGGAGCGCGAGCAGGATCCGCAATTGCTCGGCCCGCAGGCGGTTGCCGACCACCACCCCGATCTGCGCACCGATCACACCGCCGATGAGCAGGATGAGCGCGAGAAGCGCGTCCACGGTCTGGCTCTGGACGGAATGGAGGATGGTGGTGAAGGCGGTCACGAAGAGGAACTGGAAGACCGAGGTGCCGATGACGACCTTGGTCGGCATGCCGATCAGGTAGATCATGGCCGGCACCATGATGAAGCCGCCGCCCACGCCCATGACCGCGGCGAGAACGCCGACCAGCGCCCCGATCACGAAGGGCGGGATGGCGCTGACATAGAGCTGCGAGGTGCGGAACCGGACCTTGAGCGGCAGGCCATGCGCCCAGGTGTGGCGCTTGCGCGGCACGAGGAGCGCGTTGGGATCGTTGCGGCGGCGCAGGGCGCGCATTCCTTCGACGAGCATCAGGGCGCCGATGGTGCCGAGCATCACCACGTAGAGCAGGCTGACCGTCAGCTCGAACTGGCCGTTGCGGCGCAGGATCGTGAAGACCTGGACGCCGATCGCCGAGCCGATGAAGCCGCCGGCGAGCAGGACCACGCCCATGCGGAAGTCCACGGTCTTCTTCCGCATATGGGCGAGGAAGGCGGAAAAGGAGGAGCCGGCGATCTGGTTGGCGGCCGAGGCGACGGCCACCGCGGGCGGGATGCCGATGAAGAAGAGCAGCGGGGTCAGGATGAAGCCGCCGCCGACTCCGAACATGCCCGAGAGCAGGCCGACCATCGACCCGATTCCGAAGAGCAGCAGGCCGTCGACGGAGACCTCGGCTATGGGTAGGTAGATCTGCATCCGGTCTGATCCGCCACGCGCCTGCCTATCGAATAGCGGCTCGCTCCGTCTAATTCATCCCCTAATCATCATCGCGCGCCGGAGAATGCGCGCGGCGGGGCGGCGCGGGACCCGGCCTTCCCGGCGCCCCTCGCGGCCGTCCCCATGGGGACACCCTGTAACTATCAGAAAAATATGATGAAAAGAGTTAACGAGCGATTGCTTGCCCTGCAACCACCACGGCTGATGGCTCCATGCCTTGCGAGGCGTTGCGTCGGAGGGCCGGCGGAGACCCCCGATGGTCAGGAGGAGCATCAACGGCCCTCGCCGGCGGCTCCCATCGCACCCTGGGCCCGGGTGTTCCAGCCCGATCGACCGGTGGCGATCGGGCCGCGCCGGCCCTGCCCGGGGGCCGGCGTGCCTTGCGCACCGTCCAGGGCCGATGCGTCCCGATCCTCGACCGACGGTGACGCTGCACCCCCTCGCCCTGCGGCTTGCGTCTCCGGGGGGGATGTGGGGCGGGCCGCGCGGGGCGCGGCCTTCTCCCGTTCCGAGGTTGCGGCCGGTGGACCTATCGCCGCTCAGGCGCCGACGTCGTCCCGGAGGAAGCGGCGCAGGATGCGTTCGAGCTTGGCGGCGCCCAGGGGGGCCATCGCCTTGGTATGGTCGTGGCTGAGGATCTCGTCGCTCATGCCGGCGGCCATGTTGGTGATGGTGGAGACGGCCGCCACCCGCAGCCCGAAGAAGCGTGCGAGGATCACCTCCGGCACCGTCGACATGCCGACCGCATCGGCGCCCAGCACGCGGAGCGCGCGGATCTCGGCCGGCGTCTCGAAGCTCGGCCCGGAATACCAGGCATAGACGCCTTCGCGCAGCGCGATCTCCTCCGCCGCGGCCGCGTCGCGCAGATCGCGCCGCATCGCCGGGTCATAGGCGTCCACCATGTTGACGAAACGGGCGTCGGTCGCCTCGCCGATCAGCGGATTGCGCCCGGAGAAGTTGATGTGGTCGGCAAGCAGCATCAGCTCGCCCGGCGCCATCTCCGGGCGGAGCGAGCCGGCGGCATTGGTCAGCACCAGCCGCCCGGCGCCGAGCGCCTGCAGGAGGCCGATCGGCGCGCGCATGGCGGCGGGATCGCCCGCCTCGTAGTAATGTGCCCGCCCGCCGAAGACCGCGACCCGCCGGTCTTCGAGCATGCCGATCACCAGATGCGGGTCGTGGCCCGAGACCGCCGCCCCGGGGAAGCCGGGCAGCGCGCCATAGGGGATCGCCACGCCATCGACGCTGGCGGCGAGATGGCCGAGCCCCGAGCCGAGCACGATGCCCAGCTCGACGGGGGCCGCGCCTGCCCTCGACCGGACCGTCTGAAGTGCCGACATGGCCAATCCCCGGTTGCTTCGGTAGCGCTGCGATGGCCGGGCCAGCATGTCGCGCAAGCCGGCGGATGTCTATGGCGCCGGCGCGTCGAGGGGCTTGCGGAAGACGAGCGCGTCGAGCGGCGGCCGGCCGGCCCGGGTGTAATAGCCCGGCCGCCGGCCGACCGGGCGGTAGCCGAGCGCCTCGTAGAGGCCGCGGGCGGCGGTATTCCCGACCGCGGTCTCGAGGAAGACCTCGCCGGCGCCGCGGGCGGATGCGGCCGCCTCGAAGGCCAGCACCAGCGCGGTCCCGATGCCGCGCCGCCGGGCGAGGGGCTCGACGGCGAGGGTCAGCAGCTCGGCTTCCGGCCCCGCGAGCCGCCCGAGCGCGAAGCCTTCGGGGCGGCAGAGCAGGAGCGTCCCCTCCGCGGCGGCGAGCCCGGCGAATTCGCGCGCGGTCCAGGGGCGCGGCGCCTCGGTGAAGCAGCGCGCATGCAGGGCCGCGAGCGCATCAGGCGACATCGATGAGCATCGGGCGGGGCTCGCGCGGCGGATGTGCGTCGGCCGGGCGCAGGTAGAGCGGCGCGGGCCGGCCCGTTGCGCCCCCGAGCCGCGCCGCGGCCACCCGCGCCAGCCGGCGCGGATCGGTGCGCGTGTCCTCGGCGCCGGCGCGGCATTCCAGTTCGGCGGCGAGGCGCCCGGCCCGGTGGCCGAGGCAGAGCAGGTCGCAGCCGCGCGGCAGATCCGCCGCGGCCTCGATTGCGAAGGGCGCGCCCAGGGCCGTGCCGTCGCGCAGGAGCTGGAGCAGGCAATGGTCCTGGCGGTCGGCGACGGAGGCCAGCACGTCGCCCGGGAAGCCCTCGGCCAGCGCCTCGAAGCGGCTGACGCCGATCGCCGGCCGGGAGAGCGCCATGGCGAGCCCGCGCGCGGCGGCGACGGCGATCCGGACGCCGGTGAAATTGCCCGGGCCGGTGCCGACGGCGATGGCGTCGACCCCGCCCCAGGGGATGCCCGCGTCCCGCAGGATTTCCTCGAGCATGGGGAGCAGGCGCTCGGCCTGGCCGCGCGCCATGGCCTCGTCGCGGTGGGCGAGCAGCCGATCGCCGGCGAGCAGGGCCGCCGCGCATCGGGCCTCGGCGGTGTCGAAGGCGAGGATCAGCGGCCCGTCAGACGCCAACCGGGCGCACCTCGGTCACCTCGGGGATATAGTGGCGCAGCAGGTTCTCGATGCCCATCTTCAGCGTCATGGTCGAGGAGGGGCATCCGGCGCAGGCGCCCTGCATGTGCAGATAGACCACGCCGCGGTCGAAGCCGTGGAAGGTGATGTCGCCGCCGTCCTGCGCCACCGCGGGGCGGACGCGGGTGTCGAGCAGTTCCTTGATCTGGTTCACGATCTCCTGGTCGGGGCCGTCATGCTGGGCATGGCCGACCGCGCCTTCCGCGCCCTCGATGGCGGGCTCGCCCGACTGGAAATGCTCCATGATCGCACCGAGGATCCCGGGCTTGATATGCGGCCATTCAACCTCCCCGGATTTGGTGACGGTCACGAAATCGGCGCCGAGGAAGACCCCCGTCACGCTGCCGGTCGCGAAGATGCGCCGCGCGAGCGGTGAAACCGCGGCCGCGGCCTCGTTCGGAAAATCGGCGGCGCCGCCGGAGAGGACCGCCTGGCCGGGAAGGAACTTGAGCGTCGCCGGATTCGGCGTGGATTCGGTCTGGATGAACATCGTCGTGCCTCTGGAGGATGCTCCCTAGGTGCGACCGCGACGGGTCCGAGTCAACCCTGCGGGGGTGCCGGGCCGAGGGCGGTCGTCGTGGAGTCCGGTCGGAACCGGGGTGACAAGGGCACGGATTTGCGCTATCACACCTGCCGCAACCCGAAGGAGACGCTGCATGGAAGTGATCCGGAGACAAGCCCGCTTCTAGCCGGCCCCGGATCGGGCCGTCTGGCCCCCGTCGCATTTCGTCACTCTCGTTGCCGCCGAAAGGCCCCCCCGATGTTCCGTCTCTTCGAGTCGCTCGTCGACCCCTATGCGCCCTATGCCGAGGGCGACACCCCGCCCGACCGGCTCTGGCCGTTCCTGGTCGAATACCTGCGGCCGGCGCGCAAGGTCATGCTCTGGGCGACGCTCTCGATCCTCGCCGTCGCCTTGGTCGAGGTCTGGCTGATCTGGTATGCGGGCCGGCTGGTCGACCTGCTCGGCAGCGTCGCGCCGGCGGAGGTGTGGCGGCGGCACGGCTGGGAGCTGGTGGCGGTCGCCCTCTTCATCCTGCTGCTGCGGCCGGTGATCCAGGGGGTGCAGGCGGCGCTCCTGAACCAGGCGCTGCTGCCCAATGTCGGCACTCTGGTGCGCTGGCGCGCGCATCGGCACGTGCTGCGCCAGTCGGTCGGCTGGTTCCAGAACGATTTCGCGGGCCGGATCGCCAACCGGATGATCCAGACCGCGCCGGCGGTGGGCGAGGCGACCTTCCAGACCTTCGATGCGGTGGTCTATGCCGGGATCTATCTCGTCGGCGCGCTCTGGCTGCTGGCCGATACCGATCCGCGGCTGGCGCTGCCGCTGGTGATCTGGCTCGCGCTCTACGTCTGGCTGGTGGTCTGGACGGTCCCGCGGGTCGGGGCGGCGTCCAAGGCCTTCTCCGACGCCCGCTCGGCGATCACCGGGCGGATCGTCGACAGCTATTCCAACATCGCCTCGGTCAAGCTCTTCGCGCATGGCCGCAGCGAGGAAGACTATGCCGGCGAGGCGATCGAGCGGGCCCGCGCCACCTTCATGGGGCAGATGCGCCTCATCACCATCATGGATTTGGGCCTGACGGCGATCAACGGCTTTCTGATCGTCGCGGTGATCGGCTATGCCATCCTGCTCTGGCAGGGCGGGCAGGCCTCGGTCGGCACCGTGGCGGCGGCGGCGGCGCTGACGCTCAGGCTCAACGGCATGACCGGCTGGATCATGTGGTCGCTCTCCTCGCTCTTCGAGAACCTCGGGGTGATCCGCGAGGGCATGGAGACCATCGCCCAGCCGATCGCGCTGACCGACGCGCCGGGGGCGATCGTGCTCGAGGCGCCGCGCGGCGAGATCGTGCTCGACCGGGTCGGCCACCATTATGGCCGCGGCTCCGGGGGCCTGCGCGAGGTCTCGCTGACCATCCGCCCCGGCGAGAAGGTCGGGCTGGTCGGCCGATCCGGGGCGGGCAAGTCGACGCTGGTCAATCTGATCCTGCGCTTCTTCGACACCGAGAGCGGCGCCATCCGCATCGACGGGCAGGACGTGCGCGCGGTCACCCAGGACAGCTTGCGCCGCGCCATCGGCATGGTGACGCAGGATCCCTCGCTGATGCACCGCTCGGTCCGGGCCAATATCCTCTACGGCCGGCCCGAAGCCACGGAGGCGGAGATGCTCGAGGCGGCGCGGCGGGCCGAGGCGCATGCCTTCATCCCGGGCCTCAGGGACATGGCCGGGCGGAGCGGCTACGATGCCCAGGTGGGCGAGCGGGGCGTGAAGCTCTCGGGCGGCCAGCGCCAGCGCATCGCGCTCGCGCGCGTGATCCTGAAGGACGCGCCGATCCTGATCCTCGACGAGGCGACGAGCGCGCTCGATTCCGAGATCGAGGCGGCGATCCAGGAAACGCTCTACGGGGTGATGGCGGGCAAGACGGTGATCGCGATCGCGCATCGCCTCTCGACCATCGCGCGCATGGACCGCATCGTTGTGCTCGAGGAGGGAAGGATCGCGGAGCAGGGCAGCCACGCCGAGCTGCTCGCCCGCAACGGCCTCTATGCGCGGCTCTGGCTCCGGCAGTCGGACGGATTTCTCGGTGTCGGCGCGGGGACGGAGGCCGCCGAATAGCCGGCGGCAATCTCAGCAGCGTTGACGCATGGCCGCGCATGCTGGAATGCTCTCTCAGCGACGATAGGGGGACTTCATGGACAACGAGCCGTTGCGTCAGCAGGGAGAGTTTGCGGAATATGCCGACGAGGCCGCGCCGAGCCAGCGCTCGGCGCGCATGATCTGGGGGCTGCGCGCCGGCGGCCTCGCCGCCGCCCTGCTGGTCTGGCTGCTGCTGGGCGGCTCGGAGGGGCTGAGCCCCGACGCCCGCTGGGTGGCGGCGGTCGGCACGCTGATGGCGATCTGGTGGATGACCGAGGCGATCCCGCTCTCGGCCACCTCGCTCCTGCCGATCGTGTTGATCCCGATGCTGACCGATCGCACCGTCGGCGAGGCGACTGCGCCCTATGCCAGCTCCATCGTCTTCCTCTTCCTCGGCGGCTTCCTGATCGCCATCGCCATGGAGAAGTGGAACCTGCACCGCCGCGTCGCGCTGCTGACGCTGCGCCGCGTCGGGGTCGAGCCGAAGCGCATCGTGCTCGGCCTGATGCTCGCCACCGGCTTCCTCTCGATGTGGGTGTCGAACACCGCCACCACGCTGATGATGCTGCCGATCGGCCTCTCGGTGCTGGCGCTCGTGACCGAGCGCGCCGGCCCGGGAGCCGTGGAGAAGATCCCCGAGCACGAGCACCACCATCTCGGCCACGTCGACCCGATCCGCGACGACAACCTGCGCCGCTTCGGCGTCTGCCTGACGCTCGCCATCGCCTGGTCGGCGACCATGGGCGGGCTCGGCACGCTGCTCGGCTCGCCGCCGAACGCCATCGTCGCGGGCTACGCCGCCGACGAGCTCGGCCGCGACATCGGGTTCCTGGAATGGATGATGCTCGGCCTGCCGCTCGCCATCGTCTTCATCTTCATCGGCTGGTTCATGATGACCCGGGTGCTCTACCCCTTCCGCATCGCCGAGATCCCCGGCGGGCGGCAGATGATCGACGACGAGATCGCGAAGCTCGGCCCGCTCGGGCAGGGCGAGAAGATGGTGATGATCGTCTTCGGCGCCGCCGCCTTCCTCTGGGTGGTGCCCGGCCTGCTCGCCAGCATCCCGGGCGTCGGCGCGCTGCTCGGGCCGCTCGGCGATCTCGACGACACCGCCATCGCCATCGCCGCCGGCATCGCCATGTTCATCCTGCCCGGACGCGGCCGCACCGTGATGGTGCTGGACTGGAAGGACGCCGAGGACGGCCTGCCCTGGGGCGTGCTGCTGCTCTTCGGCGGCGGGCTCAGCCTCGCCGGCGCGGTCGCGGCGACCGGGCTCGACGGCTGGTTCGGCGAACAGGTCACCGGCCTCGGGGCGCTGCCGCCGGTGCTGCTGGTCGCCGCGGTGGTGACGATCGTGCTGTTCCTGACCGAGATCACCTCGAACACCGCCACCGCCGCCACCTTCATCCCGATCCTCGGCGGCGTCGCGGTCGGCATCGGCGCCGACGCCATGTCGCTGCTGATCCCGGCCGCCTTCGCCGCCACCTGCGCCTTCATGCTGCCGGTGGGAACGCCGCCCAATGCCATCGTCTTCGGCACCGGTGCCGTGACCATCGGCCAGATGGCCCGTGGCGGCGTGGTGCTGAACCTGATCGGCATCGTGCTGATCACCGGCTTCTGCTACTATCTCGGCGGTCTGGCGCTCGGCCTGCAATTCTGATCGCGGCGGGGCGCGGACCGTCGCCGCGCCCCGCCCCGCATTGCCATCCTGTGCCGACCCTCTACCATTCGGCGCATGGATCGCGTAGATCCGTCCCGCCCCGGCCGGCGGCGCAGCCGGCCCGCGGGTCCGAATGTCGTTCGCGGGAAGCTGCCGAAGATGAGCCCGAGCCATCCCCATTCCCTGCCCGGAGCGGCCCGCGCGGGCGACTCCCGCCGCGCAGCCGCATGAGGCTTCTTTCCGACCTGATCGACGCCTTCGCCCGGACCGAGGGGCCGCCGCCCGAGCGGCTGGGCGCCTTCCTGCGCTGGGCGCTGGCGGGGGCCTTCCCAGTGATCGGCGGCATGCTGGTGATCAGCGTGGCGACGGGTGCCACCGAGGTCGGGGCGGCCTGGCTGGTGGGCTGGCTGATCGACCATGCCCAGTCGCTGGGTCCCGAGGGGCTCTTTGCCGAGCTCTGGCCGGTGATGCTGGCCGTCGCCGGCTTCTTCCTGGTGCTGCGCCCGGCGGTGATGGGGCTCGGCGCGGCGGTGACCGCGCTGGGGCTCCAGCCCAATCTCTATCCCCTGGTGCTGTCGCGGCTGAACCGCCATGTGCTCGGGCAGTCGCTGAGCTATTTCGACGACGATTTCGCCGGGCGCATCTCCCAGAAGGCGCAGCAGAGCGCGCGCGCCGTCACCGAGGTGGTGACCGAGACCGTCAATACCTTCGGCTTCGCGGTGGCCGCGGTGGTGGGCGCCGGCATCCTGATGGCGGCGGTCAACTGGTGGCTGGCGGCGATCGTGGCGCTCTGGATCGGCGCCTATGTGGCGCTGGTGCGCCATTACCTGCCCCGGGTGCGGGCGCGGTCCAAGGACCGCGCGGCCGCCCGCGCCGTGGTCACCGGGCAGATCGTCGACACCATCTCGAACATCGCCACGGTCAAGCTCTTCGCCCACGGGGATTTCGAGGATCGCGCGGCCCTGAACGCGCTCGCCGGCTACCGCGACCGCACCATCCGCTTCGGCTCGGTCGCCGCCGCCTTCCGCTTCTGGCTGATGCTGCTGGCCGGCACCCTGCCGGTGGCGCTGCTCGGCGGCGCGCTCTGGTTCTGGAGCCAGGGCCTCGCCACCGCCGGCGAGATCGCCACCGCCGGGCTGATCTCCACGCGGCTGGCGCAGATGTCGGGCTGGGTCTCGATGACCGCCATGGGGATCTTCGCCAATATCGGCGAGATCGAGGACGGCATCCGCACGCTCTCGCCGCGGCACCGCGTCATCGACGCCGCCCATGCCCGCGCGCCCGATGCGGTGCGGGGCGCGGTCGCCTTCGAGCGGGTGCGCTTCGGCTACGGCCGCCGGGAGGCGGCGCTCGACGGGCTCGATCTGGCCATCGCGCCGGGCGAGCGGGTGGCGCTGGTCGGCCGCTCCGGCGCCGGCAAGACCACGGCGGTGTCGCTGCTGCTGCGCCTCTACGACGTGGAGGGCGGGCGGATCACCCTCGATGGCACCGATATCCGCGACCTCACCCAGGACGGGCTCCGGGCGCAGATCGGCATGGTCCGGCAGGAGACCGCCATGTTCAACCGCTCGGCGATGGAGAACATCCGCTACGGCCGGCCGCAGGCGAGCGACGCGGAGGTGATGGCCGCCGCCGAGCGCGCGCATGCCCACGAGTTCATCCTGGGCTTGCGCGACTTCAAGGGCCGGACCGGCTACGGCGCCCATCTCGGCGAGCGCGGCGTCAAGCTCTCCGGCGGCCAGCGCCAGCGCATCGCGCTGGCGCGGGTGATCCTGAAGAACGCGCCGGTGCTGGTGCTCGACGAGGCGACGAGCGCGCTCGATTCGGAGGTCGAGGCGGCGATCCAGGACACGCTGGAGACGGTGATGCGCGGCAAGACCGTGCTCGCCATCGCCCACCGCCTCTCCACCATCGCGCGCATGGACCGCATCGTGGTGCTCGACGCCGGGCGCATTGTCGAGGAGGGCAGCCACGCCACCCTGCTGGCCCGGGGCGGCCTCTACGCCCGGTTCTGGAACCGCCAGTCCGGCGGCTTCATCAACCTCGCGGCGGAATAGGTTCAGCCGGCCTCGATCCTCAGCCGTTCGCCGGGCCGGCCATGCGCCTGGGCGCGCCCGCTGGCGAGCCCCGCGCCCACGAGCTTGTTGTCGGCAACCGACAGGAGACGGAAGCTGATCGACGCTTCGGCGATCAGGTTCACCGTGTCCTTCCCGAACAGCCAGTTGCGGTCCGCGATGTCCTGCTGGACCTGCCCGCCATGCGCGCGAACCAGCAGCACATGCGTGAACTTCGCGTCCGTCCCGTAGAGCCTCTCGTATAGCGCGGCCTCGACGATCGGCGCGCGGGATCGTCCCGCCGGAACGCTGCGGAGGCTGGCCTCGAGCCCGACGACCGCGGCGGTCGCCGCCTCGATCTCGGCCAGAAGCAGGGCCTCGGGAGTGCCCGGCTTCGGGCGCTCCGCGTCGGGGGGAAACCTGCGCAATCGGGCCTCGACCAGATCCGTGCGGGCGTCGCCCAGCGTCTTGAGCACGGTCCAGATCCCGCTCTCCTCCACCAGGCGGAAGCGATCCTCCACGACCGTCGCCTGGGCCTTCTCCTTCAGGAGCATCTCGCAGACCAGCGTGGCTGCCGCCTCGTCGTCGGCGGCGAGGTCCACGACGGACTGGCTGTGATCCGTCCTGAACATCGAGAGGATGCCCGGCAGCGCCGCAACCGCTGCTGCACCGACGCCGAGCAGGCCGGGGGCGAAGGCCAGGTCGGTTTTCGGATCTCCGGGGTCCGCGCCCTTGTTCGCCTTCCCGGTCACCTCCCTGGCCCGCGCGATCACCGAATCGCTCGCCGTCTTGACTTCGAGATAGGCGGCCCCGGTCGAGGCGAGGTCGACCTCGCTGGTCACCAGAACGACGTCGCGGGACCCGAGACCGATCTTCGGTTCGAGCTTCCGCGCGGCATCCTCGAGTGCCATCTGCCCCAGGATCGCGGAACGGCCGATCCGTCCCTCCGGAACGGTGATCTTCCCCGACTCGATCGCCCCGAAATCGGGAACGAGCGCCTTCCAGCGCGCGATTTCTGCGTCGGCCTCAAGCTTGCGCGCTTCCGTGTCGATCTTCGCGGCCTCGGCCACGAGCTTTGTGACTTCGGCCTCGGCCTTGCTTCTGGCGGCTTCCGCCTCCGCCCTCAGCTTGGCCGCTTCCGCAGTCAGCTTGTCGGCTTCGGCCGTGGCCTTCGCAGTCCCGTTGTCTGCATCGTTCATTCCCGTCTCTCCCCCCCGCGTCGAACAACATGGCGGCCACCGGGTTCGTCTTGTCAATGCGCGCTACTAGGCATTCCGCGCAATCTGCGGCACATGGGACGGATGCTTCCGAAACTGCGCCTCGATGCGGCCCTGGTCGCCGCCGGCCTCGCCCCCAGCCGCGCCCGCGCCCGGGCGCTCATCGCAGCCGGGGTCGTGACCGTCGCGGGACGACCCACCCGCAGGCCCTCGACACCGGTTCCGCCGGATGCATCCCTCGCGCTGACCCATGACCCGGTTCCCTATGTCTCGCGCGCCGCGCTCAAGCTCGCCCATGCGCTCGCCACCTTCGCGCTCGACCCCGCCGGTGGGATCGCGCTCGACCTCGGGGCCTCCACCGGCGGCTTCACGGAAGTCCTGCTCGAGGCGGGCGCGGCCGAGGTCTGGGCGGTCGACGTCGGCCACGGCCAGATGGCGGCGCGGCTCCGCGGCGATCCGCGGGTGCGGCTGATCGAGGGGTTGAATGCGCGCGACCTGACCGCCGCGCATGTGCCGCCGCCGGACTGGATCACCGCCGATCTCGCCTTCATCGCGCTGTCCAAGGCGCTGCCGCCGGCGCTGGCACTGGCGCGGCCCGGCGCCACGCTGGTCGCGCTGATCAAGCCGCAGTTCGAGGTCGGCCCGGCCCATGTGGGCAAGGGCGGGATCGTGCGCGACGCCGGTGCCGTCGCCGCGGCGCGCGCCGGGGTGCGCGATTTCCTCGTCGGCGCCGGCTGGGCGGTGCAGGGCGAGGCGGCGAGCCCGATCGCGGGCGGGGACGGCAATGCCGAATACCTGATCGCGGCGCGGAAGCCCGGCTAGGCCTCGGCCAGGAGCCCGGCCAGGTCGAGCCGCCGCGTGACCATGGCGATCCTGCCCTGGGCGTCGCGCGGCCATTCCTCCGGCGGGCGGTCGCGGTAGAGCTCCACGCCGTTGCCGTCGGGATCGTCGAGATAGAGCGCCTCGGAGACCCCGTGGTCGGAGGCGCCGGCGAGCGCGATCCCCGCCGCCTGCACCCGGCGCAGCGCCTGCGCGAGATCGCGGCGGGTCGGGTAGAGGATGGCGGTGTGGTAGAGGCCGGTGTGGCCCGGCGGCGGCGGGGTGCCGCCCCGGCTCTCCCAGGTGTTGAGCCCGATGTGGTGATGGTAGCCGCCTGCCGAGACGAAGAGCGCCTGGTCGCCGTAGCGCGCCTGCACCTCGAAGCCCAGCACGCCACAATAGAAGGCCGCCGCCCGGTCGAGATCGGCCACCTTGAGATGCACATGCCCGATCCTGGTGCCGGGCGGAATGGAATAGGACATCGCGCGCCTTCCCTTGCTGCGTGCTCCGCGGCACCGTAATCCCGGCCCAGCCGCCGCGACAGGCGAAACTTCGCAGACACCATGGACGACAGCAGGCCCGAGATCACCATCGACCGCCTCGGCCGCGAGGGCGACGGCCTTTCGGGCGGGATCCGCGCCGCCTTCACCCTGCCCGGCGAGCGGGTGCGCGGGCCGGTCGCGGAGGGGCGCATGGCGCCGGTCGAGATCCTCGCCCCCTCGCCGGAGCGCGTCGCCCCGGTCTGCCGGCATTTCGGCGCCTGCGGCGGCTGCGCCCTGCAGCATGGCACGGATGCCTTCCTCGCCGGCTGGAAGGCCGAGACCATCGTCCGCGCGCTGGCCGCCCGGGGGCTGGCCGCCGAGATCCGGCCGGTGCTGATCTCGCCGCCGCGCTCGCGGCGTCGCGCGGTGTTCGCCGGCCGCCGCACGCGCAAGGGCGCGGTGGTGGGGTTCCATGGCCGGCGCTCGGAAGACCTGGTCGCCGTCCTGGAATGCCATCTGGTCGTCCCGGCGATCCTCGCGATCCTGCCGGCGCTCGCGGTGCTGACCCGCGCCGCCGCCTCGCGCTCGGGCGAAGTGCGCTTCACCGTCACCGAGAGCCCCGCCGGGCTCGACATCGACGGCGTCGGGGGGCGGCGGCCCTCCGGGGAGGCGGTGGCGGATTTCCTCGGCCATGCCGATGCCGCCGCCGTCGCCCGTCTCGCCTGGGAGGGCGAGCCGATCGCCCAGCGCCGGCCGCCCCTGCAACCCATGGGTGCCGCGCGGGTGGTCCCACCCCCCGGCGCCTTCCTCCAGGCCACGCGGGAAGGTGCGGCGGCGCTGGTCGCGGCGGTCCACGAATGCCTCGGTCCCGCCCGGCGGGTCGCGGATCTCTTCGCCGGCTGCGGCACCTTCGCCCTGCCGCTGGCGGAGGTCGCCGAGGTCCATGCGGTGGAGGCCGAGCCCGCGATGCTCGCCGCGCTCGATGCCGGCTGGCGGGGGGCGCCCGGGCTCCGCCGGGTCACGACCGAGGTCCGCGACCTCTTCCGCCGTCCGATGCTGGCGGCGGAACTCGCGCGTTTCGACGGGGTCGCCTTCGACCCGCCCCGCGCCGGGGCCGAGGCGCAGGCGCAAGCGCTGGCGGCCTCGGCGGTGCCGCGGATCGCGGCGGTCTCGTGCAATCCGGCGAGCTTCGCGCGGGACGCGACGATCCTCGTGGCGGGCGGCTATCGGCTCGACTGGGTGCAGCCCGTCGACCAGTTCCGCTGGTCGGGCCATGTGGAGCTGGCGGCGCGTTTCAGCCGCTGAGGCTCAGCCCTTGGGGAAGAGCAGGACCAGCGCCGCGCGGGCGCCCCAGCCGTCGGGGCCGTAATCGGGCGACTCGGCCCAGTAGCGTGCGCCGACCTGGAGCTGGAGCGGCTGGTTGCCGGGCTTGAACATCTGCGCGACCATGAAGTTGATCGGAACCGACCACTGGTCGTTCTCCCAGTCGTAGGTGGATTCGGAGTTGACCGTGAAGGACGTCGCCTTGGCCGTCGTGTAGCTGAGGAAAGGCTGCAGGAAGGTCGCGGAGAGGTCGCCGTCCCTGCTGTTGCCGGTGACCGACCAGATGTGATTGGCGAGCCCCCCGTAGGTCCAGCCGCCCGATTGTCTGAGGGCGACGCCGGTGACGCCGGCGCCCCATTGGTTGGCAGCGATGCCGTCGGTCGCCGTGGGCACCTGGAAGGCAGGGCCGACACCCCAGATCAGCCCGAAGCTCGTCGGCTGCTTCGGCGAGAAGAAGAAGCTCTGAGTCGTGTTGCCAAAGCCGGACTGCGATCCCTCGTCGGGGACGACGCCGTCCTGCCAGACCACGGGCAGGATTGTGCGCGAGATGACGTTCCAGTTGGGGCTGATCGAGAACGGGATCACCGGCTGGATGTTGACATAGGACTGGTGCCCGTCGCCGTCCAGGCCGAAGCCGTCGTTGTAATTGTACTGGAACGGGACGCTGATCAGGCTCGCGACCGGGTTGGAGAGCTTCTTGGCCAGATCGGCTTGATCGGACTGGGCGAAGGCGGCCGGCGCCAGGGCGGCGAGGACGGCGGCAAGCAGCGTGCTCCGGGTCATTGTGCGGCTCTCCGAGTGGCGGCTTGACTCAGTTTGCATGCGGCTCCGGGAACCGCAAGGTCGCGTCGGCAGGCGGGATCCGCCCGGGGAATTGCCGTCGCGTGCTGCCTCGGCCCGGTGCCGAGCCGGACTTTCGCTATTTCGGATCGATCCGGCTGATCTTCGAGCCCTCCAGGGTTACCCCGGCCATCAGGCCCTTCTGGTCGGTGACGAAGGCGATGATCGGGTCCTGCAGGGTGCCGGAATTCACGTCGACATTGGCGCCCGTGTTCACCACCGCGACATTGGCATCCGCGCCGAGCACGAAGCCCTTGGCTGTCTCGAGCTGGCGCAGCGCCTCCTCGGTCATGAAATAGATCACCTGCCCGTAGGATTGCGCCCCGGCCTGAAATCCGAACGAGGCCGAGGCGATGTTGTAATAGGCCACCGACGCGCCGCCCCGTCGCAGCACGCCCTCGCCGTACTGACCGCCGAGCCCGAAGCCCGCCTTGACGATGTCGGGAAAGATCAGCACCGCGACCGCCTTCGCGTCCACGGCCTGCGCGGTCGCGGATTCCGAAAGCAGGCGGTTGAGCACCAGATCCGCCCGGGTGTCGATCTCGGTCCGGCTCGCCGCCTGCGCCGCCGCCGTGGCAAGGACCGCGGCCGCGCCGAGACACGCCGCCAGCATCCAGTTCCGCATCCATCCGGTCATCGTCGCGATCCCCTGTTCCGGCCTTTTCGACGCCACCCGCTTCCTAGCGCACCTGGCCCCCGCCGGGCCAGCGCAAAGCGATCACCCGATCCTGCCCCGCACGCTGCCGGTCTGGCCGCGGTCGAGGAGCAGCTGGTCTAGCAGCACGCAGGCCAGCATCGCCTCGCCCACCGGCACCGCGCGGATGCCGACGCAGGGGTCGTGGCGGCCCTTGGTGACGATCTCGGTCTCCGCGCCGGCGGTGGTGACGGTCCGCCGCGGCGTCAGGATCGACGAGGTCGGCTTGACCGCGAAGCGCGCCACGATGTCCTGCCCGGTGGAGATGCCGCCGAGGATGCCGCCGGCATGGTTCGAGGAATAGCGCGGGCCCGCGTCGCCCATGAAGATCTCGTCGGCGTTCTCGGAGCCGGTCAGCGCCGCCGAGGCGAAGCCCGCGCCGATCTCCACGCCCTTGACCGCGTTGATCGACATCAGCGCCGCGGCGATCTCGGTGTCGAGCTTGGCATAGACCGGCGCGCCGAGGCCGGCGGGCACGCCGGCCGCCTGGACCTCGACGATCGCGCCGACCGAATTGCCGGACTTTCGCAGCCCGTCGAGATAACCGGCCCAGGCCTCCGCGGCCCCGGCATCGGGGCACCAGAAGGGATTGCGCGGCACCGCCTCCCAGTCCCAGGCGGTGCGGTCGATCGCCCGGTCGCCGACCTGCACCAGCGCGCCGCGCACCGCGAGCCCCGGCACCAGCTCTGCCAGCACCCGCCGCGCCACCCCGCCGGCGGCGACCCGTGCGGCGGTCTCGCGGGCGCTCGACCGCCCGCCGCCGCGGTAGTCGCGCAGCCCGTATTTCAGGTGATAGGTGATGTCGGCATGGCCGGGGCGGAACTTCGCCGCGATGTCGCCGTAGTCCTTCGAGCGCTGGTCGGTGTTGCGGATCTGGAGCGCGATCGGCGTGCCGGTGGTGACCCCCTCGAAGGTGCCCGAGAGGATCTCGACCCGGTCGGCCTCCTGGCGCTGGGTGGTGAAGCGGCTCTGGCCGGGCCGGCGCGCGTCGAGCCAGGGCTGGATGTCGGACTCCGCGAGCGGCACGCCCGGCGGGCAGCCGTCCACCACGCAGCCCAGCGCCGGCCCGTGGCTCTCGCCCCAGGTGGTGACGCGGAAGAGATGGCCGAAGCTGTTCATGGACATGGGGCGCGGGATCTCCGGTCTGGCGACCCGCCTAGCCCAGCGCGGCGGCGAAGGAAAGCCTGATGCCGCGGGAGCGGGCGGAGCCATGCGCCGGCCCCGCCCCGGAGATCAGGCCCGCGTCACTGGCTGCCCGGCGAGCCGGCGGTGAGCTCGTCCATGACGTTGCTGAGGTTGAAGCTGCCCGGCTTCTGGCGCGGCGGGAAGTCCTGGAAGCTCTGCAGCCAGTTGCCCACGAAGGCCGTGGCCGGGGCGATGGCGAACATGTGCTCGAGATACCAGCGCTGGAACCCCATCGCGTTCTCCTCGCGGGCCCGCTCGAAGGGATCCATGCGCAGGTTCGTAAGATTGGGCGCCCCCGGCTTCCGCGCCACCATGCCGACGGAATGGACCGCGCCCTAGAAACGGCGCTCGGTGGCCTTGCGCTCGGCCTCGCGCACCAAGACCGCGACGAGCTTGGTGTCGAACTCGACCTGAGCTCCGGGCGCTGCCAGCTTGAACGCCCCGCTCCCGTCCCGCCGAAGGCGTGCCTTCGGCGGGACGCGGGCGTTTCGATTCCGCCCGGGTCGGGCGCTGCCCTCGCCCCGCGGTGCCGCCGCGAATCCGCTTGCGCCTGACGGCTACCGGCCTATCCTGCGTGCGGCCTCGGGGGGTCCGGCATCGGCCGGGCTGAGATGCGTTCGCGCGACCCGTCGAACCTGAACCGGATCATGCCGGCGGAGGGAAGGCGCGATGTGTCAGCCCGCATTGCCCGCCTTCGCCGCCAGCGAGGGAGGATACCATGCCGAAGGGGCTCATCGCCGCCGCGCTCGCGCTCGCCGCCGGGCCGCTCGCCGCCCAGGACAAGCCGGAGCTGGTGGTCTATACCTACGAGAGCTTCGTCGCCGAATGGGGCCCCGGCCCGGCGATCGCGGCGAATTTCGAGGCGATCTGCGATTGCAGCCTGCGCTTCGTCGGCGCCGGCGACGGCGCGGCGCTGCTCTCGCGGCTGCGGCTGGAGGGGGAGCACAGCGAGGCCGACATCGTGCTCGGCCTCGACACCAACCTCACCGCCGAGGCCGCCGCCACCGGGCTCTTCGCGCCGCACGGGCGCGACGTGCCGGAGCTCGACCTGCCCGTCGCCTGGGACGATCCCTACTTCCTGCCCTACGACTGGAGCTATTTCGCCTTCGTCCACGACCGCGAGCGGATGCCGGAGCCGCCCTCGAGCTTCGAGGCGCTGATCGCCTCGGATGCGGAGATCGTCATCCTCGATCCGCGCAGCTCCACCCCGGGCCTCGGGCTGGTGATGTGGGTCGAGGCGGCTTACGGCGAACGCGCCCCGGAGATCTGGGCCGGGCTCGCCGAGCGCATCGTCACCGTGGCCCCGGGCTGGTCGGAAGGCTACGGGCTGTTCCTCAACGGCGAGGTCGACATGGCGCTCGCCTATACCACCTCGCCGGCCTATCACGCCATCGCCGAAGGCGATCCCGCCAAGGCGGCCGCGATCTTCTCCGAGGGCCATTACATGCAGGTCGAGGTGGCCGGCGTCACCGCCTCGAGCGACCAGCCGGAGCTGGCGCGCGCCTTCCTCGACTTCATGCTGACCGACGGCTTCCAGGGGGTGATCCCGACGACCAACTGGATGTATCCCGCCAGGCTGCCCGAGGCCGGGCTGCCGGAGGGCTTCGCGGATCTGCCCCGGCCGGACAAGGCATTGCTCTTCTCCCCCGAGGAGGCGCGGGCGCTGCGCGACCCGGCGGTCGGCGCATGGCTCGAAGCCCTCAGCCGCTAGGCCTCCTGCGCCTCGCCGTCGGCGGGCTGGCGCTGGCGCTGGTCGCAGCACTCACGCTCGGCAGCGTCGCGGTCCTGCTCGCCCGCGCCGAGCCGGGCCGGGCGCTCGGCCCCGCGGAATGGGCGGCGCTGCGCTTCACGCTGACCCAGGCCTTCCTCTCGGCCGTGCTCAGCACCGCGCTCGCCGTGCCCGCGGCCCGCGCGCTGGCGCGGCGCCGCTTTCCCGGCCGCACCGCGCTGATCGCCCTGACCGGGGCGCCGTTCCTTCTGCCGGCGATCGTCGCCGTCTTCGGCCTGCTGGCGATCTGGGGCCGGGCCGGGCTGGCGAGCCGGGCGCTGGAGAGCCTCGGCGCGCCGGGGCTCGACATCTACGGGCTGACCGGCGTGGTGCTGGCGCATGTCTTCTTCAACCTCCCGCTCTGCACGCGGCTGGTGCTCCAGGGCTGGCTCGCGATCCCGCCCGAGCATTTTCGCCTCGCCGCCCAGCTCGGCCTCGCGCCCGGCGACGTCGCCCGGCGCATCGAGGCGCCGATGCTGCGCAGCGTGCTGCCCGGTGCCTTCGTGCTGGTGTTCCTGCTCTGCATGACCTCCTTCGCGGTCGCGCTGACCCTCGGCGGCGGGCCGCGGGCGACGACGGTGGAGCTCGCCATCTACCAGGCGCTGCGCTTCGACTTCGACCTCGGCCGCGCCGCCTGGCTGGCGCTGATCCAGTTCGGGCTCTGTGCCGCGGTCGCGGCGCTGGCGCTGCGCTTCGCCGCGGAGGCCGATTTCGGCGCCTCGCTGGGGGGCGCCGTGCGCCGCTGGGACGCCGAGAGCCCTGGCCTGCGCGCGCTCGACGCCATGGTGCTCGGCGCGCTCGCGCTCTTCGTCGGCCTGCCGCTGGCGGCGGTCCCCGCGCGCGGCCTCCTGGCGCTCGCCGCCGGCCTGCCCGCGGCGGTCTGGCCGGCCGCGGCGCGCAGCCTCGGGGTCGCGCTCGTCTCCGCCGCACTCGCGCTCGCGCTCGGCGCCGCACTCGCCGCCCTGATCGACGCGCGCCGCGCCCGCGGTGGCGGCCGGGCGATCGAGGGCTTCGCGCTGCTCGCGCTCGCCGCCTCGCCCTTCGTGATCGGCACCGGGATCTTCATCGCCATCCGCCCGCTCGCCGATCCCTTCGCGCTCGCCCTGCCGGTGACCGCGACGGTCAATGCCGCCATGGCGCTGCCCTTCGTGCTGCGCGCGCTGCTGCCGGCGCTGGCGGCGGCGCGGATGCGCGACGGGCGGCTCGCCGAGAGCCTCGGCATCACCGGCGCCGCCCGGCTGCGGCTGGTGACCTGGCCGCATCTTCGCCGCCCGGCGGGATTCGCGGCCGGGATCGCCGCGGCGCTCTCCATGGGCGATCTCGGTGTGATCGCGCTCTTCGCGCCGCCCGAGGTGGCGACCCTGCCGCTGCTGATGCAGCGCCTGATGGCGGGCTACCGCATGGAGGCGGCCTCGGGCGTGGCGCTGGTCCTGGTTGCGCTGACCTATGCGCTCTTCTGGATCTTCGATCGCGGGGGGCGGCCGAATGCTCCGGCTTGAGGGGGTCGAGATCGCCCAGGAGAGCTGGCGGCTGACTGCGGATCTCGCCCTCGAGGCGGGCTCCTCCACCGCGCTGATCGGCCCCTCGGGCGCGGGCAAGAGCACGATCCTCAACGCCATCGCCGGCTTCGTCGCGCCGGTCCGCGGGCGCATCCTCTGGGAGGGCCAGGATCTCACCGGTCGCTCCCCGGCGGATCGCCCGGTCACGCTGCTCTTCCAGGAGCACAACCTCTTTCCGCATCTCAGCGCCGCGCGCAACGTCGGGCTCGGGCTCCGGCCCGACCTGCGACTCGGCCGCGACGGCTGGGCACGGGTCGAGGCGGCGCTGGCGCAGGTCGGGCTCGCGGGCATGGGCGCGCGCCTGCCGGCCCGGCTCTCGGGCGGCGAGCGCGGCCGGGTGGCGCTCGCCCGCGCGCTGCTGCGCGCCCGGCCGATCCTGATGCTCGACGAGCCCTTCGCCGCGCTCGGGCCCGCCCTGCGCGCCGAGATGCTCGACCTCGTCGCGCGCATCCGCGCCGAGCAGGGCGCGACGCTCCTGATGGTCAGCCATGCCCCCGAGGACGCCCGGCGCATCGCGGAGCGGGTGGTGCTGGTCGACGGCGGCCGCGCCGCGCCGCCGGTGGAGACCGCGCGGCTCTTCGCCGATCCGCCGCCGGAGCTCGCCGCCTATCTCGGCGCGGCGCCGAGTGGTGACGGCGCCGCCCGGGATTGACAGGCTCCGGACATGCGTCGCGCGTGCCTCGGGCCGCGCGGCCCGGCGAATCCCGACCGCCGCTACCGCCTGCAGGGTCTTCGGGGGGATTGCGCCGGACCGGCGCGAGGCAGTGCCTCGCCTTTGACCGTTCGGGGCTACCCCGAGCGATCGATTCGCCCGGATGTGCCATGGGACCAATCGTCCGCAGGGGCGTCCTTCGCCCAATCCGTCGGATCGGTGTGCCGCGCGGCCGGCGGGAGCGCCGGCAGCTTCAGTGGCCGGAACCGGCCTCGCGGCGGGCGATGCGGGCGCGGATGCGGCGGACCATGAGCCAGACGAGCAGGACCACCGGCAGGGTGATATAGGCGGCGAGATGGCCCTTGTCGACGCCGGTGGGCTCGGCGAGCGGGCCGAGCGCGGTGGCGGCGAGATTGACCGCGTAATAGCTGATCGCCACCACCGACAGGCCCTCGACGGTCTCCTGCAGGCGCAGCTGCAGCGCGGCGCGGCGGTCCATCTGGTGCAGCACCTCGGTACTCTGCGCCTGGTTGGCGACATCGACGCGGGTGCGCAGGAGGTTGGCCGCCCGCGCCGCCCGCGCCGCGAGCTCGTCGAGCCGCGCCTTGGCCGAGCGGCAGGTGCGCATCGCCGGATCGTAGCGGCGGCGCATGAACTCGCCGAAGAGCTGGCGCCCGGCGATGCGCTCCTCGCGCAGGACCTCGATGCGCTGGTCGACGATCGCCGCATAGGCTTCCGCGGCCCCGAAGCGGAAGGCGGTGGTCGAGGAGAGGAGCTCGATCTCGGCCGAGACGGCGAGCAGCTCGTGCAGGGTCTCGGCCTCGCGGCCGGTGCCGGTCGCCATGGCGGTGACGCTGTCGGTCAGGTTGCGGTCGATCCGCGCCACGCTGGCCGCGACGCTGCGCGCCTGCGGCAGGGCGAGCATCGACATCGACTTGTAGACCTCGATCTCGAAGAGGCGCTGGACGATGCGCCCGAGGCGGTGCCGGTCGATGGTGGGCTTGGCGAGGACCGCGATGCGCGTGTGGCCGTCGGAATCGATGCGGAAATCCGCGGCGACCACCGCCTCCGCATCCGAGACGCGGCTCGCCGCGAGGCTGTCGGGGTCGAACCACACCGGCAGGTCCCGCTCGACCATCACCTCCATCACCTCGGGCGGTGCCGGCTGGATCCAGAGGATGCAGGAGGTCACGAGCTTGCCGGGCGCCGCCGCCAGCCAGTCCTGCGGGAAGAGCTTGAAGATCTCGTCGGAAAAGGGCTCGGCGCCCATCTGCCCGGAGAAGAGCGTGTAGGTGACGAATTCGGTATGCATCTCCCATTTCAGGAAGGCACGCCCCAGCGCCCCGGAATAATGGTTCGCGCCCGGCGCCGGATGCGGCGCGCCGAAGCGGTCGAGCAGCGCGGTCAGATGCTCGAGATCCGCCGCGCGGTCGCGGTCGGCCGCGGCTTCGGGCTCCTTGATCGCGAGAAGGACGGCCCGCGTCGGCGGCTCCAGCACCGGAAAGGGCCGGGCATGCAGTTCGTTCGCCAGACGGTAGCGGTCCGGATAATCGCCGAGTGCGAGCTGTGCCATCTGCGCCCCTGCCCTGTCCCCGATACTGTTCCCTGTCCCCCGGTGCCGTCAGGCTGCCATGCCGGGCGGAGGGAGATCCATCGCCCCGGATCCGCCGCGGTCATGTTGCACCGCAGCGTGACCGGGAGGCAACAGGTGCCGCCGCCTAGCTCCGGGGCGGCGCCCCGGCGGCTTCCGCCATCGGCAGGGTATCAGGATCGGTCTCGCCGCGGAAGTCGACCGATTCGAGCCGGCGGGCGCGCCGCTGCGCCCGGTCGGTGGAGATCCGGATCTCCTCCACGTCGCGGCGCGCCTGGTCGAAATGCCGCTCGAGGCTCGCCACCCGCCCGCCGAGGCGCTCGATGTCGCGGTGCAGCAACCCCAGCTCGCGCCGGATGGCGTCGGCCTCGGCCCGGAGCCGCGCGTCCTTGAGCACCGCCCGCAGGGTGTGCAGCACCGCCATGCAGGTCGTGGGCGAGACGATCCAGACCCGCAGGTCGAAGCCCTCGCGCACCAGCTCGCCGAAACTGGCGTGGAGTTCCGCATAGACCGCCTCGGAGGGCAGGAACAGCAGCGCGCCCTCCGCCGTCTCGCCCTCGAGGATGTATTTCCCGGCGATGGCGCGGAGATGGCTGCGCATCGCCCCGCGCATGCGGCGCTGCGCCTCGGCCTTCGCGGCCGGGCTCGTGGCGGCGACCAGCGCCTCGTAGGCCTCGAGCGGGAATTTCGCATCGACCGCGATCGGCCCGGGCGGATGCGGCAGATGGATCAGGCAATCCGCCCGGCAGCCGTTCGAGAGCGTGGCCTGGAAGGTGGCGGCGTCGGGCGGCAGCGCCCTCGTGACGATCTCGCGCAGCTGGATCTCGCCGAAGGCGCCGCGGGTCTGCTTGTTGGACAGGATGTCCTGGAGCCCCAGCACGTCGCCCGAGAGCTTGGTGATATTGGCCTGGGCGCGATCGATCGTCTCGAGCCGCGCCTGGAGGTCGCCCAGCGATCGCGCCGTGCGCTGCGCGCTCTGCCCGAGGCTGTCGCCGAGCAGGCGGCCGACCTCGGCCAGCCGCCGCTCCATCGTCTCGGCCATGCGCGCCTGGGCGGCGGCCTGCGCCTCGGCCACATGGACGATGCCGCCGTGCAGCTGGTTCTGCCCGTCGTTGAGCGCCCGCACGGCGCCGTCGAGATCGGCCAGATGGCGCGCGAGCGGCGCCGGGCCGCGGCCCGCGCGCCAGAGCCGCCAGAGCAGCCAGGCCACCGCGAGGCCGGAGGCCGCCCGGACCAGCGGATCGTCGAGCAGGGCCGAAAGGCCGGCGGCGTCGATCATCGCCGGCCGAACAGCCGCTCGATGTCCGCCCGCTTGAGCTCGATCCAGGTCGGGCGGCCGTGGTTGCACTGGCCCGAGAAGGGCGTCGCCTCCATGTCGCGCAGGAGCGCGTTCATTTCCGCCACGGTCATCCGCCGCCCCGCGCGCACCGAGCCGTGGCAGGCCATGCGGCTGAGCACGGCGTCGAGCCGCGCCCTGAGCCCGCCCTCCTCCTCCTCGCTGAGCGCATCGGCCACATCCGCGAGCAGGCGCCGACCGTCCACCTCGCCGAGGATCGCGGGCGTCTCGCGCAGGCAGAGCGCCGATCCGCCGAAGCTCTCGTAGACCAGCCCCAGCCCGGCGAGATCCTCCGCGGCTTCGAGCAGCCGCGCGCAGGCCGCCGCGTCGAGCTCGACGATCTCGGGGATGAGCAGGATCTGGCTCGACGGCGGCCCCTTGGCCAGCGCCTGCACCTTGAGCCGCTCGTAGACCAGCCGCTCGTGGGCCGCGTGCTGGTCGACGATGACCATGCCGTCGGCGGTCTGGGCGATCACATAGGTCTCGTGGAGCTGCGCCCGCGCCACGCCCAGCGGCAGGTCGGCGGGGGGGAGCCCCTCCTCGGGCGCGGATGCGCCCTCCTCGGGGCTCGCGGGTGTCTCCACCCGCGCCGACCAGCCCTCCGCGCCGAGCATGTCCTCGGCGAAGCCGCCCCACCCAGCCCGCGGCGGGCTCCAGGCCGGCGGCCGGCCCGGGTCGGCGGGCGCCTGCGGCCGGAAGGCGCCGAGCATGCCCCGGGCGGTCGTGCTCGCCCCGCGATGGCCGGCCTCGGCCAGCGCCGCGCGCAGCGCCCCGAGCAGGAGGCCGCGGATCAGGCCGGGATCGCGGAACCGCACCTCGGCCTTCGCGGGATGCACGTTCACGTCCACCAGCTCCGGCGGGCAATCGAGGAAGAGCGCGGCCGCGGGATGCCGGTCGCGCGGGAGCAGGTCCGCATAGGCCGCGCGCAGCGCGCCGAGCAGCAGCCGGTCGCGCACCGGCCGGCCGTTGACGAAGAGATGCTGCGACACCGCCGCGCCGCGCGAGAAGGTCGGAAGCGCCGCCATCCCCGACAGCCGCGCCCCGTCGCGCAGAGCATCCACGGGGACCGCGTTCGCGACGAAATCCGGGCCGAGGATTGCCCGCAGCCGGCCGCGCAGCGCCCCGAAGAGATCGCCGGTCTCGGGCGCGAGGTCGAGGATCGTGCGCGGCCGCCCAGGGTCGGAGACGTCGTCGAGCCTGAAGCCGACCCAGGGCGCGGCCATTGCCAGGCGCCGGGTGACCTCGCCGATCGCCTGCGCCTCGGCGCGATCGCTGCGCAGGAACTTCAGCCGCGCCGGGGTGGCGGAGAAGAGCCCCTCCAGCTCGACGCGGGTGCCCCCGGCCAGGGCCGCGGGGCGCACCGGCGAGGGGTCGTCGCCGCGCACGCTGACCGTGGCGGCGCCCGCGGAGCCCGCGGCGCGCGAGGTGATCGTGAGCCCGCCGACCGCGCCGAGCGAAGGCAGCGCCTCGCCGCGGAAGCCGAAGGTGAGGATATGGGTCAGATCCGTGCCGTCAATCTTGGAGGTCGCGTGGCGGGAGAGCGCCAGGGAGAGTTCCTCGGCCGGAATGCCGTGACCGTCGTCGGTGACGCGGATCAGGCGCTTGCCGCCGTCGGCATAGGCGATGTCGATCCGCCGCGCCCCGGCGTCGAGCGCATTCTCGACCAGCTCCTTGATCGCGGAGGCCGGCCGCTCGACCACCTCGCCCGCCGCGATCCGGTTGGCGGCGGCGGCGTCGAGCTGGCGTATTGCCGGCGGTTTACGCTCTATGTTGGGGCACGCGACGTTCATGCCCCAATTTGTAGCACGGCCGCAGGCCGGCCCGCCACGGTTAATTCGTGGCCTGCACGCCCTCCGGCCGCCCGACCACCACGAAGGTCAGGTGCTCGGGGTCGAGGATCCGGCGCGCGACGCGGGCGATGTCCTCGCGCGTGACCGCCTCGACCAGATCGTTGCGCTCGTTGACATAGTCGATGTCGAGGCCCGCGGTCTGCAGGCCGAGCAGCTGGCCGGCGATGCGCTCGTTGCCGTCGAAGCGCAGCGGATAGGCGCCGGTCAGGTAGCGCTTGGCGTCCTCGAGCTCCGCCTCGGTGACGCCCTCCTCGGCCATGAGCGCCCATTCCTCGCGCAGGATGCCGAGCGCCTCGGCGACCCGGCCGTTGGCGCTGGAGAAGCGGCCCATGTAGAGCGCGCCGAAATCGCCCGGCGCGAGATAGGTGTAGATGCCGTAGGTCAGCCCGCGCTTCTCGCGCACCTCCTCGGTGAGGCGCGAGCCGAAGCCGCCGCCGCCGAGGATGTGATCCATCACGAAGGCGGGAATGAAGTCGGGATCGTCCCGCGGGATGCCCGCATGGCCGAAGACCACGACCGACTGAGGGATGCCGAGGTCGATGACGCTGAGCGTTCCCGCCGTGGCCGGCTCGGCCACTTCCGGCAGCGGGGCGCCGGTCTCGGGCAGGTCGCCGAAGAGCCGGTCGAGCAACGGGCCGAGCCGCTCGGCGTCGATGTCACCGACCACGGCGATCATCAGCCGGTCCTTCGCCAGCGCCGCGCGATGCGCCGCCCGCACGGCCTCGGCATCGAGATCGGCCACGGTGGCGAGCGTGCCGTCCGGCGGCAGGGCGTAGGGATGGCCCGGGAAGGCCTCGGCATAGAAGGCGCGGGAGGCGATGGCGTCCGGGTCGGTCTCGTCGCTGCGCAGGATCGAGGCGACCTGGCCACGCACCCGCGCCACGGCCTCCGCATCGAAGCGGGGCTCGACAAGTGCCGCGCGCAGGAGATCGACGGAGGCGTCGAGATTCTCCGACAGCATCCGCGCCGAGACCGCGACCTCGTCGCGGCCGGCGTCGAAGCTGAAGCCCGCCGCGAGGTCGTCGCGGGCCTGGGCGAAGGCGGTGGCGTCGAGATCGCCCGAACCTTCTTCCAGGAGCGCGGTCATCAGGTTGACCGCGCCCGCCTGACCTTCCGGATCGAGCGCGGATCCGCCGCGGAAGCTCGCTTCGAGCGAGACCATCGGGATGGTGTGGTCCTCGTAGAGCCAGGCGGTGATGCCGCCCGGCGAGGTGACGGGAACGATGTCGATGGCCGCCCGCGCCGGCAGCGTCGCCGCCAGCGCCAAGAGGAACGCCGCCGCGAGGGCGTGCAGGATGCGGGTCATTGGCCGACGACCTCCACCGTCTCGGGCGCCATCATCAGGCTCGTCACCGCGTTCTCCGGCCGGAAGACCGCCTGCGCGGCCGCCCGGACCTCCTCGGGGGTGACCGCCTGGAGCAGGTCCGGCCAGGCCTCGACATCCTCGAGCGTGAGCCCGGTCGCGAGCTCGCTGCCGACCTGGCGGGCGCGGTACTGCAGGTTGTCGCGGTCGAAGATCCGGTCGGCGCGGATGCGGGTCTTGATCCGCTCCAGCTGCTGCGGGTCGGGGCCCTCGGCGACGAAGCGCGCCAGCAGGGCGTCGAGCCGTTCCTCGGCCTCGGCGAGGCTCACGTCCGGCTTCGGGACCACGTAGACGTTGAAGCTCTGCGGATCGACGCCGGTATCGGCGTAGGAGGCGCCGGCGTCGATCGCGACGCCTTCGGCGAGCTGCAGCTCCTGCGCCATCACCGAGGTGATCCCGGGGCCGCCGAGCAGCTCGGCCAGCACGTAGAGCGCCGCCGCCTCGCGCTGGTCGCCGGGCCTGCGCTGCGGCGCGAACCAGCTGCGGGTGACATAGGGCTGGCGGACGCGGGGGTCGCGGAATTCCAGCCGCCGCGCCGCGCGATGCGGCGGCTCCTGCGGGCGGATGCGCGGGCCGATGGCGTCCGAGGCCGGGATCGGGCCGAAATGTTCGCGCGCCAGCCGCTCGACCTCGGCGGCCTCCACGTCGCCCGCGACCACGAGGATGGCGTTGTTCGGCGCGTAATGCGCCCGGTAGAAGGCCATCGCCTTCTCCTCGTCGAACTGCTCCATCTCGTGCATCCAGCCGATCACCGGCCGCCCGTAGGGATGGTTGTAGTAGAGCGCGGCGCGGCGCTCCTCGGCGAAGAGCCCGCCGGGATCGTTCTCGACCACCTGCCGGCGCTCCTCCATCACCACGTCGCGCTCGGAGAGCACCGCCTCCGCGCCCGGATCGAGGTCGGTCATGCGGTCGGCCTCCATGCCCATCACCAGATCCAGCCGGTCGGCGGCGATGCGCTGGAAATAGGCGGTGTAATCGGTGGAGGTGAAGGCGTTGTCGTCGCCGCCGTTGGCTGCGACGATCTTGCTGAACTCGCCGTCCGCGAGCTCGTCGGTCGCCTTGAACATCAGATGCTCGAGGAAATGCGCCAGCCCGGATTCGCCCGGCGTCTCGTCGGCGGAGCCGACGCGGTACCACACCATCTGGGTGACGACCGGGGCGCGGTGATCCTCGATCACCACGCCCTGCAGGCCGTTCGGCAGAGTGAAGCTCTGGATGTCGCCGTCGGCGGCCCGCGCCGCGGACCCCGCGGCGGCGAGAAGCAAGGCGATGGCAAGGCGCATGGCGGCTGTTCCCGGCGTGACTGCGATGCGCAGAGTATCGCCGGCGCCACCAAGATCAACCGGAGGCCACGCAGGCGTGATCGTCACTCGCTCACGAGGGAAGGCGGCGGCGAGGGCACCTGGTAGCCCCGGGCGCGCAGGCGCTGGAACTCGGCGCCGGCGTCGAGGGTCATGTCCTTGTAGATCAGCGCGTCCTGGTCCCTGGCGAACCAGCGCTCGAGCAGCAGGCCGCGATGGGTCCGCCGGTATTCGACGTCCTCGGCCGCGAGGGCCGTGCGGATCTGCGGATCGGCGCCCCCGGCGCGGGCGACGAGGGCGTTGCCGCTCGCCACTCCGGCCGGACCCGCCCGGCCGGTCAGCCCCGCCACGGCCTCGGGGCCGGGGTGGTAGTCGACCAGATTGGCGGTGCCCGGCGTCGGCACCGGCAGGGCGGCGAGGTTCTGCGGCATTTCGAGCGGCTTGGTGGGCAGGACCAGGAACTCGTCCGGCGTGTCCCCAACGCCGGAGGAGCGCAGGGCGCCGGCGAGCCCGCCGCTGCATCCCGCCAGCGCGACGGCGCCGGCCAGGAGCAGCGAGGCTCCGAAGAATTTTTCGCTTGCCGGTCCGGCCATGGTGATCCCCGTCGACAGGCACCGTCTCTAGCGCACTCGGATCGGCGCGTCACGTCCTGTTGCGCGGCTCCGGCGCCTTGTCGCGGTCCGGGCTGCGGGCGAAGAGCAGCAGCACCGCCACCCCGCCGAAGATCGCCGCATCGGCGACGTTGAAGGCATAGGGGTTGCGGAGGCCGCAGCAGCTCATGTTCAGGTAATCCGCGACGGCGCCGTATTGCAGCCGGTCCCAGACATTGCCGAGCGCGCCGCCGATGATCGCGCCGACCCCGATCGCCGCCGCCCAGCCCTGGCTGCGCCGCACCCAGAGCGCGAGGCCGGCGACGATCGCGAGCGCGAGGCCCACCAGGAACCAGCGCCCGGCGTCGCCCATGTCGAAGAGGCCGAAATTGACGCCGCGGTTCCAGGCCATGGTCAGGTTGAGCCAGGGATCGAAGACCGGGATCGCCAGCCGGTGGCGCAGGTCCAGCATCTCCACGACGAAGATCTTCGAGGCGCGGTCGATCAGGAAGACGATGGCCGCGACGATGGCGGCCCGGGCGAGGTTGCTGCGGGGCATGTCTGGTCGCTCCGTCGGGTTGGCCGGACCCTAGCGCATGCGCAGGCCGAGCGGAATCCCGAAGTCGGAGCCGGGCCGCCGCGCGGGCGGATTCGGGCGCCGGAAGGGGCGTCCCCATGGGGACAGATTGCAACATGTTGTTTTGTATGGAGAAAAGTGTTAACGGCGTCGAACTGGCCGGCGCGCGGGGTGCGGCCTTTTGCCGGGGCGCAGCCATGGGACAACAGGGGTCCGGCGGAGGGCCGTTGGTAGAGCAGGCAATGAAGCATGGGCGGCACGCGCCCGGGTGGGCGCGAAGCGCCCGCCATGGGGCGGGCGGGCGCTGCCCGTGCTGGCGCACGGGCGGGACTGTGGCGGTATTGCGCGCTGTTCGAGCGCCGCGTGTAGGGCGCGCAAGCCGCGGGCGCGTTCAGTGGCGGAAATGCCGCATGCCGGTGAAGACCATGGCGAGGCCGGCCTCGTCCGCGGCGGCGATCACCTCGTCGTCGCGGACCGATCCGCCGGGCTGGATCACCGCCGTCGCGCCGGCCTCGGCGGCGGCGAGCAATCCGTCGGCGAAGGGGAAGAAGGCGTCCGAGGCCACCACCGCGCCGCGGGTCGGCGGCTCGGCCAGCCCCAGCACCGTCGCCATGTCGCCGGCCTTGCGCGCGGCGATGCGCGTGGAATCGACCCGGCTCATCTGGCCGGCGCCGATGCCGACGGTCGCCCCGTCGCGGGCATAGACGATGGCGTTGGACTTGACGTGCTTGGCCACCGTCCAGGCGAAGAGCAGATCCTCGAGCTCGCGGCCCTCCGGGGCGCGACGGGTCACCACCCGCAGCGCCTCGCGGCCGATCCGGCCGGCGTCGCGGTCCTGCACCAGCAGGCCGCCGGCGACCTGGCGCCAGGCGAGGCCCGGGGCGCCGGCCTCGGGCAGGCCGCCGGCCACCAGCAGCCGCAGGTTCTTCCTGGCGGCGAAGATCGCCGCGGCCGCCTCGCTGACCTCCGGGGCGATGACCACCTCGGTGAAGATGCCGGCGATCTCCTCGGCGGTCTCGGCATCGAGGGCGCAATTCAGCGCGACGATGCCGCCGAAGGCCGAGGTCCGGTCGCAATCGTAGGCGGCGCGATAGGCCGCGAGCGCGGTCGCGCCGCGCGCCACGCCGCAGGGATTGGCATGCTTGACGATCACGCAGGCCGGCCCCGCCTCGGGCGCGAATTCCGCCACGAGCTCGAAGGCCGCATCGGTGTCGTTGATGTTGTTGTAGGAGAGCGCCTTGCCCTGGAGCTGGCGCGCCGTCGCCACGCCGGGCCGGGCGCTGCCGTCGCGGTAGAAGGCCGCCCCCTGATGCGGGTTCTCGCCGTAGCGCAGGATCTCGCCGAGCCGGCCGGCCAGCACCCGGCGGCGCGGCGCCGGCATCCCGAGCGCCCCGGCGAGCCAGCCCGAGACCGCCGCGTCATAGGCGGCGGTGCGGCCGAAGGCGGTCTGGGCCAGCACCTGGCGGAAGGCGGCGCGGGTGGCGCCGCCGGTCGCCTCGAGCTCGGCGAGCAGGGCGGGGTAATCCTCCACATCCGTCACGGCGGCGACGAAGCAGTGGTTCTTGGCGGCGGCGCGCAGCATCGCCGGGCCGCCGATGTCGATGTTCTCGACGCAGTCGTCGTATCCGGCCCCGGAAGCGACCGTGGCCTCGAAGGGGTAGAGATTGACCACGAGCAGGTCGATCTCGCCGATGCCGTGGGCGTCGAGCGCCGCCCGGTGCGAGGGTTCGTCGCGCAGCGCGAGCAGCCCGCCATGCACCATCGGGTGCAGGGTCTTCACCCGCCCGTCGAGCATCTCGGGGAAGGCGGTGAGCTCGGCCACGTCGCGCACCGGCAGATCCGCGGCGCGCAGGGCCGCCGCGGTGCCGCCGGTGGAGAGGAGCGCGATGCCGCGCGCGACCAGCGCGCGGGCGAGATCGGCGAGGCCGGTCTTGTCGGAGACGGAAACGAGCGCGGTCCGGACCGGGACGAGATCGGGGGACATGATGGGAGGGGTTCTCCTCGTCTGCGGCGGGGATCAGGCCGCGGCGGGCGCCTCGGCGACGCGGTTGAAGGACCAGATGACCTGGCCGAGATAATCGACGACCTCGGCGCGGACAACCAGCTGGCGGCTCTGCCCCGGCGCGGGTTGGGAGGGGTCGAGATAGAGCGCGGGATCGAGGGCGAGCGCGCCGCCGGCGGCGCGGAAGGTCCAGACCTCGCCGCTCGGCAGGGTCAGGGCGACGAGGTCGCGCGCGGCGTCGAACTCGGCCTCGACCGCGGGATGCAGGTGGAAGCGCGCGGCGAAGCCGAGCTTGCCGCCCTTCGCCATCCGGTCGAAAAGCGCGCGCGCCCGCGCGTCGGGCACGGAGAGGATGTCCTCGCCGCGCAGCTCGTGGCCGCGGGCGTCGAGAAAGAGCCGGCGCTCGTGCAGCATGCCGTGGCTCGCCGCATAGCCGTCGTGGGTGGCGAGCAGCCACTGGCCGGTGGCGTCCTGGGCCTGGCGCACCGAGACGAGCGAGGGGCCCGCCTCCAGCCGCGCGCCCAAGGTACGGGCGGCGAGCCCGCGCGTCTCGATCCGCGCCGAGGAGGCGCCGCCGATCTCGACGGTGGAATGCGCCGCCGTCTGCCGCGCCGCGATCGCCGCCGGCGCGCCGAAGCCCCGGCCCGGCCCGGCGTTGACCACCACCGCCTGGCGGCCGAGGCTCATCTCGAAGGCGAGCGCGCTGGCATGGGCGGTGAGGGCATGGGACTCGCCCGGCGGCGCGGCGCCGTCCATCTGCACGATCGCCCGGCCGCAGGCGAGGCGGGCATAGCCCATGGGCAGCTTCGGGCGGACCTGCACGCCGGTGCGCAGCTCCGCCAGCGCCTGGTCGATCCGGTCCGCCGAGCCGGGCCCCCCGCCGTGGAAGCGCGCGAGGCTGCCGTCGCCCATGCGCTGGAGCCGCAGGATCGGCACCCCGCGCACGATGGCGGCGAGATGCGCCGGCGCCGCGTGCTGGCCGGCGTTCTCCAGGAGCCGCGCCGTCCAGATCAGGAGGATCAGCACCTCCGCGAGATCCTCCGGGGAGCGGCTGGGCGTCGCGCCCTCCATGTCGACGAGCGCCTCGGCGAGCAGGCCGAGCTCGACCATCGCCAGCCGGTGGCCGGAATTGGGCAGGGCGACGCCCGACCAGACCAGCCCCGCCAGCGCGCGCAGCCGCGGCAGGCCCTCCTCGGCGTCGCCCCAGGTATGGGCGAGGTAGCGTTGCTGGGCGGCGAGCGCGAACCAGAAGCGGTCGGCCGCGGCCCGGTCCAGCCCCTCGGTCAGGAAGGCGCAATGGGAGGTCCAGCGCTTGGTGCGGCGGCCGGCGATCTCGGGCGTCCAGCCCGGGCCGCCGCCGGTGCCGAAGCGGCGGATCCAGTCCTGGACCCAGGACTGGGCCCTTTCGCGTGCCGCGCGCCGGCCCAGCGCCGCGAGGTCGTCGAGCCAGAGGCAGCCCTGGCGCTCGGCCTCGAGTACGGGATCGGCGAGCCGCGCCTGCCAGATCGAGGCCGCGCCGAGCTCGGTGACCCGCCCACGCGCCACCCAGCGCCCGGCGATCAGCCCCTCGCCGAGATCGGCGTCGCCGACCAGCACCGGCTCGGGCAGGGTCTTGGCGACCTGCGGCCGGGTGCCGAGCCGCGCCCGATGCGCCATCAGCCGGTTGCGCATGGCGCGCGTCGGCTGCGCGAGGCGTTCGCCCAGGGCCTGCAGGGTCAGCGCGGTTCGGGACATGGGCGGGCGGCGCGGCTTTCGCTGGGTTTGTCGGCGGCCCTTATCGCCGCCCGGCGGGGACTTGTCACGCCGCGATGGCGGGCTTTCGCAGGCAGGCGGCGTAGAAGCCGTCCATGCCGCCGCGCTCGGGCCAGAAGTCGGGCCGGAGCCGCAGGCCTCCCTTCGCGTCGATCCATTCGGGCGCGATCCCGGGTGATCCGGGCGCGGGCGGGACGGGCTCGGCCTCCGGATGCGCGGCACGGAAGGCGGCGAGCTGCGCCTCGCCCTCCGCCGGCAGCAGCGAGCAGGTGCAGAAGACCAGCCGCCCGCCCGGCGCGAGCCAGTCCCAGGCCCGCGCCAGGAGCGCGGCCTGCAGCGCCAGCAGCGGCCCCAGGTCCCGCCGCTTGCGCAGGAAGGGCAGGTCGGGGTGCCTTCGGATCGTGCCGGTGGCCGAGCAGGGCGCATCGACCAGCACCGCCTCGAAGCGCCGCCCGGGGTGCCAGTCGCGGGCATCCGCGACCACCGTCTCCGCGGCGAGGCCGCAGCGCGCCAGGTTCTCCGCGACCCGGGCCATGCGGAAGGCTGAGAGGTCGAGCGCGGTGACCCGCGCCCCGGCCGCGGCCAGTTGCAGCGTCTTGCCGCCCGGCGCGGCGCAGAGATCGAGCGCCGCCCGCCCCGCCAGCTCGCCGAGGAGCCGCACCGGCAGGGCGGCGGCGGCGTCCTGGACCCACCAGGCGCCCGTATCGTAGCCGGCGAGCCGCGAGACCTGGCCGGGCCGCGCCAGCCGCAGGCTGCCGGTCGGCAGGATCTCGGCGCCCAGCGCCGCGGCCCAGGGCCCCGGCGCCTCGCCGGGCTTCAGGGTCAGGTCGAGGGGCGGCTCGGCGCGATGGGCGCGCAGGATCGCCGCGCCGGCCGCCTCCCCGTATTCCGCCGCGAGCGCCTCGGCGAGCCAGCCGGGCGGGTCGCCCTCGGGGGTCGCTTCCCAGAGTGCCGTGCCGCCCTCGGCCACGCGCCGCCCGACCGCATTGGCGAGCCCGGCGAATTGCCGGCCCCGGGGCAGGGCGCGCACCAGCCGCACGGCGCTGTCGACCGCGGCATGGGGCGGGGTGCCGGCGAGCATCAGGTCGGCCACCATCACCCGCAGCTGGTCGCGCACCGGCGCGGGCGGCAGCCGGCGGAAGAAGCCCGCGAGCAGCGCGTCGATCCGGCCGAGATGGCGCAGGGTACCGGTCGCGAGCCCCTGGGCCCGCGCGCGCTCGGGCGGCGCGAGGCGCGCCAGCGGTCCCCCGGGATCGGCGGTCTGGTCGGCGAGGTTGCGCCCGCGCGCCAGGACCCCGGAGAGCAGCGCCGCCGCCGCCCCCCGCTCGGCGAGGCCGGGCGCGCTCAACGCCGGGCGCCGCGGCGCCCGGTCACGGGGATGGAGCTCTCGCGGAGCGCGGGGCCGGGCCCCATGCCGCCGGCCATGGCCTCGAGCGCGCGGATGCGGTTCTCCACATTGGGATGGGTCGAGAAGAGATTGTCCATGCGCGCCCCGGTCAGGGGATTGACGATGAACATCGAGGCCGAGGCGGGATTGCGCTCGGCGCTCGGCAGCTCCAGCCGCCCGGCATAGGAGGAGATCTTGCGCAGCGCCCCGGCGAGGCCGAGCGGATCGCCGCTGATCTCCGCGCCGAGCCGGTCGGCGGAATATTCCCGCGTGCGGCTGATGGTCATCTGGATCAGCATCGCCGCCAGCGGCGCGAAGAGCACCGCGAGCAGCACCCCGATCGGCCCGAGCGGGTTGCGGTCGTTGTTCGAGTGGCCGAAGAAGAAGCCGAACTGCGCCAGCATCGAGATCGCGCCGGCAACCGTCGCGGCCACGGTCATGGTCAGGGTATCGCGGTTCCTGATATGCGCGAGCTCGTGGGCGATCACCCCGCGCAGCTCGTCCCGGTCGAGCAGCTGCAGGATGCCCGTCGTCACCGCCACCGCGCCGTTCGCGGGGTTGCGCCCGGTGGCGAAGGCGTTGGGCTGGTCGGAGCGCACGAGGTAGATCTTCGGCATGGGCAGTCCGGCGTTGGCCGCGAGCTCGCTCACCATGGCATGCAGATCGGGCGCGCTCGCCCGGGTCACCGGCTCGGCGTGATGCATGCTCAGCGCCAGCCGGTCGGAGTTCCAGAAGGCGAAGGCATTGGTGCCCACCGCGAAGAGGAGCGCGATCAGCATGCCCCCGGTGCCGCCGATCAGCCAGCCGACGCCCATGAAGAGCGCCGTCATCGCCGCCAGCAGCAGCATCGTCCTGAAATAGTTCATGCACCCCTCCGCCCTTGCAGCGGCCTTCCCCCCGACCATATGATGCCGTCCGGCCGAGGAGACAATATGCCCGACGAGAGCGCCGAGAAAGAGGCCCGCATCGCAGCCGCCGCCGCGCGGGCGCTGGCGGAGGCGGAGAAGCGCCGCGCCGCCCGCCCGCCGCTCGACCTGCCCGGGGAGTTGGGCGGCCGCGACGGGCCCGAGCCGGTGCGTTACGGCGACTGGGAGCGCAGGGGCATCGCGGTCGATTTCTGAGGGCGGCGCGCGGGGGGTGCGGATGAAGCAGGTCATCTGCATCAACTGGGGCAGGCGCTACGGGGCGCCCTACGTGAACCGGCTCTATGCCGGGGTGGCGCGCAACATCACGCCGCCCTTCTCCTTCACCTGCTTCACCGACAGCGCGGCGGGGTTTCGCCCCGAGGTGCAGGTGGAGGACCTGCCGCCGCTCGAGGTCGAGATGCCCAAGGGGACCAAGGGCATCTGGCCCAAGGCGCGGCTCTGGAGCGCGCGGCTCGGGCGGCTCGAGGGGCCGGTGCTCTTCATGGATCTCGACCTGGTGGTGACCGGTTCGATGGACGGCTTCTTCGAGCAGGGCGCGCCGCAGGACGTGATCCTGGCGCGCAATCCCAACACGCCCTTCGAGGCCCTGGGCCAGACCTCGCTCTTCCGCTTTCCGGTGGGCAAGCTTCTGCCATTGCAGGAGCGCTTCCTGGCCGATCCGCAGGCGGTGGCGGATAGCTATCAGTTCGAGCAGCGCTTCGTGACGCGCGAGGCGCCAGGGGGCGTGAGCTTCTGGCCCTCGGGCTGGGTGAAGCATTTCCGCCTCGATTGCGCCCGGGCCTTTCCGCTGAACTTCCTGCTGCCGCCGAAGCGTCCCGCCGGCGCCAAGGTGGTGATCTTCCCGGGCGGCCTGCTGCCGCCCCATGCCATCGCCGGGCATTGGGGCAAGCATTACCGGCCGATGAGCCGGGCCGAGCATCTGCGCGGGCTGTTCTCCGCCGAAAGGCCGGACCCGCCGCTGCGCTACCTGCGGCATTTCCTGCTGCCGAGCGACTGGGTGCGGGAGGCATGGGCGGAGTGAGGGCAGCGTCCCTTCCGAACGACCGTTCCTGAGGCCGACTCCCGGGACAGGGATAACGCCGCGCCCCGCGCGGTCCGCGCCACCTTCCCCCGGGCCGAGAAGGCGAGGCGCCGGTGGCGCCTTGCCCAGTCCGGTCGCCCGGCCCCCGGGCGAGATGAATGTCGACCGTGCGGGCCGCTGGCAGTTCTGGTGCAAGGCCGCATCGCGGCGGCCATCGGCCGCGGCTAATGCGCTGCCGCCCAGTTCGGCCCCTGACCGGCATCGACCACCAGCGGCACGTCGAGATGCACCGCCGGGGCGGCGGCGCGCTCCATGACGCCGCGCACCGCGGCGATGGTCGCCTCGACCGCGCCCTCCTCCACCTCGAAGAGCAGCTCGTCATGGACCTGGAGCAGCATGCGCGCCGGCAGGCCGCGGATCGCCTCGGGCACGCGGATCATCGCCCGGCGAATGATGTCCGCCGCCGAGCCCTGGATCGGCGCGTTGATCGCGGCCCGGCTGGCGAAGCCGGCATGCGGCCCCCTGGCGTTGATCTCCGGGGTATGGATGCGCCGCCCGAAGAGCGTCTCCACATGGCCGTGTTCCTTGGCGAAGGCGACGGTGGCGTCCATGTATTCGCGGATGCCGGGGAAGCGCTCGAAATAGGTGTCGATGAACTTCTTCGCCTCCTCGCGCGGGATGCGCAGGTTGTTGGCGAGCCCGAAGGCCGAGATGCCGTAGATCACCCCGAAATTGATCGCCTTGGCCTGGCGGCGCACCATCGGATCCATGCCCTCGATCGGCACGCCGAACATTTGCGACGCGGTCAGCGCGTGGATGTCGATGCCCTCGGCGAAGGCCGCCTTCAGCGCCGGAATGTCGGCGACATGGGCGAGGATGCGGAGCTCGATCTGGGAATAGTCGAGGCTGACGAGCACGTTGCCGGCCTCCGCCACGAAGGCCTCGCGGATGCGCCGCCCCTCCTCGGTGCGCACGGGGATGTTCTGCAGGTTCGGGTCGGTGGAGGCGAGGCGCCCGGTCGCGGCGCCCGAGATGACATAGGAGGTATGCACCCGCCCGGTCTCGGGATTGATCGCCTCCTGCAGCGTGTCGGTATAGGTCGACTTGAGCTTCGAGAGCTGGCGCCAGTCGAGCACGCGGGCCGGCAGCTCGTGGCCCCGGGCCGCGAGATCCTCGAGCACGTCCGCGCCGGTGGCATAGGCCCCGGTCTTGCCCTTGCGCCCGCCCTCGAGCCCCATCTGGTCGAAAAGCACCTCGCCGAGCTGCTTGGGGGAGCCGACGTTGAACTTCCCCCCGGCCAGGCCGTGGATCTCCGCCTCGAGCCCCGCCATCTTCTGGGCGAAATCCCCCGAGAGCCGCGAGAGCCGCGCCCGGTCGACCCGGATGCCGGCCATCTCCATCTCGGCCAGCACAGGGACCAGCGGCCGCTCCAGGGTCTCGTAGACCCGGGTGACCCGCGCGAAGGGCAGCCGCGGCTTCAGCATCCGCCAGAGCCGCCAGGTCACCTCCGCATCCTCGGCGGCATAGGGCGCGGCCTCCTCCACCGGCACCCGGTCGAAGGTCCGCGCCGCCTTGCCGCTGCCGATCAGCGACTTGATCGGGATGCAGGCATGGCCGAGATAGGTCTCGGAGAGATAATCCATGCCATGGCCGTGCAGCCCGGCGTGCAGGGCGTAGGAGATCAGCATCGTGTCGTCGATCGGGGCGAGCGCGATCCCGTGGCGGGCGAGGATCTTGGCGTCGTATTTGACGTTCTGGCCGATCTTCAGAACCGAGGGATCCTCGAGCACCGGCCTGAACAGCGCCAGGGCCTCCTCCAGCGGCATCTGGCCCTCGGCCCGCGCCTCGGCGCCGAAGAGGTCGCCCGCGCCGGCGGCATGGCCGAGCGGGATATAGGCGGCCTCCCCCGGCCCGGTCGCGAGCGAGATTCCCACGAGCCGCGCCCGCATCTCGTCGAGCGAGGTGGTCTCGGTATCCACCGCCACGGCGCCGCGCTCGCGGATGCGCGCGATCCAGGCCTCGAGCGCCGCGGCCTCGCGCAGGATCGCGTAGCGGCTGCGGTCGATCGGCGGCAGATCCGGCGTGGCCGGTCCCTGCGGCGGGGGGTCCCGGGCCTGCGCGGCGCCCGCCGCGCCGCCTTCGGCGGGGCTCGATGCCCCGCCGGAGGCGCCCCCCGCCGGCGGCTCGGGCCGGGCGATGACCGGCGCCTCGACCCCGAGCCTGGCCGCGATCCGCGCCGAGAGGGTGCGGAACTCCATCCCGGCGAGGAAGTCGAGCAACACCTTCGGGTCCGGCTCCCGGACCTCCAGCGCCTCCAGCGGCTCGGGCACCGGCGCGTCGCGCCGCAGCGTGACGAGCTCGCGCGAGATGCGGATCTGCTCGGCGTTCTCGACGAGGGCGGCGCGGCGCTTGGGCTGGCGGATCTCGCCGGCATGGGCGAGCAGCGTCTCGAGATCGCCGTATTCGCCGATCAGCAGCGCCGCGGTCTTGATGCCGATCCCCGGCGCGCCGGGCACGTTGTCGACCGAATCGCCCGCCAGCGCCTGGACGTCGACCACCTTCTCCGGCGGCACGCCGAATTTCTCCTCCACCTCCTGCGGCCCGATCACCCGGTTCTTGAGCGTGTCGATCATCTCGATGCCGGGCGCGACGAGCTGCATCAGGTCCTTGTCCGCCGAGACGATGGTCACCCGCCCGCCGGCCGCCGCCGCCCGGGCCGCATAGGTGGCGATGATGTCGTCGGCCTCGAAGCCCTCGAGCTCGATGCAGGGCAGGTTGAAGGCGCGCGTCGCGTCGCGGATCAGCCCGAACTGCGGGCGCAGATCCTCCGGCGGCTCCGGCCGCTGGGCCTTGTAGGCGGGGTAGATCGCGTTGCGGAAGGTCGTGGCGGAATGGTCGAAGATCACCGCCACATGGGTCGGCGCGTCGTCGCCCTTGGCCTCCTCGACCAGCTTGAAGACCATGTTGCAGAAGCCCGCCACCGCCCCGACCGGCAGGCCGTCGGACTTGCGCGTGAGCGGCGGCAGCGCGTGATAGGCGCGAAAGATGAAGCCCGACCCGTCGATCAGGTGCAGGTGGTGCCCCCTGCCGAAGCCGCCCACCTCAATGGTCCGGGGCGCTGCCCGGCTTCAGCACGTATTTGCGATCGCAATAGCCGCATTCCACGAAGCCGGTCTTCGGGTCGATCTCCAGCCAGACCCGCGGATGGCCCAGGGGTCCGCCGCCGTCGCAGGCGATGCGCGTGCTGGTGGTCTCGATCGTCTCCGGGGCTGCAATCGGCATGACGGGATTCCCTTGGCCTGGCGCGGTTTGACCTCTGATTAGCCCGCATGATAGCCGGGGGGCAATGCCCGGCAGCACCGGCCCGGGCGCGGGGAGCCCCATGGGCGAGAATGCCATCGAGATCCGCGGCCTGCGCAAGGTCTATGCCGGCCAGGGCGGCACGCCGCCCAAGGAGGCGCTGGGCGGCATCGACCTCGACGTGCCCGAGGGCTCGATCTTCGGCCTGCTCGGGCCGAACGGCGCGGGCAAGTCGACGCTGATCAACATCCTCGCCGGCCTGACGCTGAAGACCGCGGGCAGTGTGCGGATCTGGGGCTTCGACCAGGACCGCAACCCGCGCCAGTCCCGCGCCGCCATCGGCGTGGTGCCGCAGGAGCTGAACGTCGATCCCTTCTTCACCCCGCGCGCCGCGCTCGAGGTCCAGGCCGGGCTCTACGGCGTGCCGAAGCGCCAGCGCCGCACCGACGAGATCCTTGCCCGCGTCGGCCTCGCGGAGAAGGCCGAATCCTATGCGCGCACGCTCTCGGGGGGCATGAAGCGGCGGCTCCTGATCGCCAAGGCGCTGGTGCACGGCCCGCCGGTGCTGGTGCTCGACGAGCCCACCGCCGGCGTCGACATCGAGCTGCGCCAGATGCTCTGGGCCTATGTGCGCGAGCTCAACGACGCGGGGACCACCGTCATCCTGACCACCCATTACCTCGAGGAGGCCGAGGCGATGTGCGACAGCGTCGCCATCGTCAACCACGGCGCGATGATCGCGCGCGACCGCACCGCCGCGCTGGTCTCGCGGCTCGACGCCAAGTCGCTGGTCATCACCCCCGAGCAGGCTGTGACGGCTCTGCCGGAGGTGCCCCTGGGCATCGAGGTCGCGCTGCGCCGCGACGGCGCGTTGGTCTTCTCCTATCGTCGCAGCGAGACCCGCGCCGAGACCGTGCTCGATCTCCTGCGCCGGGCGGGGATCGCCATCCGCGACGTGGCGACCGAGGAGCCCGACCTCGAGGACGTCTTCGTCTCCCTGACCCGCGGAAGGGCGGCCTGAGCCCGCCTCCGGGCGCCGCGCACCGGTGCCCCCGTTCCCGGCCGTGCCCCGGCAGCCGCTGAAGCTCGCGTGCAGGGGCGGCTCGGGGGCGCGCTCGCTCAGGCCGGCGCGAGCATGCGCCCGAGCCCCCGCCCGCCTAGGATATGCACATGCATGTGCGGCACCTCCTGGGCGCCGGATTCGCCGGAATTCGAGATCAGGCGGTAGCCGTCGCCGGCGCCGCCCGGCGCCACGCCGCGCTCGGCGCAGATCTTCGCCACGGTGCGGGTGAAGTCGACGATCTCGGCCTCCGTCGCCTCGGCGCCGAAATGGTCGAAATTGACGTAGGCCCCCTTGGGGATCACCAGAACATGTACCGGCGCCTGCGGGCGGATGTCCTCGAAGGCCAACGTGTGCTCGGTCTCGAGCACGGTCCGGTTCGGGATCTCGCCGCGCAGGATCTTCGCGAAGATGTTCTGGTCGTCGTAGTCGTAGGGCATCGGGTCTTCCTCGCTGCCGGGGTCGGCGCTCAGGCAAGCGCCAATGCGCCGCCTCGTCAAGGGCCGGGCCGGGATCACAGAAGCGACCTGTCTGGCAACGCTACCTTTCGCCCGAGCTCAGGGCGAGCCCAGCGCAACCATCCCGCCCGGCGGGCACCGCCGGGCAGCGCCCGCCCCGCCCCAAGGCGGGCGCTTCGCTTCCGCCCGGGCCGGGCGCTGCCCTCGTCTTGTAGCGGGACGGTCGAAGCAAGAAGAAGGAATGCTGGATGCGATCGTCTGCGGCTTCCCCTGCCGCGCGATCAGGACCGGGCGGCCAGCAGGTTGAAAAGACCCTGCGAGGCCTCGCCGCTGGCGGCCTGAAGCAGCGTGAGCGCCGCGGAGGCTGGGCCCGAGGCGGCGGCGCCGGCCTCGATCTGGGCACGGGCGAGGAAGCGGTTGATCACCTTCTCCACCGCGGCCGGATCCTGGAAGGCGGTCAGCTTGTCGGTGCCGAAGAGCGCGGCGGTCTTGTCGCGCATCACCTCGCGCTGGCGGTCCACGTCGATCTTGGCGAAGGCGGCGGGCAGGCCATAGGCCTTCTCGAAGACCTGGCGCAGCGGCTTGGAGCCGAGCACCGAGAACCAGTTCGCCCCGTCGGGGCCGCGCGACATCTCCACCATCTCGCGGCGGAAGTTCATCGCCAGCCGCAGGTCGTTGCTGGTCTCGCCCACCGCCGCCTCGAAGGCGCGGGTGCGGTAGGCCTCGGTGATCCGCGCGGCGAAGCCCGAATCCCCGGTGCGGGCGCCGCCGGGATCGCCGAAGCCGAAGGCCTCGGAGAGCCTGGCATAGGCGGGCTCGGTGAGGCGGTTGGCGAAGGAACGCGGCTCGGTGGTGCCCTCCTCCAGCACCTTGCGGATGAAGGCGCGCTTGTCGAGCTCGCCCTCGAGCCCGAAGGCGCCGAGCGCGACCTTGAGCAGCCGGCGGTCGCCCACGAGCTCGGCGGCGCTGGTCACGCTGCCGATCCTTTCCTCGAAATAGGCGATGTCGCGCTTGAGCTCCGCCCCCTTGTCGAAGGCCGCCTGCTGCGCGGCCTGGGTGCGTTCCAGAAAGCGCCAGCCGGCGATTCCGGGGAGCGGGATGCTCGGCTGGAAGCTCATGGGCGCGCCTCCGCTCACGAGGCCGGACGGACGGCGAGCAGGCGGGTCTCGCGCGGCAGCAGGCCGCGCAGGGCCTTCAGCGTCTGGTAGAACCGCCCCTCGGCCACCGCCTCGGTCGCGGCGGCGAGATGGGCGCGGCTGTCGGCGTCCTGGAAGACCTGGCTCAGCTGCTCGATGCCGCGCAGGATCTGGCGCCGGCCCTCCTCCGGATCCGCCTCGCCGGCGAGCACGAGCTGCGCGATATAGGCGACGCGCCGGACCGGCGTGTTGGCCTCGTCGGGATGGATCGCGTCGCGCAGCCGGAGCACGTTGGCATCGGGCGTGAGCACGTTGAGCCGCGTGCGGCGGTCGCCGTTCTCCATGACGACGCCGTTGATCATGATGCGCTCGCGCGGGCCGAGCTTGAGGACGAGGCCGCTCATGCCGCCACCTCCACGTCGCCGCGCAGGCCCTTCATGATGGCGGTGTTGATGTCGATCAGCGCCGAGACCGAGGCGCGGCCGCCGAGCACCGCGAGGCTGTGCCGGCGCACGAATTCGGCGAGGCTGATGATCTGCGCGCGGAGCTCGACGGGCAGCGCGTTGCCGTCCTCCATCAGATCCTCGGCGAGGATGCCCCAGAGGCGCTGGTTGTCGAAGACCGCCTGGGCGATGAGCGGGAAATTCGACCTGTCGGCCTCGTCGATCGCCTTGAGGCGATGGGTGACCTGGGCGAAGACCTGGTATTCCGTGTCGCGCTGGGTGCGGATCGGGGTCGCGGCGGCGCGGTATCCGGAGCGGGCGTGGTCGTTCTTGTTCATCTGGTAACCCCTGAGGGACCGGGACGGATTCAGGCGAGCGACCCGGGATTGCGTCGAGATCGGAGGGGAGCCGGGGCGGGCTCGCGCCCGCCCCGTTCAGATGACTTAGCGGAAGAGCGCGAGCACGCTCTGCGGCGCCTGGTTGGCGATCGACAGCGACTGGACGCCCAGCTGCTGCTGCACCTGCAGGGCCTGGAGGCGCGAGGAGGCCTCTTCCATGTCCGCGTCGACCAGCGCGCCGACACCGACCTTGAGCGCATCGGCCTGCTTCGTGAGGAAGCTGTTCTGCGCCTCGATCCGCGCCTGGGCGGCACCGAAGGTCGCCGCCGCGGCGTTGGCGGTGTCGATCAGCGTGTCGATGTCGTTCGGGGTCGCCGTGCCGACCACGAGCGCCGCACCGAGCGCCTCGAGGTTGGCCGCACCGGTCGCGATGTTCTGCACGGTCAGCACACCTGCGGTGCGCACGATCGAGCCGGCCACGTTCACGGACGCAGCGGCCGCGTTGACCAGGTTGATGCCGTTGTATTGGGCAGACTGGGCGATCGAGGTGATCGTGCCGGTCAGCGCGGTGACGTCGGCCTGGATCTTGGCGGTATCCGCACCCGGATCGAGCGCCTGGACGACCTTCTCCTGCACCTGCTTGAGGATGTCGGAGATCTGCTCGGCGGCGGAACGGGCCACGCCGACCAGCGCCGAGGCGGAGGTGAGCGATTCGCTGAGCTTCTTGTAGGAGCCGACGTCCGACTTCATGGTGGAGGCGATCGACCAGCTGGAGGAGTTTTCCTTGGCGGTCGAGACGCGCATGCCGGTCGAGATCTCGTTCTGGACCTTGCCCATGCCGGTATTGATCGACTTGAGCGTCTGCAGGGCGACGAGGGCGCTGGTATTGGTGAGAATGCTGGACATAGGTAGTTTCCTTGTGGCGAGCGACGCCTTCGACGCCGCGTTTTCAAGCGTGATCCCGCCCATGCGGAACCGATGACCGCCATTCTGACAACTGCGGCGCCCGGCCGCATTCCGGCCTCGCCGCGCCGGCCCTTCAGCCGCGTAGGGGCACATTCAGCGAACAGGTCTAACCAAGTCCTAATGCCGGGGGCTATCGTGCCTAACAGCCGCTTACCGATGCTCGCATTTGTCGCGACCTGCCTCGCCGCGGCCTTCGCCGGCCCTGCCGCCGCCGATCCGCCCGGCCACCGGGGCGGGACGGCGCCCGAGCGCTTCCTCGACTGGCGGATGGATTGCCCGGAGGGGGCGTGTTCGATCTCGACCCGCGTGCTCGGGGCGGGCGGCCGCGAGGTGCTGCGCCTCGGCGTCACCGGCGCGGGCGAGCGCGCGCTGGTCATCGCCACGCCGATGCCGCTCTTCCTGCCCGACGGCGTCGATCTCGCCCTGGGCGCCGGGATCGAGCGGCAGGTGCCCTGGCGCAGCTGCTCGCCCGGCGGCAGATGCGAGGCGCGCCTGCCGCTCGACGCGGAGGTGCTCGCCGCGCTCAGGCGCGAGCGCGGGGGCACGGTGACCCTGACGCTGCTCGAGGATCAGCCGGTGCGGATCGGATTCTCGCTGATGGGCTTCACCGGCGCGCTCCGGGCGCTCGGCCCGGCCGCGGTCACTTCCGGTCCTTGACGCCCTTGGCGATGCGCCGGCCGTAGAGTTCGAGCCGGTGGTGCACGATCTCGTAGCCGAGCCGCGCCGCGATCTCCTCCTGGATCGCCTCGATCCGGTCGCTCTTGAATTCCACCACCTCGCCGGTGTCGAGGTCGATCAGGTGGTCGTGGTGGTCGGGCGGCGCCTGCTCGAAGCGCGCGGGGCCGCCCTCGAAGGCATGGCGCTGGATCGCGCCCGAATCCTCCAGCGCCCGCATGGTGCGATAGACCGTGGCGAGCGAGATGCGGCTGTCCTGGGCCGCCGCGCGGGCGTGGATCGCCGCCGCGTCGGGATGGCCCTCGGTCGCGTGCAGGATGTCGAGGATGATGCGGCGCTGACGGGTGATGCGCAGTCCCGCCCCGCGCAGGATCGCCTCGTTGTCGGCAGGTTCTCGATCCTTGCGCATCGGACGCGTCCCGCTGTCAGGAGCCCCGGAATGCCCCGCGCCGCGCCCGGTTGTCAACGCCGGGACCGGATTGCGCGGTTTCCCGGTGCAATACCAGCGGCCTCTCCGATTGACCGATCCTGAGTCTGACCCTCGGGACAAAGAAAAGGCGATTATATACTTGAGAAAGCAAGCCCGATGTGCGAGACGTGCGAGCGACAGGCCGGCATTCTACCTGCCGATGAGGGTGGCGAACGCTTCAATCGTTTCCTCGACAAGTTGGCGGATATCAAGCAGCGTTGGGACTACAGGATGCCCGTAAAAGGGCGTTCCTGGGCCAAAGCTTACATCAACGGAAGCGTGTGGCTTACCTTGAATGGAAAATGGGTTGGTCGAAGCCATAGCTATAAATGGTTTTGCCGCGTCGTTGCCGAAACCTATGCCCTCGAAGGACATCCCTCTGCTATTTCCGCTAATCCCATCGATAGTGGCGATAGTGATCGTTGGCACGACAAGGTTATGCTTGTCGTCAATGTCGATGGACCCGAAGGCCCACAGATGATCCCGTCCACCGTTGACGGGCCTTATCTTGTTGAGGACAAGTTCTTTGGAGCCGGGGAGGGCTGTCTCCATAAGGGCCAAGTCCCCGGACTTTTCGAGATTGTCCCGTATTTTCGTGACGGGGAAATAGCGCTTTGCGCCGGGGTCGATGGTTCTGATGATGCCAGACGCAAGGTGGTCAAGTGCTGCGCGAAGATTGTGGACGGCATCTCCGATGATGAGTGCAAAGGTTTCTGGAATTGGTTTGATGGGGTCATATCTAAGCTCAAACTGGGTGGGCTTGGCGTAGGGTGGGATGGTGCGCGCGCAGACGCGGAAATCGTAGAACTCTGCGGGCAACTCTTGGGACATCCGCAGAATGTCGTTAATGTGTTGATCGGCCCGGTTGGCTTTGAGCCTAGGTCCGCGAAGGACGGCAGAGGTCACTATGTTGTTAGACAAGTTTGAGGGCACCGTTCGTAACCTCCTGCGGATGAAGCCCCATCCACACAAGTCCGGGGACGGGACCAGGCCCGCCCCCGGTAGTAAGTCAGGAAAACAGAAGCTTTCCGATCCTGACCGCAAGAAGGACGAAGCCGAAAAGGGTGATTGAAGTCACCCGGATCGTCACGTCCAGCCTGAGTCGAAAAGACATTGGGTGTTGCCCCTTGTCTCGCTCGACGCGTCGAGCAGCCAAAACTGCTCAGTATGTTTAGCCAGCCCTAACGAGGCTGGTTGAGCGTTCCAGTGCGCACTGGGCGGCTCGTTCGGCCCTTTCCCTTGTCCTGTTACGGAGAGGGTCAAGACCTTAGCCACGCGCGGCTAACGCGTGACACAGGGCCGCTAAGCCCTAGGCGCAGTTTGCAGGTTGTCCGCGTATGAGGCGGGCCATCTGCGCCTTGGGCAAACTCTACTCCTGTCTGATCTCGCGTAGGAGTCTTTTCAGCGGTCTCTGAAACCCCTTTCGGGACCAGATTTGCTTAGGCGATCGCCCATGCGTCAGACCGCCGATAGGTGAGGCGGCGACCTTCGGCGGCCCTGAGAATGCGGGCGGCGCGCTCGGTGTCTGTGACTTCGTTCGCAGTGCGGTGGTTATAGCGGAACTCGAATTCGGCAACGTAGCGCTGCAAATGCTGGCGCCCGCAATGTTGATAGACGCCCTTCATGCCACGCTTGAAGACGGAGAAGTATCCTTCAATGGTGTTGGTGTGGGTATCGCCGCGCCCATACTCGCCGTCGCCGTGGCGGACCACGCCGTGCTCTGCGAACTCGCGACCGATCAGCGTATACTGCGAGGCTTCATCCGTCATAAGGCGGGCCTCCGCCGCAACGTTCTTGCGGATGATTGGTCCCAGGGTATCGGCCTTGAGGTCGTCAACGACGATGGCGCGGGACATGCCGGTCGCGCGGTCAACGAGCGCAAGTATCTTGTATTTGTGATGATGGCCGCGACCCTTCTTGGTGCCAACTGGCTTCTTGGATTTATCGCGACCGATGAAAGTCTCATCGACCTCGACTGCGCCGCCGCCGGAACCGAAAGACACCGGGTCGTCATTGCGCATGGCTTCGCGGATGCGATGGAACATGAACCACGCGGTCTTGTAGGTCACGCCAATCGAGCGGTGCAGCTGGTGCGCCGAAATGCCCTTCTTGGAGGACGCCATCAGATGCGTAGCGAGAAGCCACTTGTTCAGCGGCACTTTGGAACGCTCGAACACGGTGCCAACGGTCACGGTGAACTGCTGGCGGCAGTCGCCACACTGGTACAGGCCGGGGCGGTGCTTGCTTCCCTCAAGGCGCGTGTTCTTGTCCGTGCCGCCACAATGCGGGCAGACCGCGCCATTCGGCCAACGCTGCGCCTCAAGGTATTCGCGGGCGGCGTCCTTGTCGGTGAAGATCGGATCAGTGAGGTTCATGGCGACAACTCCTTGATCCCTAAGTATGGCTACGTCCATGCTTTGTCAAGTATATAATCGCCAAAGAAAAGGCCGCGCCCCGCGCGGCCCGCACAGCATTCCCCGGGCCGAAGAGGCGAGGCGCCGGTGGCGCGTCGCCCGGTCCGGTCGCCCGGAGGCGCGCGCCGCAGGGCGAGGGGGGTGCAGCTTCACCATCGGTTGAGGATCGGGACGCGTCGGCCCTGGACGGTGCGCTTGCGCGCCGGCCCCCGGCAGGGCCGGCGCGGCCCGATCGCCACGGGTCGATCGGGCTGGGGACACCCTGACCGCGGGATGAACGGGAGTCGACAGCGAGGGCCGCTGGTATAGCGTACGGCTCTCTCTGCAAAATGGCGTCGTGGCCGCTGGGGCGGGCGCGCGCTGCCCGGCGGTGCCTGGCCTCGGCGGGATGGTGGCGCGCGCGGAGCGGTCTGAAGGGTCGCTGTGTGGTCAGGCGGTCATGGCAAGGTCGGCGGCATCGTTGCAGGTCCCGCATTCCGGACCGTCCAGCCGGCGATGCTGTCAGCCCACCCGGCCTTCGAGCGCGCGCTCGTAGAGGTCGCGGGCATCGTCCTCGGTCAGGGCGCGGGGATTGCCGCCGGCGGTCGGGTCGGCGATCGCCATCCTCGCCATCTCGTCGAATCGCGCCTTGTCCACGCCGATCTTGTCGAGCGTATGCGGGATGCCGAGGTCCCGGCGCAGCCGCAGCACGAAATCGAGGAAGCCGGAGAACCCTTCGTCGATCTCGAGCCAGCCGGCGAGCCGGTCGATCTTGTCCCAGAGCACCTCGCGGTTGAAGTCCAGCACATAGGGCATGAAGACCGCGTTGGTCAGCCCGTGATGGGTGCCGTAGAGCGCGCCCACCGGATGCGAGAGCGCATGGATCGCGCCGAGGCCCTTCTGGAAGGCCGTCGCGCCCATCGCCGCCGCCGCGAGCATGTTGGCGCGCGCCTCGAGGTCGCTGCCGTCGCGATAGGCGCGCGGCAGGTATTCCTGCACCAGCCGCATGCCCTCGACGGCGATGCCCTCGGCCATGGGGTGGTAGCCCGGCGCGCAATAGGCCTCGAGGCAATGGGCGAAGGCGTCCATGCCGGTGCCGGCGGTCAGCGCCGGCGGCAGGCCGACGGTGAGCTCGGCATCGCAGATCACCTGCCGCGGCATCATCGCGGGATGGAAGATCACCTTCTTGGTGCGGGTCGCGAGATTGGTGATGACCCCGGCGCGGCCGACCTCCGAGCCGGTGCCGGCGGTGGTCGGCACCGCGACCACGGGCAGGATTCCCGCCCGGTCCCCCCGCCTCCACCAATCTCCGACATCCTCGAAATCCCCCATCGGCCGGGTCTGGCCGTGCAGGAAGGCCATGACCTTGCCGCAGTCGAGCGCCGAGCCGCCGCCGAAGGCGACCACGCCGTCGTGCCCGCCTGCGCGCAGCCCCGCCAGCCCCGCCGCGACATTCTCCTCGGTCGGGTTCGGCTGGACGTCCGAGAATTCCCCCGCCCCGAGCCCCGCCGCCGCCAGCAGCCCGCGCAGGCGGCCCGCGATCGGCAGGCGGGCGATGCCGGGATCGGTGACGAGGAGCGGGCGCGCGATGCCCGCGGCCCGGCAGGCCTCGCCGAGCTCGGCGATCCGCCCGGCGCCGAAACGGATCGCCGTGGGATAGGTCCAGGTCGCATGCGGGTACATGGCTCAGAGCCTTCTGAGGTGAAAGGACTTCGGCCGCGTCAGGCTCAGGTAGCCGAGCGTGGACAGCGAGGTGCCGCGGCCGGTCTCCTTGCATCCGGTCCAGCAGAGCGCCGGGTCGAGATAGTCGCAGCGGTTCATGAAGACGGTGCCGGTCTCGATGCGCCGCCCGATCGCCGCGGCCCGGTCGGTGTCCCGGGTCCAGATCGAGGCGGTCAGGCCGTAGCGGCAGTCGTTCATCAGCGCGATCGCCTGCGCGTCGTCCTCGACCGCCATGATGCCCACCACAGGGCCGAAGCTCTCCTCCATCATCAGCCGCATGGAATGATCGACGCGGGTGAGGATCTGCGGCGCGAGATAGGCCGTCTCGCCGGTATCGGCGGGAAAGAGCCCCGCATCCACATGCGCCCGCGCACCCGCGGCGAGCGCCTCGGCGATCTGGCCGCGCACCGCATCGGCGAAGCGCAGGCTCGCCATCGGCCCGAGCGTCGTCGCCGCGTCGAGCGGGTTGCCCAGGCGATGGGCCGAGACCAGCGCCGCCGCCCGTTCCACGAAGTCCTCGAAGAGGCTCGCATGGACGTAGATCCGCTCGATGCCGCAGCAGCACTGGCCGGAATTGTAGATCGCCCCGTCCATCAGCGTCTCCACCGCGGCGCCGAGATCGGCATCGGCGCAGACATAGCCCGGATCCTTGCCGCCGAGCTCCAGGCCGATGCCGACGAAGGTGCCCGCCGCGGCGCGCTCGATCTCCTGGCCGCCGCGCACCGAGCCGGTGAAATTGACGAAGTCGAAGGCCCGCTCGCGCAGGAGCTCCGACGACGCCGCATGACCGATGAAGAGATTGCTGAAGAGCCCCTCGGGCAGGTTGGCGAAGGCCTCCGCCAGCCGCTCGCCGGCCAGCGGCGTCTGGCTCGCATGCTTGAGCACCACCGCATTGCCCGCGATCAGCGCCGGCACGATGGTGTTGATGGCGGTCAGGAACGGATAGTTCCAGGGCGCGACCACATAGACGAGGCCGAGCGGCTCGCGCGCGAGATAGCGCCGGAAACGGTCGCTGTCCTCGATCATCGTCGGCGCCAGCGAGGCCGCGGCGATCTCGGCCATATAGGCGGTGCGCTCGCGCACCCCGCCCATCTCGCCGCCGTAGCGCACCGGCCGGCCCATCTGCCAGGCGAGCTCGGGCACGATCGCGTCGTTCATCGCCACCAGCCGGGCGACGCCCTCGCGCACCAGGGCGATGCGCTCGGCGAGCGGCCGCGCCGCCCAGCGCGCCTGCGCCTCCCGCGCCGGGCCGAGCCGGGCCCGGACATGTTCGATCGGCTCGACCGGCCGCGCGGCATAGAGGCTGCCGTCCACCGGCGAGATGCAGCGGATTTCCTCCATGGCGCCGGGCCCCGCCATCTCAGGCCCGCTCGAAGCCGCGGGCGATTTCCCAATCGGTCACGCGCCGGTCGCATTCGGCCTGCTCCCAGCGCGCCGCGTGCAGGTAATGCGCCAAGACCTCCTCGCCGAAGGCCGCGCGCAGCATCGCCGAGCCCTCGAGCGCCGCGATCGCGTCGCGCAGGGTCTTGGGGATCTCGCGCGCCTGCCCGCCATAGGCGTCGCCGCGGAACTCGGGCTCGAGCTCCATCCCCTGCGCGATGCCGTCGAGGCCGGCGGCGATCAGCGCCGAATAGGCGAGATAGGGGTTGAGATCCGATCCGCCGACCCGGCATTCCACCCGGACGGACCTGGTGTCCTCGCCGACGATCCGGTAGCCGGCGGTGCGGTTGTCCGTCGACCAGACCGCCTTGGTCGGCGCGAAGGTCCCGGCCATGAAGCGCTTGTAGCTGTTGACGTAAGGTGCCAGGAACCAGGTGATCGCGCCCGCATGGGCGAGCACGCCCGCGAGATACTGGCGCATCAGCTTCGACATACCGTGCGGCTCGGCCGGATCGTGGAAGGCGGGCCTGCCGTCGAGCGTCCAGAGCGACTGGTGCACATGGCTCGACGAGCCCGCCGCCTGGGAGGAATATTTCGCCATGAAGGTGACCGAGCGGCCCTTGGACCAGGCGATCTCCTTGCAGGCGTTCTTGACCAGGACATGGGCATCGGCGGCCGAGAGCGCGTCGGAATAGCTGACGTTGATCTCCTCCTGGCCCGCGCTCGCCTCGCCCTTGGAGCATTCCACCGCGATGCCCGCGGCGTTCAGCCCGGTGCGGATCGCCCGCATCACCTCTTCCTCCTTGGTGGTCTGGAAGATGTGATAATCCTCGTTGTAGGGGCTGACCGGCGCCATGCCGCGGTATCCGGCGGCATGCAGCTCGCCGTAGGAATTGGCGAAGAGGAAGAATTCGAGCTCCGAGGCCATCATCGCCTGCAGCCCCGCCTCCTTCAGCCGCGCGATCTGGCGGCGCAGCATCGCGCGCGGCGAATGCGGCACCTCCGCATGGGTGTGGTGGTCGAGCACGTCCGCCAGCACCAGCGCCGTGCCCTCGAGCCAGGGGATCCGGCGCAGCGTGGCGAGGTCGGGGCGCATGACGTAATCGCCGTAGCCCGCCGCCCAGCTGGTCGCGGCATAGCCGGGCACCGTCTCCATCTCGAGGTCGGTCGCCAGCAGGTAGTTGCAGCCATGGGTCTCGCGATGGGCGCTCGCGAGGAAGAATTCCGCCTGGAAGCGCTTGCCCATCAGCCGGGACTGCATGTCGACGAGCGCCACGATCACCGTGTCGATCGAGCCCGCGGCGACGGCCTCCTCCAGCTCCGGAAGCGTCAGTTTTCCCTGCATTCCCAGCCCCTCGAGGCATGTCGCGCCACGCCCGGCCCCTTTGGGACGCTAGCCACGCGCCCCCGTGCTGGCAACAGAATTCGGCCCCGCGCCGGGGCGCGGGCGGGCGCTGCCCGTGCTGGCGCATCGGCCCGGGTCCAGGGCCCGATCGGTTCACGCGGAGGGCCGTATCAGAGGCAGACGCCGCCGATCACCACGCCGCCGTCGCCGCCGTCGTCGCAGGGCGTCAGCACCACCGGGCTCGCCGCGGGGCTCGGCGGCGGCGCGTCGCGGGCGGGCTCCCGCCCGCCGCATCCCGCAAGGAGCGCGGCCGAAGCCAGAAGCAGGACAGGCCCGATGCGCATGCGGTCTCTCCTTGTGGTTGCGGCGCCCGACCCTCGCAGATCGCTCCGGCTGAAATCAAGGCGAAACTGGCCCGCGATGCGTCAGGGCATCGACCCCCATCAGCAGCGCCGTGGTGACGCTCGCGGTGACGAGGATCGCGACCACGCCCAGCACCAGGGCGGCGACCACCACGGCGCCGTCCCGCTCCACGAGGCCGATCCCGGCGAGCAGCAGCGCGATCGCCGGAAGGTAGGAGCTCAGCGGGATCGGCGCGAAGAGCGCGACGGCCACGAGGAGCAGGAAGACCCCCAGGCCGCGCTCGGCCCGCGGCGTGAACATCGCGGCGTAGCGCGCCCGCACGATGCGCTCGATCGGACGCATGAGCGGCCCGAACCAGAGCACCCTTCGCTGGAACCGCTTGCGGCTGATCCGGCGCCGCATCACCCAGTCCGGCAGCCAGACCTGCGGCAGCCCGAGCGCCATCTGCCCGGTCAAGAGGATCAGCGGGATCGCGGTGACCATGTTGGAGCCGATCGGCATCGGTAGCATGCTGATCAGCGCGAAGAGCACGATGCACCAGCCGAAGGAGCGATCGCCGAGGCCGCGGATCAGCTCGCCCAGCGACATGTCCGGCCGGCGCTCGGGATCGCGGGCCGCGCGCACCAGCCGTCGCGAGAGCCCCCGCCGGATGGCATTGCCCAGGCGGATCATCGGCGCGGGCCCCGAATTCCCTCGATCACGATCCAGCCCCTACCTCCGCCCCGGCGGCGCACCCTTCCCGGCATTTGCCGGCGTCGCGGCAACGAAGGCAAGCCCGGCAGGAGCGCCGCGCCCGGGGCTATTGCATTTGGGTTTCATCTTTCTCTCCGGCCGGCCCGCCCCAGGGCGAGGCCAGCACCCGGAGGGGCGGGGCGGCGGTGCCGGGCCTGCCCGGAGGGAGTCGCCCCGCCGGATGCAATTCCCCGGGGGCCGCGCCCCGGACCGGCTCAGTTGGCGACCGGGGTCGCCGAGGCGCCGAACATCACCGAAGGCAGCCAGAGCACGATCTGGGGGAATTCGAAGACCAGCGCCACGGCGAGCACCTGGCAGAGCACGAAGGGCACCACGCCGCGATAGATGTCGAGCGTGGTGACCTCGGGCGGCGCCACCCCCTTGAGATAGAAGAGCGAGAAGCCCACGGGCGGCGTCAGGAACGAGGTCTGCAGGGTCACCGCGAAGAGCACCACGAACCAGATCAGCGGAAAGCCGAGCTCGGTGATCACCGGGGCGACCAGCGGCAGGATGATCAGCGAGATCTCCAGCCAGTCGAGGAAGAACCCGGCGACAAACGCGATGCCGAGGATCACCAGCACGATGCCGTTCGGCCCGAAGGGGATCGAGCGCAGCGAATGGGAGATGAACTCGTCGCCGCCGAGCTGGCGCAGCACCACCGCGAACATGGTGGCGCCGAGGAAGATGCCGAAGATGAAGGCGGTGGTGGTGGTGGTCTTGAGGCAGACGTCCTTGAGCGTCGCGAAGTCGAGCTTGCGGTTGGCGAGCGCCAGCAGCGTCGCGCCGAAGGCGCCGAGCCCGGAGGCCTCCGTCGGCGTGGCGATGCCGAAGAAGATCGAGCCGAGCACCGCGAGGATCAGGAGGAACGGCGGCAGCACCGCGAGCAGCGTGTCGAAGATCAGCCGCCCGGTGATCGGCTGGAGATTGCCGGGCTTCGGCGCGACGCCCGAGAACCGCGCCGCGACCAGCACGAAGAGCACGTAGATCAGCCCCAGCAGCAGGCCGGGGACGAGCGCGCCGAAGAAGAGCTCGCCCACCGACATCGAAAGCTGGTCGGCCATGATGATCAGCATGATCGAGGGCGGGATCAGGATGCCGAGCGTGCCCGCCGAGGCCACCACGCCGCTGGCGAAGCCCTTGCCGTAGCGATGCTCCATCATCACCGGCATGGAGAGCATCGCCAGCAGCACCACCGAGGCGCCGACGATGCCGGTGGAGGCGGCCAGCAGGATGCCGATCAGCACCACCGCCAGCGCCAGCCCGCCGCGGAACCGTCCGAAGAGCTGCACGAAATTGGTCATCAGCTTCTCGGTGACGCCGGAGCGCTCCAACATCAGCCCCATGAAGACGAACATGGGCAGGGCGACGAGTATCCAGTTCGACATCTGCGCGTAGATGCGCTGGACGAAGATGCCCCAGATGCGGAAATCGGTCAGGAAGAAGGTGTCCCAGCCCAGGACCTCCGAGCCGAAGACGCCGATGATCGAATAGAGGATCGCGGTGCCGGCCAGCACCCAGGCCACCGGAAACCCGGTGAAGAGCAGGGCGATGAAGGTCAGCAGCATCGCGATGACGATGAATTCGTAGGTCTCGAGCATGGAGCTTTCCCGCGATGCTGGTTCCGGCCCGCGCCGGGCTCAGATGTCTTTCGGCGGCGGCGTGCCGAAGAGGAACGAGGTCACCCGCAGCAGCCGCGAGAAGGCCGCGAGCCCGAGATAGACGAAGGCCAGGATGATCACCGCCTTGATCGCCCAGCGGTTGGCGAGGCCGCCCGGCGCCGCGGAGACCTCGTTGAGCTCGTAGGCCCGGAGCACGAAGGGCCAGGCCTGCCAGATGATGATGACGCAGAGCGGCAGCACGATCAGCGCCAGCCCGAGGAACTCGATCCAGGCGCGCGTGCGCCGCCGGAAGCGCTCGGCGATCACGTCGACGCGCACATGGCCGTCCTGCTGCAGGGTGAAGCCGATGCCGAGCATGAAGCCGATGGCATAGAGATGCCATTGCGCCTCTTCCATGGCGATGAAATTCGTGCCGAAGACGTAGCGCAGGGCAACGTTGATCACGATGAGCAGGATCAGGACCACCCAGATCCAGTTGAAGACCGCGGCCAGCCCGGCGATGAAGCGGTCGATGGCGTCCGACAGCCGGGTATGGGGAAAGTCGAGCGCATGGCCCCGCGCGCCCGCGGATTCGACGGCTCCCACATCGATCTTGAATTCCGGCATGCCGCCCCCGCCGCTCGCTCGGTGGGACCGGCCCGCGACCCGGGCCGGCCGGTGGTCCTCAGCAATCCCTGCGGATGCCGGTCACTGGGCCTCGTAGACGTTCTCGCGCAGCCAGTCGCGCGGGAGATAGCCCTTCTCCTTCCACGGGGCCAGTTCCTGCTGGAACTCCATCATCGAGGCATAGACCTTGCCGAACTGCGCGTCCTCGGCGGATTTGCGCTCCATCACCGTCTTGGTCGCGTCGTAGAAGGCCTTGAGCGTGGCGTCGTCGTACTGGCGGACCTGCACGCCCTCGGCCTCGAATTCCTTGAGGATCGCGCCCTGGAGCGCCTCGGCGCGGGCGATGGAATAGGTCATGCCCGCCATGCAGGCCCCTTCGAAGAGCGCCTTGGTCGGCTCCTCCAGCCCGTTCCAGACGTCGAGGTTGACATAGAGGAACTGGTTCGTGGAGGGCTGGTGCCAGCCGGGCAGGTAGTAGTTCTTGGCGACCTGGAAGAAGCCGAGCTGCTTGTCGACCGTGGGCAGCGAGAATTCCGTGGCGTCGAGCACGCCGGTCTCCAGCGCCTGGTAGAGCTCGCCGCCCGGCAGCAGCGTCACCGACATGCCGAACTCGCCCATGATGTCGCCGCCCACGCCGGCGGCGCGGAACTTCATGCCCTTCAGGTCGTCGACCGAGGTGATCTCGTTCTTGAACCAGCCCGCCGCCTCGGGGCTGATGGTGCCGCAGGGGATCGGATAGACGTTGAAGGGCGCGAAGGTCTCGTTGAGCAGCTCGCGGCCGCCGTGGAAATACATCCAGGCCATGAAATCGGTCGATTCGAGGCCGAAGGGCGTCGCCCCGAAGAGCGCGGAGGCCGGCACCTGCCCGATCTCGTAGCCCATCCAGGAATAGCCCGCGTCGATCGCGCCCGTGGAGACGTTCTCGAAGATCGAGAGCGCCGGCACCACGGTGCCCGGCTCGGCGATCTGCAGGGTGATGTTGCCGTCGGACATCGCGCTCAGCTGCTCCGCCACGAAGGGCAGCGTGTCGCCCAGCGCGGTCAGGGTCGAGGCGAAGGAGATCGGCACCTGCCAGCGGATCCTCTCCTGCGCGCCGGCCGCCCCCGGCAGGACCGCCGCCGCGGCGACGCCGGCGATGGCCGTGGCGCCCAGAAACTTCGAAAACTCGGACATTTAACGCATTCTCCCTGTTGTTCTGTAAGTCATGCCGTCCAATAGAAGCCGACGAATCCCGAGTCAACGCCCGCAACTCCGGGATCCGGCCGGCTTCCACGGCCTCCATGGCGCGGATACGGCTCGCCGCACCGCGCCGGGACGCCACACGCTACCATTTTTCTACTTTGCATCAACAACTAATACCGCCGTCGCTTTCCCCCGACTGCCGGCGCGGTTCCGGGCCGGATGTCGGGAGGCGGCGGCTTCCCGGTCCGACACGGGAATTGTATCCGGCAAAGGCACCCCTCCGCTCGAGTTCCGGGCGCGCCCGACCCCACCTTCCCGCCCGGCGGGCACCGCCGGGCAGCGCCCGCCCCGCCCCCAGGCGGGCGCTTCGCACCCGCCGGGCCGGGCGCTGCCCTCATTTGTGGCGGGGCGGTCGAGGAAGAAAGAAGGAGTTCCAGATACGATCGCCGTGCCCGATCCGGCCCGGCGGCGCCGGCGCGTCAGCCTTCGCGCTTCCAGGTCGGATGGAAGAGCCCGGCCGGCGAGAGCGTGAAGATCTCGCAGCCCGTCTCGGTCACGCCGATCGAATGCTCGAACTGCGCCGAGAGCGAGCGGTCCTTGGTGACCGCGGTCCAGTCGTCCTCGAGCACCTTGGTCTCGGGCCGCCCGAGATTGATCATCGGCTCGATGGTGAAGAACATGCCCGGCTCCAGCACCGGCCCGGTGCCCCAGCGCCCGTAATGCAGCACGTTCGGCGGCGCATGGAACACCCGCCCGAGCCCGTGGCCGCAGAAATCCCGCACCACCGAGCAGCGATGCGCCTCGGCGAAGCGCTGGATCGCGGCGCCGATGTCGCCGAAGGTATTGCCGGGCTGCACCTGCTCGATGCCCGCCATCAGCGCGTCATGGGTGATGTCGATCAGCCGCTCGGCCTTCCGGGCCGGCGGGCCGGCCACGTACATGCGGCTGGTGTCGCCGTACCAGCCGTCCACGATCACCGTGACGTCGATGTTGAGGATGTCCCCGGGCTTCAGCCGCTTCTCCGAGGGGATGCCGTGGCAGACCACGTGGTTGACCGAGATGCAGGTCGCGTGGCGGTAACCCTTGTAGCCGATGGTCGCCGAAGTCGCGCCCGCCTCCTCGATCATGCCCTGGATGCGCGCGTCGAGCTCGGCCGTGCTCGCACCCGGCTCCACCTGCGGCGCGATCCGGTCGAGGATCTCGGCCGCGAGCCGGCCGGCCGCCGCCATTCCCGCGAAATCCTCGCGGTCGTGGATGCGGATGCCGTCCTTGTTCAGGCGGCCTGGCAGGGATCGCTCGATGGCGGGTTCTCCGGGCATGATGCCGCCGATGTAGCCTCTGGGACGGGGCATTGCAAACCCGCCGCCGCGCGAAATCACCGCCCGCCCGGCTGGTGCCCCGAAACCGGCACCGCCCGGTCGAGCCGGATGCCGGTCCGGGTGATCCGGGTGGCATGGGCGATCGCCTCGACGCCGGCCTCCCGGGCCGCGGCGAAGGCGCGCGCATAGGCGGGGTCGAGATCGGCGGCGAGGCGGAAGGCGTCGCAATCGTCGCGCTGGATCACGTAGAGCATCACCGCGCGACCGCCGGTGGCGGCCACTTCCGCCAGTTCCCGCAGATGCTTCGCGCCCCGCGCGGTCACGCAATCGGGAAACTCCGCCCAGGCGCCCTCGCGGCGCAGATGGACGTTCTTGACCTCCACATAGGCCGGATCCCGGTCCGGCGCCGTCAGCAGGAAATCGACCCGGCTCCCGGTGCCGTAGCGCACCTCCGGGCGGACCGAGGCATATCCCGCCAGATCCGGGATCGCGCCGGCGGCGAGCGCTTCGGCCACGATGCGGTTGGGGAGGGCGGTGTCGATCCCGGCGAAGCGCCCGCCCCCGAGCTCGACCAGCCGCCAGGAATACCGCAGCTTGCGCCGCGGATCCTCGACCGGCTCCAGCCAGACCGCCATGCCCGGATTGGCGAGCCCGAGCATGGCGCCGGGATTGGCGCAATGCGCCGTGACCGCGCCCCCGTCTTCCAGCATGACGTCGGCGAGGAATCGTTTATACCGGCGGACCAGAATGCCGCGAACCAGGGGGCGGGAGAATTCCATGGCCGCCAGACTGGACCGCGCCCGGAGCGAGGACAAGCCGACGATGCCGAATCCCACCGCCGCGATGCTGACGATCGGCGACGAAATCCTCGCGGGCCGCACCCGGGACGCCAACATGCCGCATCTCGCCTGCGCCCTGGCCGAACGGGGGATCGCCCTGCGCGAGGCGCGGGTGGTGGCCGACGATGCCGCCGAGATCGCCGCCGCGGTCAATGCCTTGCGCGCCCGCTACACCCATGTCTTCACCTCGGGCGGCATCGGGCCGACCCATGACGACATCACCGCCGACAGCGTCGCCGCCGCCTTCGGCGTGAAGATCGGCGTGCGCGAGGACGCCCGCGCCATCCTCGCGACGCATTACGCGAACCCTGAGGTCGATCTCAATGCGGCGCGGCTGCGCATGGCGCGCATCCCCGAAGGCGCGACGCTGATCGACAATCCCGTGTCGAAGGCGCCGGGCTTCTCGCTCGGGAACGTGCATGTGATGGCGGGCGTGCCTTCGGTCTTCGCGGCGATGGTCGAGGGGCTGCTGCCGCGGCTGACCGGCGGCGCGCCGCTCCTCAGCGCCACGGTCCGGGCCGGGCTGCCCGAGGGCGAGCTCGCCGCCGCGCTCGCCGATCTCGCCGCCGCCTTCCCGGATGTCGGCATCGGCTGCTATCCGTTCAATTTCGGCGACAGGCCCGGCGCCAATCTCGTGGCGCGCAGCGCCGACCCGGAAAGGCTCGCTTCCGCCGCGGCGGCGCTCGAGGCCCTCGTCGCAGACCTGGAGGCCGGGCGGGGCTGAGGCCGGGTGTCCCCGGCCCGATCGACCCTTGGCGATCGGGCCGCGCCGGGCGCGGCCTTCTCCCGGTTCCGAGGGTCACGGGCGCCGGCCAGGCGCTTGCCTCTTCGGCGGCCGCACCACAATATCCCCCGGGGCGCCGCGATCCTGCAGGCGCCCCGGTGGCTTGAAGGAGGTGCGGCAGACGATGCAGGGGCTCGACCTCGTCAATACGGCGATCCTCGTCGGCGCCTCGCTGGTTCTGGTCGGCATCTTCTCCAGCCTGGTCGCCACGCGCTTCGGCGCGCCGCTGCTCCTGGTCTTCCTGATCGTCGGCATGCTCGCCGGCGAGGACGGGCCGGGCGGGATCCGCTTCGACGATTACCGCGTGACCTATCTCGTCGGATCCGTGGCGCTCTCGGTGATCCTCTTCGACGGCGGGCTCCGGACCCGGCTCTCGACCTTCCGGGGCGTGCTCGTCCCCTCGCTCCTGCTCGCGACCTTCGGCGTGCTCGTGACCGCGGCGGTCGCCGGGCTCGCCGCCTGGGCGGTGCTCGACCTCGCCCCGATCGAGGCGCTCCTGCTCGGCGCCATCGTCGCCTCCACCGATGCGGCGGCGGTGTTCTTCCTGCTCCGGACCGGCGGGCTGCGGCTGCAGAGCCGGGTGGGCTCGACGCTCGAGATCGAATCCGGCACCAACGACCCGATCGCGGTCTTTCTGGTGATCGTGGTGACCGAGCTGGTGCTCGCGGGCGGCGACCCCCCGGCGCTCGACGTGGCGCTGCGGCTCGGACAGCAGGGGCTGCTCGGGGCCGCGGCGGGGCTCGCGGGCGGCTTCGCGGCGGTCTGGGTGCTCAACCGCATCTCCATGCCGGGCGGGCTGCACCCGCTCTTCGTGGTCGCGGGCGCGGTGCTCGTGGCGGCGACCACCAACCTCGCGGGCGGCAGCGGCCTGCTCGCGGTCTATGTGGCGGGCCTCGTCATGGCCAACCGCCCGGTGCGGGCCTATCCCTCGATCGTCGGCTTCCACGATGCGGTGACCTGGCTCTGCCAGATCGTGATGTTCCTCATGCTCGGCATGCTGGTGACGCCGAGCACGCTCTGGGACTACGCGGTGCCGGGGGTGCTCGTCGCGCTGGCGCTCACCTTCGTCGCCCGGCCGCTGGCGGTCTGGCTCTGCCTCAGCCCCTTCGGCTTCACGCGCACCGAGAAGCTCTTCGTCTCCTGGGTCGGGCTGCGCGGCGCGGTCTCGATCTTCCTCGCGGCGATCCCGACGCTCGCGGGCGTGCCCAATGCGGCGGTCTTCTTCAACATCGCCTTCTTCGTGGTGCTCTTCTCGATGCTGGTCCAGGGCGCGAGCCTGACCGGCGTCGCCCGGCGCCTCAAGGTCGCGCTGCGCCAGTCGATCCCCAATACCAGCCGCGTCGAGATCGACATCCCCGGCCAGGTCGAGCAGGAGATCGTCGGCTATCCGGTGGCCGCCGAGAGCGTGGTCCTCGGCCTCAGCCGCCTGCCGTCCTGGGCGCGGGTGATCATGGTGGTGCGCAAGAACCAGATCCTCGACCGCCAGACCGCCGGCCACCTGCAACCCGGCGACTACAGCTATTTCCTGGTGCCCCGCGAGCGCCTGCCGCGGCTCGACAGCCTCTTCCGCGAGAGCGCCGACGTGGCCCGGCGGCTGGGGCTGGCCTTCGGCGAGCTGCCGATTCGCGGCGAGACCCAGATCGGCGAGGTCGCGCAGTTCTACGAGCTCGACTTCGGCGATGCCGACCCGTCGCTCGCGATCGCCGATTGGGCGGCGGCCCGGCTGGGGAATCAGCCCGACCTCGATGCGACGATCCCGGTGCCGGGCGCCAAGCTGGTGGTCCGGCGGCTGGAATCGGGGCGCATCGCCAGCCTCGGCCTGCAGCTCGACGCGCTCTTCAGTCTCGAGCCGGACGAGCAATTGCTCGACCGGATCGTCGCCGAGGTCGACGAGCCGACGCGGCTCCGAAGCTGGCTCGCACGCCTCGGCTGGCGCCGCCGCAACGCCTGAACCGATTTCCCGGGGATTGCCTCGGGCCGGCGTGACTGGCGCGCCCGCCAGGCAGACGCGCGCAGATTGCCAACTGACGGTGAAGCCCGACCCCCCTCGGCCTCCGCGCTCGCGCGCGTCCCTCCGACGAACCGGCGCGAGGCAATGCCTCGCCTTTGCCGGTTCGCGGCGTCCGAGGCCGATCGATCCGCCCGGAGACCGCCTGATACACGATCCGCTTCAGCTCGCCGCGCTTCTCATTACCGGCCCGGACAGCGGCTTGCGCCGCCTCCGGCGCGGAACTACCCTCCCGACGCGTCAATTCCGGGTCGAGATTGCGGGGGTCGTGAGGAATGCTGGAGGGTCGCAGAATCCTGCTCATCATCGCCGGCGGGATCGCGGCCTACAAATGCCTCGAACTGATCCGTCTGCTGCGCAAGGCCGGCGCCGCGGTCACGCCGGTCCTGACCGCCGCCGGCGCCGAATTCGTGACGCCGCTCAGCGTTTCCGCGCTGGCGGGCGAGCCGGTGCACGACGCGCTCTTCGACCTGACGGCGGAAGCCGAGATGGGCCATATCGAGCTGTCGCGCAGCGCGGATCTGGTGGTGGTGGCGCCGGCGACGGCCGATCTGATGGCGCGGCTGGCGACGGGGGGCGCCAACGACCTGGCGAGCACGCTCCTGCTCGCCACGGACAAGCGCGTGCTGCTCGCGCCCGCGATGAACGTGCGCATGTGGCTCCATCCCGCGACCCGGCGCAACCTGGCGACGCTGGCGGCGGACGGCGTGCTGACCGTCGGGCCGGAGGAGGGCGAGATGGCCTGCGGCGAATACGGGCCGGGGCGCATGGCCGAGCCCGCGGCGATCCTCGCCGCGATCGAGGCCGCCTTCGGCGGGGCCGGGCCGCTCGCCGGACGGCACGCCCTGGTGACCTCCGGGCCGACCCATGAGGCGATCGACCCGGTGCGCTACATCGCCAACCGCTCCTCGGGCCGGCAGGGCAGCGCCATCGCGGAGGCGCTCGCGGCGCGGGGGGCGCGCGTGACCTTCGTCACCGGCCCCGCCTCGGCGCCCGCGCCCTCGGGCTGCTCGGTCGTCGCGGTGCAGAGTGCCGCCGAGATGCTCGCGGCCGTCGAGGCGGCGCTGCCCGCCGATGTCGCGGTCTTCGCGGCGGCGGTCGCGGACTGGCGCGTCGCCACGCCCTCGAGCTCCAAGATCAAGAAGCAGGCCGGCGGCGGGGCGCAGACCCTCGAGCTCGCCGAGAACCCCGACATCCTGCGCCATGTGGCGAGGCTCCCGACGGGGCGGCCGCGGCTCGTAATCGGCTTCGCCGCGGAGACCGACGACGTCGTCGACAATGCGACCGCAAAGCGGCTGCGCAAGGGCTGCGACTGGCTCCTCGCCAATGACGTGAATCCCTCGACCGGCATCATGGGCGGCAGCGAGAACGCGGTGACGCTGATCACCGCCGACGGCGCGGAGGCCTGGCCGCGCATGTCCAAGCGGGCGACGGCGGAGGCGCTGGCGGACCGCATCGCGGAGGCGCTGGCATGACCGAGCTCGAGGTCGGGGTGCGCAGCCTCGAGGGCCGCGACCCGGCGCTGCCACTCCCGGCATACGAGAGCGAGGGCGCGGCGGGGATGGATATCTGCGCCAACCTGCCGGCCGACCGCCGCGCGGACGGCGTGACGCTTCCGCCCGGCGCCCGCCTGCTGGTGCCGACCGGGCTCGCCTTCGAGATCCCCCCCGGCCACGAGATCCAGATCCGCCCGCGCTCCGGCCTCGCCCTGCGCGACGGCATCACCGTGCTGAACGCGCCGGGCACCATCGACAGCGACTACCGCGGCGAGATCGGCGTGATCGTGATCAACCATGGGCATCGCCCGGTGACGATCGCCCATGGCGCGCGGGTGGCCCAGATCGTGCTCGCGCCGGTCACCCGCATCCGCTGGCGCGAGACCAAGGCGCTGGCCGAGAGCCGCCGCGGCGCAGGCGGCTTCGGCTCCACCGGCGCGCAAGGCGGATCGGGCCGCGTGCCGGCATCCCGATGCTGAGGCCGGCAGGACGGGCGAACCCCCGATCGATGGCAAACCGATCGGCCTGCCGCGAGGCTTCGATGGGCGAATCGAAACCCGTGAGGCCGGGATCCGCAAGCGATGGGGACCGGTCGTGAGCCTGTCGCCGGAAGAACTCGACCGCTACGCCCGCCACATCGTGCTCCACGAGGTCGGCGGCACCGGACAGCGGCGGCTCGGCGCCGCGCGCCTCCTCGTCGTGGGCGCCGGCGGGCTGGGCAGCGCGGCGCTGCTCTACCTCGCCGCCGCCGGGGTCGGGACGCTCACGATCGTCGACGACGACACGGTCGCACTCTCCAACCTTCAGCGCCAGGTCCTGCACGGCACCGCCGATATCGGCCGGCCGAAGGTCGAGAGCGCGCGCGACGCGCTGCGGCGCCTGAACCCGCATGTGGCGGTGGAGACCCACCGGCTGCGGCTCGACGCGGCCAATGCCCCGGCGCTGGTGCGGGGCTGCGACCTCGTGCTCGACGGCTGCGACAATTTCGCGACGCGCTACGCGGTCAATGCCGCCTGCGCCGCGGCCGGCGTGCCGCTCCTCGCCGCGGCGATGAGCCAGTGGGAAGGGCAGATCAGCCTATACGATCCCGCGCGGGGCGGCCCCTGCTACGCCTGCGTCTTTCCCGAAGCCCCCGCCGCCGGGCTGGCGCCGAGCTGCGCCGAGGCGGGCGTGATCGGCGCGCTGCCCGGGGTCATGGGCTCGATGATGGCGCTCGAAGCCGTCAAGCAGATCGCCCGCGCCGGCGAGGGGCTGCGCGGCGCGATGCTGATCTACGACGGGCTCCATGCCGAGACGCGGCGCATCGCGCTCGCGCGCCGGCCCGACTGCCCGGTCTGCAAGGCGCAGGATCCGTGACGACGGGACTTCAAAACCCCGCGGCGCCGCGCTACATTCCGCATCGGCGGGTTCTGGTCTTCGCGTGCGGGGCCAATATCCTAGTGGCCTTAATGATTCTTGAGGGAGCTGGCTCTGTGACTGGCCCTGGCCTATCGCATCCGGTGCCCACCTGGTTTACCAGGCTCTCAAGGATTTCGCGTCTCCACGGTCGCTCCGGGCCCGCCGCTTGCCGGAGCTGAGCGATCTCGCCGCGGTCAAGCGCGCCGCGCGCGCCGAGGCCTATGCGCGCCGCGAGAGGATTCACGCGGGCGCGGCCGGGGCGGCACGCCTCGCGGCGGCCCATGCGCTCGGCGAGGTGGCGCATTTGCGCGGCGTCGAGCGCATCTCCGGATACCTGCCGATCCGCTCGGAGATCGATCCGCGGCCGCTGATGCGCGCCTTCCTCGGGCTCGACTTCCAGGTCTGCGTGCCGGTGATCGAGCACCGCGGCCAGCCGCTGCGCTTCCGGGCCTGGGCGCCGGCCGCGCCGATTCTGCGCGGCCATCACGGCATCGACGTTCCCGCCGAGGGCGCCTGGTTCGACCCGGAATTCCTCGTCGTGCCGCTGCTCGCCTTCGACGCCCGCGGCCACCGGCTCGGCTATGGCGGCGGCTATTACGACCGCACCATCGCGCATCTGCGCGAATCGGGCGAGGTCCGCGCGGTCGGCATCGCCTATGCCGGGCAGGAGATCGAGGCGGTTCCGGACGGCGACAACGACATGCGGCTCGACGCCATCGTCACCGAGCGCGGGATCGTCTGGCCGAAGTGATTCCGGCGCCCCTTCCGCCCGAACGACGTCGCCGCCCCCTGGACCAGGCCCCGGGCCGGTGAAAAGGCCGCGCCCCGCGCGGCCCGCGAAGCATCCCCCCGGACCGAGAAGGCGAGGCGCCGGTGGCGCCTTGCCCGGTCCGGTCGCCCGGAGGCGCGCGCCGCAGGGCGAGGGGGGTGCAGCTTCCCCATCGGTCGAGGATCGGGCCGCGTCGGCCCTGGACGGCGTGCGAAGCGCGCCGGCCCCCGGTAGGGCCGGCGCGGCCCGATCGCCACGGGTCGATCGGGCTGGGGACACCCGGACCGCACGCCGCTCGACCGGAACGCGCCTGCGCCCGGCGCTTGCGGTCGCGGCGTTTGCGGGCTAGGCCCCGCGCGATGCGGATTCTCTTTCTCGGCGACGTCGTGGGCCGCTCCGGCCGGGCGGCCATCGTGCAGCATCTCGCCCGGCTGCGCAGCGAATGGCGGCTCGATTTCGTGGTGGTCAATGCCGAGAACGCCTCGGGCGGCATGGGCCTGACCGGCGCGCATGCGAAGCTCCTGCTCGAGGCCGGGGCGGATTGCCTGACGCTCGGCGATCATGCCTTCGACCATCGCGACATGCTGGCCTTCGTCGAGCAGGAGCCGCGGGTGCTGCGGCCGCTGAACTTCGCCAAGGCCGCGCCGGGCAAGGGCGCGCGCTTCTTCGCCGCGCCGGGCGGCCGCCGCGTCTTCGTGGCGCAGGTCCTGGGGCAGGTCTTCATGAAGCGGCCCTTCGACGACCCGTTCTCGGCGATCGACGCGGCGCTCAAGCCCGCAGCACTCGGCGGCGCGGCCCAGGCGGTGCTCGTCGACGTCCATGCCGAGGCGACCTCGGAGAAGATGGCGATGGGCCATTGGTGCGACGGGCGCGCGAGCCTCGTGGTCGGAACCCATACCCATGTGCCCACCGCCGACACGCAGATCCTCGAGAGGGGCGCGGCCTATCAGAGCGATGCAGGCATGTGCGGGGACTACGACAGCGTGATCGGCATGGAGAAGCTCGAGCCGATCACGCGCTTCGTGACCGGCATGGCGAAGGGCCGCATGACCCCCGCGACCGGAACGGCGACGCTCTCGGGCGTCTTCGTCGAGACCGAGGATGCCACCGGCCGCGCCCGCCGCGCCGTCCCGATCCGACTCGGCGGCCGGCTGACGGAGGCCTCGCCGGACTGATCCGCCTGGGCGGTATCCGCCGGGCCACCCATCGCGCCGGTCGGCGGAATGGGTCGTCCGCAGCCGCGTTTACCGATCGTTTACATCATTTCACAATAATTTCAAATATTTGCCATCTGTCCCCATGGGGACGCTCCCGGGCTGCCCCCGAAATCCCGACGGTCGGCCACCGCAAGCGGCCCCAAGAGGCGCTGCCGCGGCCTGTCGCGAACAAGGCTTGAGGGTGCCGCCCGCTTGGGCCATGGTGTCGCCCGGTTCGGCGCTGGGGTGGACCGGCGGACGGGCCGGTGCGCGTCCCGGCGCAGGAAAGGCGCGAGGCTCCTGATTGTCTGCACTCCTTTCGATGCCGCATGTCCCGGCGGTCTTCACGCTTGCGGTGATCGCGGTGATGTTCGTCTTCTTCGTCCGCGAGGTCTTTCCGCCCGAAGTCACGGCGATGGCCGGCGCGGCGGTCCTGCTGACCGGCGGGGTGCTGCCGGTCGACGAGGTGCTCGTCGCCTTCTCCAACCCCGCGCCCTGGACGATCGCGGCGATGTTCATCCTCTCGGGCGGGCTGGTGCGCACCGGCGTGCTCGCCAATATCTCGCGCCTGATCACCCGGCACGGCGCGCTCCATCCCGCGCTCGTGGTCGTGAGCTTCGCGGGCATGGTGATCTTCGCCTCGGCCTTCATGAACAACACGCCGATCGTGGTGGTGCTGATCCCGGTCGCGGTGCAGCTGGCGCAGACCATGGGGCAGGCGCCCTCGAAGCTCCTGATCCCGCTTTCCTATCTCGCGATCATGGGCGGGGTCTGCACGCTGATCGGGACCTCGACCAACCTGCTCGTCGACGGCGTCGCGCGCTCGGCGGGCCTCGCGCCCTTCACGCTCTTCGAGATCACGCCCCTGGCCGTCTGCCTCGCGGTGATCGGGGTGATCTACCTGCGGATCGCGGTCCCCGCGCTGCTGCCCAACCGCGATTCCATGGTGGATCTGCTCGGCACCCGGAAGCGGATGAAGTTCTTCACCGAGGTGGTCGTTCCGGAGGGCTCGCCGCTGATCGCCGCGAAGGTGATGGAGGTGCCGACGTTCCGCCGCGACGGCATGCGGGTGATCGACGTGCTGCGCGGCGAGGAGAGCCTGCGGCGCCAGTTCCCGGACGTGGCCCTGCAGGAGGGCGACCGGGTGGTGCTGCGCACCGAGATGAACGAATTGCTCGGCCTGAAGGATTCCAACCAGGTGACGCTGGTCGACCGGGTCGGCTCGAAGCGCACCACGACCGTCGAGGCGCTGATCTCGCCCGATTGCAAGCTGGTGGGCCGGTCGCTGGGCTCGCTCCGGCTCCGGCGGCGCTACGGCGTCTATCCGCTGGCGGTCCACCGGCGCAACCAGAACATCGGCCGGCAGCTCGACGAGGTCGTGGTGCGCGTCGGCGACACGCTCCTGCTCGAAGGCGCCCAGGAGGACATCCGGCGCCTGGCCACGGACGTGGAGCTGGTCGATATCGCCGAGCCGACCGAGCGCCCCTACCGCCGCGATCGGGCGCCCCTGATGGTCGCCGTCCTCGCCGCGGTGGTCGGGCTCTCGGCGATGAACGTCGCGCCGATCCATGTTCTGGCGCTGCTGGGCGTCGTGGTCGTGCTCCTCACCGGCATCCTCGACGCCGAGGAGGCCTTCTCCTATATCGACGCCCGGCTGATGGCGCTGATCTTCGCCATGCTGGCCATCGGCATCGCGCTCGACCGGTCGGGAGCGGTGCAGCTGATCGTGGACGCCATCGCCCCGTCCCTGCGCGGCCTGTCGCCCTGGATCACCCTGGCCTGCGTCTATGCGCTCACGACCGTCCTGACCGAGGTCGTCACCAACAACGCGGTCGCGGTGGTGATGACCCCGATCGCCATCGCGCTCGGCCAGAGCCTCGGCCTCGATCCGCGCCCGCTGGTGGTCGCGGTGATGGTGGGTGCCTCGGCGAGCTTCGCCACCCCGATCGGCTACCAGACCAATACGCTGGTCTACGGGCCCGGCGGCTACCGCTTCACCGACTTCATGCGCATCGGCATCCCGATGAACGTGATCTTCGGCATCTCGACCTGCCTGCTGATCCCGCTGTTCTGGCCGCTCCATCCTTGACGGGCCCGATCGCGCGGCGGACGGGCCGTGCCCGGAGAAGGCCGGAGGAGGCGTTATCCCTCGCGGTTCTGTGCACTTGAACCTCGGCGCGGGCCTCGCCTATACAGCCCCGACCCCTCCCTAGACACGAACGGAGCGCGCCATGGCCGGGCATTCGAAATGGGCCAATATCCAGCATCGCAAGGGCCGCCAGGATGCGGCGCGTTCCAAGCTGTTCTCGCGGCTCTCCAAGGAGATCACCGTCGCGGCCAAGATGGGCGATCCCGATCCGGACAAGAACCCGCGGCTGCGCCTGGCGGTGAAGGAGGCGAAGGCCAATTCCATGCCCAAGGACAACATCGACCGCGCCATCAAGAAGGCGACCGGCGGGGATGCCGAGACCTACGAGGAGATCCGCTACGAGGGCTACGGCCCGAACGGCGTGGCGATCATCGTCGAGGCGATGACCGACAACCGCAACCGTACCGCCTCGAACGTCCGCTCGACCTTCACCAAGCGCGGCGGCAATCTCGGCGAGACCGGATCGGTGGCCTTCCTCTTCGACCGCAAGGGCCAGATCACCTATCCAAACGAGGCCGGGTCCGAGGATGACGTCATGATGGCGGCCCTCGAGGCCGGGGCCGAGGATGTGGAGAGCGGCGAGGACGGCTTCGTGGTCTGGTGTGCCGACACCGACCTGAACGACGTCTCCGCCGCGCTCGAGGCCGCACTCGGAGAGGCCGAGAGCACCCGGCTGGTCTGGCGGCCGCAGACGACGACCGAGCTCGATCTCGCGGCGGCGCAGAGCCTGATGAAGCTCATCGAGGCGCTCGAGGACGACGACGACGTCCAGTCGGTGACGGCGAACATGGAAGTTTCGGACGAGGTGATGGCGCAGCTCTGACATCGCCGCTACCAGCGGTCAAATTCCCCGCGCGCCTTTCTTCCCGGAGAAGGCAAGCAATTGTGACGCGCGACCGACCCATCGGGGATTGGCCACAACGGCGATAGCTGGCAGATTGCCGCAAAGACCAGGGCAAGGTTGAGGAATGATCGGGCAACAATTCAGGCTGGCGGCCGCCTTCCTGCTGGCCGCGGCACCCGCGCTCGCGAGCGAAGACGGGATGGTCGAAGGTGTCGCAACCTACCGCGAACGCATCGCCATGCCCCCGCAGGCCGTCTTCGAGGCGGTTCTTGAGGATGTGAGCCGCGCGGACGCCCCTTCCATCGAGATCGGCCGGGTCGAGACCAGGAATCCCGGCAATCCTCCTTACCACTTTCGCATTCCTTTCGACAGATCGGTCATCGACACTCGGCATGAATACGCCGTCCGGGCTTCGATCCGGGTCGACGGGCGGCTGCGCTTCACGACGGAGACGCATTATGCGGTGCTGACGCGGGGTGCGGGCAGCTCCGTCGCCGTCCTTCTGGTCAGGGTTGGCGATCGTGCCGGCGGGGCATCCGGCGAGAGCCTCCTGCGGGTCGCCGAAACCGGCCAGAGGCCGCGCGCCCGCGCGCCCGCCCCAGCGCCCAAAGCGGACGTGCCGCAGACGGCGACGACGCAGCTTCGCGGCCTGATCACCTACATGGCCGACGATGCGCATTTCGTGGATTGCCGCACCGGAAGGACGCTCCCCATCGCCGTGGAGGGCGAGTATTCCGCGCTCGAACACGCCTATCTCGCGGCGGGGGCCGAGCCGGATGGCGAGCTGATGGCCAGTTTCGAAGGCCGGATCATCGAGCGGCCGACGGCGGAGGGCGGTGTCGAGAGCGTGGTTCATGTCTCGCGCTTCGTCGGCGTCTGGCCGGGAGAAGCCTGCGAGGGAAAGATGGGCAGCCTGCCCCTCATCGATACCGACTGGAGAATCCTGACGCTGCACGGCTTCGATCTGTCGGGCGCGGAGGGGCCGCGCCGGCCGCAGCTTCGCCTCGGAATGTCCGATGGCGCCCGATTCGCGGCATCCGTCGGCTGCAACCAGCTGGTCGGCGGCTTCGATCTCGACGGCGCCGGGCTGAGCTTCGGCGAGGCCGCCTCGACGCGCATGGCCTGCCCGCCGCCGCTGGCCGAGTGGGAAGCGGCGCTGACCGACGTGCTCGCGCAGACGACGACATGGCGGATCGTCGGGGAAAGGCTGGAACTGCTCGACGCGGGCGGCGCGATCATCGCCACCTTCGCGGTGGGCCAGCCCGGCTGAGACCGGGTCCAGAGCGGGTTCAGAGCGGGATCGGGTGCCGCCGGTGGATGGCGGCGATGCCTTCCATCACCTGGGCACCCGCATTTACCTGTCAGTTTTCGTCGAACCGTGATTCACTCGGCCGG